>JAFUJQ010000139.1 GCA_017473705.1 Bacteroidales bacterium | reverse complement strand
TGCATCCCAGCGTCCTTGAGCAATTGCAGTTAATGACATATCATAAGAAAGAGACGTACCACTTATCATTACATTGGCTACTTTGCCCGGGAATAACTCAGCGATATATCGTCCGGCATTTGCACTCTTACCTATGTCTTTTACAAATGCATGCCGGAAGTTCAAGATGACCAGAGCCTTTTCTGTGCTGGACACATTATATGCACGCAAGAAATTGTCTGCAAGAATACTGTCTCTTTGTGGCATCAGCGAATCTCTTTCGCGAATATCCTCTACAGTTGATGTTGCCCAGTCACGGATTCCGATATCAAGATTATAAATCTTTACGTTATTGTCATCTCTCTTATTGGTATCCCAAACGCCATGGATGAAATATGCATAATTTGACTTTTCCCACAATCCGGCTCCATAACTATCCCGCTGGATTTCCAATGCTTCTCTTCTGGCAGCTCTATCGTTCAACGCATCATTGCAAAGAAATTCGTTGAGTATGTCGTTCCTTTGAAAATTTCCGATTTCTGTATAGATATTTCCGACCTCCGATCTGAATCGCTTATCAGAAATCACGTCGAGAATAAGATCATATTGAGTAATTTCACGATGATCACGTTCACATAGAATGACTATATCGTATTTTTCGAACAGACTCAGAATATACTCTTTTGCCGAGAGGTGCTGATCTGCCAGAAAATCTTCATATTCGCCTTGTGATTCCTGTGCATCAGCTATCATCACACTCAATGAGAGCAATATTGTAAATAATATCCTCATATTACAAACCTCCATCGGCAGTCCAGGTCATAGTCGGATTATCATTCCTCAGCGCTACCACGAGTTTCTTTGTCCTGCCATCTGCCATCTTCACCTTGCACTTGACAAATACTCCATTATATAGACCTGACTTGAATGATGGTTCATACTCTAAAAGCCTGCAACCCTTATATATCTTCTCCATTTGCCTCAGGCTCATATTTCTTAACACAACCTTAAGGAAATCCTCATCCCATACAGATGTCGCATCGAACATCTTGACAACGGCTTCCTCTGCTGTAATGCCGGTAAATTGATCAAATGGAAGAGTTTCATAAGCCACTTTCATTCCAAGCTCGGTGTTGTCAATCCATTCTATGTCTTCATCGACAGCAAATGTGGAAGGTTTAATGCCCGGAGGATACTTCAGATCTGTCATCTCTACGATAACCCTGTTGACTCCCAATATCTTTGTGCTGATCTTCAAAGACAGAAGTTCTCCACCTTCCTTTGAAAATTCGTACTCCCTGATTGTGTCTGACTCAAGAATTGATGTATTACGAGAATATTCATTTGTAAAATCGCCTTGAGCAGGTGAAGTTACAACAAGAGTGATGACTTCATCAGATTCAGTTTTCGTGATGCAGGCTCCATTACTTGCTAGAGCGATATTTTCCTCTGCCACCATCAGTGATGGTAGGTCGAGCAATAAGGCGAAGTCATCGATGACATATATGTTTTCATTATCATATTTCCATCCAAACTGTGATTCAGGTAGCCATTGCCAGGTATATGTTCCATCATATACAGCTTTCCTTCCTCCTTTATCAATCGACCAATGCCCGGTGCTTTGTTGAACAGTAACCGTGTGCTCGACGAATCTGCCCCATGGATTGATATATGAAAAATTCTCCTGCGGGTCAGTGCGGACCTTTAAGATGGCAGTATAAGAGTTTATGTTGTTCAGAATCTCGGCAGCATCTGCAAAGATCTTTTCTGCCGCGTAGGTCGGCTGAACACTGGACTTGCCTATGAATAGGACTGCGAGTAAAGCAATTGCAGCAGCCACTGATGTGGCAAGATATTTCATAATCACAAGTCTAGGGCGTGCAGGTGTTGTGATTTCTTCCTGTGCTGCAGCTTCAAGAATCCTATCCTTGAGGCTTGACGATGCCTTGAACTCACACTGAGGAGTCAGCATCTTTTCTATGTTATCAGTTGTCTTCATTTCACTTTCCTTTAATTGAGTTGTTTCTGAATGCCTTGAATAGTGTAGCGATAACGGGATTTGACTGTCGCCTGAGGCAGTTCCAGAATATCCGCGATTTCTCTGAACTTGAGTCCGTCAATACATTTCATATAGAGGACTTCCTTCTGTTCCTGAGGCAGAGTTCCTGCAAGTTTTGTTATTCTGAGATACTCTTCGTGCATCTTGAGGTCATCATCCGAAACCATCTCCCTTTCAGCCTTTTCCAGTGGCAGGATATTCTGCTGTCTCCTATGAAAATCTTTGCAGGCGTTACTGATCGAACGTATCAGGTAATGTTTGATGTTTCGGACAGACCCCAGACTTTCAGATGAACGGAACAGTTTCAGGAATACATCCTGTACGATGTCCTCCGCATCCGCCCTGCGACCGATACGCATGTAAGCAAAGCGAAAAAGCATGTCCTGCTCTCTCACTATTATGCCTTCAAGCTCATTCAGCCTTTGTTGTTTCTTGTCTGTCATGATTCGTTTGTTGTTATCAGATTTTGAATGCATCCGATAACAAGACGCGAAAAGTGGAAAAAAGATTTAACTGATTTGATATTTTTACAATTTTTACAAAGAAAGTGAAAAAATCATTCGTTGACCAAAAGCTTGTAGCCTTCGCCTCGTACATTGACGATGCGGATGCGTGGGTCTGATTCGAGACGGAGGCGAAGCTTGGAGATGAAGACCTGGAGGCTACGGGAGTTGAAGAAGTCGTCGTCTCCCCAGAGTTCCAGCAGGAGCGGTTTCATATATAAGGTCTCTCCTTTGCTTGTGCATAGGAGTTCCAGAATTCGGGCTTCTCTTGGGGATAGTTCCTGAGATGTTCCGGCAAAGTCCAGGCGCATCGTTTCCGGATTGAAGGTGTAATTGCCGATGTTGTATGAAACTGCTTCTGAAGGTTTCTGCACAGGTCTTCTGCCAGCCAATGCACGGATACGGACAATCAGCTCCTTCATTCCGAATGGTTTCTTAAGGTAGTCATTGGCTCCTATTTCGAATCCTTCCACGACATCATCGATGGCTGATCTCGCTGTCAGGAAGAGTACAGGAGTCAGAATGTCTGTCTGCCTTATCTGACGTACCATTGTGAAGCCGTCCATCTTCGGCATCATAACATCTGCGACCAGCACATCTGGCTTCTGTGCATAGAACATCCGAAGGCCTTCCTCCCCGTCACGTGCTGTTCTGACATCAAAGCCCTGTCCGGTGAGGGTGTTGCGGATTATCAGTGAAAGGTCAGCTTCATCTTCGACCAGAAGTATGTTTATCTTATCGCTCATATTGACAGGGTGAATCTTGTTCCTTTTCCTGGTTCGCTTTCTGCTGTGATGGTCCAGCCATGCTTTTCTACTATGCTTTTCACATAGTACAGTCCGAGACCGTAGCCCTTGACATCGTGGATATTGCCGGTATGCGCCCTATAGAACTTCTCGAATATATGCTTGAGGTCAGCCTCTGAGATTCCGATTCCATTATCCTTGATCGAGATATGTCTTTCGTCTGCCTTGATGCTTATGGTGACTGCCTCACCTGAGTATTTGATCGCATTGTCTATGAGATTGTTCAGAATGTTGCCAAGATGCATTCTGTCTGCATTTATGGTTGTTCCTTCAACGATCTCGACATCGAATATTACGGGCTTTTCAGACTTCATCTTCTGCTTATTAGTCAGGTCAGCAACCATGTCAGCCAAACATATATCCTCCTTGCGTAATACGAGTCCTTTCCTTCTTTCCATACTCATGGACAGGATCTGCTC
>JAFUJQ010000138.1 GCA_017473705.1 Bacteroidales bacterium | reverse complement strand
GGTGTAGTTGCCGCCGATGTGATAACCTACTTCCCAGGTGCCGTCGTCAAAGGGAACGGCCTGGACATAGCCGATGTAGGTGCCATCCTTCAGCAGTACCGGATACACCAGCGGGCCGTCGCCGTTCTCATAGACACCCATCAGGAAGCCCACGGTATCGGCTGCCTCCTCCACGGTTTCAAATACTTCGTCGGGGACGAACCGTCGGTTGTCCTCGTCCAGAGAATTCAGATGGACAGCTTCCGCCATATCCATGGTGAACTCGGTAATAATCAATCTTTCGGTTTCGATTTTCATGATTAGCTATCCTTTTGATATTCCAGAATGTCTCCCGCTTCGCAGTCCAACGCCTCGCAGATCGCCGCGAGCGTGGTGAACCGGACTGCGGTAACTTTGTTGTTTTTGATCTTGGACAGGTTTACATTGGAAATGCCTACCCGCTCAGCAAGCTCGTTAAGGGACATTTTCCGCTCCACCATCATCCGATCCAGTCGAAGAACGATTTTTCCCATGGCGGCCTCCTTACAGAAGTCCGTCTACATCTTTTTCAAGCTCTATGCCTTGAGCAAAGAATTGAGTGATGCAAAGAACCACAATACCGATGACAAAGCCCTCAAAGCCGTTGTATATCTCAGCGTTCTCAACACCGATCACGATTCTTGCGATCACGCTCATAACAAAGCCAACAACAGGGACAGCGATAGAAAAGATGCCGATCTCACGGAACATACGCACATTGTCATGCTGGAAAGGAGTCGTTCCTTCGGATTTTTTGATGATCAGGTGGAGATTTCTAAAAATCATAGCCATCAGCCCAAGGATCAGCGTTGCGCCGATGCCGAACAGGAAAAGCGCCGTCATATCAACCTGACCGTTTGTAACAGCCGCCTGAATTTCAAAGCCGTACACAGACAGTTTGGCCCCGCAACTCTCACAAGCATCAAAGCCGATGAAATAGCCGATCCAATCGGGATTGACCAATGCACAGACCGTTGCCGCCAGCATCAGGCCCGCTCCGACCCACTGGAACACCTCCACGATTTTTGTGATGATCTTTGCCATATTCGCAATGAATTTGCTGAAGTTTTTCATTTCACATACCTCCAAAGGTTTTCTGATGATGAAAGCATAACACTAATTTTAATGTTTGTCAATCCCTTTTTAATGCGCGGCATTAAATACGATGCGTTTGACATTAAAAATATTACGCGTTATAATAATGGAAACGAAAATGGAGGGTTAGCCATGAATGAAATGGAGTATCAAATGATCTTCAAACGAAAGTCCTTTCATTTATTCAAGGACATCGGGCATCTATCGGATATGGAACTGACTCAGATTGAAGAAGCCTTTCATTCCTGCCGACCGTTGATTCCAGAGATTAAAGTAGGAATGAAGATTGTTTCGGCGGATCAGACCACCTGCAAGCGGGGGCAGGAATACTGCATCCTGCTCTACAGCGAAAAGAAGGAGGGGTATCTCTCCAATATCGGATACATTGGCGAACAGTTGGATCTGTATCTCGCCTCCCTGAACATCGGCGCTTTGTGGTTCGGGATTGGC
>JAFUJQ010000137.1 GCA_017473705.1 Bacteroidales bacterium | reverse complement strand
GTAAGCCTCCGGTAAAGTGCATCTTGCAAAGTTTATAAAGTTATCCCGACTCTGATGAAGTTGATCAAAGTCGGGATAACTTTATTGAAGTCGTTTGACTTTACTCAAAGTTGATTAACGTTGATTACAGTCATTACAGTCGTTGAAGTTGCGTTTCCAGTTCTTGGGAAGCAGATGAGTGACATCAGATCTGCCATTCTCGTATTCCGGGATTCGTCTGATTACATCCTCGAACCATTCTCTTGGTTCTACGCCATTGGCTTTGCAAGTTGCGATGAACGAGTAGATCATCGAGGCTCGTACAGCAGATGCATCGCTGCCACAGAAGAGATAGTTCTTGCGTCCTATTGCCAATGGCCTTATGGCATTCTCCACTCCATTGTTGTCGATGTTCCAGCTTCCGTCATTTACATACATCGATAGCTTAGGCAGTCGTTTGAACGTATATTCTATGGCTGTCCTCATCAACGGTCCCATTGAAGGATCGAAGTACTTGGCCTGCATCCACTCCTCGAACTTGCGTATCTGCGGATAGGATTTTTCCCTACGCATCTGCATTCGCTCCTCGTTGCTAAGATCGGCTGCAAGGGTCTCTATGTGATATAGGTCTCCGATGTACACCAATGCTTCGGAAGCAAGCTTCTCGTTCTCCTTCATTGCCTCCACGAACTTGCGTCTGGCATGAGCCCAGCAGCCCAGCATGGTCTTGCCCTCCATACCTGTGAACTTGTTGTACACATCATAGCCGTCGCTTTGGATCGCTCCCTGGTAGTCCTTCAGCAATGACATCGCTACCTGAGTGCCTCGAGAACCCATATCGTAATGGAAGAACACGCCTGCACCTGATGCGTCTCTGACACACCACATGTAGCCCTTCCTCGTCTTTGACTTCTCGTTGTCAATGACGGGGATCGTGCTTTCATCAACTTGTATATAAGGGCATGACAGGATGTCTGACTTCAGCTTGTCATACAGGACTTTCAACTTCTCGCATACCGCCGCATACCATCCTCCGAGGGTCGAGTCGCTGACCGTGACTCCCATCTCGCGATACTTCTGTATGACTCTGTAGAACGGAAGGTGATATACGAACTTCTGAACCAGGATGTCTGCAAGAACGGACTCTGACGCCATACACTTGTGGATGGGAGCAGGAGGCAAGGCGGCAACTTCGAAGACCTGACGTTCCGGATCAGCCTGCTGAAGAGATGTCTTCAAGACATACTTGTGGCGTACGATTCTACGGATGTACATCTTCTGAGGGACCAGGACAAGACTTTCAGTAACGAGCGGCTCCACTTCGTTATATTCATCAGGATTGATACCGTCTGGATATATATGTTCCTCACGGACTTCCAACTTTGATGTGTCAATCGGTTTGCGGACCTTGCGCTCGTAACCGTCCACCTTTAGAAGCTTTTCGCGCCTCTCCTCATCCTTGGAGATTGCCGCATCAAGACGCTGCTGTTCCTGAGCGTCAATCTCTGCCGAGAACAGACTGAGCTGGAGGGCGTCAGGATTTATTGGGAGACGCTTTTCCGAACGGCTGCCATAGAGCTGCTGCTCCAGATAGGCGATGCGGTTGTCCTTTGACACTATCTTGCGGTCGAGGTCCGCGATATGGCACTCCTTGTCTGCGAGGCTTTTTTCAAGCTCCGCATTCCTTTCTTCAAGCTGCCTTATACGTTCCTCGAGTGTCATCCGGTATCTTTATTTCTGACTACAAGATACGAAAAAACGGCCACACATGCAAGTGAAAAGCCGTTTTTCTTCACCCTTTTCAGTAGATTCTGACACCGCTTCTTAAGCATCGCAAACGGTAGTTCGGATCTTCTATCACATGACGTATCATACCGGCCAGATCACGCCATTCAAGTGCCCGACTGATAGCTCCCTGCTCAACTGAAGGCAAACGGAGACGACCATAGTCAAGCATCATCGCATAGATCACAAGACCTCCAGGCTCTTTACGCAGAAGCTTGATGCGGTTGCGGTTCTTGTTGACGAAGATGAACACGTCTCCGTTGCGCAGATCTGCTGACATCCGGTTGTTGACGATGCCGCTCAGCATATGGAAGCTCTTGCGCATGTCGGTAGGCTCGGTAAACAGCCAGTACCGCATGCTGTCGTCCAGACTGAACATGGCTAGCGAAGACTTGACATTATCACTCCAAGATGCTCACTGGTAAAGTTGCCTTGGATTCTCATTGCAGTACCTGATTCTGTGCGAAGCTCCAGGGTCATATAGCTCTCGACGGGGATGTTCTTATTCCTGCGGTGACCGGACGACGGACTGATTGGGTCAGGAAAGGACACGCCAGATGAACCTCCCAATTGTATGAAAGTGCCTTCGGAGGTACTCTGACGGGATAACATGCGGCGGGCATAATAAAAGTTCGATTCTGGAATGTTGAGATCATGTAGCCGTTGCTTGATCGTTACGCTGTTTTCTGAACAGTATGACTCGATCGATTTGATTTCTTCTAAGGTCATCATATCCGTTTTTATTGCAAAAGTAGCAGGCCAGAGGACCTGCCACAATATGCATTTCTTCGGAGGCTTAC
>JAFUJQ010000136.1 GCA_017473705.1 Bacteroidales bacterium | reverse complement strand
TGCCGAAAAACCGTACCGTTCCTACCCATTTTGCCCGATCAAGACTAAAAAATTACGCCAAAGAGAGCAGTCTTCATGGCGCAATTCTCAAAAATTCGAGGTGTTCGAAATGACGTTCATTCGCCGAGGCAGTCAAGCCTTCGAGCTTCTCACACTGCTATCGGTCGTGGGCGAATTTCCGAATTGCTCCATTCATCTGCTTGGTCGTGAGAGAGTGTATAAAGCACTCGTCTCCAAACTCACCGAGAAACAAACCTTCTCTCATACCGAGACGGGACAAAAGCTTACGACCAAGCTCCTGACGGTATCCGGTAAGGGAGGGGCTAAGACGGTGCGCTTGTACCGGAAAGCTCTCCCCATACTGGAATGGATTGGAGCAAGTGAGTATTACGGAGCAACCTTCAAGGACCACAAGTTTCGAGGGGACCCAAGCCACGTCATCCGCAATCACCGCGTAGCTGAGGCGACCGCAATGTTTATGAAAGCGGGACTGGATATCAGGCCTTACCAATTGGAACCTTTACAAACCGAGCGGATACTCGACGTTGTGGAGAAGCCATCCTTTTATACCTCGCGAAGCCTTAAGGGAACCTTCGAGGTGGATATGAACAAAACGATGTATACGAGGATCGTCGGCGCACTCTTCACCGAAAGCGAATGCTATGCGGTATACAACACAAGGGATGCGGCGATGAAGTGGTGCGGAAAGGGAGAGTTCAAAACGAGGCAAGCCTTGACCGAGCTCTCCCGATTGAATGCGGGTATCCGAGAGGTAAACTCTGCGATCCTTTTTGGGAACGACGCCCAAACCGCACTCAGTACCCTGAACGCTGCAGGAGAGGACAGTCACAAGGAATATCGGTTTGACAGTATCTACCCGCACGTCCATTACGTTCCGTTAACTCAGGAGGGCATCCGACAGCTTCGCTTCTTCCTCATACCGAGATGGAAGGAGCAGCTTTTGGAGATGCTCTTTGATGACGCCGACAGATCCTTTGATGCGGGGCTCTTTGAATACGACGCCTTCGTGGGGGGCACATATGTTCTTGCTCACTTTGATGGGGACATCGCCAGACTCATTCGCTACCGAGAGGGAATTGAGAATGTACAGGCAAGGCACGAGGTTCTGTGCTTTCCTCATCAGGTGAGCTATCTGCGGCAATATCTCGGTGATGGCGTTACATTAAAAACAATAGATATCAGGACTCTTGAAAATGAGTTTGATATCGGAAAGGAGAAAGATGAAATTTAAGATACAAGACCGAAAACGGTTTATCCTGACAATCGGCTGTGTCATACTGGCTTTGGTTATGCTCTTGTACATCTCGGGGCTCATCTCCCAGATCGCGAGCAACTATGCCGAGTGGATGAGTGCAGACGGGCTCACGGGGAATGTTACCATGAAGCCTCCAAGCTGGAATCCCATTACCTGCCTTGGGCAGGCATTCACGGTTCGGGGACTGTGCAGCTTACTTGCCATCCTAACGATAGGCGGAGTGATATTTCTCATCTATAAGCTGTACGACCGATTCGACGGTAAGAAGAAAGATCCAAGGGGCTTTACCACAAGCGATTCGGGTGTGTACGGTACGGCAACCTTCATGACAGATAAGGAAATGCGCAATATGCTGGAGCTGACGACTCCCGAGAAAGCAGAAGGCATTATCCTCGGTGAGTATGAGGGAAAAACAGTCTGTATGCCCCGCGATACTCGCCTCAATAAGCATATCGCAATTTG
>JAFUJQ010000135.1 GCA_017473705.1 Bacteroidales bacterium | reverse complement strand
GTAAATTCCCTTTCAAGGGCAACTGAGGCTTCGCCTCGGGAATGTAAACCGGTTTCCATTCCTCTCGACTTGCACTCAGGTTCAAATTCAATGTTGTCCATCAGTGTTTTTCTTTTGTTCTACCCTTTAGACACCAAATTTACCGATTCCTTTCAGAAATAGCGAAAGATTTTGACGCATATAAAGAAAGATGCCCTGCAATTCTCATCGCAGGACACCTCTAACCTAAAACTTAACCTATGAAAAAACTATTCGAAATTTACTAAAGCAAATCCTATACCAATGAGCTCAATTAGAATGAAAAGCTCAGATTTAGAGCTGTAGCGGTTTCTGTGCTGAGGAAGCCGTACTGGCCGTCGAAGGCGAAATCAATTTCCAATCCCACGCGGAATCTCCATATCTGCAATCCTAATCTTGGACCGATTGTGCCGAATATGTCTGTATCATTGGTGCCGTTTGTCCTTTGTGTGAAGAGTGCTCCTCCGCCTAATTCGGCTCCTATGTATGGTCTGACTTGCTTTCCGGGGCGTCCGTTATAGTCTGCAACTGCCTTCAGACCGATTTGGTTATAAGTGAGTCCCCATGTCGGGTAATCCTCGCCGGTAAATGCAGAATGTCCCTTGCCATGCTTGAAAAGTGCCTGCGCACCGAAGTCAATCCTGTCAGTGTAATCGTATCTGTATTCAAACAGGAATCCGGGACTGATGTTTCTGCTTGGCCCCCCTACAGCTCCAAGAACACCATAAGCGTTCAATCCGACACCTACATCATAATTGTGCTTGTCCTTATCCTGTGCTGATAAGAGCAGGGAAGAGCTTAACGATATGGCTAAAATAAAAGTGATGATTCGTTTCATATGTGCTACTTTATCTGACAATAATTATCGGATTGGAACATTCCACACCGTCCAGCTTGAATACCTGCTTCGCGTCTGCCTTTACCCAGTTCAACTTACGGCTATAGGTGATGACATTTACTTTCCCGTCGGGCCACTGTATCATCATATCTTCTTCATCGTAATCAGCGCCTCCTTCAAATTCTCCAAACGCCAGATAATAGTAGTCCGACCCTTTTTCAAGTCTGAATCCTCTATATTCTGCGGGGAGAGCTCTGGTAACTGGACTAATACCTGTTTCATCCAGATCAACGGTAATACCTCTGAAATGAATTTTTGTTCCTATCAGCCACGAATTGTCGTCAGCAGGGTCAAGAAGGTCTTTACCCTGGGCATCCTGTACTCTTACCTGAAATGTGACCGGAACCCAGTCAATGATTTTTGCGCATGAACAAAGGCAGATAACCGCTGCCATAATAGTTAAGATTCGTTTCATTATTAGTTGAATTATTAAAATGTTAATATCAAATTTTTACTCCTGAGAAATGCTGAATGTCGTGAAGGCGTTACCGGACTGCATCTGTATGATTGTATGACGTGCTTCGCCATCGTTGGGCTCCACAGTAACAATGACTGCGTTACTCTTGCACTTGTCAGGAACTGTAAGATGATACCAGCCGCCATCAAGAGTGTCTTGTGCACCATTTTCACCCTCGGAAGATGTGGCATGAATGAAGTCAGAATAATTCTGTTGATCACCTATTTCATTCACACTCGTATATCCTCCGACAATCCACCATAAGGTATAATTCAGGACAGAGACAGTGTTCTGCCCACCTTCAGACGGAAAGTTGACGTGGGTCTTATCAAGCTCCATCGGATCCCAGGCACCGTCTACGCAAAGCACGCGTTCACAAGATATGAAAGCTGATACAGCAGTAATAAGTATTATAATGTGTGATAATCGTTTCATGTGATGTTATGTTGTGATATTTCTACTCAATCTTCATTGCTTCTATCGTGATGACCCTTTCTTCGTCTCGTTCGCGCCATTTCAGAATACGTTTGTCTGAAACTATCTCGGAAACATATACAATCTCTACATCGCCTGAATGTTCCCTGAGGCTGAAAGCTTTGGTGTCGTCATACACGGATGAATAATATGTCTTTGAGTTCATGCTCAGAAGACCGGAATACGCTCTCTTTACTGTACATCTTGACTTGTCATCAGAAAATTCGAGGACTATACTGGCAGTGACAGTAGTATATTCACCAGTGTCATTGTTCTGCACTTTAGTTTCGTATTCGCCATACCAGGTTCTTGGTAACCAATCATGTTTCTGTGCGTTATCCTTTTCGCATGAACAGAGACAGATAATCGTTGCCAGAATTGTTAAGATTCGTTTCATTCTACTTCCGTTTAAAGTGTTTATAATCACTGCCGTTCGAGCCTGGTGTATAAGTCGTGCCGACCTTCTGCCAGGACATCTCCTTGTCATCAAGTTCAGTGATGGTGTAACTTGGACTGTCAGCGCTGTCTGTAGCAGCTGTATTCAGAGTAATCACATTCCCGTCAAGTGTATATTCATGTGTCTTTGTAACCTCACTGCCGGACAATGCATCATACGCATATACCTGATATGTTCCGTCTGCCTTGAATGTATATTCCACAGTTCCGTCCATGATGAAGTCGGGATCATCATAGCATTCATTCCAAGTACCGACGATCAAAGATGTGTCTACAGGCTTTTCACAAGCGACAAGGCAGGCAATCGCTGCCATAATGATTGAGATCCGTTTCATATTCATTATACCTCTTAGAATTCAACACCAAACTTTATACGCACCTGAGGGAAATAACGCATACGGTATGCGTCTGTCGTACGGTCAATCTCGCCGTCAAAGGCATATGATATGCCCACGTTCGCCCTTTTTGATCCGCAGTTGAAGCGGACACCCACTGATGGCTCAGCAAAGAAGCCCCTGTAATGATAGCTGCCTGAACCAAATTTGCCATCTGTCTTTATGATCTCTTCCTGCATTTGTTCCGGAGTCAAGGCATCTTTGAACGGATAATTGTATTTGCCGCCGTTAAGCTGTATATTGTATCCGAGATTCAGTGCAATATATGGAGTGACGGCGCGCTTGAGGATATCGGCATTGAGATGCAGGTATATCGGAGCGGTAATCTGCTGATTGTCGAAATAGTAATTCAGCCCTGCACCGATACCCATCGCAAAATGAGGCGAGAATCGGTAACCGTTCACATAGGATGCTCCGAGCATTAAGTCATACGGTGCCTGTATCGATCCTATAAGATTCTTATATATATAACCTCCGGAGACCTCCAAGACTCCGTAATATCCTTTCTCGGAAGAATCCTTTGACTGCGCATTCACATCATGGAAGAAGGCACATGTTGTCAGTAAGATAAGAAAAATTCTCAAGTTTGTTTTCATAAATCGTTTCCTGGATTGTTCTGAGATAATAACGCACAGCACTGAAAATTACTTCCGCACCTGACCGAAAATTTTTCACATTATAATAAATCCGTATCTTCGCGGAAGTATTTTCAAAAGGCCATCGTTATTTAGTCAGAAAACCAATTGGCAGAGATAATTAAAATAGAGGATATTGAACTGGCAAAACTGTGCGCCCGAGGGGACGATAAGGCCAGGAAAGAGCTGTATACAAGGTATGCGGCATACCTCTATGCGCTCTGTATCAGATATGTAGGCGACAAGGAACTGGCCCGGGACCTGATGCACGATGCGATAATCAAAATCTTTGACACGGTGGGAAAATATAAGCCGACTGGTTCCTTGAAGTCCTGGTGCGCGAGAGTGACGGTAAACATGGTCATTGATCATCTGAGGAAGTCCAGGCGGATGGATCTGGTTCCTCTGGAACACACGCAGGAGAAGATCCCCGAACCGCAGAACGAGGAGGTTGCAAAGATTCCGAAAGCGGAGCTGATGCGGATGGTGGGGGAGTTGCCGGAAACGAAAAGAGTCATATTCAATCTCTTCTGCGTGGAAGGATATTCGCATAAGGACATTGCACAGATGCTTGATATAAAGGAGAAGACATCATCCTCGCTGTTGTTCAAGGCACGTGAACAGTTAGCCAAAAATGTCAGGGATTATATAAGGAAAAACGGATTATGATGGAAGACTGGACAGATATCATTGGTGAGGAACTCGAGAGTATCGAGGAGCCCCTTCCTGCTGATGACTGGAGCGTCCTTCAGCGGAAATATGCAGCCTCGAGGAAAAAGAAGAGGGCTGCCTTGTTTGCGTGGGCCGGAGGCATCACGTCGGTTGCTGCTGCCATCGCTCTCGTACTTCTGCTTATCCGTCCGTCTGACGTGCCTTCCAATGATGATATTGTCGCAGAACAGCATCCTCCTATAGAGGAAGTTGTACCTACTGATACTGTTTCCATAGATACTCCATCAGACACTTCTGATACTGTCATCCCAAAGAAGAAAATACAGATTCCAGCTTCTGTAAATGTCGTGAAGCCTTCAGACGACATCCTGATTGCTCAGGACAATGCTGAAGAACAGGTTCCTGAAGAAGAGGAAATCTTTGAAGTAGTAAAGGATACCGTCTCGATTACGGAGAGACTGCTTGCTGATGCCGGAAATACAAATGATAAAAAGGAAGTGACCAAGGATAATCAGACGGATTATTGGGGATTAGACGACTTCCCTGATGATGAGCCGAAACGCAAGAGAATCAAGGTTTCTGTCGGCCTGTCCGGATCTGCTTCGGCCAGTCCTATAATCAAGATGTATGATGTGAATCTTGAACCACCACAAGGAGATATGACAGGCCCTGGTCAGAAGGATTCTACTGAGGTCGAGACTCCTGAACCTGCACGCGCGTTGATGAGAAGTAAATCCTCATATACAGAAAAATACCGTCATGAAATCCCTAAGTCGTTCGGAGTAAGCGCAAGATTGCACATCACTGACAGACTGTCGATAAATACGGGGCTCAACTACACAAGGTATGCATCAGACAGAACCAGAATCTTCTCTGACTATACCTATCAGAATGACAGACAGTATGTCCACTATCTCGGCATACCTGTCAGACTTGACTGGATGATCGTGAACAGGAAGCATTTCAACTTCTATCTCGGAGCCGGCATACAGGCTGACAAGTGCATCTATGCCACTGTAGGAGGAGAAAGACTTCATGAAAAGGAAGTACTGTTCGGTCTTAATGGAGCGATGGGTCTCCAGTTCAATATAGTACCGATGGTAGGTCTATATTTCGAGCCGGACATCTCATACAGCCTCAATGAAGGCTCGATACAGACTTACCGCTCACGGGAACCGTTCGTGGTGACAGTAAGAGGTGGCCTCAGATTCAATTTCTAGCTGGTACATGATTTGCAGGTCAAATCTTAATGTTTAGCCCTAAAATGAACTGACATGAAGAAGATTCTTTTATCTGCGGCATTCATGCTGCTGGTCCTACCTGCTGTTTTCAATTCAAATGACATATCCGCACAGACCGTCTCAGTAAAGGTCGGCACTGAGAAGGAAGAGAAGAAGAAAGATGAACCTAAGGAAAAGGTAGTGGAGAAGGTCGTTGAGAAGTCAGGTCCGACACTCGAACAGGAACTCAAGAAAGTTTTCGGGATGAAGTCAGAGACTTCGCTTGGAGGTTCGCGTATCGAGAATCTCGGCAAATACTTCCTCGATAAGCATACCGGTCAGGTATCGCTTGTCACTTATCATAGGGGAGATCCTGTCCGATGGAATGTTCTCAGGGAGAATGTTCCTGAAGATTGGGTCGATGATGAGGATGCTGTAAACTATCAGCTTGTCAGATATGGAGACCACGATGACAATATCCTGCTGATAAATCTCAATTCAGGTGCGATGTGGGCTATCGATACGAAGGGGATTGGATATAGGAACACGCGACTGAAATATATTCCGGCAGTAGATACTTCTTTTTAAGAGATTCGATTGACAACTTAACAAACAAAGAAATGATACTTACAACCACACAATCTGTAGAGGGCAGAAACATCATCGAATACAAAGGGATCGTATTCGGTGAGGTAATCAGCGGCGTTAACTTCCTGAAGGACTTCGGAGCAAGCATCCGCAACATCATCGGAGGCCGCTCAAGTTCGTATGAGAATGAACTTCTTTCCGCAAGGAAGAAGGCATTGATGGAACTTGAGGACAGGGCACGGGCAATGGGTGCGGATGCCGTCGTGGGAATTGATATAGATTATGAAGTCCTCGGCGAAGGCGGCGGAATGCTTATGGTCACTGCATCCGGCACGGCCGTGAGACTCGGGTGATGTCATAGCTGTCAGGAATCGACGGCTCCTGCAATTCGGAATTCACCAGACGGAGAGTATTTCCGTCAACCCTCCTGAAATAAAGGGTATCCGTGTCTTCTTTTGGGTTCAGCCTGTAGTATTCGACGGAATCGGATGCACCGCCGATGATCTCGAATCTGCCGGCTGAAGTGAACCTTACATTCTTTCCTGGTCCATCTGCATCCAGATATGTGGTTTCAAGGGAATATTCCCCGCTGCCAGGATCAAGCCGTAACGAATATTCGATCCCGGAACAGTCTGCAGCCGGAAGAATGCCCTTGTAAAGAACGCTTTGATGGCAGCCTGACAATAAAACAGAGGCGATGGTAAGCAGCAAGATTTTCTTCATTACTCAATTGGGATTTGTACGATACAGTCTTGTCTCAATATCCGTGCCCATATACGGATATTTGATAATGAAGGAGCAATGTGTCCAATGGTATAGTTTCTGAAATATCCATAGACATCTCATCATAATGAATGAGACGGAACGATATTAACATCTAGATACGTAAGACAATGGATACAGGCAAATCAATGCTATGCTTCATCGCAGGTGCGATGGCAGGCGCAGTGGCGACACTATTCCTCGCTCCTGATTCAGGGGAGAACACCCGTGCAAAGATCAGGAAAGGAGCTGCCGACCTGAAAGGAAAGGCGAAGGAAAAGATCGCTGAGGGTCTCGGAATCATCGAGGAAGCTCTGGAGGAAGAGTGATGGATGAGAACAGGACCATTCTTGGAATTCTGTCCTCTGCTGTAGGGGAGTACCTCAGCATGAGGACAGATGACTTCAAGAAGAACATAGTCACAAGCCTGTCCGTAGGCTTCAGCAGAGTGCTTGCAGTTCTGGTCATCATCCTGCTTCTGCTTATTGTGCTTGGCGTCTTTGCGTTTGCCTTCACAGTCCTGATCGGCGAGGCGATCGGAAGCATGAGCGGAGCGGCCTTCATCGTCGGAGGTGTGTATCTCATCGCCCTCGTCATACTCATCCTGTTGAGAAAGAGACTCTTCCTGAACATGTTCACCAATCTCTTTTCGGGAATAATCGAAGAAGAGTCCCCCTCAGATAGTTGGAAGACTCTTCTTCTGATGATCGTCAGGAACCTGCGGAGTAACCTGGATGCCTGAACCTTTCTATCTTTTTGAATTTCTATCAACAGAATAAATTACTTAATCCCGATAAATACTTCTTTTAGATATTCACTATCACTGTGATATTGGTTCTCGCATAAATACTTTAGTGTCATCTTCAGGGAACGAATTTCAATGTGATCTTTAATCGCAGCAAACAAAGACTTAAAGCGAGGATCTGAGTTAGAAGATACCTTCTTGGATTCTTTCGTAAATTTCATTAATTCACTTGGTAAACCAAAAGCCGTAACATCAACCATTTGCTCTCTCGCACAGTCTAAAACAAACTTATCTACAGCTGGTGCTATTGTAATAAGATATTGATGACGTTCACGATGTCTCATCAATGTCAGATGCTCTGTTTGGGCTATGATATCACATTCCTGGATATAACCAAGTTGGACCTTGTCCTTGTCAATGATTCCGATAGCAAATTTATCAGCAAAAGTTGACTTTAATTGACCTACAACCTTAGAACAACAATGCTGGTGATTGACTCCTGCGTTCAGCAGATATTCTATAAGGTTTGTATCAACGAAGCATTCGGGCATTACATGTAGTAGTTTGTTCTGTTTCATACGTATAACTCGAAATTAAAGAACATATCCACTCCATTATCATACATTTCGTGAGTTTCTTCTTCACTTAATTGCCTTATACAATAAGTCCTTTCAGAGTCACCGGAAGGATAGGTAAACAGTACATTCAGTCCTTTCGGTCCGTTCTTTATAAGCTGGTTAAGAACATATGGACTGTGAGTTGCTATAAACAGCATGTCATCATGTTCTTTTATTGCGTCTGACAGCCAATCAACAAACCTGCATTGTGTAGGTGGAAACAGGTTATCTTCAGGTTCTTCTAAGAATATTTCGCTATGATCCACATTGATATATTTGTGGTACATAGATCTGAAACGTTCTGCATCTTCCTTGCTCACGAAGTTATAATCATATCCCTCTATTGTAACGGTATATAAATGATTGGTTTCTACCTTATTCTTGAACCTGTTGTATAATGTAGAGAGTAAGTTTCGACGTTCTTCTTTTTGGTCGTAGGAAATTTTACTGTTACGATCCTCGTATTGACCATTCACGAGGTAATCCAGATGAACATACATCGGAAGAAGTGACTGGACACCGCTCGAACTCTCCCTAAGCCTCAAAGGCCGTCCATTCTCCAATTGAATGGTGTCAGAATTAGACTGACTGTCGTAGGAATATGACATACCCAAGTCAAGAAAGTTTTCTTCTTTCTTGACAAATCTACGTGCCTTATCCCAGTCCGACATGAACTCGATCATATTCCCATCCATCGATAATGAACTCCATCCAGGAATTGCAGCCACCAGATTTCTGTCGGCAGGTATATAGGTGACTTTGGGCTTTTTATATTCCCAGCGTTTTGATTTCCATCCCATCTTGAATGATTTAGATGAATGGTCATAACTGAACTTTAAATGGCGTGTTTCATATTCAATATATGTGTTGTGTTTAATATACCCTGCCATTTTGTAATATTCAGACATAATATCAATGAATGCGCTGCCATCAGCAAATCCGTTTACTTTTTGAGTAAGTTCCAGACGTTTCTCAACCCATGAACAATAGCACGCTGTTTTAAGCACGCAACTCTTTCCGGAACTTTGCATGCCAGTGATTATGTTGACTTGCCCTAATGTGATATGAGCCTCCTTAATTGGACCGAAATTCTTGATGAGCAGACGTTTCATAGTGCAGAAATCTCTTGTTTTATCGACAAAGATAATGTTTTTTTTCGAATAGGGTTAAGTATATAAACACGATCGCGATAGATTATACCGTTAAACGATAATTATTTACATTGCCTTATACTAAAGAATATATTTGATTATGCGTCAGGAACCTGCGGAGTAACCTGGATGCCTGAATCCTAAATTATCGCGCCTCCGTCAACCGGGATCACCGCTCCTGTGATGTATGATGCCATATCACTTGCAAGGAAGAGGGCCGCATTGGCTATGTCCTCCGCCTCTCCCATCCTTCCAAGAGGTATTCTCTTCAATAGGGGAGCAACCATGCTTTCAGGAAGCGCGGCAACCATATCTGTGCGGGTCACTCCCGGAGCGACAGCGTTCACCCTTATCCCATACGCCCCGAGTTCCCTCGACAACGACCGGGTAAGTCCGTTAACGGCTGACTTTGATGCCGGATACATGCAGCCGAGCCCCTGGCCGTAGAAACTCACTACGGAACTGGTGTTGATGATGCATCCTACGCCTGCCTCCTTCATATATGCTGCGGCAGCCTTGCAGCATACGAACACCGCTCTGATGTTAAGGTCGATGATCCTGTCCAGGTCTTCGTCTGTGTAGTTCTCGAGAGGTATGCTCTGTGATATGCCTGCATTGTTTGCCAGGATGTCTATCCTTCCGTACCTGCTCACGACCGCCTCCATCGCCTCCCTGACCTGCTTCTGGTCGGTCAGTGCCGGAGCCATCGCCATGGCATCGCAATCCGGATAGATCTCCTT
>JAFUJQ010000063.1 GCA_017473705.1 Bacteroidales bacterium | reverse complement strand
TAGAGCTGTTATGGTCTGTCCTGCGCCGATTTCTCCGGCATCCTTCGTGTCATCCTCGAAGTCCTCGTTTGCCATCACGCGGTTCTCGTAGCCTATGAGCCTGTAGCTGTCCACCTTCTCCTTGTCGAATGTGACCTGAACCTTTGAGTCATTTGCCACTGCCTGGAACTTTGATCTCTCGTTCACGAATACCTTCGAGAGTTCATCCTCCGAGTCGATATATTCGTATGTCCCATTACCCTTATTGGAGATCTGCTCCATCATGCTGTCGTTGAGATTACCTGAACCGAAACCGCACACTGTGAGGTAAACACCTTTTGATGCGTAGTCCTGAACCATCTCCACGAGAGCGTCTGTCGAAGTGACTCCCACATTGAAGTCACCATCTGTTCCCATGATCACTCTGTTGTTGCCACCTTCTATATAATTTGCCAGAGCCTCTTCATATGCCATCTTGAGTGCTTCACCACCGGCTGTCGATCCACTTGCACCAAGCTTTGATATCGCCTTCTTGATAGCATTGGCATCACTTGCAAGAGTCGATTCAAGGAGGAGCTTGACATTACCTGAATATGTCACAATCGAAACCCTGTCGGTAGGATTGAGTCTGTCGGTCAGTGTGATGAGTCCTTCCTTGAGAAGCGGGAGCTTATCATCCTGATTCATTGAGCCTGATACGTCAATAAGGAATACGTAATTGGCTGCTGGCATCTGGCTTGCCTGCATTGACTTACCCTTGATTCCAAGTCTGATGAGCTTATGCTCAGGATTCCAAGGGCACTCGCCCACTTCACCGTTGATAGCCACCGTATGATCTCCTGTCGGATCTGCGTAATCGAATGTGAAGTAGTTAAGATACTCTTCTATTCGCACTGCATTCGGAGAAGGAAGAAATCCGTTACGGAGGCATTTACGCATGTAGGCGTATGTTGCACCATCAGCATCGATAGAGAATGTGGAGACATTCTGGTCGGCTGTCTTGATGAAGTCGTTCTCAACGATCTCGTCGAACTTGTCTCCACCGGTAGGTTCTTCTGGCTCTCCTGGCATTGCCTCATCATAAGAAGCCTCGGGCATGAAAACGCCGCCCATATCATAAGCCATATCGCATGAATAGAGGAATAGACACGCAGCAGGCACAAGCAGTGCCTTAAGGAAATTCGTAGCTTTCATATGATTCAATTTTATATACCTAACGATAGGAAGTGCTGAATACTTCCGTTAAATGATGCAGATACAGCGTAAATCGTTGCATCTATCTGGTATACAGTCATTGAATTAGCCTAGCTTTACTGCTGTCCCGGATGCAGTCACCATCAGCATGCCGCCGTTAGGGCCAAGCACTTCATAGTCGATGTCGATTCCCACGACTGCGTCTGCTCCCTTTTCGCGGGCTCTGCTTTCAAGCTCTCTGAGTGCAGATGTTCGGGCATCAAGCAATTCTCTCTCATATGAGCCAGAACGGCCACCAAAGAAATTCCTTAGACTGGCGCCGAAGTCCTTAATGAAATTCACACCGGTAATCACTTCTCCGAAGACGATCCCCTTGTATTCGATGATGGTTCTGCCTTCTACTGTTGGGGTTGTTGTAAGTATCATATCTTTAGTTATATAGGTTATCATTCATTGCTTACCATGAGGTGTCCACTGCAGGGATATACTTCAGTCTTGTGTTCTTGTAGGAGAATGTAAGTCCCTTTGTATCTATAGCCCACATCGCTCCGGTGTTTATGTTGATCAGAAGGATATTATCGTTTCCGTCGCCATAGCGTACAAGCTGGTAGTTGTATGCCTGCTCATCGTAGATGATGTCGTCAGGAGTTCTGTCCCTAAGGATATTCCATCTCACTGGTTCACCTCTCTGGTATGTTACCAGAGTCACCTGACCGGTATACTTATCAAGGAAGTACTTTCCTAAGTTCTCGATGCGGGATCCTCCGATAGTAGTCTCTGACTTCATTCCGAAGACCTTCTTCAGCTCTTGCTCAAGTGTCGGACCGGATGACTGGACAGGCTTGACTTCAGACTTTTCCTTCGGATCTTCTTTTTTCTTCTCTTCCTGCCCGGTGCCCACCTTTACTGAGACGGTCTGAGCGGATATGTCATTTGTATTGAAGACGGCAGGGAAAACCAGCAGCATGAACGCCGCAGATAAAAGAATCTTCTTCATGTCAGTTCATTTTAGGGTTAAACATTAAGATTTGACCTGCAAATCATGTACCAAGTAAGTATAAGAGGAAGTTCGGTACAGGTTTTGCAACAAACAACCATGAATAGTTTTTTCATAGGTTAAGTTTTAGGTTATAGGTGTCCTGCGATGAGAATTGCAGGGCACTTTCTTTAATTATCACTCAACGATACAACTATCTCCCTATATTTCCTTGAAACAGGAATAGATGTACCATCCGCAAGTGTGAGCGAATCTGATAAAGTCTCTTGAATCGATTCTTTCCTGACAACAAATGATCTGTGGACTCTTATGAAGTCTTCCCCAAGGAGATTCTCCCACTGGGTGATACCTGTCTTGTTTCTGAATTTGCGTCCATCTGTTGCACACACCCATACTTCTGTATCACGGGATTCGACATACAGGATTTCCGACAGATCGAGGGTCACTTT
>JAFUJQ010000002.1 GCA_017473705.1 Bacteroidales bacterium | reverse complement strand
CAAGAAAAAAGCACTCACGAAATTTTCGTAAGTGCTTGATTTTCAAGTAGCGGGACGCAGGATTGAACTGCGGACCTCATGATTATGAATCATGCGCTCTAACCAGCTGAGCTATCCCGCCATGACTTATGTCAAAATGTTGTTGAGATAGAAGGACTCGAACCCTCACTGACAGAGCCAGAATCTGTAGTGCTACCATTACACCATATCTCAATTTGGCTTCCCGTTTTTTGAATTGGGACTGCAAAGGTATGAATGTTTTGTTAAAATGCAAAACTTTTTTAGAAAAATTGCAGTTTTTACAGCCTGTCTATGTAGAGGATGCCGTCCAGGTGGTCGATTTCGTGCTGGAAGATCACCGCTGTGAAGCCTTTTACGGTGTCTCTGACCATGTTGAGGCTGTTCTCGCAGTCTGTTGAGGCATATTCGATCACAATCTCCTGGGAGCGTAGGACTTCGCCGCGGCGGTCCGGAACGGACAGGCAGCCCTCGGGTCCGGAGGCCAGCGAGTCGGAAGCCCACACGATGCTAATGTTGGGGTATACTTCGAAAGGTTCACCCGGCTTGTCGAATCTCTGCACAGCTACGACTCTGCGGTTGAGACCAACCTGCGGGCCGGCTATGCCGACGCCGTCCTGGGCAGGATGTATGACTGTCGTGACCATCAGGCGGGCGAGGAGGGCGTAGTCTTCGGAGCGGAGCGCGGCCTCGGAGAGGTAGGCGCTCTGCGAACGGAGCACCTGCAGATCGAGGCTGTCTGTGATGGTCAGAACGCGCATGATGCTGTCGGATGTGTGCAGCAGGGCAAGTTCGTCAGATGTGAAATCGCCTTCGGAGCGTTGTCCGGTGCAGGACAGCAGTCCAAGAGCGCAAAGTGCGGTTATGAGTAGTCTTTTGCCCATATCAGTCAGCAGTTTCGATCTCGTCGTGCATGAGGAGGGCGACGGCGTAGACTTCGCAGCCTTCGCTGCGGCCGACAAAGCCGAGCTTCTCCGTGGTGGTCGCCTTCACTGAGACCCTTTCCACTGGAATCTGTATCAAGGAAGCCAGGCATTCGCGCATGGGCACTATGTAAGGGGCGAGCTTTGGCCTCTGCATGGCTATGGTTATGTCTGCATTCACGACATGCCAGCCGCGCGACCATATAAGCTCCATGACTCTGCCGAGCAGGATCTTGCTGTCTATGCCGGCGAACTCGTCGGAAGTGTCGGGGAAGTGCTTCCCGATGTCGCCCAAGGCCAATGCTCCTAAAAGAGCATCACAAAGAGCATGTATGGCGACATCTCCGTCGGAGTGCGCGATGCATCCGAGCGGGCTCTCCACCTTCACGCCTCCGAGCCAGAGCGGCAGCCCCTCGGCGAGAGCGTGGACATCATATCCGTTTCCTATCCTAATATCCATATAACTGAAATTATTTCTACAAAAGTAAATAAAAAACATTAATTTTGCTTGTTAAAGCAGACGGTATCATGACAAAGTCGATGCCGTCAGAATAAATTACTAAGGACTATGGGATTCAGTTTCAAGTTTTTCGGCACGCAGGAAGTGCGTAAGTTCAGCTATAAGCCTCGTTTCTATGACCCTGAGGCAGAGGAGCGCAGGAAGAAGTATGGCGATTTCACAAAGCAGGATGAGCCATACAAGCCAGGCAAGCACATCAGGGGCAGCTTCCGTGACGGAAACTATTCGCGTACTGAGGAGGTCGGACGCAATCAGAAGATCATCGGAGTGGTTACGACGATCCTGCTGTTTGCGGTGGTGTACCTGATCTACAAGTACTTCCCGATATTGATTGACTCCCTCGGAAAATAATATGGAAATTAGAATATTACCATCGAATATAGCGAACATGATCGCTGCGGGAGAGGTCGTGCAGAGACCTGCATCCGTGGTGAAGGAACTTATGGAGAATGCCGTTGACGCTGGCGCAGACCAGGTCACTGTGGTCATCCAGGACTCCGGAAGGACATTGATCCAGGTCATAGACAACGGATGCGGAATGTCTCCGGACCAGGCTGTCCTTTGCTTTGAGAGACATGCCACATCAAAGCTTCATACTGCAGAGGACCTGCACAACATACTGACGTTCGGCTTCCGCGGAGAGGCGCTCGCCTCGATAGCGGCTGTCGCCGAAGTAACTCTCCGGACGCGTCGTGAGGAAGATGAGGTCGGATGCCAGGTGGAATATGCCGACTCGCGCCACCTCTCGACAGAGGA
Source organism: Bacteroidales bacterium (assembly GCA_017473705.1). GTDB lineage: Bacteria > Bacteroidota > Bacteroidia > Bacteroidales > UBA932 > Cryptobacteroides. The sequence goes on along the minus strand of JAFUJQ010000002.1, from coordinate 40,644 downwards.
GGTCGCGACGGCGCGCGGAGCCAACTTCAGCGTCCGCAACCTGTTCTACAACGTGCCGGCAAGACGCAAGTTTCTCAAGTCGGACAATGTTGAGTTCAAGCATATAGTCACAGAGTTCACAAGAGTTGCTCTGACGCGTCCTGACATAGGTTTCACACTCACGCATAACGGCAAGGACGTATATGTCCTGAAGCCAGCGATGTCGCTCAAGTTCAGAGTCAGGGATCTGGCCGGAGCAAACGTGGCGGACGATCTGGTGGATATCGGAGCGGAGACCTCGGTGGTGGCGATAAGCGGTTTCGTAGGACGTCCGGACGCGGCGAGGAAGATGCAGGGCAACCAGTATTTCTTCGTCAATGGAAGATATTTCCGTAGCCCATATCTGCACAAGGCAGTGATGAAGGCCTATGAAAACCTCGTCCCGGAGGGCTATACGCCATCATATTTCATATATATGGACATAAATCCCGAGTCTGTGGATGTCAACATCCATCCGACAAAGACCGAGATCAAGTTTGAGGACGACAGCGTAATATTCCAGACCCTGTTTGCATGCATCCGCCAGGTGCTCGGCAGGAATTCATTCGGAGAAAGCATAGATTTCGACACGGAAGGAATGCCTGACATACCTGCTTTCAGCAGCAATTTCGAAGACTTCAGGCCTGTTGCGGAGCCGAAGCTGGACATAGACGAGACATACAACCCGTTTGACAACGACGGCTTTCCGTCAGTGTCCTCTCCGTTTGATAATACCATAGGTGGCCTTGACGTCGAGGACCAGGCGGCTCACGCCTCGCATCAGCGTCCGCAGCCGACGTCATACTCCTCAGGCTACGGCAGTTTCGTGGAGCGTCGTGACGACTATGGCAAGCTGTTCGAGGACAAACTCTCTCCAGGCAAGCAGGTCCTGATGGTTCAGGGCAAGTATATAGTGACAACATCGCGCAGCGGCCTTATGGTCATCAACGTATCCAGGGCTATGGAGCGCATCCTGTATGACCGTTTTGTGGAGGCCCTTTCAAAGAATGTCCATGTGACCCAGACAGCTCTTTTCCCTGTGAATGTATATGTCGGCGTGGAGAACATGTGCCTCTTCGAGGAGCATGCGCAGATGCTTGCATCCATGGGATTCGACATCACTCCTTTCGGTCATGATACAGTGGTGGTGAACGGAGTGCCGGAGGGCTACAGTGCCGAGCCTGGAAAGGTCCAGGCTATGATCGGCGACCTGCTGCTCGTCCTGGCGGACGACCACAGCGCGCTTCCGGAGATGATGATCTCCAACATAGCATCAAGAATGGCCAAACTGGGCTCATTCAGTGCCGATCCGGTGACAAATCCTGCCGAGGCACAGAGGTTGCTTGACCAGTTGTTTGCATCAGAGAATGCAGAATATACAAGTTCAGGCCGTCGCATTGCGGCCCTTTTCCCGATAGAAGAACTAGACAAGAAATTTTAAGCTATGAGTTATTATTCATATAACGGCGGAGGCGGATTCATGAGCAACGTGCCGTCTGCAGTCAAGCACATCATCCTGATCAGCATCGGAATGATGGTGCTTACATTTCTGAACGAACCGTTGATGACGAGGCTTTTCGCCTTGAATCCTTTTGCATTCATCAGGCGTCCTTGGCAGATCGTCACATATATGTTCATGCATGGAGGAGTTTTCCATATATTGTTCAATATGTACACCTTGTATATCTTCGGAAGCGTCCTGGAGAACATCTGGGGCACGAAGAAGTTCCTGATCTTCTACTTCGTGACAGGAATAGGTGCAGGCCTTGTGCATATAGGAGTGCAGTATCTGACAGGCGATTTCGCATTGACAGTGGGCGCTTCCGGCGCCATTTATGGCATCCTGATGGGCTATGCGATGCTTTATCCGGACTCACGACTCACTCTTCTCTTCCCGCCGATATCCATGAAGGCGAAATGGTTCGTCCTCATATTTGCCGGCATAGAGCTGCTGCTCGGCGTGACCGGCAGCCAGGCCGGCGTTGCGCACTTCGCGCACCTCGGCGGCCTCATCTTCGGCTTCCTGCTGATCATGTACTGGAAGAAGACCCACAGGCTTTACAGCCGCGACTAGCATATTATGGCAAAGAACAGGTTTTTCGGACTCACGAACAGGTTTATGATGATGCTGGCAGCCCTTCTGCTCGCATTGTCATATCTGTCCATGGTCATCAACCCGGCAAGGTTCTGGCTGATGTCCATCGCCGGCCTGCTCTTCGTGCCGTTCTCTGCTCTTAATCTCTTTCTGCTCATCTGGGCGTTCGCCCGTCGTTCCAGGGCATTTGTGATACCGCTTCTGGCATTGTTGCCGGCCGTGTTCTTTCTTGGAAGATATGTACATTTCACCGGTGAGGAACAGGTGGAAACAGCTCCTGAGAACAGCCTTAAGATAATGTCATGGAACGTGGGAAGATTTGCGGCTGGGCCCATGTCTATGGAAGCCTGTGCGGATTCTGTCTTTGCATATATCGCTCATGAGAATCCTGACATCATCTGCCTTCAGGAATTCTGCATCAAGGACGGCAGCAGGATCAGGCAGTATCTTCGTCAGAGGATGGCCGGCTATTCGTCAGAGTATTATGTGTTTACCGACAGTAACAACTCTTTCGGCAATCTCACTCTCAGCCGTCTTCCGGTCAGGAACAGGGGAGTAGCCAAGTTTGACGGCAGCACAAATCTGGCGATTTTCACAGACTATCAGCACGAAGGCAAGGTCTTCAGAGTATATAACTGCCATTTTGAGAGCTATAACATATCCTTCTCAGGTATAGTCAGGTCGATAATCGACAAGAATAATGATGTCTTTGCCGAAACCGGAGTCAAGATGAAAAGGTCGATAACCCGCAGGCCCAAGCAGGTCAATCAGGTATTCACGGATATTGAGAACTGTCCTGTGGAGACTTTCGTATGCGGTGACTTCAATGACAATCCGATGTCATATACATATCATCGCCTGATGCGTGACCGCAATGACACCTTCGTCGAGGCCGGCGACGGCTTCGGTGCCACCTACGCCCTCCTGTGGCCGCTCCTGCGCATAGACTACGTCCTCGCTCCGGACTCCTGCACGGTACACACCCACAGAAGCCCGCATGTAAAACTTTCCGATCATTATCCCGTAATCACTGAAATATCCCTCTGACGGCCCTTCTGAACAACCTCACCAACTATCCTTCTGAACAACCATACCAACTGTCATTCCGAGCAACCACACCAACTGTCATTCCGAGCGACCGAAGGGAGTCGAGGAATCTATAACCCAAAAGAACATGAACGAAATACTGAACATACTAAGAAACGGCGGTGTCATCCTCTATCCGACCGACACCGTATGGGGCATCGGCTGCGATGCCACAAACCCCGAGGCTGTGGCCAAGGTGTATGCAATCAAGAAACGTGAGGACAGCAAGTCGCTGGTTCTTCTCGCTTCAGACATGGACATGATATGTCGCTATGTGAAGGAAATCCCCGAGATGGCCGTGCAGCTTGTCGAAGTCAACGACAAGCCGATGACCATAATCTATCCCGGTGCAGTGGCCGGTGAGAAAGGCTGCATGAAGGCAGACCGCCATGTGCTTGCATGCAACACGGTTGCAGAAGACGGAACAGTCGGCATCCGAATCCCTATGATGGACTTCTGCCAGCAGCTCGTAGCAAAGTTCGGCCGCCCTATAGTATCAACGTCAGCTAACATATCCGGTGAACCTACCCCGAAGAAATTCGTAGAAATTTCGGAAGAAATCAAGTCGGCGGTCGACTACATCGTAGACCCGTCTCTCGAAAAAGGCTCGACAGGCCAGTCATCATCGATAATCAAGGTCGGTCTGGACTACAGCATAGAAATCATACGTAAATAACCTGGCGCCTAATCGTCTGAACGACAGCGCATTACAAAAACCTCGTGCTCCCTTTGGGCGGCACGAGGTTTTTGTAACATACTAATAGTAAATGACTTGAGCGCCAGGCTGATGGCGAGGGCGTTACGCCATGTGGTGGAGGTATACTGCTGCGGCGGCTGTGAGGGCGGCGGTTTCTGTGCGGAGGCGGGAAGCGCCGAGGTGCACCGGGATGAATCCGGCCTTGAGCGCCAGCTCTGCCTCTTCGCGTGAGAAGTCGCCTTCCGGACCGATCATCACTATGATCTCGCTGCCTTCATATCCTTGGAGGACTTCCTTGATGCTTCTGCGTGGAGCGGAGTCGTCCTCGAAGCAGTATGCTATGAGTTTAAGAGCATTGTCAGAAGCATGCTCTGCTATGAATTCCTTCACGGAAACCGGTTCGTTGACGGAAGGGAATGCAGCCTTGAGGGACTGCTTGGCAGCGCTTACAAGGATCTTTTCCACCCTGGCTGTCTTAAGGACGCGCCTCTCGGAATGGTCTCCGATGACAGGAGACAGTTCGTCAAATCCCATCTCGCATGCCTTCTCTGCAAACCACTCGTAGCGGTCGTTGTTCTTGGTCGGGCAGACGGCCAGGTGCAGCCTGTATGGGTGCGAACCCCATCCTTCCTCACTGCTCAGGACCATGGCCTCGACCCCCTTGTAACTGTCTGATGTCATGCGGCATCTATACAGTGTGCCGCAGCCGTCGATAACTGTGATTTCATCTCCGCATCTGTGTCTGAGCACCTTGATGCAGTGACATGATTCGTCCTGGTCGAGACGGCATATGCCGCCTTCTATGTCGCGTGAATAAAAAAGTTCCATCTGAGTCGGGATTTTGCCTCGCAAATATAATCAAAATGTTAATTTTGCACAGCAAAAGAGACTGCTATGAAGAGATATCTGTCACTGGACATATTGAGAGGCCTTACCGTAGCCATGATGATCATGGTCAACAATCCTGGCTCGTGGAGCCATATATATCCGATTCTGCGTCATGCATCATGGAGTGGATGCACGCCATGCGATCTCGTGTTTCCGTTCTTCCTTTTCTGCGTCGGAACTTCCATGGCTTTCGCATTGGCAAAATATCCTGGCTTGACTGCCCCGGCAGTAAAGAAGGTTTTCAAGAGAGGATTCCTGCTGTATCTTGTGGGGTTCCTGCTCATGGCATTCCCTTTCTATCCAGCAGAAGGCAATCCTGACCTGACCGCCTGGCAGAACTGGCTCGAATGGGCCGGAAGCCGGCGTCTGATGGGTGTCCTGCAACGTATATCATTGTGTTATGTACTGGCCTCTGTGCTTGTCCTATGGCTCCGTACCCCAAAAAAGATAGCCTTCGCGGCAGGCGTGCTTTGCGTCCTGCATCTGGCACTGCTGGTGATATTTGCAGGGCCTGAGGGTGCGTTCTCACTGGAGGGTAACTTTGCCAGAAAGGTGGATCTTGTGCTTTTGGGCGAGCAGCACATGTATCATGGATATGGCGTTCCTTTCGACCCTGAAGGTCTTCTCGGCAGCCTCACGGGTGCAGCGACAGTGCTCCTTGGCTATATGATAGGACAGGTCGTCAGGAGCGACACTCCGGTGAATGTTTCTGCGAAAGTGTTCTCGATTTCGGCGGGCCTGCTTCTCGGAGGTCTCGCACTCAGTTTGGTGATCCCTATAAACAAGCCGCTTTGGACAGCCTCTTATGTGCTCTATACTGCAGGATGGGCTTCGTTCGTGCTGGCCCTGCTCATATATCTCGTTGATGTGAAAGGATGGGAAAAGCCGTTCTTCCCGTTCAAGGCTCTCGGCATGAATGCCTTGGCTGTTTTCGTTCTGTCAGGGCTTATCATGAAGATAATATGGCGCTATACGGATTGGGACTATACATTGGTTTTCGGACAGACAGAGTTCATGTCCTTCCTGTTCTCGTTCCTGTATATGCTTGTCAATCTTGGCATTGCTGTCGTGCTATATCGTCGTAAAATTTTCATAAAGCTTTAAATCACAGTGAAATACATAGGACTGATATCAGACACGCACGGAGTGTTCAGCGACGAGTTCCGCAACTTTCTGGAGCCCGTCGACGAAATCTGGCATGCCGGCGATTTCGGCGGGGGACTTGAGCTGGCGGCTGAAATCGCCGCCTTCAAGCCCCTCACCGGCGTCGCCGGCAACTGTGACAACCATGACCTCCGATACATCCATCCTCTCAACAGAGTATTCGAATGCGAAGGTCTGAAAGTCCTGTTGATCCATATAGGAGGATACCCGGGAAGATATGATGTAAATGCCCGAAAACTCATTGATCAGCACAAGCCCGACCTCTTCGTATGCGGGCATTCACACATTCTGAAGGTCGTCCGCGATCCGAAGCGCAACATGCTGGTAATCAATCCTGGTGCAGCTGGTATTCAGGGATTCCACCTTGTCAGGACCGCGCTCCGCTTCCGTCTTGATGCAGGGAGAATCTATGATATGGAGATTTTTGAGCTGGACCGCTGATTTTTTTTGAATTCCGGCAAAATGTTTCTAATTTTGTCTCAAATGTGTTTTGTTTAACCCTATTAATTATTAGAACCATGAAGAAAGTAGTTATGTCTATGGCTGTAGTAGCGGCTATGTTCGCTGCAGCCGCTTGCTCATGCTGCAACAACTCAAAGAAGGCTGAGTGCGCTGGTGAGTGCACAGAGTGCAAGGAGTGTACAGAGTGCTGCGACACAACAAAGTGCTGCGGTCAGTGCGACAGCACTTGCGTTGCTGATACAGTTGTAGTAGCTGAGTAATCAGCAATTCAAGATTGACGGTAACCCGTCTGTTGAGATATTGTCCTGAAAAGAACAATATCTTTTTTTTTATGCTTATATTTGCAGAAATACAGCTGTATTTCTGCAAATATATTATTTATATGAAGACAAAGACGGTATGGTTCTGCAAGGAATGCGGAAATGAGAGTCCGAAATGGATGGGCAGGTGTCCTGCCTGCGGGGAGTGGAATACCATGGTGGAGGAGACTGTGGCGACGGGAAAGAAGCCGGGCGGTGCAGCAGCAGTATCAGTGCCTGGATCAGGCCATAAGCCTATGCCTCTGTCCCATATCGATTCTTCTGTCGAAAACCGCATTTCACTCAATAATGGTGAGGTGGACCGCATTCTGGGCGGAGGACTTGTCGAAGGTTCATTGGTGCTCATAGGCGGTGAGCCGGGCATCGGAAAGTCGACGCTTTCTCTTCAGATACCTCTTCATTGTCCGGATCTCAAGACTCTGTATGTGACGGGAGAGGAGAGCGCGAAGCAGGTGAAGCTGCGTGCGACGCGCATCGGCGGTGACGACAGCAACTGCATGATATACAGCGAGACTCTGATGGAGAACATCATAGCAGAGGCTCGTGCAATGATGCCTGATCTGATGGTCGTGGATTCTGTCCAGACAATGTTCTCTCAAAGTGTCGAGTCGTCTCCGGGCTCAGTGACCCAGATCAAGGAGACCGCTGCGATGCTTCTGAGGTTCGCTAAGGAAACAGGAGTTCCGGTCATTCTCATAGGACATATAACAAAGGAGGGAAGCATTGCCGGACCGAAGATCCTGGAGCATATCGTGGACGTGGTCCTTCAGTTCGAGGGAGACAACGGAGGCACATACAGACTGCTCAGAAGTATAAAGAACCGCTTCGGCTCGACATCTGAGCTGGCAGTGTTCGAGATGACAGGCAAGGGCCTGCGCGAGGTCAGCAACCCGTCTGAAATGCTGATCCCGATGCACGAGGAAGGTCTCAGCGGCGTAGCTGTCAGTGCGATGCTCGACGGAACGCGTCCGTTCCTTATCGAGGTGCAGTCGCTCGTCAGCACAGCAGCCTACGGCACACCACAGCGAAGCGCGACCGGTTTCGATGTCCGCCGTCTGAACATGCTCTTGGCAGTTTTGGAGAAGAGAGCCGGATTCAAGCTCAGTGTGAAGGATGTCTTCCTCAACATGGCTGGCGGCCTGAAGGTCAGCGACCCGGCCTGTGACCTTGCAGTGATAGCGGCAGTCCTGTCTTCTAATTTTGACTTTGCAATTCCATCTGATGTGTGCTTCGCTGGCGAAATCGGACTGAGCGGCGAGGTCCGCCCTGTGGCGCAGACCGACCGCCGCGTAATCGAGGCCGCGAGACTGGGATTCAAGAAGATATTCGTGTCAAGCTTCAGCAGCCTTGAAGGAGTTGATACGCAGAATATCGAGGTTGTGAAGGTGGCAGATGTTCCTGCTCTGTGCCGCAGCCTCTTCAAAAATTAAAAACCTTAGAGTAACGAAATATTCAACCTATGAAGGATTTCATTTCAAAACTGTCAGCGTTGGCGCTTCTGCCGCTGCTGATATTTTCGGTTTCATGCGTGAATCAGAAGTATGAAATCTCGGAAGACAAGATTGACCTGGAGGTTACCGTATTCCAGGAAGGTGTGGTGGTGCCCCTCGGAAGCACAGAGGCCATCAGGATCAAGGATATTGTCTCACAGCTCGATGATGAATACCGCAAATACCTCGAGGCGCGAGAGAACGGTGTGTATTCCATCTACTATGCAGATTCATATGACCTGTCGGACTCTCTGGCCGTCATGAAGGAGATGCTGAAGATCGAAGACATCGCCTTCGCTCAGGACATAGAGTTCAGCCTGTCGGATGTGGACATGTCCGAAGTGAAGATCAAGGAGTTCAGCGAGTCATATGAAGAGAGTCTTGCTGATGCATTCGAAGTGCCTTCGATCCCGACCTTTACCATAGATGAGAGCTATGAATATGGAACCGAACTGTATACATATGCCCTGTCTTCAAAGGATAAGACCTTAAACATAGATCCGATCGAACACAGGGACTACCTGATAGCTCTTGAAAACGGCTATGAAGTTCCGTCAGGACTGATTAATGATACACCTGTTTCAATCCAGCAGTTTGTCAATCTTACAGGTATAACGGCAGACCTTGCGGACAAGGTCGGTCCTGAAATTTATGAGGTGAATGTAAAGATGAGTTTCCCGGAAGGCATACGCTCAATCCAGGAAGTCGTACTCAAGGAAAGCTCCAGAGTGAGACTGACCGCAAACATCGGCAGCTCATTGTTTACAGGAGGAACCATCAACCCTCATCTGGACATTGATGTGCATGAGATATTTCATCTCTCGGACGGCATCACGGCAGATCATATCATAGCGGACTTCGAAATGCCTGCTTCCGGAGGTGAGATCTCACGGGAATACGGAGTAGAGTCTGTCGTTTTCAACGATGAGGATTGGGTTGTCGGTTCCGACGGACGTCTACAGCTGAATAAGACCATTGACATCGCGATAGAAGGATATCCGGTGTACAATGACGTAGTGACGACAACAAGGCATATTTCAGAGCATCAGTCCGGCAGGACACCGGTAGAAGTGAAGGTGGAATTCGTCGACTTTGAAATTGATTATGTCAAGGCGGCAATCAATCCGATCACAGTGGAGAATAACGAAAATGCAGTGCTGGAACTGGATCCTATAGTTTTGCCGGAAGGTATAAAAGACGTTGAGTATGTGGAGTTTGCTGATGACTCCAAGGTGGAGTTCTCACTTTCGGTCGACAATCTGGAGAAAGTCGAGGGCCTGGAACTTGAAGTCGAGTATCTGGAGTTCACGATACCGGAAGGTATGGTAGTCACTGGTGCGGAGAACGGCCGTCTGGTATATGAGCACGTAAATCTTGCAGACGGTTTTGAAGGAGAACTCAGGATCGAGAAGTATGATCTTCCTGAGCCGGTAGAAGGAACCATAACTCCAAGCGGACAGATCAGTGTCAAGGCGAAGACAGTGGCAAGCGGCACGGTAAGTACAAAGGATATTCCAGAAACCGAAGCTGACGACCTCAGGCTAAAGGTGTCTGTAAAAGGTGCCATGGAGGTTTCGGACTATTGTGCAAGGATAGATGGATATGACTATCATATAGACATTGCTCAGCATATTGAGGAGGAGATACCGGAGGCTTTGAGTGGGATAGGCGAAGCTGTGATCTATCCTGAAGGAGATCCTGTCATCGAGATCGATGTAGCCTTGCCTGAGACATCACTTCCTCTCGGCCCTGTCAATGACGGCTTAGTGATAACTCTTCCGCAGATGCTCAAGCTCAAGTCGCTGCCGGCCGAGTATAACTATGATACTGCCGCAAATACCATTACATTCCGTGATGTGCTCCCATCGCATATAGAGCTTCCGATAGACTGTCTGGTACTCTCACCTGTCAAGGTGGAGGACAAATACTTCATCATGGGTGACATGTCAGTGACCGGATCTGTAGGTATCGCTGCATGTGAAGTACATAAGACAGATGTAGATGCCCTGGTTTCGGCAGATGCCAAGGTTTCCATGACGGTTCACATTCCGGAACTTGTTCCGGCAAGCTTCTCATTGGACCAGTATGTGGCAGACATCACTCAGGAGGTGGAATTCACTCTTCTTGAGCCAGATCAGATACCTGAAGAGATCGTTTCGGCCGGAAGAATAGACCTGGAAGATGTATATGTAAATCTTCTTATGGATGCGTCGTCTCTTCCGGACACAGGCAATGCCGGTCTCGAGCTGGACTTTGCGGTGTCGCTTCCGGAACTTCTTGTACTGGGAGATGGTCTGAGGGACGAGTCGGGTCTCGTACACATCAAGGGCAGTCTTGACAAGGACATGAGAATAGTCATTGATCCTATCAAGGTCGAAGCTCTCGAACTGTCAGGAGTTGACCTTCATGCCGAGAAGGCGCTTGTTGAGAAGGTGGCCGTTGACGGAACAGTGAAGCTGACTGATGCCGAGCTTGATATTGACGAATGGATGGACAAGGATCATTCAGTGACTTTCGAAGCATCAATCAAGGACATAAAAATAGCCAGAATTACCGGAAAGGTAGATGTCGGCATCGATCCTGTGGCAGAAACAATAGAACTTGCAGAAGTCAAGTCTCTTATCAACACGGACAACATCCAGACGACAATAGACCTTGAGCATGTGCACCTTGCGGTAGACCTCGAGACCAATCTCGGAATATCAGCAAAGGCGAATGCCAAGATAGTCCCATATTATGACGGGGCTCCTGCTGAGGCCATTGATGTCGCCCTTGAGGTCAAGGCGGCGGCATCTGCAGCCCAGCCTCGCAAGACAAGTTTCTGGCTGGGAGATAAGTCAGAGTGCTGTCCTGAGGGTTATGAATTCAAGGAAATTCCTATACTTGATCTCATCAGGAACATTCCGGACAGCATTCAGGTGAATGTTACAGCAGGAACCGATCCGGACGAGGAATGCGTTCTGGAACCATCTGTGGACTATATACTTAAACTGGATTATGCACTGGACATACCTATGCGTCTGGGTGATGATTTCAAGTTTGAGTTCAGGGATACGCTTTCAGGCATTCCTCCTGTCATCAGTACAATATTCAGGAGCGGCAACCTGGTTCTTGCGGGAGAGATAGAGAGCAGCCTCCCGTTTGAGCTTGACCTTAAGGCAGTTCTTCTCGACGAAGACGGCAATGTCATCAGGCTGGCGGAAGGATCCGGTCTGCAGGTCATCAAGGGCTGTACGGTCGATGGTTCACCGGTCAAGACAGATCTCTACCTGAAGATGGCAAAGAATGAAGACGAGTCTCTCCCTGAAATCTCGGCAGTCGAGCTCAATTTCGCAGCACGCTCATCGGGATCCGGCGCTCCGATAACAGATGAGACCTTTATCAAGGCAACCCTGCACGCTCTGGTGCCGGACGGCATCCATGTGGATCTCAGGGATTTCATGAACGATAATGCAGAGGAGGTACAGTAATGAAAAAGATATATGCAGTTTTATCGGCAGCACTGTTGCTGCTGTCCTTTACAGCAGGGGCTCAAGTACTCAAAGGCAGTTATTTCTTCGATAATTCCATCAACAGGAACAAGATGAACCCGGCCTTTGCTCCAAGGGCGAACTATCTTCAGCTTCCGGTTATGGGAAATACCGGTGCGGGTATCTATTCAAATCTTGACATCCCTACCTTCCTCTATCCGATGAACGACGGACTGGCCACATTCCTTCATCCTTCGGTCTCGCTCAAGCAGTTCAAGCGGGCTCTTCCCGCTCATCCGCACATTGATGCCGAGGTGGCGACCAACCTTTTGAGTTTCGGATTCTACACCAGACAGAAATCGTTCTGGACATTTGACCTTTCTGTCAACACGGGTGTGGATGTGGACCTGCCGGCAGATCTGTTCATGTTCCTGAAACAGGGCACAGGCACAGAAGGGGAGTCTTTCAACATTGCTAACGTTAACGCCTATCTGACCGCATCGGTCAATGCCGCCCTCGGATATTCAAGGAATATCAACGAGAATCTGCGTGTAGGAGCGAAGGTGCGGTTCATAGCACCTGTGGCGTATGCGGCGCTGAACCTTGAGAACATGCGTCTTACCACAGGAAAGGAGAAGTGGGTGGCGGAGACTGAAGGATATGCATATACAGCCATGCAGGGACTGAACATCTATACTCCGATGGGAGAGACTCTTCCGCAATTCGAGTTCGATGACAGGCGTTTCCTTCAGAACAAGGTCCTTGCAGGAGCGGGCTTCTCCGTTGACCTCGGAGCAGAGTGGCGACTTGATATCGGCAGCATTTTCGACGGAGTCACAGTGTCTGCAGCCCTGACAGACCTGGGCCTTGTAGGCTATAAGCAGGACGCGATATGCGCATACAGCACTGCGGGCAGACTTGAATGGAACGGTCTTGAGGATGTTAATATGGACTATGACTTCGAAGCGGCCATGAACGAGTTCATGGAGGATGCCGAAGGAATGCTCAATCTCAAGCAGATTCAATCGAAGAAGAAGCTGACAAGGTCTACCATGCCGCGTGTGTATGCGGGTGTGGAAGTGCCTTTCCTGTGGCGCAGGATGAGCGTGGGACTGCTTTATTCCGGAAGGTTCAGCCATAGCTATTACAGGCAGGAGCTTACCGCCTCATACAATATCAAGGCGCTGAAATGGCTGTCTCTTGGGGTTAACTATTCGTTCCTGAATACAGCCAACACTCTTGGATGGCTGCTTGAACTGACACCTAAGGCAGGAGTGAACTTCCATATTGGAGGAGACTACCTTCCAATGGCATGGACACCTGCTCCTATCCTGGACGAAATGTTTGAAATGCCTGCAGCTTTGGTACAGAAGGGGCATGTTCATCCATACCTTCCTCTGTCATACAGGCTTAACCTACATTTCGGACTTTCGTTCGCCCTCGGTTCAAAGCACGGTCGTTAATTCAGTCCGGCCAGTGTGCCCATTATCTTGTCCTGAAGCGGGCGCACCTTCCAGGTCGGAGAAGTACAGTTGTTGACCATCATCGAGAAGATGATGGTCTCTTCTTTTGTCCCGTCTGTCGGGATTATATATCCGCTGTAGCAACGTACTCCGTTCATGGAGCCGCTCTTTACAAGAATCCTGTTTCTGGTTGAGGCAGGATAATTCTTCATATTATACAGCAGGGTGCCTTCCTTGCCGGGTGAAGGGAGACTGGCAGCGAAGGTTTCGAAATGCGGAGAGTTCATCATGGCCAGCAGGTAACGGCAGAAGAAGTCCGATGATACATAATTCTGTCTTGAAAGCCCGCTTCCGTCCTGAATGTCAACGCCCCTTGCAGTGTTGATTTTCAGCTCCTTCATGATGTTGTATGCCGCCACATAGCATGAGTCATAGCATGCGCTGCCTGTCATCTCGCGACCCAGGCTGCGGAGCAGCGTTTCGGCGAAGAGGTTGTTGCTGGCATGGTTGGTCTCGAATGCTATGCGCTCCAGGACTGGAGAATATGTGGTGCCTATGACCGTCATCTCTCCGCGAGGTTCCCATGTGGTGTCCAGTCTGTAGTCACCGGCTCCGCCTTCGCACTTTATCCCATTGTTTGTCAAATGGTTGAGAAAGTAGCGGGCACATGTGTATTCTGGAAATTTATTGCTGCAGTCGACGCGTTTATTCGCCCTGTCCACACCGAATGTACCCCTGATCTCTGCGACAGGAGCCAGGTCGCTGGTATACATGAAGAGCATGTCGCCGGTACCTTTGTCTCCAGTGGTGCAGTTATATCTGAATTCCATCCACGGGGCGTCCGGATAGCTCGGATGGATCTTCACCAGATCTCCGACCTTCGCTCCTGCCGCAGCCGAGAACGATTGCATGTTCTCATAGAACATAAGTCCGGTCGCACCGGCCCCGTAGTATGTGCCAATGTCGTTCCACAGCCATGTCGGCTCCTCTATCATTCCGTCAAAATATCTTCCGTCTCCGATGATACGTCCTTCTATCTTCTTGATGCCGGCATCCTTGATGAATGATGTCCACAGTGCGAACACCTTTTCGATGTTGACGGCAATCGAATCAGGAGATGCCAGAGTCGGGTCTCCCTTGCCTATGATATATATGTTGCCGTTCAGGGTGCCGTCCGTGATGGTTCCGTCGTATGCGATTTGTGTCTCATAACGATGTTCCGGTCCGAAGTGGTGCAGCGCCAGTCCTGTGCTTATCAGCTTCATGTTGGATGCCGGCACAAGCATGTTGTCAGCATCGATGTCCACAATCACACGCCCGTCGCCGCTCATGGCGCAGATGCTCACGACAGCCTGCGAAAGCGCAGGGTCTGCAGCGACTGCTTCCACAGCCGCCTGCGCTTCCGCTGCCCGCGGATGCTCCTGTCCTGCCACCTGCGCCTGCGCCATGAGCCCGCATGCAAGCAGCCAGATATGTATATAAATTCCTCTCATAACTCAAATATTCGTCTTCCCGACAAAATTAATACTAAATTTCATTACTTCGCCACTACCTCCGCCTTTTCATTCTCCGTCTCCACAGCTCTCTACCCATTGGTTCAGCTGTACACCGCACCAGTCCCGTTGAGCGACAGCGTGCACCATCTTCCGAAACTTCCGCTCAACGGGTCTGCTGCCGACCCCGTTGAGCGACTGGAGTGGGTTCCGTGTCAGATTTTCCGCTCAACGACCATCTCGTTGATCTGGGTGCCCCCCCGTCGGACACCCAAATCAGCCCCCTCAACATTCCTCCCCTCATCTCTACGCTCACTATTTCCTCTCACCATTTCCGCCCTTCTACCCGTTGAGCGACCAGCGCCCCTGAGTGCGTACATTTCCGCTCAACGGTCACCACACCGTTCCCGTTGAGCGACCAGCGTCCCTGAGAGCTCACCATTTCCGCTCTTCAGACTATCATACGAATCCTTTCAGTAGCTTTGCGTCCAGATGGAGGATTCTGCCGAGTTGCTTATGTGAGGATAGATACTCGCTCTTCAGCCTTCTGGCAAGCCTTATCTTCTCACTTGCCCTAAGCGAGTCTATATCAGAAGTCCCGAACATCTTCAGGGCAAGATCTGTGGCGGTTTTTCTCAGTTCCATGTCAGGTACGAAATTCTTTTGCGACTGTGATATGTCAAGATCGATTTTGCCTTCAAGCTTTTTGGTAAGGAAATAGAGATATCTGGCAGGACTCTTGAATAATTTCTCAAGAGTGTCAATAGCAGTAAAGCATTCCGGCATAATCATTCCCTCATCATTGATAAGCCAGTCATCTGGCATGGTGACTCTGGTCTTCAAGAGATCCCTTAGTTCGTTTTCTGAGAAGTCTCTGATTCTCTTGCATTTAGCAAGTCTGTCTTTTCCATTCTTGAACATCAGCTGGCATGATCCCCATGGATACTCGGAGGGCAGACCCTTAAATCCGGCCATTATTGCATTCCTGTCTATATAAGATGCAACATCAAGAATATCTTCTTCTGATTTCAATGGTATGATAGATGTCGGAAGGTGTTTTAGATATTTAGGTACCTTGTATTTGTGTGAAATCCATTTTCCTGTCAACACCTTGTACCTGTTTATAAACTTAAGGCATTTAGTGTAAGTGCCATATAGCAGAAAATGGCCATGATTATCCATGAGGGAAAAGTTGAGTACTATGACTCCTGTCAGGACTTTACATACTGCAATCCTGTTGATTCCATACGCAAAATCGTTTGCGTCTTTAAACATCCATGCCAAGGATGTTCCGTCTGTACATACATGGAAATATCCACAATCATCATCGGTGTTCATTCTTGTGCCTTCTTCTGTCGATGATTTATGGTCTGTTTACCCGTCTCCTCTCTCCATCTCCACCCAGACCATTTAAGTGGATCTAGAAGTGCCATGCAAAGATTAGCATTTGGAATCTTAAATCAAAATAAATCTACCCGTTGAGCGGAAAATCTCTTGTTATCAGCCTTTTATTCGCTCAATGTGCAGCACAAAGGACCCGATGAGCGGTGAAATACACGGAGGTTTCTTATGGTCGCTCAACGGGAAGGGTAGGTGTTCTGCTCAGTCTTGACACCTTCGAAACGATTGTCGTAAATCTTTCAGGGCTAATTCACAAATAGCCAGCAATCATTGTTTTTTGCCGGTGTATACGGGAAACGAATGGAAATTTTGCTATATTTGCGTCGTTATAACAAAAATCAAGTAATACGTATTAATTATGAACCTCAGAGTTTTCAAAAAAGACATCGAGTATTTCGTAGCAGAATTCATTGATGACTGCGCACTTTTCGTAGCGCTCAACCCTCACAAGGATGCTGACGAGATCGCACAGATAATCGACGAAGCCGTAGAGCTTTACAACAGCCTCAAGACAAGGGCGAACCACCCGGAGGGCAACAAGAAGGCATTCTACAGAGCTCTCACTCAGGAGATGTTCGAGAAACTCGACGAACTCTGCGAGAAACTCAGCGCAGTAGTTTCAAAGCAGGAGTAATCTGCTACGCTCGATAACAGAAAAAAAGACTGACAGGTCAGTGTGACCGTCAGTCTTTTTTTCTGTTATCAAGCTTTTTTATGGATTATAGCTCTTGTTCTGTGAGATTGGAGAGAGTCCCTTTCCTTTCCAGTCGAAAAGGCGGCGGGCCTTGAGGAGACGGTGTGAATTTTCGTAATAATTCTTTGTGCCCGGGATGAGGGAGTTGATGCGGACAATGTGTGAAGCGTGGATGATTTCGCCGTTTCCTATATATATGCCCACATGGGTGATCGACTCTTTCTTCCACCTTGTTTCCGGGTTGCCGAAGAACACGAGGTCACCTGGCTTGAGATTGCATGTCCTCTTGACCATTTCATCGTGCAGGTAAGGGGAGTCGGCCCCTATGCTGTGGTCTGCTTCAACGGTGATTTCCCTGCCAAGGAATACCTGCTGGGATGCGTTTCGAGGAAGGAGATATCCGTTCATGAACCATGTCAGGCGTACAAGTCCGCTGCAGTCCAGGCCTTTGCTCGATGTACCTCCCCAAAGGTATGGTGTGCCGACAAACTGCATGGCTGTGCTTATGATGCCCGCTTCTGACGGCTTCGGTTTTTCCATAAACCTGTCGAACTCGGCCAGGTCGGCTGCCGGCGTCCAGCCCGTCCTTCCGTCCGGCAGACGCACCTCGTTCCACCGTTTTATGCCTCCTTTGGCCCTTCCCTTGACGACAGACGGCTTCTCGCCCTTCTTTGTCTGGGTGAACACGATTCTCAGAAGATTGCCCATAGATAGGTCGGAAATCCTCTGCGAAGCAGTAGATGGCTTGCTGTATACGGCGCTGTGGTGTGTCATACATATATATTTAGGCGCCGCCTTGTATTCATTTATCTCCTCCGGTGTCATCTCGACAAGGCCTAGATTGGTGCACCATGCCGTATATGGCTCCGGAGTAACCACCTGCCTCCAGTATCTGTCTTCGTCGATGATCTCCACGACGGTACCCATGAGCGACTGGGTCTCCAGTGCCGACTCATAGTCGGGCTGCGCCCTCATCATGTTTTCTGACAACGCTGTCACAGCCATCCGTTTTCCGATAACCGGCTGCCCGGCGGCGTCGCCCTGACGGCTTTGTGCGGATGCAGTCTGTCCCATGGCCGCGAAAGCGACCGCGATTGTCATATATGTCAGAAATCTTTTCATATGCGTGTTGTTTAAGGGAATACAAAATTATGATTAAATTTGCAGATATGGAAGCTGGATTTGAGAAATATGGTTTCCCGGAAGGGAAAAGATATAACTCCTTTGTGGGCTATTTCAAGAGGCGCTATGGCGAGCGTCTGCAGAAGATAGTGCTGGATGCCGGCTTCACCTGCCCGAACCGTGACGGTACAGTGGGCAGGGGTGGATGCTCCTATTGTGACAATGCTGCGTTCCATCCTTCGTATAGCACGGCGGGCAAGACTCTGCATCAGCAGCTGGACGAGGGTATAGAGTTCCATATGGTGAGGTATCGCACCACTGAGCATTATCTTGCATATTTCCAATCGTTTTCGAATACATATGCGCCTCTGGAGCGTCTGAAGGCGCTTTATGAGGAGGCGTTGGAGCATCCGAAGGTGGTTGGACTGGTCATAGGTACGCGTCCGGACTGCGTGGATGAGCAGAAACTGGACTATCTTGCTGCGCTTGCCGGTGGGAGCGCCATGCATGGGTGGTCGCGTGAGATGGCCGACGGCACTGTCCGTCATGCTCCTGTAGTCATTGTGGAATATGGCGTGGAATCATGCTATGACCAGACCCTTGGGCGCATCAATCGCGGACATGATTTCGAGACAGCGCGGCGTGCTGTCGAAATGACAGCTGCGCGCGGCATAGATGTCGGTGCCCATTTCATACTCGGGCTTCCGGGAGAGACGCGCCAGATGATGCTGGATTCGTGCGCCATGATCAATGCATTGCCGCTGCGTTCTGTGAAATTCCATCAGCTTCAGATCGTCAAAGGCACCAGGATGGAGCAGGAATATGCAGTTTGTCCTCAGGATTTTGAGCGATTCAGCCTGGAGGAATACCTTGACTTCTTTGTCGACATGCTGGAACGCCTCCGTCCGACTCTCAGCATAGAGCGCTTCGTCGGCGAAGTCCCTCCCCGTTTCGTCAACGAGACCCCATGGGGTCTCATCCGAAACGTAGAGCTCCTACGCCTCCTTGACCAACGCCTCGAGACCCGCGCCACCCATCAGGGCCGCCTGCTGTGAAGAAATACCAATATTTAGGGATTGTCGGGGAAGGATTATGGCCGTACCTTTGTATCCGTAATCAGGGACGACCTGATGGAATCAATGAGATAAGCCATTATAGTTATAGAAATCGAATTCTTTTAATTGTTGTATTTTGTGGGAGGCCTTCCGGGAGGGACGCCTCCTATATTTGAAATATTACTATCTTTGAAAATTAAAATCAGCGATATGACTACTGAGATACAGCGAATCGTCTTTTCCGAATCCATGAAGCTTGCGGATCTTGTCGATGTCAATTACAAGCTTCTCAATGTCCTTTCCCGTCTGGGAATCAGCTTGGGATTCGGTGAGAATACCATAAGGGAGGTATGCCAGAGGCAGAGAATCAATCTTGAGTCCTTCCTGCTGATATGCAACATATATACATATGACGACTATGTTCCCTCTGCCGAGCTTCTCTCGTCGGCGGACCCTCTGACTATCGTAGACTATCTGCACAGCTCCCATGCGTTCTATCTGGACAAGGAATTCGCCAGTCTGGAGAAGAACATCAATGCCATGGTGGAGCCATGCGACGACATGCAGAAGAAGATCGTCTCTAAGTTTGTCGCTGACTATAAGCTGCAGGTCGAGAAGCATTTCGCTTACGAGGAGATGACAGTGTTCCCATATGTGAGAGCTCTCAAGGACGGCAAGGTAATGGAAGGATACTCGATCGAGCAGTTCGAGGAGAACCACAGCAACATAGACGAGACCCTGGGAGACCTCAAGAACATCGTCATGAAATATCTTCCTGACACCTGTGACACAGTCCTTCGCAACGAAGTCCTCTACAGGATATACCGTCTGGATGAAGACCTGGCGAAGCACACCATCATCGAGGACAGGGTGCTTATACCGATCGTAAATAAAATGGAGGTGTGATGAAGACGGGATTCAGAAAAGTTTTACTCATAATGCCTTCTGTGATTGTCGCCAGAGGGCTGGAGGCTGCGCTTGCCGAGCACGGTGAATTTCGCGTTGAAGGCATCCTGGCAGACCTTTCGCACGCTTCGGAAGCGCGTTTGCGGAATATGGATGTGGATGTCATCATCATTGATCCTGTTGTCTTTGACTACGTGTCACGTGCTTCCGGAAGAGCACGTCTGGCTGAACATTCAGATGCCGCTGTCGTAGCGTTGAAGACCATCCCGATGGAGGATGAGCAGATCAGGCAGTATGACGGAGTCGTGAGCATGTATGATGATCCGGTAGCTGTGGTCAAGAAGCTCCGCGAGTCGCTCGCTTCTCACGAAGACACTCCGGAGTCTGACGGCTATGACCTCTCGTCGCGTGAAAAGGAAATCCTGGTCTGTGTGGCAAAGGGAATGCTCAACAAGGAGATAGCCGACTTCTACAACATTTCCATCCACACAGTGATCACTCATCGCAAGAACATCACACGCAAGACCGGTATCAAGACAGTTGCCGGCCTCACAGTCTACGCCCTTCTCAACAACCTGATAGACCCTTCATCTGTCGAGCTGTAGAAAGTCTAGCATCAGTATTGCAATGCTTCTGAGGAAAACGAAGAAGCATGAACACTCTTATTGTATTCAATCATCCCTATGGAGGGAGTTTCTGCGGGGCCATACTGGCTGCTGTGGAGAGGGGTCTCAAGGCAGGAGGCCATAAGTGCAGGGTAATCAATCTGGACCAGGACAATTTCGATCCGGTGATGCGTTCCAAGGATCTGATGGCATTTGTCGGAGCCGGCAAGGCCGGCAAGGATGCGCTCGATGCCATTGACGATCAGGTCAGGGAATATAAGGAGCACCTCGAATGGGCGGAGCATCTTGTGATGATCTTCCCTATATGGTGGATGACCGCTCCGGCCATGACCAAGGGATTTATCGACAAGGTCATCTTCCCTGCGATTGCCTATGATATGATAGATGGCAAACTTGTGTCCAGACTGTCTCTCCGAAAGGTAACTGTCATAACTACCATGAACACGCCTGCAGACATCTATAAGGAGGTTTTCGGCAATCCTTTGGAAGGATCGCTGATCAAGGGCACATTCCGACAGATCGGTATTGAGAATATCGAATGGACCAGCCTGAACGAAGTCAAGCAGGTCAGCCGCGAGCAGCGCGAAGCGTGGCTCAAGGAAATCGAACGGCGTTTTTCGGGACCAGTGAGGCTATGAGTAACGGCGAGGCAGGCGTAAGATGATGGCTCCCAGGGCCAAGGCTCCCATGACGAACGGGTAGTAGAGATATCCTATGATCGATATTGATGATACTCCGGCCAGGCCGGCGGCCATCAGGAGCTGCGCTCCGTATGGGATGAGCCCTTGCACGAGGCAGGAGAATGTGTCCAGGATGCTGGCTGTCTTGCGAGGGTCCAGTCCGAAGCGGGCGCTGATGTCCTTTGCTATCTGCCCGGTGGCGATGATGGCTATGGTGTTGTTCGCTGTGCACAGATTGGCGAGGCTGACCAGGCCGGCGATGCTAAGCTCAGCTCCACGCTTGCCGTGGATGCGGCGGGTGAGCCCGCCTACGATGTAGTCGATACCGCCATTCACCTTGATCATCTCCAGCATTCCTCCGGCAAGCATGGTAACCATGATGAGGTCTCCCATGTCGCTGATGCCGCGTCCTATGGACCCGAGCCATCCGCTCCATGAGAGACTTCCGTCAATGAATCCTATGACAGCGTTTGTCAGAATGCCGATTGTGAGCACTGCCGAGACATTCATTCCACTGAGTGCCAGTCCGATGATCAGCAGGTATGGCAGCAGGAGGTACCAGTGTACGGCTTCGGTGGCCGGGCTTGCATTTACTGACATTCCGAGGAATATGTACAGCACGGTCACTGCCAGTGCGGCCGGACCGACTATCCTGAAATTCACTTTGAATTTATCCTTCATCGAGCATCCCTGGGTGCGTGTAGCTGCTATGGTGGTGTCGGAAATGAACGACAGGTTGTCTCCGAAGAATGCGCCTCCTACGATGATGGCGGTAATGAAAGATGTCTCTGCTGCTATGTCCGTGCCGACTTCCTGAGCGATGCCGGCTGCGATCGGTACGAGGGCGACGATTGTTCCGACGCTGGTGCCGATGGACATCGATATGAAGCACGATGCCAGAAAGAGGCCGGCATAGATGAGTTTGCCCGGGAGTATCTTCAAGGCTATGTTCACAGTGGCGTCTATGGCTCCGATCTCCTTGGCTGTTGAGGCGAATGCTCCGGCCAGGACGAATATCCATATCATCAGGAGCACGTTCCTGTTGCCTGCTCCCTCTGAGAATACCGCAATCCTCTCTTCGAGTGTCTTACCCTTGCATATGAGTACGGCATAGACCGATGCCAGCAGGAATGCTGCTGAGATCGGGATGCTGTAGAAGTCCCTTGCCATGATGCAGGAGACAAGGTATATGATGAGGAATATTATGAGCGGACTGAGGGCCAGAAGACCTTTCCTGTCGGAACTGTTTGTCATGTCAATTGATTTTGAGGGTGCAAAGATACTGAAAATGATTTATCTTTGTACGGTTTTCCTGATCGGCCTGCCGCTTGAACGCCAGCGAAAGAAATGACAGGGATGAAGAAGAAAATGGAAATACAGGCACCTATGGGGGAGAAGACAGTTCTTCTCCACACTTGCTGCGCTCCGTGCTCAAGCGCCATCATAGAGGCGCTGATGCAGAACGGAATCACACCTGTCATATATTATTGCAATCCCAACATCTATCCTCTTGAGGAATATGAAATCCGCAAGAACGAGTGCACACGTTATGCTCAATCGCTCGGGCTGGAAATAGTTGATGCGGACTATGACCATGAAAATTGGCTCGAGGCTGTCAAAGGCCTGGAGAACGAGCCGGAGAGGGGAGGCCGATGCTTGAAATGCTTCAAGCTCCGCCTCTTGCGCACGGCTCAGTATGCCAGCGAAAAAGGTATAAAGGTCATCACCACGACTCTGGCGTCATCCCGCTGGAAATCCCTTGACCAGATCAACGAAGCCGGCCGTTGGGCCTGCCAGCAGCCAATCTTGGTAAGGCGCTCCAGCGCCGCGCCGCTCGCGTCAGCGAGATGTTCGGAGAACATCGAAGCAGCGACGGCGCCCGACCCGAACGTAAGTGAGTGGTCGGTATGCCCCCACGGGGCTGTCGACGAGAGTCGACTGGGGGTAGAGATGATTCCGTCAGGAATCATCTGGTGGGAACAGAATTGGAGAAAAGGCGGACTCCAGGAGCGCCGCCTTCAGATCATAAAGGAGTATGATTTCTATAATCAGCTCTATTGTGGCTGTGAGTTCAGTATCAGAAAGGAAGACTAGAGGACCGGCCTGCAGTCAATGGCAGCATCTGACTTCATTTCTACGCTGCCTTCCATGACTTCCGAAGGGATAGTATTGCGGGAGTAGGTCATAACTTCCTCCGAACCATTCAATGCCTTGAGAATCATGGTATTGCCTCCTGAGAAAGAGACCTGGTAGCTGCTTCCCCATGCTTCTCCGCCGGAATATGAACCTGACAAAGTGATTCCGTCAAGTTCCCATTCTCCTGAATAATGTCTGTGGCGTCCTTCGCCGATCTGCTGGTACAGGGCAAATGTTCCGTCCGGGTCCAATGCGAGATATACATCTGCATCGAATGTTTCAGGCACGCAGTGCCATTCTCCGATTACCTGCTTGGCATAATCCACAGTTTTTTCTTTCTTGCAGCCTGTTGCCATGAGCAGCAGGGCGATCAATATGAATATGCTTTTTTTCATTACAGCCATCCTCCGTTGCTTGAATGTACTCCTCTTGAAACGATGGAGATTTCTCTCTTGATTTCAGTGCCTCCGATCTTGTCACCGCCTCCAAGGTGGCTGCCGCCGGCAATGGCGGAGACAGTGATTTTGGCTGAAGCGTTCTTTGTACAATAGATTTTAAGGATTCCGCCTTCGACCGTAGGGGCTGCCGCAAGGCCGAGGGCCTTTTTCGCCTCTGTTCTTACATCAATGCCGAGGTAGGTGAGGTCTTTGGCAGACTCTCCGAAATATTCTGAAATGTCAGCAGAACACATCTGGCCTGTCTTTACCATGACTGAAGGCGTGCCCTCGATCTGCATGAGAAGCTTCCATGCATCAATCGCTCCTGTTCCCATGCGGTTGTGATAGATCTTCAATCCGATAGTGTATTCACCGTACGGCTTTATTCCGTCCGTCAGAAGGTGGTTGATGTCGTTGACGGAAGTCAGCAGGATGTCTCTGAACTGGTCTCCTGTGAACTTCTTTCCGAGCTTTCCGGCATATGAGATGCCGAGTGCTGCTACTCCCGATACATGCGGACAGGCCTGAGACGAGCCTTCCATCCATACATAGTCACCCACTGTCTCGCTTATGCTTGTGGAAAGGATCATGCACTTGTTGTAGTATCCGTCAAGGTCATCTCCGATCATGAAGTCTCCGCCAGGGGCCGCGATGTTGCATCCTCTGCCGTAGTTGGTGTATCCCGCCGGAAGGAAATCGGGGCCTAATGCTGTCACGGAAACGCAGACAGGCAGTGCGCCGGGATAGTCGGAGTTGGATGTGGCTTCGTTTCCGGCAGCATAGACCACCAGGTTTGAACCGATGGACGGGTGGTTGCTGTTTGAGGGGTCGGTAAAGTATTTCAGCGCTCTGTATTCCAGAGGCAGAGTGGAAATGTAGTTGTCGTCGCTTGAGAATATGTATGCAGGATAACCATATGAACACTGTGCGATGCACGCTCCGTTGTCTGCTGCATATATCAATGCATCTGCCATTTCTTTGTCTCCTCCTCCATTGGGACCTTCAAAGAGCTGGCAGTTCATGATCCTTACTCCATCTCCCTTGCCGCTGCCGCCTGCAATGGAGCTGATGCCTATGCCGTTTCCGTTGACGGCCGCGATGATGCCGGCCACGTGAGTTCCATGTCCCGACTCACCTTCGACATCCCATCTTATCGCTCCGTCAGATATGAAGTTATATCCATGTATGTCGTCTACATATCCGTTGTCGTCGTCATCAACGCCTGTGGTTCCGTTCTTCTCAGCCTCGTTGACCCACATTGAGCCGGCAAGATCAGGATGAGTGTACTTCACGGGGGCGTCGCACACTGCTACGACAACGTCAGGTGAGCCTGCCGTGAGTGTCCATGCATCCTTTACCCCTACATCGGCACCCTCTCTTGCCGTTTTTGCGATGCTCTTGTCACCTATGTTCACCAGGTTCCACTGGTCGCCGTTGTATGGGTCGTCGAACGGAATGCTTTTCTCCTTTGCTGCGCATGGGCTTGCTCCTGCACTGAATGGAACTGCCTTGAGGTCAGATGCAAGCCTGGGGAGTGAGTTGAACTGAAGAGCGCATATTTCCGGACGCTTTGCCAGCTCGGAAGCAAAAGCATGGACAGGAATGCTCTCGTCGAATGATACAGAGAACCATCTGTCCAGTCCGAGTTCACGCGCCAGTTCACGGTTTTTCGGGCTGCGCAGGGCTGGTCTGAAGTCTGAAACCTCAACTTCTGCAAAAAGCTCTGAGGTGACAGTTCCGATGCCTTCCTTTTCAATACGAAGGGTGGTCTCCTTGTCCAGGAAGACAAGCAGGTTGCCTTTCATGTGCTCTGCCGTTGGATTTCCAGTCAGCTTGGTCATCAGGATTTCGTCGCGTGCAGGATCCTGAGAAACAACAGGCGCTTCATTTTCGGAAATACATGAAGCTGCCGCCAGGCAGGCGAATGTAAATGTCAAGAACGTCTTATTCTTCATGGTCAGTGTGATTTGACAACGGTCTCACATGTCTGTATCACCTCTTGGGGAATATCCTCCCGGGCAAACACAGATTCCTCGGCAGCGTCATTTACGGATGTCATTGTGAGCTGCTTGTCGTTGATTATGATTTCATATGCTGCGGCCCATGCCTCTCCGTCATTGTATTTTCCTGTGAGGAGGGTCTCTTCAAGGTTCCATGTGCCGCGGTAAAGGCGATGCGCGCCCTGGCCGATCTGCTGATACAGTTCGAATGTCTTGTCTTCTCTGAAGCTGATATATATGTCGCCATCAACTGGAAGGAAAGTGCTGTGCCACTCGGTGCAGAGCTTCTGCTCGAGGGTAAGTTCGGTCTTGCCTCCGTTCTTTTCTCCGCAGGATACGAGGAGCAGGAGTGCGGCCAGTATATAAAGAATTCTTTTCATTGTTTTGATTGGTTATAGCCATCCGCCGTTGGTGGTGGCGAAAGGTCTTGATGCTATTGATATCTCACGGGTGTATGACATGCCTCCGATGCCGTTCTCGATCTCGTTGTCCTTGCCGACTGATGCGCTGAGGGTCATCTTTCCCGAACCTGTCCTGGTGCAGCGGATCTCGAGGAAGCCGTTCCTGATCACAGGGTCGGCTTCGAGTCCGAGTGCTGTGCGTGCAGCATCATCGACCGAAAGGGTATAGTCCAGTGAAGGGTTGCAATAACAGCTCAGGTCGATCTTCACGGTCTGTCCGACCTCTGCGAGAAATGTAGGAGTGCCTTCTATTGCCATGAGGAATTTCCATGCGTCGATAGCACCGGTTCCCATCTTGCCGATGTACCGGCTCATGTCTATGCTGACATTCTTCCTTGTCGTCACGTCATAGAATGTTCTCGAGCCGCCGTTGTTGAACTGGTCGATGTCAGTGACTGACGTGAGGAGCATCGAGTGCATCTGTTCGCGTGTGAACTTCTTCCCGAGCTTTTTGGCGTAGGAAACGCCCAGTGCTACTACACCTGAAACGTGAGGACAGGCCATTGAAGTTCCCTGCATGTATACATAGTTCCTGTTCGGACCGTTCTCCTCCTGTATACTTGGAGACTGAGTGGCAGCTCCGGCTACCCCGGTCGACAGGATCATTCCTGCATAATCATCCGCTATGCCGTTCCATTCTCCTCCCGGCGCTGAAATCTTGCAGCCAGGGCCATAGTTGGTATATCCTCCCGGAAGAAAATCCCATCCGAATGCAGTCACTGATATCACGTAGGAAAGTGCTCCAGGGTAGATGGAGTAAGGATTCTTATGGTTTCCGGCAGCAAAGATCGCCATGTTTCCTTCAAGGGACTCATGATTGCTGTTCGCAGGGTCCAGAAAATATTTAAGGGCTGCATTCTCGAGCGGTGAGGCTGACACCTTGGTCGGGGTCGGTGTGCCCGGGATTTCGCCGCCATTGATATACAGGTCATCGTTTGTTATTATGTTCGAGTTTCCATACGAACATTGAGCGATGCAGGCCCCGTTGTCGGCTGCGTATATGAATGCCGCGGCATTCTGTGCATCGGCGCCATAGGATGCCCCCTGGAATATCTGACATGACATGAGGCGCACGCCGTCACCGTTTCCTGTGCCGCCGGCAATCGAACTCACGCCCTTGCCGTTGTTGTTTGTGGCTCCGATGATGCCGGCAACGTGGGTTCCGTGTCCCGATCCGGCTGTGGAGTTGAGGGAGTTGCCCTTGATGGCTGTCTGCTTCTGTCCGTCGAGCGCGCCGTTGATGTAGTCTGCGTTGATGGCAAAGCAGTTGACGAAGTTGAATCCATATTTGTCATCTATGAATCCGTTGCCGTCATCGTCAACGTCGTCCTGACCGCTGATTTCGGCTTCATTTCTCCATACGGCATCCTTGAGATCTTCGTGTCTTGTCGCTACGGCGCAGTCAAATACCGCCACTACAACGCTTGGGTCGCCTCCTGTGAGCCTCCATGCCTCTTTCACTCCCACATCAGCTCCGGCGACAGCCTTGTCGCTGATGCTTCCGTCATTGAAAAGATTCCACTGGCGTGACGCATAAGGGTCGTCAAAAACAACCTCTGCAGGCATACCGGCAGATCTGGTAGGCGTCAGGTCTGCCTCAAAAGCACATTCTGAGGCTATCGGCTGTACGAACTTGTTGAATTGGACCGACCTTACCTTTGGGGACTTTGCGAATTTTTCCGCAACAGTCTTTGTCTCCACATGCGGGTCAAATGCCACCATGAACCATTGATGAAGCCCGTATTTTCTTGCCACCTCAATGTTTTTCGGCTGAACAGGAAGGGCAGCTGTGAACGAAGTGGCAGGAATGTCTTGGAGCAGCTCGGAAGATATCTCGCCGAATCCGCCGCCGAGGATCTTGTCTGCAACGGCTTCGTCCAGCTTGACGAGCAATGTGCCCGGAACGATTTCTCCCTCGGTTCCGCCGACAAGCTTTGCCTGAAGTGTCTGCTGGTCAGCTGACTGCAAGGCAGATTCCTTTGTGCAGGAAACTGACGCCACGGCCAGGATGGCCACCAATGTGATGAACTTTTTCATGTTTTATTCTGTCTTTATTTTCAGTGTTGCTTTCTTCACACCATTTCCGGTCACTTCCACAGTGATGTCGCCAGGTTGCGATGCTGCCTGTACAAGGACTGTGAGCTGACCGCTGAAAAGATGCATCTGAGGCTGTTGGAAAGACTCCAGGCAGGTCGGGTCGCCATTGGCGATGGCCTTGAATGAACCTGCCCCTGTGACCTTTACCTTCACGAGCCTGCTGTCAGCCGGCACCGGATTTCCGTCCTTGTCGATGAGGCTCACATTCACATAGCAGAGATCTTCTCCGTCTGCATTCAGGACGTCTCTGTCAGGAGTCAGGAGGATGGCTGAAGCCTTTCCGGCTGTGCGGACGACCTTCTCGGCAACAGCATTGCCGTCAGAGTCATATGCCACCACCTTGATCTCTCCAGGCTGGTATGTCACGTCGTTCCACATGAGGCGGAATCGCTCCATGGCCTTCTCGCCAAGGCATGGGACAATGCCGTCGGCTGCCTTCTTGGTGCGCACGCCCTGTGACACGCCGTTCAAGAATAGTTCTGCAGATGGGTATGATGTGTATACGAATACCGGCGTCACTTCGCCTTCGCGGCCTGCCCAGTTCCAGTGCGGAAGCACGTGCAGGGTCTCGTCTGTCTTGTTCCATACGCTCCTATAGAGATAATATCTGTCCTTAGGGATTGACGCGAGGTCTATGATTCCGAATACTGACGAATGGTTCGGCCATGCATCAGTGTCATATGGCGACGGCTCGCCGAGATAGTCGAAGCCTGTCCATACGAACTGGCCGATGCACCAGTCATAGTCTTCGTCTGCGGCGAAGTCGTTGTCAGGAATGTTCGACCACCAGCAGTGTTCTGTGTCGTATGATGATGACTGATTGTCATCGTGCATTATCGCAGATCCCATCTTTGCGGGGAAGTGATATACTCCGCGTGAACTCACTGTCGAGGCGGTCTCGCTGCCGAGGATCAGGCGCTGCGGAAGCAGCTGGTATGCAGGTATGTAGCGGTCTACCTTGTAGTTGAATCCCACTATGTCAAGCTGCTCAGCAAATCCGTTGACAGTCACAGCATTATACTGGTCCATGCCGCATGTCACCGGCCTTGTCGGATCCTCGCGGTGGCAGATGTCCTGCAGCCACTTTGCCACAACGAGTCCTTCCGGTTTCCATTGTGAAGGGACCTCATTTCCGATGCTCCACATCACGACAGAAGGGTTGTTGCGGAAATGATGGAGCATGTTGATCATGTCTCTCTCGGCCCAGATCATTCCGTTGCCGCTGTCTTCGTTGAAGAATCTGTGATATCCGTTCTGGCATTTGGCAATATCCCACTCGTCGAAGTTCTCCAGCATCACCATGAAGCCCATCTCGTCGCAGAGCTCGATGAGCTCCTCGGCAGGCATGTTATGTGATGTGCGGATGGCGTCGCAGCCCATGTCCTTGAGCATTGTCAGCTGCCTGCGGAGAGCGGCCTTGCTGATGGCTGCTCCGAGCGGACCGAGGTCGTGGTGCAGGCAGACTCCGCGGAACTTGCGGGCCTCGCCGTTGAGGAAGAATCCCTTGTCAGGGATGATATCTATGGTTCTGAAGGCGAATCTCGTGCTGACCTTGTCGCATGGAACAGAGCCGTCTGCTATTGAGATCTCCGGCCTGTCCATGTCCCAGTCGGTGCTCACTGAGCCTCCGGAATATACTTCAGTCTCGACGTAATATAGAACAGGATTCTCAGGTGACCATAATGCAGGATTCTCCACTGTGAGCGTCTGCTCGATCTCTCCGAAGTGGAGAAGTCTTGTGTCGGTCACACATGCTACTGACTGTCCGTCATGATCAAGGATCCTGGTCTTCAGGGTGACGGCAGAGCCTTTTTTCATACCTTCGATCTTTGTGCGTACGCTTACGACAGCATGATCCTCTCCTATGTGAGGGGTTGTCACATATGTTCCCCATACAGGCACATGCACCTCAGGCTGTGTGATGTGCCGGACCTTTCTGTAAAGTCCGGCTCCAGGATACCATCTTGAAGACTGCTCGCGGTTTTCAAGAAGCACGATGAGGTCGTTGCTGCCTTCCTTGAGCTGCTCAGTCACATAGCAGTGGAATGAATTGTATCCATATGGCCAGAAACATACTTTCTCTCCGTTGACGAATACCTGAGCCTCGCTCATAGCTCCGTCGAACATGAGGATATGTCTGCGGCCGTCAAGCTCTTCAGCCTTGATGTCGACAGTGCGTCTGTATGCGCCCTTTCCCATATACGGGAGACCTCCAGTGCGTCCTGTCTTCTCTGTGGCAACCTTCTCTCCGTTCTGGACGACGGCAACTTTCTGCAGGTCATTGCTCTTGTCGAAAGGTCCGTAGATGGCCCAGTCATGAGGTACGGAAACGGCCTCCCATCCCTCTGTGGCTTCGATGTCATGTCCCTTGCGGAACTCCCATTCCTTCAGAATGGTCTCGCTGCGCCCGGTCTGGGCGAATGCTGATGCTGCGGAAAGTGCAGCTGCTATTACTAGTATAATGGTTTTCATATTCTGTTTTCGGATCCCCGGTCAGGCCGGGGATGACGTTCTAATTTTTGAAAGGATCAAGCGCGATTGTCGCCTTACCGTTCTTGAACGCGCCCTTGTCGTATGCATTCCATCCGAGGGCGGCATAACCTGCCGGTTTCCATACGCCGTCGGTCTGCGGTTCCCAATAGAAGACTCCGTGACACTCTTCGATTTTCCTGGTTTCGTCAAGGATGTACTGAACAGCTTCCTTGGACATCTGAGGCTCCCATACCGGCATTCCGATCTCGCATATCATAACAGGCTTGCCGAATGTCGAGGTGAGGCTCTTTATGTTTGCCAGACAGTCGTTCACTATCGGCTTCCAGTCGCACCAGCCACCGTTTTCCCACCATGTAGGGTAGAGCGAAATTCCTATGATGTCATATTTCACCTTGCTGTTCTTCAGTTGGCCGAAAAGCCATTTGCACTCGTTGGACTTGTGGCCTTCGCTCCTGTGGATGATGACCTTCGCTTCGGGATATACGCTCTTTACCGCATCGTATCCATTGTTTGCAAGGATGGCGTAATTGTCGGCATTATTGGTGATCTTGCCCAGGGGATGCAGCATGCCGCTGTTGGTCTCGTTGCCGACCTGCACCCATTCCACGTCGATTCTGTTGTCCTTGAGCAGCTGCAGAGTCTCCTTGGTGTGAGTTTCCACTGCCGAAGCCAGTTCATATAGAGGGAGCTCTGCCCAGGCTGCAGGGGTCTTCTGGTTAGAAGGGTCTGCCCATGTGTCGCTGTAATGGAAGTCTATCATGATCCTCATGCCGAGATCCTGAGCGCGCCTTGCCTTTTCGAGTACATCTTCCTTAGCACACCATCCGCCTTCAGGATTGACCCATACGCGAAGCCTTATCGCATTGAATCCCAACTCCTTCATCAGAGCAGTGCACTCCGTCTCCTTGCCTGCTGCTGTGTAGAACTTCTGTCCGTCCGCTTCCATCTGCGTCAGCCAGCTTATGTC
Organism: Bacteroidales bacterium; assembly: GCA_017473705.1. Classification (GTDB taxonomy): domain Bacteria; phylum Bacteroidota; class Bacteroidia; order Bacteroidales; family UBA932; genus Cryptobacteroides. The sequence goes on along the minus strand of JAFUJQ010000002.1, from coordinate 8,923 downwards.
CGCACCCTTGGCGTATTCGCCTTTCCCGGCAGGAACCGGTGCAGGCTCTTCCTTTTCCGGTTGCTGCACCTCCGGCTGGTAGCCTGTGGGACCATATGGATTCTTATCGCATCCGAGCAGCAGAAGTGCCGCTGCGATGCCTCCTGATATGTATCTGATAAGTTTCATACTTTATATATATCTTGCAAATATATGTAAAATAATGCGATTTTCTTATATTTGTCGGGTTGCTGTAAAACTGAAGGTCATGAAACATTATTCCATATCTGCAATTCTCATACTTTTGTTTGCCGTGTCCTGTGTGGATACCTACCGTCATCCGCTGGCGTCCGAACTGGAACGCCTGGACTCCGAACTTGCCAGGATGGAGGAATATGTAAACGAGAAAGAGGCCAAGATCAGCACGATCGAGGGACTTCTGGCGTCAGAAGACCTTTCCCTTGAACAGAAGTATGGCCTGTATGGACAGCTGTATCATGAATGTGTCGCATATCAGTTCGACATGGCCAAGGATATTCTTGAGTCCCAGGAGAAGATGGCCGCAGAGCTTGGAGACCGCTCACTCATGAACTCTGCTGTGGTCGAAAAGGCAATGCTGTTCACCACTGCGGGCATGTTCCTCGAAGCGCAGGAGCTTTTCCAGCAGCTGGACACCACCACTTTCAACTATCAGCAGAAGATCAGCTGGTACAATGCCCGTCAGAAGTTTCTGCACGACTATCAGGAATATGTCCGCACTTCCGGCATTACTGTACCGGAGGCGGTGAATATCCGTGCCTATCAGGACCTTATCCTCAAGAATACTCCGAAGGATTCTCCTCTTAACCATCATATTCACATAATGCGCCTCATTGAGGAGCAGAGATGGGACGAGGCATATTCGGAAAATCTCCGCATCATAGAAGGACAGAACAAGAGTTCGCGTGATTATGCCGTCCAGTGTTACTGGCAAGGTTTCATCTGCGAGAACCTGGAAAGGGAAGAGGAAACCATAAAATGGTGGATAGAATCGGCAATCTGTGACATCCGGGGCGCGATCAAGGACAATGCCGCCCTGTGTTCTGTGGCAATCAAGCTGACCGATCCTCATGATACTGACAGGGCCTTCAGATATATCAGGATATCTCTGGATGACGCCATCTTCTACAACGCCAAGCTCAGGAAGGTGCAGATTGCGTCTACATTCCCGTGGATCGAGAAGGCATACAGAGACAGCAGGGACCTGCAGATCAAGGACCGCAGCAGATATCTGATGGTGACCGTCATGGTGGCGCTTCTGCTTCTGGTCATTCTCACCTATACGGTTCACCTGTACCGCAAGCGTCAGAGGACGGTAATGGAGATAGAGGCCAAGAATGCCCAGCTGGATTCATTCACAAAGTCTATCATGTCTGTAGAGGAGGATCTGCGCAGGACCAATCTGGACCTGGTGGAGGCCAATGCCGCCAAGGAAGAGTATCTCGGACTTTTCCTCTCCATGTGTTCAGGATACCTCGATAAACTCAGAAAGACTCTTCCGCGGGATCAGTATGATGCAGAACTGAAGAACTTCTATAAGACATTCGACACCTCGTTCCTCTCGCTTTATCCTACATTCGTCGAGGACCTGAATGCCCTTCTGACTGAAAAAGGACGCATCGTCGTGAAGGAGGGCGAGTTGCTCAACACCGAGCTCCGCATCTTCGCGCTGATCAAGCTCGGCATTACCCAGTCATCCCACATCGCCTCCCTCCTGAGGTACTCTGTCAACACTATCTATAACTATCGCGCACAGGTCAAGAATGCTGCAGTGTCCGACAGGGAAAACTTCGAAGAAAACGTCCGTAAAATAGGCTCTGCAAGGGCGTAAGTAGATAGAAATTGTTCTATATTTTCCACTTTTCAAACTTTGTGGAATATTTCGTAAAGTGGTTTGAATCAATTCAATAAGGCAATTATTGTTGTTGGTTTAATCCACTTTTTCCTGTTGTTTGGAGGATGGCAATTTTGCCGTGTCCACTTTTTTACCCTCTTTTGAAGAGGTAAGCTGTTGATATCCATTGAAATGTATTCCACTTATCCACTAATTTGCCCCAATATTATATGTACGTGTGCGAATGGACAATATTTTTCTTAAATTTGGAATGCGAACGATTTTGATTCGTAACAACATTATTAACACATAAACACTAACCCATGAAACACCTAACTTATCGAATCGCCCTTATCTTTGCGATAATGGCTCTGAGCTGCGCCAGTGCGTTTGCTCAGCAAGTGAAAGGTACAGTCAAGGATTCAGCAGGTGAGCCGGTAATAGGCGCGGCAGTCGTTGTCGAAGGCACGACCACCGGTACAACTGTTGACCTTGACGGTAATTTCGTGTTTAACACAGCTCTTCCTTCGGATGCTGTCCTGGTGGTCACTTCGATCGGCTACAAGACAGTCAAAGTACCAGTAGGGGGGGGCTTTGTAGAAGTTATCCTTCAGGAGGATACTGAAATGCTCGACGAAGTGGTGATGATCGGATACGGTACTCAGAAGAAGGCCGTGGTATCAGCATCCATCTCTACAGTCGGAACAGAGATGCTCGACAAAGTGTCTGCTGTCCGCGTCGACGATGCCCTCAAGGGACTTACACCTGGTGTCAATGTTACATCGACTTCAGGTCAGCCGGGCGCAGGTTCTCAGATCCGCATCCGTGGTATCGGTACAATCAACGATGCGAGCCCTCTGTATGTAGTTGACGGCATGGCGGTAAATGGCGGTATCGACTACCTCGCTCCAAGCGACATCGAGCGTATCGACATCCTCAAGGACGCTGCTTCTTGTGCAGTCTTCGGAACACGTGGAGCAAACGGTGTGATCCTCGTGACAACCAAGAAGGGTTCAAAGGACAGAGTATCCGTAAGCTATGATTTCCAGTATGGCATGTCAAGCCCTTGGCGTCAGCGTGAGGTCCTCAATGCTACAGAGTATGCAGTGATGATGAACGAGGCGGCTATCAACGATGGCAATGCTCCGAAATATGCTGATCCTTATTCATTCGGTGCAGGTACTGACTGGCAGAAGGAAGTCTTCAACTGGAACGCTCCTCAGCAGCGCCATCAGCTGACAATCAGCGGAACCAGCGGCAAGAACCAGTATTTCGTCTCAGCAGGATATTATACTCAGGAAGGTATTGTCGGTGGTAACTACGACCGTTCAAACTATGAGCGTTTCAGCGTACGCGTAAATGACAACTACAGCATCTTTGATGCGACACAGGAGCGAACATGGCTCAACAAGATGGATCTCAGCGTGAATGCCGCATATTCCCGCACATTCACAAGAGGTATCTCTACCAACTCTGAGTTCGGTTCTCCTCTCGGATCGGCAGCTGCCCTTTCTCCACTCCTCAGCGTATACGTTGATCCTGCAGACGAGCAGGCTGTGATCGATAAGTATTACTACAATGATGCAGCACATGCTGTAGACGAGGCGACAGGCGAGCTCCTCAATCCTGACTGGAGCGACTTCAATCTCATCCGTGACCCAAGAAACGGACGCCTCTTTACAGTACCGGGAACAGAGTTCCAGGAAATGGTCAACCCTCTTGCTGACCTTTCTCTCCCGGGCACAAGAAATAATTATGACCGTCTCGTAGGAGGTGCGGAACTCGCATTCCAGATCTATGACGGACTCACTTTCCGTTCTTCAGTAAACGTTGACTTCTCTGTCGGTGGTTCTGATGGCTGGACACCTAACTACTATCTTTCATCGACACGTCATCAGGGCTATTCTTCAGTATGGGGTTCTATGAACCGTGGTCTTGTATATCAGATAGAGAACTACCTGACATACAACAAGACATTCGTCGAGAAGCATAACCTTACAGTGACTCTCGGTCAGTCTGCAAGCGCAGAGCAGGGCCGCAACATCAATGCTTCAAGAATGTACCTCACAGAGGAGGATCCTGACAAGGCAAACATGGGATTCGCAACAAGCCAGCGTGAGGACAATGACGGAGGCGGATCGCTCTACGCAGACTATCGTCTGTCTTCTCTCTTTGCGCGTGCGTCATATGACTATGATAACCGCTATATGATCCAGGCGACTGTACGCCGTGACGGTTCTTCACGTTTCGGACCAGGACGCCGTTTCGCCATCTTCCCTTCAGCATCTGCAGCATGGAACGTAAAGAACGAGCCTTGGATGCAGGATGTGGCTCCTTGGCTTTCTACAATGAAGGTACGTGCATCTTGGGGTATCAACGGTAACGACCGTCTCGGTAACTTCATGTTCGCGGCCCAGACAGCACCTGGCAACAATTACGTATTCGGCAGTGGAGCTCTCGGAAACGAGACTATCATCAACGGTGTGAAGACTACAGTTACTCCTAACGAACTCCTCGAGTGGGAAAGAAGTAACCAGACTGACTTCGGAGTTGACTTTGGATTCTTCGGAAACTCGCTCCAGCTTACAGCTGACTACTTCTACAAAAGAACAGACGGAATGCTCATCGAGATGCCTGTTCCTACATACCTTGGTGAGTCAAAGCCATGGGGTAATGTGGGTTCAATGTCAAATACAGGTGTCGAGCTTGATCTCAACTACCGTTATTCTGTAGGTGACTTCAACTTCACCGTAGGTGCAAACGCTACATATATCAAGACTCTCCTCATCAATGCAGGTAACGAGTCAGGTATCCTCGACCGAGGTTCAGTACACCAGATGGGTACAATCATCCGTGGTGAGAACGGCCAGCCGTTCCCTTACTACTATGGTTACAAGACAGACGGTGTGTTCCAGAACTGGGACGAGGTCCGTGCATATACAAATGCTGAAGGCGGTCTTATTCAGCCTGACGCGCAGCCTGGTGACTTCCGCTATCAGGACCTCAACGGCGACGGCAGCATCACAGCTGAAGGCGACCGTACAAATCTCGGAAAGTGCGTTCCATCATGGACATTCGGTTTCAATGTGGGATTTGACTGGAAGGGTATTGATTTCTCAATGGTATGGCAGGGCGTAGCAGGAAACAAGATCTTCGATGCTACACGTCGTACAGACATCCCTACAATGAACCAGCCTAAGTATGTCCTCAACCGCTGGACAGGTGAAGGCTCGACAAACGAGTATCCTCGTTTCACTGTGACTGACCCTAACCAGAACTGGTCAAAGGCATCTGACTTCTTCATCAAGGATGCAAGCTATCTCCGTCTCAAGAATGTGACCCTCGGTTACACTCTTCCTGCAAAGTGGACCAATAAGGTATTCGTCAAGAAGCTTCGCGTTTACGCATCTTGCGAGAATGCCTTTACTTTCACAAAGTATGACGGTTTCGATCCTGAAATCGCTGACTACGTCGACAGAGGCATCTATCCTCAGGCACGTACCGTTCAGTTTGGTGCAAGCATTACTTTCTAATCACCAGTAAAGAGATTTAAGATGAAAAAGATATATTACATTATAGCAGCGGCGCTGCTCTCTATGACTCTCAGCTCTTGTGGTGAGGACTGGCTTAACGTACAATCTCACGATAAGATTTACATTGACGAGTACTATAACTCTGAAGCTCGTATCAAGGAAGCTCTCGTAGCTGCGTACGACCCTCTTCAGTGGTTTGACTGGGGAATGGGCATGTACAATCCTGTTCCTATGATCTATGAGGTTATGGCTGACGACATATATCCGGGAGGATCAGGTGTGTCAGACAACCGTCACTATCACTTGATGTTCGACTACTCTGTAGACTCTCAGAACACTCCTGCATCAGTATGGACAATCGGTTATTCAGGTGTGAACCGTGCAAACTGCGTTCACAAATATATGCCTGGAGTTCAGGGCATCTCTGAAGAGTCAAAGGCAGAGATCCTCGCTGAGGCGACAGTTCTCCGCAACTGGTATTACACTCAGATGTGGAAGCTTTGGGGAAACATCCCATACTATGAGACAAACCTTGACTTCCCTTACGCTTGCCCTCAGTGGAAAGCTGACGAGGTGTACGAGGCAATGGCTAAGTCTCTCGAGGAAGCAATTGATTCCAAGGCTCTTCCTATGAAGCGCACTGCAGAGCTCGGACGCGTCACTCAGGCTGCTGCAATGATGCTCTATGCAGAGATCGTGATGTATCAGAACGACAAGGCAAGAATGCAGAAGGCCCTTGATTATATGGAGGAGATCATCACCAGCGGTGAGTATGCTCTCGTTTCATCTGATGACCTCGCAAACATGTGGGAGCCTGCAGGCGAGTGGAGCTCTGAGACAATCCTCGACATCAACTTCTTCAGCCAGGGCGCATATCGCTCATGGGGCAGCCCTCTCGCAGCCGGCGGTACTGTTCTTCCTACCCTTATGGGTCTGAACAGCATGGCAGGCAGCGCGAAGTATGGCAACGAAGGCTGGGGATTCTTCCCTCTCACTACAATGGCTCCTAAGGCATTCGAGGAAGGTGACCTCAGAAAGGCTGTTACAGTTTATGAGACAGCTTCCGAGCCAGGCATGACCTTCACAGCACGTTACCAGGAGACTGGATACCACCTTGCAAAGTATCTCCCTCGTCTTGACGGCAACGCAGGTCAGATCGCTGACGCTACATTGAACTATGGTACAAACATCCGTCTCTACCGCTACGCAGAGACTCTCCTCAACGCCGCCGAGCTCATCGCTGTTCACGGCTGCTCAGGAAAGGGTTCTGCTGACACTTATCTCAATGAGGTACGTACACGCGCGGGCCTCGGAACAGTAGGTGCAAATCTTGAGACCATCCTCCAGGAGCGTCACGTCGAGCTCATGGGTGAAGGAAAGCGTTATTGGGACCTTATCCGTCTCGGTGAGGCTGCAAAAGTACTTACACCTGCAAATGACGAAGGCGGTTTCCGTACAAAGGCTTGGTCTGAGAACAAGAAGTATCTGCCGTTCCCTCAGTCGGAGATGGACGCAACTGCAAGTACTCAGTACCCTCTTACCCAGAACAACTATTAATCGTTAATTCTGAAAGAATATGAAGATATTTAAATATATGGCGTTGGCTCTGGCGGCTGTCGTGACTATGGGCTGCGTTCAGGAGTATATGGAGATCGACCCTGACAAGGTTCCTTCAGCTTCTGATCTTCAGGTCAAGATCGCTGTCGACAATGAGACCAACTATGTGACATTCTCGGTAGAGAACGAGGGTGTGGTTCCTATGTGGCTTTTCGGAGAGGAGAAGATCGACGGAAAGGCTAACAAGAAATATGCATACACCGGAAACGGTCTCCAGCTTCGCCTTCGCGACGCAGGTACTCATTCAGTTGAGGTAAAGGCATATAACGCTCACGGCGTATCAGTAGGTTCAAAGGTTGTCGAGTTCACTCTCGAGAACACTTACCGCGATCCGTTCGATCCTTCCAAGTATATCACTTTCTTCGCAGGAAGCGATCAGAAGGTATGGGAGTGGAACTCTACAGTGAAAGGTCACTTCGGATGTGGAGAGCCTGGTACAGACGGTACAAACTGGTGGTCGGCAGGTCCTGACGAGAAGAAGGACTGGGGTCTTTATGACGACAGGCTTACCTTCACAAAGGATATGAAGTATACCTACAACCCAGGTGAGGGCGGAATGGTATATGTGAACAAGGATTCCGGATATGGTACAGAGTACAACCCTGCAGACGGAAACGACTATATGGTTCCTATCGAGGGCTTCACAACCGACTATTCATTCGAGAATGCCTGGAACGATGCAGGTATCGAGGAGATCTATCTCGTGCTTCCTGCAAACACCAACCTTTCTTACATCCCTAACCCGGATGCAATGGCTGAGCCTCGCTACAAGCTCCTCGAGGGAACAAATACCAAGAAGCTCGCCCTTGTACACGACAATGGCGCCATAGCTTGGAAGTATGAGTTCATCATTGAGGGCAGTGCAAAGCCGGAGGATCCTAAGCCGCAGCCAGGTGAGGTCGTATTCGATCCGAACTCAGACCGCAACCTCTGGAAGAACGCCGTTATGGACGTTTCATTCTGGTTCGCAAACAATGACTGGGGACAGATCGACAACCCTGCATACACAGCAGAGGGCAACAAGCATACAATCGTGATTCCTGAGGGCATCGGTACTCAGCGTTGGCAGGGTCAGATGGTGTTCAACAATACCGGCATCGTGACATCCGCAGACAAGAAGTATGACTTCCAGCTCGTTCTCAACTCTACAGCAGATCACTCAGGTGTGACCATCAAGCTCACTCAACAGGATGACGACAATGTATTCTTCTTCGAGGATGCACACGCTGTGACAGCATACGAGGAATTCAAGTATCAGGTCAAGGGCATCCAGGGTGTTGACCTTTCAAACGCTAAGCTCGTTCTCGACTTCGGTGGAGCAACTCCTGGCGCAACATTCGAGATTAAGGATATCGTTCTTCAGGAGCATATCGAGGGTGGCGCTTCAGGCCCTGCACCGTTCGATCCATCTGCGGCTGACAACCTCTGGAACTCAGCTGTGACTACAGATCACCATTTCTGGTTTGCAAACAATGACTGGGGTGAGATTTCTCCAGCAACAGTGACTTCAGACGGCGGCACTCATACATTCGTACTCCCTGAGGGTCTCGGTGGCCAGCAGTGGCAGGGTCAGTTCTTCTTCCAGAACACAGGCCTCAAGTCAGAGGCAGCGAAGACTTATGATTTCCACCTCGTGCTCAACTCTACTGCAGATCACCCAGGCGTGACAGTGAAGCTTTGTGCACAGGATGACGACGGTGCTATCATCACTGACGGCCGCTATGCTCTTACAGCATATGAGGACTTCGTTCTTGATGTATATGCAGCTCCTGGTATCGACTGCGACAACCTCAAGCTCGTCTTCGACTTCGGCGGCGGACAGGGTGGTTCGACAGTAGTTGTGAAGGATATCGTATTCCGCGAGGCAAAGACAGTCGGTGGTGGCGGTGGTTCGACAGAGCCTACATTCGATCCTACTGAT
>JAFUJQ010000062.1 GCA_017473705.1 Bacteroidales bacterium | reverse complement strand
CTAATTCGACAAAATTAAGCAACTTCAGAGGTCCCGACTAATAAAAAAACGACCCCCGATTTGAGCATTGTGAAGAGGCTTGGGGGTTCTCGTGCTGCAAATGTACGCACTATTCTACAATTATATGGCTATGTGGAAACATTTAAATGGAATATCTTAATCATTTTTGTTTGTTTTTTGATTTAAATCTATCTTCCACGTCCATAACGAACCGTTTCTTCCTCCTGTAAGACAGGTTCAAGTTCCCGTTCTTCTACGGCCGTTTCTTCACCAATCCCATTATTCAATTTCTCGTTGATACGGTCAATCTGACTTGTAATCATGGCAGAAGCCCTTTTCACATCCAACAGTGTTGTCTTGATATAATCCGGCGACTCTTTCAGTTCACTCAGCCATGACTTCAGATAAGCGGCACTCTCTTCTTTGATGTTCTTGGAGATGCCGTGACGTTGTGCTACCAATGCACTTCCAAGTTCCGCTACCAGTTCCTCACGGGCATATTCCCTTGAACCGAAAGAGCCGTTGCCGTTCTTGAAACGTCCCAGGCGACTGTCTGCTCCCGTGGAGTGCGTCATTTCGTGTAATGCAGTACCGTAGAATGCCGCCCCGCTTAGGAACTGCGACTTTTCAGGCAGGACAATCTCATCCTTACTGATGGAATAATATGCCTGGTCTTGGTGCTTCAACGTTATAGGACAGAGCCATTCTTTATTTTCTATCATCTCATCGATGGCAGAAAAGGACAATGATTCGCCTTGTTGGTCCGGTCGTTTCAGTTCATTCTCCTCACGAATCTTCTCATAGAGTTCAGGACGGGATTCTCTCAGGTTGGTCTGGTCAATGTTGAAAACATTATAAATGTTCAGCTTTGGATAGACGTTATACCGTTCCTTTTCTTCATTGGATAGCTGCTTATAATCCTCATACTTGATTTTCTCCTTGGTTTCCTTGTCAACCACCGTAAACGATGTAAGGAATACAGGGAAACTCTTTTCACCTTTCAGAATACTGACCTGTGGCAAAGGATTCCCCTCTTTATCCGTCATAGCCGACTTATTGCCGTCCTTTCCTTGCTCATAGTTCATCTTCATTACTCTGTCAAAGGTCATGAATACGGGTATCTGATACCCTTCATTCTCACAATGGAGAATCAACATCATCGCATTCATACCATTGTATTCCCGACCTGACAGATTCCTTGGCCAACGGAGCGTGCCCTCCGTAAACCAGGGCTTTTTCCAATCCTCCTTGATGGAAGAAATCTTTTCAATCATCATTTCCGCAAAACGGTCAAGAGCACGATCTTCAGCCGAACGACCGTCACTCCGATAATTCTTGTTGTATCTTTCACCCATAATCACTGATGGTAACTGTTAAACTGAGGCGGTATATATTCACTCATTTCCGACACACGGCAACTGATGTTGATTCTTCCGTTGAAGGCAGACAAATCCAATATGCCTTTGGCATTTATCTTTCGCTTCGGCTGGAGATATTCTTCTTTCTCACCGGTGAAACGGATGAAGCGGACCCAGGTGTAGTTGAAACTGTCGCCGTTCTTTTCCGTACTGAATGCAGAAAAGATGATATAAGGATTTCCTTTCTTGTCCTGCTTGCATTCCACTTCCTTGCCAATCTTTCCTCTGAATGTCATTTCACCGACAATCTCATCATCAGTCATCGATGGTTGCATGTCAATGGTTTTGGCATCCATATTCAGATAAAGCATTTCCCCACGCTTCTTGAATGTCAGTTCACCCTGTATCTGAATACGGTTCCCAGTTGCCATACCTGACAGTTCCTCACTCATTTCTCCCTCTCTGTTGATGAACACCTCCGCTGTTATTCCAGTACCGTTACGTTCCGGAATATTCACCTTTACGGCAAAATTTGTATAAGCCTTGCCATCCTTTGTTGTCCTTCTTGTTGCCACACGGCTGACGATGCCGCACAGCGTCACTTCACATTTAATCATACGCTTGTAATAGTTTAGTTATAAAATGGTCTCATTTGATTTGCATGTTCTCGTTTTGTGACAGTCCTGCATTCACTCCCTGTTCAAAGTTCCTTGATACCTGATGTGACAGCAT
>JAFUJQ010000134.1 GCA_017473705.1 Bacteroidales bacterium | reverse complement strand
TAATCCTTTAAAACAGATACCGTCCATCATAAAATCAGCCATTTTCCTGCCGGACGTTCCCCTCTTGTCACCAATGACCGACAGGGCGCAAACAGTCTCCATGATTCATAATGACAGCCATTGTAATCAACACGATTTTATTTACCTTTGAAAAGACAAATCGAAATTTGACTATAAGATTTATCTTAAAACCATAATCATTATTGAAATGAGCAAAAGGGTCAGACAATACATCGGATTGTTTACGGCTATCCTGGCCTACTATCTGATTCACGAAGGAGCACATTTGATTTATGCACTGTCCGTCGGTGCTTTCAAGCAGATCAACTTCATGGGATTAGGCATCCAGATCGACATATTCCCTGACAGAATGTCGCAGAGCCAACTTGGCGTTTTCTGCCTTGTCGGTTCTGTAGCGACATTCGTTGCCGCATATATTCTTATAGCTCTGACCGGGATTATCAGCAGGTCACATTCCAAGGTCTTGAAGACATGTGCATATTATACCACACTCGCCTTGCTGCTTCTTGATCCGCTGTACCTGAGCGTGCTATGCGGCTTCTTCGGCGGTGGAGACATGAATGGAATAGGTTATCTCATTCCCGTGGTCTATGCACGCATAGCGTATGGCATCCTGCTTATAGTCAATGCTTTTGTATTCTGGAAAATCGTGTTGCCAAAGTACAGGATGATGTTCAGCGATTGAAAGTGAAAGAAACATATAAAATAATAGGAGGATGATGACAATACAGGAATTCATCATAAAGTTCAGAGAAGCATTCGGTGACGCTGCTCCCCTACCTGTCTCATTCGCATATAGCATCACACCGGCTACAGATATAAAGTCTGTTCCGAAATGCATGATAGGTGCCGTCTCCAAAGTCCGCTATGGAGATTCATTGACGCTCTGTGCAGACAACGTGCTTTGCGGAGGCGGCGGACTCTACACTGCATTCAGACCTATGCCTGAAAGGGTTCCGGTATTTGTTTCTGAAGTCGAGCATTACAAGAAGACAAAAGAGATGGTCAAGGATTATGTGGATTCGCTTGCAATCACTCTTACCGACAAACCATATCTGAACTTTGTCAGAGTTGATAAGCTAAGCAGTTGGGATGATGCCGAGGCTATGATCTTCTTTGCTACTCCGGACATACTGTCAGGACTCTGCACATGGTCTTTCTATGACAACAACTCACCCGATGCGGTAACGACACTATTTGCATCAGGATGCGCTTCGATAATAACATTTGCTGTTAACGAAAACCTGAACTACGGCCGCAGATGTTTCCTCGGGATGCTCGATCCTTCTGCACGCCCGCTTGTACCGGAAAACGAACTTACATTCACTATCCCGATGAGTCGTTTCAAGGAAATGCTAGATACAATGAATGATTCCGCCTTATATCAGAAGGCATTTTCTGCACTGAAGAGAAGGATTAACAAATAAGCTAAATTCCCGTTTATCTGCGAGATACAAGCCTGGCACACCGTGTCGGGCTTCGTTGTATTTATAAATCGATAATTATCAGAAACTCTTTCTATAGATGTAGGTCAGGTAATCGTCGGAGTTGGTCTTCCACTCATCACTCTTGAACTCGGCAACTTTCTCAAAACCATGATGAGCGTAGTAGCCGTGGTTACACGATGAGTCGGTCCAAAGGTAGAGGCTCTCGTAGCCTTCGCTCTTTGCCAAAGCCACGATCTCCGCAAGTAAACGCTTGCCGCATCCTTGCACGGCAGAGATGAAGAACGAAAGATACAGATCCTTATCTGCACGCATGTGGCGATAAACCTTTGGCGAGGTCTTGCCGAAGTAATCGCGCAGCGCCAACACCTCCTCGCGCTGTTGCCCGTTGAACGTCGGCACCATGGCATCCAGCCATTCGTTGTAACCGTTATCCTGCTTGATATTGCCTGCAAGGATGCAACCCACCATCTTGCCCTCGTCGGTAATCTTGAAGGCGAATGGTGCACCATACCACCCATAACGGATGATATATTCACACATCAGCAGTCCGAACTCCTCTCCCTGACCATTGGCAGCATGACCCTCGCCCCAGACGGGATAGGCAAGATGTGCTGCTTCACGAATATCATCTTCTGTAAATCTCTCTATAATCATATCACATCGATTTTCTCAAGTGCAAAGATAAGGCACATCGATGACGTCGTACATATAAAAATCACTCCTTGTAGGGTACTTTTCGATACTATACTAAAAGAAATGATGTATTTTAGTCTATCTTTGCAGCACAAATCAAGAATATGGAGAGATTGCAGATCGGGATTATTGCCGATGGCGGCAGAACGGGACAGACAGATTTCAGAGCATACGGAAACAACCGCATAGGAATAAGCGGCTGTATGGTCCTGCTTGTCGACAGCGGCTGTGCCATTGTCTCTGTGGGATTCAGACGAAGGGTTCTTCGTCGGGGAATGATGGCTGTATTGTTCTATGACGACACGTTTTGGATAGAGCAAAGCAGCAGTGCATTCAGTTGCAGATATGTGGCTATTGCCGATGATAATGTGCAGGAAGCGATCTATAAACTCACCTCACCCTACTTCTGGGACTCCCTGTCTGAAAATCCATTGTTCCTTCCCGACGACGTTCAATGGGAACTTTTGGAGGGATGGTATCAGCAGATGGTGTGGATATGCCACAAATCAGCAAGCGAATACACTGATCACCTGCTCAGAAACAATATATACAACCTCTTTATGGCGATGGACGGCGAGATGACACAGAACGGTATGGGCTCAAATAAAGCCATCAGCAGGAGCCGTACCCTTATCATCAGATTCCTGAAACTCGTCGCCCAGCATTTCCGCACAACTCGCGAAGTGTCATTCTACGCTGAGCAGTTGTGCATCACGACAACCTATCTCTACAAACTGACTCACAGGAGATGGAACCTTTCACCCAAGGAACTGATTGACCAGCAGACAATCTGCGAGATAAAGACATTGCTGTCAAGTACGGATATGTCGGTCAAGGAGATAGCCGCGATGCTGCATTTCGAGGACACGCCCTATATGTGTAGATATTTCAGACAACGTACAGGTCTCTCACCGACTGAATATCGAAACAACACCTGCCCACATCCCTCCGCTCATTCAGCAATCTTCATCTAATCATAACTTGCTCCGCTCGATTAACCCAGCTACCGCGGGCTGCTCGCTGCAAAAGCCCACCGGGCTGTTTGCTTATCACTCACGAGGTCTGGAGACTTGATATCTGAATTCAGATAATATCACTATATTCAGTATACAGATCAGATATTCATATACTCCAGCAGATTATCTCTTCTTGAGGAACTGACTGGGAGACGGGTGCCGTCGTCCAGAATGACCAGTGTGCGTTCGGCTGACACGACGTGCTTCATATTCACAACGTATGAGCGGTGAATCTGAATGAAATTGTCTGGAAAAGAATCCGTTATCTGACGGAAGGTCATATGCGTCAGGAACGGATTATCGGAAACCAGATGTATCTTGAGGTATTCGCTC
>JAFUJQ010000133.1 GCA_017473705.1 Bacteroidales bacterium | reverse complement strand
TCCTTATCAGTCTTGGCAAGAGAAAGGAACTTGTTGTAGTCTGCCGTCATGCCGTCAATGATTACACGGTTGTTGTCATACTCCTTCTGAATGCCATTCAAGGTAAACTCAGCATTTGCCTTGCCCTTGTTGAACGACTTGCGTTCACCCTCCAAAGAGGCTATACGCTTTTCCAACTTCGCCTTTTCAAGCAGGTCGGTATTACCTGAAAGAATAGCCATATACTCCGAGAAGTTCATGCCCGATTTCTCGTCCATAGCACCCTCGTCAATGGTTCTTGCACCCATAGCACCGCTTTTGAGCTGTGTGATGAAGGTCTGTTTGCAATGCAATAGGTTGAACTTGTAACTGTCCAATGACTTTTCCACCGCATAGATGATTACATCCACATTATCGCCTGCAAAGTGCTTGGCAATCTCGTTGCCTGCACGCACGCCACGACCGTCACGCTGTGCAAGGTCGGACGGTCGCCAGGGTGTATCCAAATGATGGATGGCCACACACCGTTTCTGGGCATTGACTCCCGTTCCGAGCATACTTGTAGAGCCGAACAGCACACGCACCGAACCTTCGTTCATGGCGGCTATCACCGCCTTGCGTGCCTTCTCGTTCTTGCACTCCTGAATGAAGCGGATTTCCGAAGCAGGTATGCCGTAATCCTCCGTCAGCTTACGTTTGATTTCGGAATAGACATTCCACCCGTTACCAGGCTGATATGTACCCAAATCCGAGAATACGAACTGCGTTCCCTTCTGTGCATCGTACTTGTTGTAGTATTCCGCTATCATCTTGGCACAATGGCTTGCCTTGTTGTCGGGATGGTCTTCGTACTTGTTTTCATCAATCATACGCATATCCAACGCCATCTTACGGGCATAGTCCGTAGCGATAAGCATCTTCGCCTTTTCCTCCGTTTCGGATAGCGGCAAGCGTCCCAAGATGGTGGCATTGCCTGTCTTGGCAAACTCCATCAACCTTTGGATGAAGTCCTCCTGCTCCGGAGTGGGTGGTATATGGTGCAGAATCTCGTTCTTCTTCGGACGGTCCACACCCACATCCTCCGCCGTACGATAGTCTGTAATTTCATTGTAGAAGGCAGCCAATTCCGGCACCTTGATGAAGTAGCGGAAACGCTCCTTCTGCACGATGTTGTTGGTTACATTGAACTCGAAGTCGGTTGTCTTCTTGGCGAAGATTGCCGCCCACGCATCGAAACAGCGGATGTCCTGACGTTCCAGTTCCTTCGGACGGAGGTACTTGAACAGCAGGTACAGCTCCGTAAGGGAGTTGCTGATGGTCGTTCCCGACAGGAAGGTAGCCCCCAAGTCCTTACCCGTGCGTTCCTGTATGGTACGGATGGCAAAGAGCATGTTGAGTGCCTTTTGTGAGCCTTCGGAATTACCCAATCCCGCCACACGGTCGTGTCGGGTGTTGAACATCAGGTTCTTGAACTGGTGGCTCTCATCCACAAAGAGATGGTCGATACCCATCTGACGGAAGTCCACCACATCGTCCGTGCGGTTCTTTATGGTGTAGGCTATCTTCTCCAGCTTCACTTCCAAGTTGAACTTGCGTTTCTCCAATCCCTTGAGCATCGCACGGGAGATGTCTTTGCCTTGCGAACGCAACACCTCCAAGTTTTCCTCCACCGTATCAAGCTCTGCCTGCAATATGCGTTGCTGCAACTCCGGTGACTGCGGTATCTTGCCGAACTGGTCGTGCGACATGATGACACAATCGTAGTCGTTGTTCTTGATGTTGTTGAAGAAACGGACACGGTTCTCTGTGGAGAAATCCTTCTCCGAAGCATAGAGGATACGGGCATTGGGATATGCCGTCTGATAGGTGGCGGCAATCTCTGCTACATTGGCTTTCAGCCCGATAATCATCGGCTTGTGTGCCAAGCCTAAACGCTTCATCTCGTGTGCAGCCATACACATGATGAGTGTCTTTCCCGTACCCACCTCATGGTCGCATATCCCGCCGCCGTTCTGTTTCAGCATCCAGACACAATCCTTCTGACTCGGATAGATGCTCTTCACTCCGTAACGGGAAGAGAGGGCTTTCAAGTCCAAGTCGGGAAATGTCTGATGGCTACCGTCATACTTCGGACGTACGAAACAGTTGAACTTGCGGTTATACATATCCGTCAGCGTGTCCTTGAACGACTGCGGCTGTTCCTCCAGCCATTCACTGAATCCGGTTCTAATTTCATCAATCTTGCTGTTGGCAAGCTGTATGCCCTCGGCATCGCGTACCTTGATGTCGTTACCGTTCTCGTCCTTGCCGATGCTCTTCATCATATCGGGACAGGTGTTGTGCAGAGCATGTTTCAGCAGGTTCATACCGTCATAACTGCGGTAATATCCCTGCACGGCAAACTCCTTCCATATTTTCATATTCTTATGACCGCACTTTACGGAATACTCGTCCAGACTCTCCGAGTAAGCGATGTTGATGTCCGTATCGTAGAGCTTGCTCATATAGGCTGCATAGACACCCGTAGGTATCCAGCGTTCACCGAAGTTGAAGTCCAGTTCCTCAAAAGTAATCTTCTGCGGTTCTGCTTCCTTCAATGCGGCAAGCGATTCCTTGACACGCTCATCCTCACCGTTCTCCTGCATCCATTGCTCAATGCGTTCCGCCTTTTCAATCACATTGCCTGCGATGAAACGGTCGGCAATCTCATAGTTCTGCACCAACGGATTGTAGTAGATACGACCGGACAAAGCCGTGAGCAGTTCCTCTTCCGTTCCGTCCGTCAAGCCTCGCATATAGTCGAGGTTTACACCTCCGTATTTGTTCAGCGAAGCCGACAATGCCTCTTCAGGTGTGTCCACATGGGTAACGGCATCCACGGCAAATGCCACTGGACGCTCGAAGATGTCTGCCTTCACGAATTTGCCTTCCTCGCTACGCTCCAACGACAATATATCCCGACCGGTGGCATCCATCATTATCAGCTTCACATTCTGTCGGCTGTTCAGATTGCCGTAACGGGCTACAAACTCATCGTAATACTTGTTCAGGTAACCACGCTGCGGGTCGTTAGCCTCGTG
>JAFUJQ010000132.1 GCA_017473705.1 Bacteroidales bacterium | reverse complement strand
GACTTCTCCATCATGAAGCTTGCAGGAAACGCGAAGGTCTATGACGAGGAGAAGACTGACTATTTCAAGTCGGTTGAAAGCGGAAAGATCGTGATCGACCCGTCTATGGCAGAGGAAGACATTCCGCAGGTAGGCGAGATAATCATATGCCCGGCGACAGAAAAGACTCCTAACGGTTATATCGGCAAGGTGGTGTCAGCGGAGACGACGGCATCTGGAATTGAAGTCCAGACCGAGGTCGTGCCCCTTAACGAGGCTTTCGAGGAGCTGCACATCAGCACAGCAATCGACATGGCCCCATATATCGAATCTGTGGAGGACGGGGACGGCAACGAACTCGATTTCAGGATGGTGCCGGACAGCGAGTGGCCGCAGGATGATCTGCAGACAAGGGCAGAGTTCAGCAGGCCGCTCAACTTTGCCGTCACAATTGAAGAAGGCATGTTCAAGGGATCCATATATCAGAACAATCTGCTGAAAGTCAACATTGACATCTCATGGTTCAAGATAAAGAGGTTCGACGCTACCATAGAGAAGAAGAGCGGGGTCAAGGGAGAATGGGAGATGATCGGGCTGGAGACAGAGGAGCTCAAGAAGACGCTTGGCGAACTCAAGGTAAAGATGGCAGCCATTCCGATTCCTAGCACCCCGATTATCATCGTACCTGCCCTATATACAGAACTGTTCTTCGAAAGCAAGGCGGAAGTGAGCCTGACTTCAGAACTAGGTATTGTTCTGGAACACCAGCTATACAGATTCTCATACAACAACGGAGATCCTGTTTCAGAGTCAATCGATCTCATGACAGGACCTAAGGCATATTTCCAGTGCATATCTCTGGATGCAAAAGGAAAGATGGCGTTGGGGCTGTCTGGAGGCGTGAATGTGGCATTCTGGGATGAGGCCGCGCTTGCATTTGGCACGGAAGTCACTGTAAAAGGGACTGTGGGCATCGAAGCTGACATCTCGATGGAAGACGACCTTCTGGAATCAAACGTCAAGGCCACTCTTACTCCATCAGTCACATCTACGGTATATGCAGAATCCGCTCTTTTCAAGCCGGCGGGATTTGATGAGGGAAGGATCAGCAAAGAATTTGATTTAGCAGAGCTGGAGGAGCTCGAGATCTACGCGTTGCCTAGGTTCTCGAAGATCGAGAAAGACACGGAAGACCTGAAGATTACGGCAGCGGCAGATGTGGACAAGCTCAGCCTGATTTGGTGCAGGGAGAAAGGCTTCGCCCTCTTTGAAAAAGACGGGGAGACAGCACTTGAGCACATAGCCTTCGACAATCCCGAACCGGACCTCACCACAAACAGAGACACCGTCGTGTTCACCCTCCCGTCAGATGAGAAGGAGTACATAGCAAAGCCATACGTCCTCGCCTTCGGCAAATACTTCTACATGGATGAAGACGACCGTTGGGTCGACCTCGGACTCCCGTCCGGCATCCTCTGGGCGGCATACAACGTCGGAGCAAGCTCGCCGGAGGAGTATGGCGGGTATTATGCCTGGGGAGAGACGGAGGAGAAGGACGAGTATACTGAGGAGAATTATACACATGGAGTCTACATTCATAATTATAGCAGATGGGGTGCCAGTTTCATCGGAAAAGAAATCAGCGGAACCTCATACGATGTCGCGCACGTGACATGGGGTGGCGGAGCAAG
>JAFUJQ010000061.1 GCA_017473705.1 Bacteroidales bacterium | reverse complement strand
GCTCGAGATGCAGAATACCCAGAAGGCAATGAGGCGTGCCTGCAACAACAACACCCCTGTAATATGGTCAAATGTGGTGGCAGTTTCAGAGGAACTCCGTGAGGTTTACGGTCATACCTTGCCAAAGAATGTCGCAAGGCTCCGTGACAAACTCCGCACATATAGCAAGGAGGGTTACGGTTGCCTCGTATCCGGCAAGTTCTGCAATGATAACAATCTCAAGATAACAAAGGAGGCAGGCAGGCTGATCATCGCCTTAAGACGTAGCAGAACCCCTGTATATACCACAAAGCAACTGTTTGAGGAATACAACCGCAGGGCAGAAGCAAAAGGCTGGAAACCCCTCAGTTCCCTGTCATCACTGACACAGTTCCTTGAGAGGCCGGAAGTCAAACCACAATGGTACGATGCTGTATATGGCGAACTGGCTGCAAACAGACTGTTTGACCGCAGACAGAAGACCTTGATGCCGACGATGAGAGATTCCCTCTGGTACGGTGACGGAACAAAACTCAACCTTTTCTATAAGGCTTATGAGAACGGCAAACTGGTTGTCAAGACTGCGTTCGTGTATGAGGTTATGGATGCCTACAGTGAGACCTTCCTTGGATTCTGCATCTGCGAGAACGAGAACTTTGAAGCCCAGTTTAATGCCTTCCGAATGGCGATTGAATACTCAAGGCACAAGCCTTATGAGATCGTGACGGATAATCAGGGAGGACAACGCAGCAAGATGGCTCAGCAGTTCTTTGCTTCCATCAGCCGGGTTACACGTCCTACCGCCCCATATAACGCATCAGGAAAGAGTATCGAGTCCGCATTTGGACGATTCCAGCACGAGGTGCTTTCAAGAGACTGGAGATTTACCGGAGGCAATATCTCTGCGAAAGAGGCTTGGAAGATAAACAGGGACTTCATCAAGGCAAACAAGGACTCCCTCTATACCTATGATGAACTGGTGACTGCTTATGCCGAAGCTCGCAAAGTATGGAATGCCCTGCCTCATTACAAACTCGAGACGGCACACGCCGATCTGTACTCGGCAAGCATCAACCCTGAGGCGGTACCGGTATCAGAACTTGATATGGTCGAACTCTTCTGGATCCAGACAGACAAACCGAGCAAGTTCACTTCTGACGGCATTACGATCCAGTTCCAGAAACGCAAATACACATACGAGGTTCTGACCGAGGACGGTATGCCGGATATGGAATGGAGGAGTCAGAACACAGGCAGAGAGTTTTATTCTCGCTTCGACCCTCAGTCAATGGACCGTGTGCTGCTCTATACGAAAAATGCGATGGGATTCCGTTTCGAGACAGTGGCATATCCATATATCACAGTCCACCGAAACATTCAGGAGCAGAAGGATGGAGATATGGCGTTCATCAGGCAGGCAGACCAGGCGAACAAGGAGGAAAGAGTACGCAGACACCTCGAAAATTACGCTCTTGAGATGGAGCACGGTGTCGCACCGGAGCAGAACGGACTTCACACCCCGTCCCTGATGACAGTCAGCAGTGGAGAATATGAGAGACTTGCCGATACGATAGTGATCCAGCCGACGACGGAACCAATCGAGATCGGGGAATATACAAAGCAGTTGAGCAATATCGATTATGATCCTCTCTCTGCACTAAACAGGCTATAAACAATTAACATTCTATATTATGACACAGCAGATGCTTACAAATGACGATAAGATCGTCATCAAGACCAAACTGGACGCTTATGTGAAAAGGTACGGCAGTCAGTCCAAGGCTGCGAACTCTCTCAAGGG
>JAFUJQ010000131.1 GCA_017473705.1 Bacteroidales bacterium | reverse complement strand
GTACACCTTATCAGCAAGGCTATCCACAAGGACAACAAACGCCACATCAAGCACATCGGCAGCAAGGCGTTCGGCATCCAGTATCTGTTGCGTGGACTCTACACCCACAATGGTTTGCTCTACTTCCATACGCAGGTGAAGAACACATCGAATGTACCATACGAGGTGGATTTCGTGACCTTCAAGATTGTGGATAAGCAGGTGATGAAGCGTACAGCCATTCAGGAGCAGGTTATCTTCCCTCTGCGTGCCTATGACTATGCCACAACCGTTGCGGGCAACAAGGATGAGCGTACCGTATTTGTGTTCGATAAGTTCACCATCCCTGCCGACAAGGTGCTTGTGGTGGAGATGCACGAGAAGAGCGGTGGCAGACACCAGACCTTTACCGTGGAGAGTGAGGACATCGTAAGAGCAAAGGTAATCAACGAACTTAAAGTGAAGTAACCATGAAGAAGTATCTGTTTCTATTTGTTGCAGTCGTATCGCTTGCCCTCTCACCGGGGCAGGCATACGCCCAGCGTTATCTCCCGAAGATGATGGGTGTGGAACTCAGAGGTGGTTTTGTAAACGGCTCTAAATCTCCGCTCAACTACTACACGGGAATAGCGATGTCGGGATATACCAAGAAGGCCAACCGCTGGGTGGTGGGTGCAGAGTATCTGCTAAAGAACTACGACTATCGGGGCACATCCATTCCTCGCGCCCAGTTCACTGCCGAGGGCGGTTACTACCTAAAGTTCCTGTCCGATCCTACAAAGACCTTCTTCCTCTCTATCGGTGGCTCTGCATTGGCAGGCTACGAAACGGTGAATTGGGGCGACAGACTACTACACGACGGCTCTACGCTGCTTGCCAAGGATGCCTTCATCTATGGCGGTGCTATCACCCTTGAATTGGAGAGTTATATAACAGACCGTATTGTCCTGCTTGCCAATGTGCGTGAGCGTGTCCTCTGGGGTGGCTCACTCGGCAAGTTCAGCACTCAGTTCGGCTTAGGTGTCAAATTTATTATCAATTAAAATTAAATGCGTTATGAAAAAGTTATTTTCCTATATGATGGTTTGCGGTGCCATGATGACCGCTGTATTGGGCTTCACATCTTGCGAGGATGACCTTGATGTTCAGCAAGCCTATCCTTTTACAGTTGAGACAATGCCTGTACCTAAGCGATTGGTGCAGGGCGAGACAGCGGAGATACGCTGCGAGATTGTTCGTGAAGGGTATTTCTCCGATACACGCTACACAATCCGTTACTTCCAGCCCGATGGCGAGGGTACATTGAGAATGGATGACGGTATGGTGTTGCTACCTAATGACCGTTATCCGCTTGACAGAGATGTGTTCCGTCTATACTACACCTCGGAGTGTGAAGACCAGCAGACGATAGATGTCTATTTCGAGGATAATCATGACCAGCTCTATCAACTAACCTTCACTTTCAACAACGAGGCAAAAGAGGAAGAGGATACCACAGAGGGTAACACGATTACTCCCATAGGAACTATCGTCTCTCCAATCAACATCAATCCTTAACCAACGGTGGCAGGCACTCGCTTGTCGGGTGTCTGCCGCCATAACCAATCACTAAAAGAGAATCTATGAGAATAAAGTTGATGATTATATGTCTGACC
>JAFUJQ010000130.1 GCA_017473705.1 Bacteroidales bacterium | reverse complement strand
AGTGTACTTGGGCATTGAGAGGATCTGAAACATCTCCTGAAAATAGTCGAACTCCACGACCAGCGCGCAGAACGACTCGAAGGATATCTTTCCGGTGGTCTCGAATCTCTCAATGGTCGGAGCCGGAACACCGGTCCTTTCCGAAAGCGTCCTTCTGCTGTATCCTCTCTCCAGCCTCCTCGCCTTGCAGTTCTGGGCCATCCGCTGCATAAGCTGCTCTGGCTATTTCAAGTAAATATCTAATGTATATTCCATAATATAATATGCTATTCTTGCTATACACAAGATATATTCCATAATATTATATGGCAAATATATAAAATATCCAGCAGATAACAAAAGCCAATGACATAATTTTGACAATACTTATCAATCAGGATAGCTGCCGACAACGAGCATCAGAAGAATTCCGATGAACCAGAAAATGATCTTGAAGGTGAATCTGGTCACTCCCCAAATGATATTGAACATTGTTCTCATGACACACAGTGTTAAGATTTAACTAATCGGGACTGGAGACATCTGCATCAGAAGGCATAGTCCCGGGATATTTGCTGCAAATATACAAATTCAGTTATATTTAACAATACTTTTATTTTGTATTAACATCATCAATAGTATTATGTAGTAACATTACTATCATTAATACTGATTCCGAGTGCCCTCAGGTGCAGCTTTATTCCAATCGCAGAAGAAGTGATTATGCAAGGGTGCGCGAAAGAAAACGCAGAGCATTGCGGTTTTGTTTACGTCCAAGGTCAGGTCTCTTGCAGTTCACTTGAGCGATGGAATTTTGCGGAACTCTGAGGGCTGCTCGGACGAATCGTCAAGGCAGCAGATCATTTCTTCCGTACTCACACAGCAGTTCCTTAGTCTTCTGCATGTCATCCACTGTCGATGCGGAAGCCAGATAGAAGAGAGCATCCTCAGCACTGCTAAGGGCTGCTTCGATATCACTCAATCCGCGCTCTCCCGATTCCTCGGTCAGTTCGTGCTGTCTGATGATCTTCTCCAGCGCAGATGCAGTGGAGTCAATCGCATCAATTCTGGCATGATGAAGCCTCTGGTTGCGGCAACCTGTAAGGCGTGACACATTGTCACGATTAGGTCCATCTGATTTTTTCATAAAAGATTTTATTTGGTTAATGATATCTGGTTCCTGAACTCTATGGGCTCAAATGACAGGGACCACGATGCGTCGCATGGATCGGTTTCGGATGCGGTGTAAGCCTTGGCGGATTTCATCATCGCTTCTTTGTGTGGATGATGAAATTAGACGCATCAGGACAGCAGCGCTGAGATCCCTGCGAATACGGGGATGTCATTGAGCCACTATGCGTTCAGGAACCGTTTTTAAGATTTATCTTCATGTGATTTTCTGAATGTTTGCCGCAAATCTCTTATGCAGGAGTGACATCTAGCGTCACTCTTGAAAATAACATAAGTATCGGCACTATTGAATACCAATAATCACGATATTATCAATTTCCACAAGGGTGATAACCGGATTGAAGAAAATTATCTATCTTTGTGGGGCATTGTAGAAATAATACAAACAACATACATACGTAGTTGCTGTTGAACTCCCTCCTAAAGTACGACATTTAACCGGCATGAGTTCAACGGGCATATACGTCTGCGCTTTGGCGCGGGCTATGCTCGTTGATGCTGAGGACGTCGTACTCCAAGGAGGAGGCAAGCATGGTCTGCGCCATTTTTTAGAAACAATATGAACAACGCTAAGGGGCTTCATGGAGATATTCATGACAGCCCTATTTTTATTCACTGCTATTGATTCTGAACAATGGACCACGGTAGAATTGTAAGGCTGCTCAATCTGATGCAGTTGCTTTGCAGCAACGTTGATTACACAATTCAGGAACTGTCGGAGAGGATTGAGATTTCTAGAAGGAGCATATTCAGGTATCTGGATTCCTTCAGAACGGCCGGCTTTGCGGTCCATAAGAAGAGTGCAAACATCCACAAGCTGCTCCAGATGCCTGTCAAGCAGATCCCCTTGTCAGAGCTTGTCCATATTTCAGAAGAGGAGGCACATATTCTTCACTGCCTGCTGGGCGCCCTCTCAAGTGAATGTCAGGTGGCATCGAATCTTGAAAGAAAGCTGTCGGCCCTGTTCGATGCGACAAGTGTCACTGAGATTATCGTCAACAAGGTCGCAGGTGAGAACATCATGCACCTCAGCCGTGCAATGAATGAGAGGAAACAGGCTACTCTGGTAGACTATGAGTCGGGTAACACGATGAGCATCTCTGACCGTCTGGTCGAACCAATCAAGTTCTCCACAAACTATACCGATGTGTACGCATATGAGGTATCCACAGGCATTACGAAGATATTCAAGATATCACGGATCGGAAAGGTCGAAGTGTCCCTCACCGACTGGCAGCATGAGGACAGGCACGAAACGATTCAGACAGACTGCTTCAGGATGACAGGCAAAGAAGATATTCCCGTGACCCTGAAAATGACCCTCAAAGCCAAGAACCTTCTTATTGAGGAGTATCCTTTATCATTAAAGGACATCCTTCATGAAGGAGGTGATTGGTACCTGAGGACAAGCGTCAAGGATCTGTCAGGCATTGGACGTTTCTACCTTGGGCTATCCGATCAGATATCCATCGTTGATTCCCCAGAACTGGTTGAATATGTCAAGAGACATGTCAGGAAGAATCTGTCCAGCTATCTATAAAGGGACATAATTCAAGACAAGTCCTTACCTTAAGTAGATGAAACAGAAGCTGCAACTGAATCACATCAAGACCACCAACCGTTGAGAATGACAGAAACACTATCGAGGTCATCACTATATGGAAATGAATTCTCAGATGATGAGCCTACGCAGGAGTGAGCATTGGTTCGAAGGTCTGATGTCACAAAATTCAATGGGGAGCCGACAAGACTTGCCCAAATAGTTCGCTTCATTTTAAATGATTAAACAGCATAGAATTATTAGTGATATGTTCTATGAGTTATCAGCGTTTGAAGGACGTATCCATAATCAACAGAACAAAGAAAGGCAGCTCGGAGAACCACTCCGGGCTGCCTTGGAAGATAGAGGTTCACGTCATCCCGACGCTCCTCCAGCCGATCGGCTAGCAAGGTCCGGCAGAACCGCCGGTAGGGTCTGCGACCCGGCTATTCTTCAGCCAGGTCGCGTATCTTGTTCACGATGATGTCGAAGCCCTTATGTTCAACACCTTCCTTGTCAGTCCAGTTGTTAGGTGCAAGCTTTCCTGTGATGAGGACTTCCTGTCCCTTCT
>JAFUJQ010000129.1 GCA_017473705.1 Bacteroidales bacterium | reverse complement strand
TCCGGGTTAGACGGTATCTCGGTTCATGCTTCTCGCGTAGAGGCAGGCAAAATTCTTGCGAAGACGCATCCTGTGAATGCGGATATTGTGATAGGTGCTCCTGATTCGGGACTTGATGCAGCACTCGGCTTTAGTCGTGAATCGGGTATTCCATACGGAATCGGGCTCATCAAAAATAAATACATAGGCAGAACCTTTATCTCTCCCGGGCAAGGTGCGAGAATTGACGGAGTGCGTATCAAATTGTCGGCAGTTGAAGAAACCGTGCGCGGCAAGAAAGTTGTTCTTGTGGATGATTCCATCGTTAGAGGAAATACTATGGGGCGTGTAGTGGGGCTACTTCGAGATGCGGGCGCTGCCGAGGTGCATATCAGAATATCCTCACCGCCTTTTCTTCACCCCTGCTATTACGGAACGGATATTGATTCAGAGGAGCATCTGATTGCTTGTCACCATTCGGTGGAGGAAATCACGGAGATGATCGGTGCGGACAGTCTCGGTTATCTGCCTGTGTCGGCACTGGATGCGCTTGTCGGTGGAAAGGATTATTGCAGAGCTTGCTTCTGCGGTGATTATCCAACGAGCGTGCCAATCGACGTAAGACGCGACAGATTTGAACAAAAGCTGTCGGAAAGAGGAAAGCAATGATGGAAAAGTATGACAGAAAAATTATCTTGGAGGATGGAGCGGAGTATTACGGATACGGATTTGGAGATACCTCGGATAAGGTGTGCGAGATCGTATTCAATACATCAATGGTCGGCTACCAGGAGATCGTGTCCGATCCGTCCTATACCTATCAAGCCGTGGTTATGACCTATCCCCTCATCGGTAACTACGGTATTTGCGATGACGATTACGAAACGAACACACCGACGATCGGTGCGCTGATCGTTCGTGAATATAACAATGAGCCCTCAAATTTCCGAAGCGTGGCAACGCTTGACGAAATTATGAAGAAATACAGGATTCCCGGCGTATGGGGAGTTGACACAAGAAAGCTGACACGCTCCATTCGTGATCACGGTTCAAGAAAAGCACTGATCACGGATGCCGATACGCCGATAGAAAAAGGAATTGAGATACTGAGGACGAGCACGATTCCCACCGACGCGGTATCGAAGGTGAGTTGTAAAAATATATGGTACTCCCGCGTGCCCAAGGAACGGTATCACGTGGTTGCCATCGACTGCGGAATGAAGCAGAACATCGTTCGTTCACTCAATAAGCGAGGATGTTCGGTAACCATCGTACCGTGGGATACAACGGCAGAGGAGATCGAGCATTTGTCACCCGATGGTATCTTCATTTCCAATGGTCCGGGTGACCCCACCGATGTGCAGCCCGTGATCGAAACCATTGGAACGCTTTGCGGTAAGTATCCTATTTTCGGGATCTGCCTTGGACATCAGATCATCTCTCTTGCCTACGGTGCAAAGACCTATAAGCTGAAATTCGGACACAGAGGCGGTAATCACCCCGTCAGGAACGTGGAAACGAACAAGATCGAGATCACCTCGCAGAATCATTCCTATGCGGTTGATACCGAAAGTCTCAAGGAAACCCGCCTTATTCCCACCCACATCAATATTCTCGATAACACCATTGAGGGCGTGGAGTGCAAGGAAGATCACGTGTTCAGCGTTCAATATCATCCGGAAAGCGCACCGGGACCACAGGACAGTGCATATCTGTTCGATAAATTTATTGAAATCATGCAGGAGGAGAAGAGCAATGCCTAAGAGAACCGATATTAAAAAGGTCCTTGTGATCGGCTCCGGTCCTATCGTTATCGGTCAAGCGGCAGAGTTTGACTACGCGGGAACGCAGGCGTGCCTTGCACTTAAGGAAGAGGGCTACGAAGTCGTCCTTTGTAACTCCAACCCCGCAACGATTATGACGGATACCTCCATTGCGGATAAGGTCTATATGGAACCGCTGACGCTGGAATATATCGCAAAGATCATCCGTTATGAGCGCCCCGACGCGATCCTGCCCGGTATCGGCGGTCAAACGGGACTGAATCTTGCTATGCAGCTTGAGAAGAAGGGAATCCTTAAGGAATGCCGTGTTGAGCTTCTCGGAACGAGCAGTGAATCTATTGA
>JAFUJQ010000128.1 GCA_017473705.1 Bacteroidales bacterium | reverse complement strand
TCAAAGCGGCTTTCGATTTCCCAACCGGTTTTGTCCTTCCAGAGCAATTCGGCAAAAGCATTGCCTCGCCAGTTGTTCACCTTTGTCGAATGCAAACTGACATATCTTGTTCTTGCATTATCCACAGACCCTCCGCATCGTATCGAATAAGCCCGAATCTCGTATTTCAGTTCTGCCTTTAACTGCCAATCCAGCCTCAAACTGCGGCTCTCCATAAAACCGCTTTCTCCGCTGTAGAATCTGTTGCCATTGCGGTCTCCATAAAACCAGCTCATCATTGCAGAATAATCAAAACTCTCCGTGTCGAGGCCCTTAAGAGTCTCTTTCGCAATGTAGTTCGAATTGCTGCTGGCCGTAATCTTCGGGGTGACAATCAGGTTGAGACTCTTGGATTTGTTCAACGGCTGCACATAATTGATATTCAGTCCCGCATTGTAATGAGGGCTGTGGGCATTGACCGGGATTGAGTATCTTACAGATGCATCGTCATACCAACTCGCCAGAGTCTTCTCATTGAATGACATAGCACCATTCAATCTGATGTTGATAGCCGCATTCCTCATTTTCGCCGAGCGAATCCTTGCCTGCATCACTAGATTCTGACGGTAACCGGATTTCAGATAGATGTTTCCGACCGATATGCTGACAGGATTGGAAACATCAAGTACGGTATTGAAGTTCTGAGCACCTGACGGTACCTCGCTGTTGCCGACCGTGGAGATCGTGAATGATTTTTTCCCCACATCATTGAATGTGAATGAGGCCATCGGGCCAGCACCTATGCTCCATATACCGATGTTCTTGCTGAGGGCATCCGGTACTGCGGTGTGACTGATCTTGTCTTCATAGACACGTCCTCCGAATTCAATGTTGACCAGCTTATTTCTTCCATCGTTGCTTCCGTAATGCAGAACCAGGCTCTGAACGAGGCTCAGTTCACTGTCTCCTGAGTTTTTTGAATAATACTCATTTCGGCTTAAGTCGGCCGCATTTAGTGCGTCTTTCGTCTCTTTTATGAAATTGAAACCTGCACCTGCATGCGTACGAATCTCCCAGTGTCTGGCAAACTGCATGTCGTATGAAAATGTCCCGTCAAGCTTTACGGCATCAGTCCTGTCATTGAATATAAGCGAGCGCTGATCTGCGACACCCTTCAGCCATGCAGTCGAAGACTCTGTACTTTCTCCACGACCACCATCGTATGTTACATTTCCTTTGAAAGATATTCGATGGGTCTCGTCCTTGCCAAGGGAATAGCGTCCTCTCATTCCAATTGCTGCTCCAAAGTCATTAGACATACCTGTCGTCAGCGACCGGCTGCTATTGAGATCTGCAGTTGAATTATTTGTTGTGGAAGACTCCTCCCTGCCTGTCTTGCGATTGCCATAGTTCAAGTCCAGGGTAGTTTGAATGCCTTCAGCAGAGGGCTTGTTAAGAGGATTTCCTATGGAAAGATGAGCAGAAAGAGAATTATTTATATCATTGTTGTTCCGGTGACGGGAAGTTGTCAGACTTTCTCCAGAGGCAAGAAATGACGTGCGGCTGGATACCATTCTGTCATTATTGCTTTTAAAGTCGTATGAAGCAGAACTGTTGAACTCTTGTTCCGGGATTCTGGAGGTGTTGTAGTTCACTCCGAACGTTGCAGTGTTCGACAATCCCGAGGCCGAGCGTTCCAACTGATTAATATTTATATTGTTACCGCCACCAAGTAATGTGGCCTGGTCATCGTCTCCGTAATACGACACATACAGTTTCGCACTATATAACGCACGGCTTCCATCTCCGAACAGGTCGGAATTCTTGTCCTTTATGGAAGCGCCTCCACTGGCTGACGCCTGTCCGAACCATCCGTTGCGAAATTCGTCTTTCAGCCTCACGTCCATCTTTTTCCTCTTCCTTGACAGACCGCTTCTGTCCCGGCCATCCTCATCAATGACGTGTATTTTGTTTACGATGAAGGCGGGAAGGTTTTCAAGGGCCTTTGAGACATCGCCCGCAAAGAAGGTCTTTCCTTCAATCGTTATTGTGGATACAGGTTCACCGTTTACTTTGACTTGGCCTTTCCCGACCTCTATCCCGGGCATCTTCTTAAGCAAATCACCCAGGTTTGCGTTGCTTGACGTCTGGAATGATGTAGCATTGTATATCAGCGTATCTCCTTTCGTGGTGACAAGGTCACCCATAGCAGTTATGGCTGCTCCTTCCAGCTCCCTGATGTCCTCTTCCAGTCTTACGGAGACACTTGGCATCTTCCGTGCTTCCAACAATACCTCCTCCTTGTGGGGCTTGTATCCGAGCATCTGAACATTCAGAGCGTATCTACCAGCCGGAACAGGAAACAGTTGAGCCAAACCCTTCTTATCCGTAAATGCAAAGGCGACCGCCACCGTATCCCCCTGAGGTACGATATAGACGGTCGCCATCTGAACTGGCAGATCGTTTCCTGTCTCTGTCACCTTGACAGAGAGCCCTGCCTGATTTGTGTCGGCAGTTCCCGCAGTCTGGCCTAAGGCTATACCCATTGTCAGACATAGACAGAGCAAGGCTGTCAAATAACGATACATCATTAAACCCTATTTCTTTTTAGAATTCTGCCACTCGCTGAACCCTAACATTATTCCTGAGAATACCGCTCCCATCAGAAGCATCCTCCAGAAACTGAATGTCTCATACATTCCTAAAGCCCAACCTATAAGTATATACAGGGCTAGCCTTTTCTCTTGAAATGTTTATAATCACTGCCGTTTGAGCCAGGGGTATAAGTCGTGCCGACCTTCTGCCAGGACATCTCATTGTCATTAAGTTCAGTGATGGTGTAACTTGGGCTATGTGCGCTGTCAGTGGTAGCGGTATTCAAAGTAATCACATTGCCGTCGAGAGTATATTCATGTGTCCTTGTCACTTCATTGCCGGACAATGCATCATACGCATATACCTGATATGTCCCGTCTGCCTTGAATGTATATTCCACAGTGCCGTCCATAACAAAGTTCGGATCATCATAGCATTCGCTCCAAGTCCCGATGATCTTCGATGTATCTACAGGCTTTTCACAAGCGGCAAGGCAGACAACCGCTGCCATAATTGTCAAGATTCGTTTCATAGTATAATGCCTTATTATTCCTGTGTAACTTCCATGCTGTCCTGATAGTTCTTGTCCATTCCTCCCACATAGAGAGTCCTTCGCTTTCCGGTTGTATTCTTAACGGCTGTAAGGACAAGTTCGTACTGCCCGTTATCATAAGATGCTTCAGAAATGCTT
>JAFUJQ010000127.1 GCA_017473705.1 Bacteroidales bacterium | reverse complement strand
GCAGTATTGGCAGATACCTTCCTCTCGATCACCTTTGTCATATACCTTTCGGTCCCGTCCACAAAGGCACTCAACGAACTGATGTAATATGTCAGAGGCTCGCATTCCGGGATGTCGTATATCTTCACATCCTCCTGGTAGATTGCTCCGGATAATACAACATCCACCTTCCTCAAACGAGGTCTCGATGCCAATGTGTGCGAATACACATATCTGAAATCCCCATTGATCTCACGCATTACCGTATCAAGTCGGAAGCCCTGCTCTATAGGCACCTTCACATACTGCCTGAACCTTTCCTCCTTTCTGGCCTTCTTACGTTCATTTGCGGATTTAGCCAGTCTGTTTGTATAATGTTCTATCGCCTGTTGCTCCGTCACTCCGAAGGCAGAAGCAAACTCCGCATCCGACACGAAAGTAGAATCAGTCCTGAAAGCATAAAGTGCAGGAATGTTCCTCTCAATGAAAATCTCAAGCAGCCTCATATTCACGAACTCCATAGAATCCGTCACAATACTGCGAAGGAACTTCTCATACCTCCTGTAGCCACGCATCTGCTCATTGCGATACTCCTGGCCTGTTATCAGGACCGGATCAAGCCCCAGAGTGTCCTCCAGCACATACATCCTCGGATAGAATCGCAGCTGCCACTGAGGATCCATCATATCCTGCGGAACGGTCACTGCAAACTCAATGTTCACCTTGCCGCCCCTCTCCGCAACATTCCTGAATCTGGCAGTCACCGATGCCGCCTCAAGCACATCCGTCGCCACCATATTTCCATCCTCATCCCTCACAGCATTCATAATGATCGGCCCCTCATCCGATGTAACCAAAGTTGTATCTCTCACAGCATTGTCACCCCGACCGTCATGCCCGGCCTGACCGGGCATCCCCTTATTGTCATTTCGACCAAACGAAGTGCGTGGAGAAATCTTTTCCCCGTCATGCCCGACCCGATCGGGCATCTCCTCCACCATCCCGATCTCAGCCCTCATCTGCCTCTCCTGCATCCTCTCCATCTTCCGAGAAGTACCGCAGCCTGAAATCAGCAGACATACAACCACCAGCAGAACAATATTGCAGATCACCAGCAGCGACACGCCACCGCCAAGCAGTACCGCCCAATTCTCAATATCCTTATGTAAACCCTTATCGCTCATAACCTACATTCTCAAACCTCTTCTTTCACCCAAATCCTTCTCAGCCTTTGCCTCATTCGCCTGGCCCATTTCTCTGTCGCCACCTCTTCCGTCACTCCTTCCCAAGCCCTTACCCTCTGCCATCTCACGCTCCTTCACCATCTCCTGGAACGCCTTGCATACAGCCGGCACAAGCCTGTCACGGTTATCATATTCATTGATGTGAGGGAAATACGACTCCCGACCATTGACATCGAACAGTCCGTAAATGGTCTGTCCTCCATAGTCAGGTACAGCCTCATAAGCGAAATGCTCTCTGCCGTCAAGACTACCGGCATACCTGAAATCAGTAATGAACTCATTGTGCATAATCGGGCAGTCGATC
>JAFUJQ010000126.1 GCA_017473705.1 Bacteroidales bacterium | reverse complement strand
GAAGAATCCGTACTTGCTTCCGGAGGTCTTCTTGCCGAATACCACATCCTCATTGTCGATGGATGTGAACTGCTCGTAAGAGCTCAGTTTTTTCTTTGCCATATTTTAGAATTTGTTAATTATATTTTCGTGTCCTGATGCGACAATCCAGCGCACTGATGTATCTGAATAAGGGATAGCGATAAATTCGACTGCACCACCCCTGATTTCAATTTCACTATACGCCGGGGTATTAGTATCTGCGTATTCCCCAAGACCATTCAAATAGCCATTTGCCACCTTGACATAAGTATAGAAGCCAATGGTTGTCTTTGTGTATGGTGGGAAATTGTCATCTATTACCAGCAAACGTCTTCCTGCAAACGAGATAGATGTTGGTAAGGTAAGAGTAAGATATCCGCCACCGACAACATTAGCCTCCGTTGTGAGTGTCACAGAACCGCTAAGTCTCGTAACATTCGCCATCACATATCCCGAAAAGGATCCAGTTTTGGCCGTCAGTTCGCCATCAGCTGTGATAACACACTTGTCATTAAAATTCGCTGAGCCGTCCGACTTGAGAGTCACTTTACCCGAGGTATGGGTTATCTCCCCTTCAGAAAGGATCCATCCGTTACCATCTGAACCAACAATCGCACACTCTGTCGCCAGGAATGAGAAACTTGATTCCACCTCCCACGTATATATATCGTGCCCGATGTCATCAAATGGGTTTTGGTCACCTGTAGGGGTATGTGTTATCAAGCACTTGTACCATACTCCATCATAGTAGGCATAGTCAAGGAAACTTTCGCCACCAGCACCACATTGATACTCTACGCCTGTGACAAACTTTCGGAGGCGTGGAACAGCCCCACGTTCACCACGTTCCCCGGGCTCTGGATCTCTTTTGTAAGCGATCCTCGTTACTTTCTTCAACGCTGTCATAAGGCACATTATTCTGCTGAAATTATAAGTGTAAGATCACCGCCTGCCTGCACAGCGTGGCTGTAAGTGACCAGAAAACTTGTTCCTCCGTCCTGCGAATCGATCTCGCTTCCGTCCGACTTCGTGAGCAGGTAACTGAAAGTATATCCGCTGACCTCCGTCGATGTGCTGCGCTTCATCACCTTCGGGCGGTAATAGATCGATGTCTGGACTGAACTGACTTCCTCCGGCACAGAGTTTCCGGCACTGTCAGTCGGGTTCGGATAAATGATCAGGACATCTGTCTCATCAGACACCTCCTGAACCGCACTCGTGACCTTATCCCCAACGATAGCCTCGCACTTGTACAGTTCGGTACTGTTGATGTCAGATGCGGAGATCGTAATTGACTGCGTGGACTTGTTCAGATCGACCCAGCCATCAACGCCATTAGCCACATTCATCTTATACCACTTGTAGGATACTCCTGAGGTCTTTTCCGTTCCTCCGACCAGCAGCTTGCCAGTCATCGTCAAAGTCGGCACATCGTCATCGATGACACCGCCGTTATTAACAGTGATATATGCAAGGTAAGCCTCACCATCATTCTGCTCAATGGCAACATCTATCGAAGCGGATACCGTCGTATCGAATCCGGTATTCACTATGCCCTTGAACTCTATCGTATCGGTGTCTATATTGCTTGCCGAGGCGATCTCTTTCAGGATCGTCAATGTCGGTACCGAAAACCCGTCAATGGTCTTGTACTCTGTCTTGAAGGTTCCAGCCGGAAGACTTCCAACCGCAGTCGATAGCCCGTTGCTGAAAACGATCTCTGTGCCGTTGTAATACCATTTATAACCTGAGGTCTTAACGGCCACTCTTGTGGCCTGTAACGAACTTCTGACGACAGGATATATACACGGCTGGTTCGTTATGAAAGAGGGCGACACAGCCCCGTTTCCGTTTGAAACAAACTGTTTCAATGGGAAGGTACTGCGGAGATTGCAGTTCAGGGTATCACCCTGCTTCACGAACTTGATCGTGGTCTGTCCTTTACAAATGCTCATATCTCATTACTTTTTAAGTTCCTGCCTTGCCTCAAGGTTGGAAAGGACTTTCCCCTCCAACGATGCG
>JAFUJQ010000125.1 GCA_017473705.1 Bacteroidales bacterium | reverse complement strand
AATCACAAGCAGCGATGCCACTCCTCTGAGTCCATCCAAAAT
This sequence comes from Bacteroidales bacterium, assembly GCA_017473705.1. Classification (GTDB taxonomy): domain Bacteria; phylum Bacteroidota; class Bacteroidia; order Bacteroidales; family UBA932; genus Cryptobacteroides. Next base: position 2,496 of record JAFUJQ010000125.1, on the reverse strand, counting down.
CTCATATCTCGGCTTCGACTCCAGATAAACATTTTCCTTTGCCATTTTGTCTTATTTAAATATCAACTGCGCAAATATAGTCAAATATTCTCTCCAGTTTCGCCAGATGTGGCCACCTTCAGACTCGTAGAACTCTACAGGGTAGCCCTTTGACTCGCAGTACTCCTTGAGGAGAAGTGAGTTTTTCATCACGCCGTCAGTCTTTCCGCATGCTATCCAGTAGAGCTTAGGCTTAGCTGCGAATACTGCTGCAAGTTCCTTGTCATCCTCTGCAGGAGGGACAACTCCTGAGAACATTCCAACATAGCCGAACATAGTCGGATACTCTCTTGAAAGAGCTGCAGACTGTCGTCCACCCATTGAGAGACCTGCCACTGCGCGTCCGCCCATATCCTTTCTCACTCTATAATTAGCCTCCATGTACTTGATGATGTCCGGGAAGCTCTTTTCGATCTCAGCAGTTGACTGTGAACGGCTGTTGGCCATAGTCGGCTGGAACATGTTCACAGCAACTCCGGGTGCGGCCTGGTTGAAGTAAACTCCGTTAGGCATGACCATGATCATAGGCTCCGCCTTTCCCTCTGCGATCAGATTGTCGAGGATCTGAACGGCACGTCCAAGGTCAGACCATGCGTCCTCATCTCCGCCGGAACCATGAAGAAGATAAAGCACAGGGTACTTCTTCTTTGTGTTCTTCTCATATCCTGCAGGAGTATATACGGTCATGCGGCGCTGCATTCCAAGAGTAGGGGAGTCATACCATATTTTCGATACATTCCCATGTGGCGTGTCATTCACCTGATAGTACCATCCCTTGTCTCCTTTCTCTGTGCTGATGGTGAAGATGTTGGTCCATGTAGCGATGTCGCGGTTCTGATAGATGTTGGATGGATCCATCATCTTCTGACCGTCTACATAAAGAGTATATGAATAAAGTTCACCTTCAAGAGGTGCGGTAGTGTATGTCCAGAGACCGCTCTGTTCCACCATGTCGGCTTTGCCTGGAGCATCCCAGACCATTTCACGGCCGTCTCTCTCATAGGTTATCTTCTGCGAAGGAAGAAAGTCGCCGCTGACCTGTACTGTTATGGCCTTGGGATTATAGTACCTGAATGTTACGGTGTTGTCTGCATTGATCTCAGGCGATACTATGCCGGTTCCCGGACCGAGGGCCTGTTGAGCAAACGATGCTGCGCCCCACAGGAGGGACGCAGCAAGGAAAAAGAAGCGTTTCATAGTGTTTTACTTCTTAAGAGAAATTTCGTTGATAGGCTGCGCAGGAGCGAGAACATTGTTCACCTTCCAGCTCTCAGCCTTCTTGAGCTTATAGTCGGCAGTACCTCGGATGTCAGCAGCATTTGCTCCGAACATCACCTTGTAAGTACCGGCAGCTGTCTCCCAAGCAGAAGTAGCCTCGTTGAATGATGCGAGAGTGTACTTGTCAACGTTGATAATAAGTGTCTGAGCCTCACCTGGAGCAAGAGTCTTGGTCTTTGCAAAACCCTTGAGCTCGAATGCAGGCTTCTCAAGGCCTCCAGCAGGAGCTGCGACATAAAGCTGTACGGATTCCTTACCTGCGGCAGCACCGGTGTTCTTCACTGTGATTGTTGCTGTGAATCCCTTGTCTGTTGCCTTTACGACAGGCTTGCTGTACTCGAAAGTGGTGTAAGATTTTCCATATCCGAAAGGATAGGATACTGGTGCACCAGCTGTCTGGAAATATCTGTAGCCTACGTAGATGCCTTCGTTGTATTCAGTGTAGTCAATGCATTTCTGCTCTTTCTTCTTTCCGCCCCAGAGGAAATCCCACTCTCCGGTCTGAGTCTTCTTATAGTTATATGGGAAGTTTGCGGAAGACGGTATGTCAAGATAGCTTACAGGGAAGGTCATAGGAAGCTTTCCTGAAGGGTTTGCCTTTCCGCAGAGGATGTCTGCAACGGCATATCCACCCTCCTGTCCCGGAGTCCAGGCAAGGAGGATTGCATCCGGAATATGCTTCCACGATGCAGTCTCGATCACTCCTCCGATGTTGAGGACCACTACGAACTGCTTTCCGGCTGCGTGATACACGTCTGCAAGTGTCTGGATGAGCTCGCGCTCCTGTCCGGTGAGTGTCCAGTCTCCGTCGAGTGCGTAGCGGTCTCCGCCTTCACCTGCATTTCTTGAAAGTGTGAAGATGGCGATGTCTGTCACAGGCTCCATCTTTTCGATATACTCACGGCTGACAGCCATTTCTGATATTACAGGATCACCGAGGAGGATGCCGCCTGCTCCATTGTTCTTGAGTGAAGTCTTTGAGTAGGTGATATACTGCTCATACCATTCCTGGATAGCCGGATTAACTTCCAGTCCATTGGCGGTCAGACCCTCAGCTACGTTGCGGATATATGGCTTGTTTACGTTACCTGAACCTGTTCCACCAGCGATGAAGTCATAAGAGCCAGTACCGTAGAGAGCCACCTTCTTAACTCCCTGGAGAGGGAGCACACCATTGTT
>JAFUJQ010000124.1 GCA_017473705.1 Bacteroidales bacterium | reverse complement strand
GACCTTTCTGATGCACAGAAGAAGTTCCTGACAGAGGATAACCTCAGAGCGGTTCTCGTGACTACAGTCGAGTCACCTGCGGTCGCTGCTCAGTGGAACAACAACATGCAGGCTCTCGTTGAGGGTATGGGACATGGTGTTCCTGTGAACACATCTTCAGACCCTCGCCATGAGACATCGGCTACAGCGGAGTATAACTACGGTGCCGGCGGAGAGATTTCGCACTGGCCGACATCTCTCGGGCTTGCGGCAACATTCGATCCTGCTCTTGTTGAGGAGTTCGGAGGAATCGCAGCTGAGGAATATAGGGCTCTTGGTATCGCGACAGCGCTTTCACCACAGATCGACCTTGCCACAGAACCACGCTGGACTCGTTTCTATGGTACATTCGGTGAGAGCCCGGAACTTGACACAGATATGGCTCGTGCATATGTGGACGGTTTCCAGACCAGCACAGGCAAGGATGAGATCGCTGACGGATGGGGCTACAAGAGCGTGAACGCAATGGTGAAGCATTGGCCAAGCGGCGGCCCTGAGGAAGGTGGCCGTGATGCGCATTATAATTATGGTAAGTATGCCGTTTACCCTGGAGGAGCATTCGAGACTCACCTCAAGCCCTTCACAGAGGGTGCGTTCAAGCTCAACGGCGCCACAGGCATGGCATCGGCCGTAATGCCTTACTATACTATCTCTACAGGTGTCGACCCATCAGGCAAGAACGTAGGTAACAGTTTCAGCAAGTACATCATCACTGACCTCCTCCGTGAGAAGTATGGCTATGACGGTGTTGTCTGCACAGACTGGAACATCACATACGACAATGCTGGAATCGACCGGTTTGACGGCAAATGCTGGGGTGTCGAGGAACTGACGGTTGGCCGGAGACATTACGAGTGCCTCAAGGCTGGTGTTGACCAGTTCGGTGGCAATAATGACAAGGGTCCTGTGCTCGAGGCCTATGCAATGTGGGTGGAGGAGTTCGGCAAGGAGTCTGCCGACGCACGTTTCAGGGCTTCTGCAAAGAGACTTCTCATGAACTCATTCCGCACAGGTCTCTTCGAAAATCCATATCTCGATCCGGTAGTCTCTGCGGAGATTGTCGGCAAGCCGGAGTTCATGGAGAAGGGTTATCAGGCACAGCTCAAGTCTGTCGTTATGGTCAAGAACTCTGACAGCGTTCTTCCTATGAAGTCTGCTGAGGTAAAGCCGAAGGTATATGTCCCACAGAGATATTTCCCTCAGATGGTGAATTTCTTCGGAATGGTTACTCCTGAGAGATGGGAGGAGACATTTGCTACAGAACTGCTTGAGAAGTATTACGAGCCGGTGTCAGACCCTGCAGAGGCAGACTTTGCCATTGTTGTGATTGATGCTCCGACATCAGGAACAGGATACAGCGCAGGGGATGTGAAGAAGGGTGGCAACGGATATATTCCTATCAGTCTCCAGTATTCAGATTATACAGCAGAGCATGCTCGTGAGGTGTCTCTCGCCGGTGGCGACCGTCTTGAGAAGTCTGCCAACAGATCATACAAGGGCAAGAGTGTCAAGACTGTCAATAAGACTGACCTTGAGACAGTCGTCGAGACTAAGAAGGCAATGGGTGACAATCCCGTCATCACAGTGGTAAGTACCGGCAAACCTTTCGTTCCTGAGTTTGAACCATATTCAGATGCAATCCTTGTAAGCTTCGGTTGTCAGAATCAGGCGCTTCTTGACCTGATAAGCGGTGCTGTAGAGCCTTCTGCTCTCCTTCCGATGCAGCTTCCGGCTGATATGAAGACTGTCGAGCTCCAGAAGGAAGATGTCCCATTCGATATGGAATGTTACGTCGATACAGAGGGCAATGCCTATGATTTTGCCTTCGGACTGAATTGGTCCGGCCGTATAGAAGATGAACGTGTAAGGAAGTATGCCCGTTGATCATTTTCTGTAATCCGACGGTGACTGTCCTAGATGCCGGCTTACATATCTGGTGAAGTATGAAAGTGAGGTGAAGTTGAATCTTTCTGCGATTTCGCAAATGTTCTGCGATCTGTCCCTCAGTTGTCTGGATATGTCCAAGGTGGTGAATCTGTTGATCCACCAGCCGGATGAGAAGCCGGTTATCGATCTGCTGATTTCGGAGAGATGTTTCGGTGTGACGCAAAGCTCTGAAGCATAGTGGCTTACCGTTCTTATCCTCCGGTAGTCTCCACGCTCGAGCATTGATATGAACTTTCCCATTATATGCACTCCAGGGGATGAATGCTTTTCCCTTGGAGCGTTTATACGTATATGGAAGTCGAAGAAGTCCAGTATCAGAGTGCGCATCACGCTGAAGAGTGTCTCCTCATAGAACCGGTGTCCGGTATCTGCCAGCCTGCTCTCGACTGCTTCGAAATCCATACAACATCGGTGAAATTCCTCTTCACTCAGCGGCATTACCGGATTCTGGGACAGGGAAAGCGATCCTCGCATACCGTAATTCGTGTTAGGAGTGGATTTTTCTATGAAGACAGGGGAGGCATAGATCACCTTTACTCGGAAATCCTCTGAGACATCCAATGCTTCTATAAGCTGGGTCGCTCTTATTATACAGCAGTCCTGGCGGCTGATCCTGAAATCCTTTCCATTGAACCGGATGTCGCAGTGGCCGTCAAGACAAAGGATATGAGCGAGGTGGAGACTCACCTCGCCTT
>JAFUJQ010000123.1 GCA_017473705.1 Bacteroidales bacterium | reverse complement strand
GGCCCGAAGAACATTCTGCGGAAATGTCTATAAGAATGTGAAGGATCCTAGCATCGTCGGCTCTATGAGCGGCCACAAGGAGGGCAGCAAAGCTCTGGCCCGATACAGGGACATCGACCAGGATATCAAGAAGGACGCACTCAGCGTTTTTGAGTAGTTTGTTAATAAAATAGTGCAAATTTTGTAATAAACTGCACTATAGTCAGTGCAATTTATTATATTTGTTGCACTAAATAATGTGCAAAGTTATGGATACTTTACTTCAGACATATCGAATTAAGCTTGATCTGACTCCAGTAAACTATGTCAGATCCTTTCATGATACCATTAACTGGAAGAATAGATTAATCGGAATCTTGGGACAAAAAGGTGTCGGAAAGTCAACGATGATACTCCAGCACATCAAGATGCATGACAAGATAGAGAAGTCTCTGTATGTTCAGGCTGATGACTTCTATTTTGCCGGTCATAGGATTTATGATCTTGCTTTGGCATTCTTCCAGCGCGGCGGTAAGAAACTGTACATTGACGAAATACACAAATATGCAGGATGGACAACGGAGATTAAGATGATTTATGATCAGTTGCCTCTTCTGCAAGTAGTTTACTCGGGCAGCTCAATTCTGGATCTCAAGAAAGGTGGTAAGGCGGACTTGAGCAGAAGAACAATCGAGTATACTCTGCCTGTCCTGTCGTTCAGAGAGTACCTGAATATCTCTCAGGGATGGAGCCTTCAGCCGTCTTCGTTGGAGGATATTCTGGCAGGAAAGGTGGACTTTCCATATGGAGAGCATAGACCGATTAAGTATTACCAGGAGTATCTGCATCACGGATGTTATCCATATTTTACTGAGGAGGATTTCCTGATCAAGTTGAAGCAGGCCCTCAATGCGACGGTCGAGGATGATATTCCAAGATACGCTGAGATGACAGTTGCGGCTGCAGCGAAATTGAAGAAGCTTATGTATATGCTCGCTCAGTCAGTACCTTATAAGCCGAACCATACTAACTTAGCTAGAGATCTTGACATCAGCAGGAATCTTCTTCCTGATTATATAGAGTATTTGGAGAAGTCAGGACTTTTCAATGCATTGCGTGAGAAGTCAACAGGAGACGGCATATTGCAGAAGGTTGAGAAACTTTATCTGGACAATTCCAATATCATCTATGCCCTTGGTCTTGATAAGGCTGATGAGGGAACAATCCGTGAGACGATGTTCCTGACATGGATGAAGCAGAAGCACTCTGTATATTCATCAAAGATTTCAGACTTTGAGATTGGTGATATTACTTTTGAGGTCGGCGGCCGCAATAAGAAAGGAAAGCAGCTTAGGGAGGCGGATCAGGGATATATCGTAAAAGATAATATCGAGTACGCCGTCGGCAAGAATGTCCCTATATGGATGTTTGGTTTTATCTATTAAAAGTTCAAACGCTATGAAATACTCGTTAGAAAAAGCAACAATATGGAATGTGATGAGACATCCATTCGATGAAAATACGGGCGATAAGGACAATTGTGAATTAATGCGGCTTTTGTCTTTGATTATTTTTCCGTTGTATGTCTTTACACAAGTGTGTGTACCTGTC
>JAFUJQ010000008.1 GCA_017473705.1 Bacteroidales bacterium | reverse complement strand
ACTTGTAGGCGTCTCTGAACGGCATGCCTTCAAGTGTACGGCGGTTGACTTCCTCTACCGTGAAAAGGTAGTCGTATATCGGTGCGTCCAGAATACCTTCATTTATCATTATGTGCTGGAGCATATAATCTGCCATCTGGAGACACTTGTGCATAAGTTCCAGAGCAGGGAAGAGGATGTCCTTCAGAAGCTGGAACTCACGGTGGTAACCGTGCGGCATGTTGCTGCAGAGCATGCTGATTTGGGTCTCTGTCGCCATGATTCTGTTGCAGTTTCCGCGCATGATCTCCCATACATCGGGATTCTTCTTGTGCGGCATGATGCTCGATCCGGTCGTAAGTTCATCAGGGAACTTTATGAAGCCGTAGTTTGGACTCATATACATGCAGCAGTCTGCTGCGAATTTATTGAGTGTCAGAGCTATCGCTCCCATGGCAGACGCTACTGCACGCTCTGACTTTCCACGGCTGAGCTGAGCTGCCACCACGTTGTAATCAAGGCTTCCGAATCCGAGCAGATCTGTGGTCATCTGCCTGTCCAGCGGGAATGAACTTCCGTATCCGGCCGCAGAACCGAGAGGGTTCTGGTCAGTTACATTGTATGCTCCCTTGAGCATGTACATGTCATCGGCAAGTGCCTCAGCATACGCTCCGAACCAGAGGCCGAATGACGACGGCATTGCAACCTGGCCGTGTGTATAGCCCGGGAGTAATGTGTCCTTGTGCTTCTCGCTGAGCTTCTGCAATGTATCGAACAATGCAAGTACTTCGTTGCGCAGAGTCACGACCTCATCTTTAAGGAACAGTTTGATGTCGACCAGCACCTGGTCATTGCGCGAACGGCCCGAATGGATCTTCTTGCCTATGTCGCCAAGACGCCTTGTCAGAAGAAGCTCGACCTGTGAGTGGATGTCTTCAACATCATCCTCAAGAATGAATTCTCCTGCCTCTATCTCTGCCAGAATCTGGTCAAGTGCAGCTGTCAGCGTCTCGAGCTCTTCGGCAGTCAGAAGTCCGATGGACTCCAGCATCTTTATATGTGCCTTCGAACCTGTTACGTCATATTTTGCCAGACGCAGATCAAGAATTCTGTCGTTTCCCACTGTGAAATCGTCTACAAGATCTGTCGCCTGTGTTCCTTTGCTCCAAAGTGTGCTCATATTTTTTCAATAAATTCAATGTATATTTCTATTGCGTTTCTAACCTCGTCAATGTAGACGAATTCGTCCTTCCGATGTGATCGGGTTGACTCACCTGGCCCCATCTTGATCGCGTCGCATGTTATTCTCATCCAATCAGAAGTTGTGGCAGAAGAGAATGTCTCTATGCCCATTCGCTCTGCTGTCTTCTGTAATGGCGAATCTTCTTTCGTTGCGCTCGATCGGTTTGCAAGATTCCTTGGCTTCAGTTCGCTTTCGCATATCTCCTGCAGTTCCTGAAGTATCTCCTCATTGCTGTATTGCTCAGTCGGACGTATGTCTATCACGAAGTCGCATCGGTCCGGAATCACGTTGTGGGCGCTTCCGGCGGAGATCTGAGTTACATTGAGGTTGACTCTGCCCATCTTTGGGGATACTTTCGTAAATTCATGTTTACGAAGTCTTTCAATGTCCTCCAGTGCAATGTAGAGTGCGTTTTTACCTTCATTCCTCGCTGCGTGTCCGCTCACTCCATGCGCTGTCGCATCAATCACAAGAAGGCCTCTTTCTGAAGTTGCAGCCTTCATTCCTGTAGGCTCTCCCACGATTGCGTAATCAATCCGGTTCAATCGCTTTCCCCACAAACCTGTCATTCCGCCTTTGCCGGATCTCTCTTCCTCACATGTAAGTACTAACGTTATATTTGGTATAGTTGTGCGGGTGCCAAAGAATCTGAAAGCGGCAATCATGGCTACGGCGGAAGCTCCGTCGTCATTGCTGCCAAGGCCCTGGATCATATCAGTCGGGCAATTCTCCGGTTTATATGGGTCGAAGGTGTATCCTTCACATGGAACCACCGTGTCAATATGTGCGCAAAGCATCAAAGTCGGCTTGGATGGGTCAACAATATGCTCTGCAATGATATTGTTCCCGACCCTCTCATGCTCCACACCCTTCGCTGTGAGCCAATTGCTGATATGACTGCACACGGCATCCTCGTGAAACGACGGCGACGGTATCGCCACCATCTCCCTCAGCAGTTCAACCGCCTCAGCAGTCAGTTTCTCTATGTTTTTGCTGTCAGTCATATTATATCAATGTTGTTCCGATCTGTTTAAGCAGGTTGCAGGCATGCTTGATGATCACTTTGCCCACACCGCTGTCTATCGCTTTGAATGCATTCGTCAGTTTCGGAATCATTCCGTCCGCCACCCTTCCTTCCGCCTTCAGTCCCTCGAATCTTTTGCGGTCCATTTCCGGGATTACACTGCTGTCGTCATCCTTGTCATACAGCACTCCATCTTTCTCAAAGCAATATATGAGTTCGGTCTCATGTGTCAGTCTTCCGTCATCACTGCAATGAGTGCATTCCTCGCAACGGCAGCAGACCTCTCGTGGTGAACGGTATCTGTAGTTTGCCATTGCAACAGCTATTGATGATGCGATCGTATCTGCGTTCGTGTTCAGTAAGTTGCCCTCGCCATCGTGATTGATTGCATTGAACACCGGTACTATCCCTTTTTCCAGCAGCGAGTATATGAATCCGGCATTGACGCTTTCCGCTGTCACATCTCCGACATAACCATAATCGACTTCACGGCCTATGCTCTTGACATGCACCGGCGGTCTTTTCGCCGCTCTGATTGCATTCCCGTCTGCGCCGCTGAGTCCGATGGCATTGCATCCTTCCGCCTGCAGCAGTGCGACGATTTTCTTGTTGCACCATCCCGCATACACCATAGTGACCACCTTCAGAGTTTCCTCGTCGGTCACCCTTCTACCCTCGACCATCTGCGGCACCATACCCATGCTCTTCTGCATCTGACTCGCCATGACTCCGCCCCCATGCACGAGCACCTTCATCCCCGGCATGGCCGCAAAATCCCGGACAAACTCCCGCAGAAGCGCAGGATTGTCAACCACATTCCCACCGATCTTGATAACCTTAATCATACCCTGGCGTTTAATTCCCTGATTAATAATGTCTTATCCAAACCTCGTGCTCCCCTTGGGCGGCACGAGCTTTTTGTAAGTCGCTGTAAGATAGTTGGTTAGAGGCCAGCTAAAATTTCCTTTAGGATCGTCTGCGCTGAGACAACGCGGTTGGCCGCTTCCGGAATGACCAGTGACTGCGGGCTTTCGATCACTTCGTCTGTCACGATCATGTTGCGGCGTACCGGGAGACAGTGCATGAAGAAGGCGTTGTCCGTAAGTGCCATCTTTTCAGCGTCTACCGTCCAGTCGCGGTCTGTGCAGAGGATCTGACCGTAGTTCTCTCCTGCGTATGCCGACCAGTTCTTTGCGTATATGAAATGTGCGCCCTCGAATGCCTTGCGCTGGTCGTATTCCACCTTGGCGCGGCCCACGAACTCCGGTGCGAGTTCGTATCCCTCGGGATGAGTGATCACAAACTCGTAGTCTGTCATGTTGATGCCTTCTGCAAATGAGTTCGGAACTGCCTGGGGGAGTGCCTTCGGATGCGGAGCCCATGTCATGACTATCTTAGGTTTTTCCACTGTCTTATGCTCTTCGATAGTGAGCAGGTCGGCCAGGGTCTGCAGAGGATGTCTAGTTGCAGCCTCCATGCTGAAGACCGGCTTGCCGGAATACTGTATGAACTGGTTGATTATTACTTCATTATAATCATAATCCCTGTTCTGCAGTCCTGCAAATGCGCGCACTCCGATGATGTCGCAACAGCTTCCCATTACAGGAATCGCCTCCAGGAGATGCTCTGGTTTGTCTCCGTCCATGATGACTCCGTGCTCTGTTTCCAGTTTCCAGGCTCCCTGGTTCACGTCCAGCACGATAACGTTCATGCCGAGGTTCAGGGCTGCCTTCTGGGTGCTGAGCCTTGTGCGGAGGCTGGAGTTGAAGAATATCATCAGCAGGGTCTTGTTCCTGCCGAGCTCCTGGTCTGCAAAAGGATTCTCCTTTACATATTTTGCTGCTTCAAGTGCCTGCTTGAGGTCAGGAAGCTGGGTTATTGATGTGAAATGTCTCATAATGTCAGTTCTTTCCAGGCTGTGACGAATGATTCGGCTGTTGCCTGAGATATGGTGAGTGATGGGAGGAGGCGGATTACGCCTGCGCCCGCCGCTCCTGTGAAGAAATGCTTCTCGAAAAGAAGACGGTTGCGGAGGCCGACGTATTCTTCGTTCAGTTCCAGACCGATCATCAGTCCCTTTCCTCTGTACTCCTTGACGGCTTTGTCTCCTTCGAATGTTGCCTTGAAGTATTCTCCTATCTTTGCGGCATTTTCTATAAGATGTTCATTTTCAATTATGTCGAGTACTGCAAGCGCTGCCGTACACGCAAGATGATTGCCTCCAAATGTGGTGCCGAGCATGCCGTATGATGCCTTGACTGCAGGGCTGATCAGCACTCCGCCGATAGGGAAGCCGTTGGCCATTCCCTTTGCGGTGGTGATGATGTCTGCGCGTACTCCATGGTGCTGATGCGCGAAGAATCTTCCTGTCCTGCCATATCCGGACTGTATTTCGTCAAGAATAAGCAGACATCCATGCTTGTCGCAAAGCGAACGCAGGCCATGGAGGAATTCGCCTGTCGGCTCGTATATTCCTGCCACTCCCTGAATGCCCTCGATGATGACTGCGGCAAATCCACCGGCCGACAGTTCGCGTTCTGCTGACTCGAGGTCATTGAGAGGGGAGAAGACAATGTTCTCTGTAGAGTTGAACGGAGCCTGTATCTTCGGGTTGTCTGTAGCGGCAACTGCTCCGGATGTCCTGCCATGGAATGCCTTGCGGAATGCAAGGACTTTGGCCTTGCCGGTGTGGAATGATGCCACTTTGAGTGCATTTTCATTGGCTTCGGCTCCGCTGTTGCAGAGAAAGAGGGCGTAGTCATCATAACCGCATGCTTTGCCAAGGCGTCCGGCAAGCTCCTTCTGCAACGAATTCTGCACTGCATTCGAGTAGAATCCGAGGTTGCCGAGCTGCTCAGAGAGCATCTTTACATAATGCGGATGACAATGCCCCACTGAGATTACAGCGTGACCGCCATATAGGTCGGTATAGACCTCTCCGTTCTTATCCCAAAGTGTTGTGTCCGAGCCTTTTATGGGCTCGATATCCCACAACTGATATACTTCAAATAATTTCATGCTTAATGTTTTTTTGTTCATGGAGGTGGTTTAAAAACCATGGCCGCCCGTGGCCTTGTGAACGGGAGGGGCCCGCGCCGTAGGCGTGGGAGGGATTTAGTTTTTAAACCACCTCCATGAACATATTAAAATGCTGATGGCTTCAGGTGCAGTCCCGTGTCTTCCGGGAGCCCGAAGAGCAGGTTCATGTTCTGTACTGCCTGGCCTGCAGCTCCTTTGACCAGGTTGTCTATCACCGAGGCGATGTGTACATAACCGTCGTGAAGCTCCACATGCAACAGGCATTTGTTTGTGTTCACAACCTCTTTCAGAGAGATGCCTTCATTGCTATGGAATACAAACGGTGATTCAGCGTAATAGTCTTCATAAAGCTTTCTGTAATCCTCCAATGTCATCCCTTCCACTGCCTTGGTATAAACGCTGGCAAAAATACCCCTCGCAAAATCACCCCTCATCGGCACAAAGTTGATTTTTATATTCGGAGAAGGCTGATAGACGGAACCGGCATTTTCGCACCCCCGCGTATGGTGAGGGGCCCAGCTTGCCGGGAGGGGGGCAGTGGAGGCTGCAGCCTTCTCTGATATGCGCCCCAGATTCTGTCTGATCTCCGCCAGATGCTGGTGCGAGAACAGCTTGTATATGGATATGTTGTCGCTCCTGTAACTGAAATGGGTGGTTTCTCCAGGCTTCTTGCCTGCTCCAGTGGATCCCGTGATGGCAGTGACATGAATCTCATCATTTATGAGCCCGGCAGCGGCCAGTGGCAGCACAGCCAACTGGATTGCAGAAGCGAAGCATCCGGGGTTTGCCACGTCGTGAGCCTTGCGGATCTCTTCGCGGGCGCTTTCGCAGAGACCATAAACGAAATGCCTTCCGGCATAATCTCCGTCAAGCCTGAAGTCATTGCCCAGGTCTATGATCCTGCAGTCCGGGCTGATTTCATGACTGTCCACAAACTGCCTTGAAATGCCATGCCCCAGACATAGGAATATCACATCTGGATCATTGAGTTCCGTGCCGAAGCAAAGGTCAGTCTCTCCGATCAGATCCCTGTGCACGGAAGCAACAGGGGTGCCTTCCGAGGAAGTCGTAGTCGCCGCCACAATCTCCACATGAGGATGATTCAGCAGAATGCGGAACAGCTCCCCGCCAGTATAACCCGTACCACCGGCAATGGCAACTCTTATTTTTTTAGTCATACTCATGCCAATCCAGATAACCTATTGTATTTCTTGATTATTTACTGAATAATAGATCTTCAGCGGGTTGGCGATCACCTTGGTGAATCCGACCACATCGCGTCCTGTGTATGAGTTGTTAACCTCACCATAAGCTCCGAACTTCGAACTCATAAGGTCATGCTCACTTGTGCATCCGAGCACCGAGAAATGATATGGCATAAGGGCAATCTCCACCTCTCCTGTTACGTTCTGCTCGATGCTGTCCATCATCGCTTCCATGTCCCTGCAGACAGGATCCAGATACATGGCCTCGTGCATCTGCTGTCCATACCATCCGGCAATCTGATCCTTCCAGTAAAGCTGTCCCTTTGTAAGTGTGTGCTTCTCAAGAAGGTGATGCGCCTTCACGATGATAAGCGGAGCCGCCGCCTCGAAACCGACGCGTCCCTTGATGCCGATGATAGTGTCACCGATATGGATATCACGTCCTATACCGAACGGACCCGCAACGTCGCGAACCGCCTTGATGACCTCCACCGGGCTCATCTGCACGCCATTGAACGACATCGGTTCACCCTTGCAGAAACCGATCTTGATATGTTCAGGCTCAGACTTCGTCACCTTTGTCGGATATGCCTCCTCAGGAAGATATCCGTCCGAGTGAAGTGTCTCAACGCCTCCGATGCTGGTGCCCCAGAGCCCCTGGTTGATCGAATACTTCGCCTTCTCCCATGAGAAATCAAATCCGTGCTGCTGCAGATATTCGATTTCGAACTGACGTGTGAATCCTTCATCACGTACAGGCGCAATGATCTTGACTTCAGGTGCTAGAATCTCGAACACTATATCAAAGCGTACCTGGTCGTTTCCTGCCCCGGTACTTCCATGCGCAACCGCTCCCGCTCCGATCTTCTGCACGTGCTTCAATACCTCCAGCGCCTGGAATACTCTCTCGGAACTTACCGAAAGCGGATAAGTTGCATTCTTGAGGATGTTTCCATAGATCAGATACTTGATACCTTTATTATAATATGTATCTACTGCGTCTACTGTAGTATGCGTCGCCGCACCAAGTGTGAGCGCACGGCTCTCGATGAACTTCTCTTCCTCTGGTGAGAATCCTCCTGTATTGACCATAACAGTGTGGACTTCATAACCTTTTTCCTTAAGATAAGGGACACAGAACGATGTGTCCAGACCGCCGCTGAAGGCGAGTACAACCTTGTTGTTCATATGTTTTGTGATTTAATTATTATTCTGTTTCTGTTCTCCATCCTTCAGATCCGCCATCTTGGGGTCTGCCGGATTCTTTACCTCTATATGCTCTGCCGGATCGAAGAGCAGGCCGGTGCACAGGCACATCCTGTATTCATTCGCTTCGAGAATTGCATAGTTCCTGCATCCCTGGCAGCCTTTCCAGAATTCCGGATCGTCTGTCAGAGCGGCAAATGTGACAGGTCTGAAACCGAGCTCATAATTCATCTTCATCACAGCAGCTCCTGTCGTGATGCTGAAGATCTTGGCCTTCGGATATCTTTCTCTTGAAAGTTGAAATATGCGTTCCTTGATCCTCATGGCAAGTCCGATTCCTCGGAACTTATGAGAAACTATAAGACCGGAGTTGGCTACATACTCCTTTCCTCCCCATGTCTCGATGTATGAGAAGCCGGCGAATTCGCCTTCTTCGCTTATCGCGATGACGGCTTTGCCGGCCGCCATCTTCTCGATGAGATACTCGGGAGTTCTTCGAGCGATACCGGTGCCTCGCTCACGGGCTGAAATAAGGATTTCTTCGCAGATTTCATCTGCATACACTGCATGGCCTTCATTGGCCACCACTACATCAATGTGCATGATTGTTCCAATAAACAATATGGTCTCGCATTCGCGAAACTTGATTAAACTAACTAGAAAATGCGGATTGCCCTCAATGAGGGAAGTCGATAGGTGTCCTAACGGCAAGACAAACCGAGATTGTCAATTGCAATTGGGAGGGAATTGCCTCGAGAGCCCCTCCTAAAGTCGGACGAATATTTGTCTAAGAATGACCATAATGAGTACAAAGATAGCAATTTGTACGAATAAAATGCTAACTTTGTCAAAAATTTGATCTATGGCAAAAAAGAAAAAGACATCAGCACCGGTTGATCCGGATTACCTGAAGAAGCAGAAGGAGGCGTTGGTGCGTCGTCATAGACAAGTCATATATCTGAATGACAGCGAGATGGCTGCAATCAGACAATATTGCGAAAAGTTCCGCGTAGGTACAAAAGCAGTGCTGTTCCGTGAGGCAATAATGGAGAAGGTCTTGAAGGAACTGGATGATAATCATCCTACGTTATTTTAGATATAAAGCAGAAAAGGAAGCGAAATTATTTCGCTTCCTTTTCTGCTTGTATGGCTTCATTGTAACAATGTCTGCAAAGAGGTTCGTAGATGTCTGTCTCTCCGAGGACTACCAGCTCTTCACTTTTAGAAAGTCTATGTGAATGATTGGCAGGACTTCCGCACTTCACGCATATTGCATGCACCTTCTGGATGTCTTCGGCAACAGCCATGAGGGCCGGCATCGGACCGAATGGCTTTCCCATGAAGTCAGTGTCAAGACCGGCGATGATCACTCTCACACCTCTGTTGGCCAAAGTCTGGACAACTTCCACGATGGAATCATCGAAGAACTGTGCCTCGTCGATTCCCACTACCTGCACGTCGTTTGAAAGCAGAAGCATGCTTGCCGGTGAGTCGATCGGAGTTGAGGGAATGCTGTGGGCGTCGTGTGAGACCACCTCGTCCTCTGAGTAGCGCACATCGATGCATGGTTTGTATATCTCGACCTTAAGTTTTGCAAACTGAGCCCTTTTCATTCTACGGATCAGCTCTTCTGTCTTTCCAGAAAACATTGAACCGCAGATAACTTCGATTGATCCCGCTTTTTTTGTACTTTCTAAAAACATTTCCTTACTTTTGTATGTTAAGAACGCAAATATAGAAATTTATTGCCTTATGGAAAATAGACAGCAGCAAATTTTGTCCGAAATCCAGGAGATGATGTCTTCGATCAGGACTCAGCTTGAGAAACTTGATGCCAAGATGTCAGAGTTTCAGCAATCATTTGACACAGAGGGTGTTATCTCTGCGCCTATTGATATTGAAATAGATGATGACTATCTGTCTGCAGAGGTTGTGGAGCAGGTGGAACTGGATATCCCTGAGTCTGTTGCAGAGCCGGAGCCTGTCGTTGCGCCGGAGCACTTTGTTGAACCTGATCCTGTTGAGGAACCAGAGCCAGTCGTTGAACCAGAGCAGGAAGTGGATCCTGTAGTGGAACCTGAACCGGTCGAGGAAGTGGTGACAGACCATGATCCAGCCGTTGAGCCGGATCAGGTTGCTGAAGAGGAACCAAAGGAGGAACCGGTCGTTGAGGACGACGACGATGATCTGCCGCTTTTTGCTGAGCCGGAGTCTATCTTCGAGGCGGCTCAGAAGGCGACTAAGCCAAGAAAGGCGATGATCGATGTCATGGAGGACAAGGAAGCGTGGCGTACTGACATGCCAGGCGCTCCGGTAAGAGACGTCCTCAGTGCGATATCCTTGAACGACAGAGTGCAGTTCATCAATGTTCTTTTTGATGAAGATCCTTCAAAGTTCCAGCAGGCGAGAGCTCGCATCAATTCGATGAACACGCTTGACGAGGCTGTCGCCTATATCACCTCGACATTCAACTGGGACATGGGCTCTCAGGTCGTCTATCGTTTCATGATGGCTGTACGCCGTAAGGTAAAATAGCATATGCCGGGCATATTATATATAGTACCGACTCCCGTCGGCAATCTTGAGGATATGACTTTCAGGGCCATCAGGGTCCTGAAGGAGGCGGACCTCATCCTTGCCGAGGATACCCGCACAAGCTCCGTGCTCCTGAAGCACTATGAAATCAAAGGCCGTCTTGAGTCTCATCACAAGTTCAATGAGCATAAGACTGCGTCGATGATAAAGGAGCGCATACTGTCAGGTCTCAATGTGGCGCTTATCAGCGATGCCGGCACGCCCGGCATTTCTGATCCTGGTTTCCTCCTGGTGCGCACCTGTGTCAAGGAAGGCATCGAGGTGCAGACCCTTCCGGGAGCTACGGCTTTTGTCCCTGCTCTGGTGTCATCTGGATATCCATGCGACAGATTCTGCTTTGAGGGTTTCCTTCCACAGAAGAAGGGCAGACAGACCCGTCTGACCGAACTGTCTGAGGAACAGAGGACGATGATCTTCTATGAATCTCCTTATCGTCTCGTGAAGACTTTGGAGCAGTTTGCCGAAGTCTTCGGTCCAGAGCGTGAATGTTCGGTGGCCAGAGAGATTTCTAAGAAATTCGAAGAACATAAGAGAGGTACATTGACGGAAGTGGCGGCCTGGTATAAGGAGCATGAACCGAAAGGAGAGATAGTGATCATAGTGGCAGGTGCTCCTGAGAAGCCAAAAGAAAAGAAAAAATACGAAAAAAAGTAAAAAAAGATAAAAAAGAGAAAAACTTGCTCTGCAGGTTTTTCTTTTTTTATGCATCCTCATCATAACCTTATACCTTTGTCCGTATGAAAGATAAGGGAGAAGGAAGGCCGGGAATGGCGCAGTCATTTGTTACGGGAGTCATAGCGATAGTTTTTCTGCTGGTGGGATATCAGACTGCCATGTTCATACACGAAGCGGCTGTGATGAAAGTGGTCGCGGACAGGGATATGCCGGATACCGTGTATGTGTACCGTGACATGCGAGAGGACAGAAGGAGTGAACGTTCGCACGGCTCGTCAGATTCCGTGGTGCGAAAGAATGCTCCGCACAGCAGACATGCAGAAAAGGTTCGTCAGGAAATGCCGTATCCGAGGACGGAGTCATTCGTTTTCAATCCCAATACGGTTTCGATGGATGATCTGCAGAGGCTGGGATTTTCCAGAAAGCAGGCCCAGTCAATAGACAATTATCGTCAGAAAGGAGGCGTGTTCCGCAGAAAGTCAGACTTTGCCAGATCATATGTCGTGGCCGACTCGGTATATAAACGCCTGGAAGCATATATCTCGATACCGCTTATAGATCTTAATCAGGCAGATTCCGCTGACTTTGATTCATTGCCGGGAATAGGTGGCTGGTTTGCATCGAAGATGATCGAGCATAGAGAGCGGCTTGGGGGATATTCCTATAAGGAGCAGCTGATGGACATCTATCGTTTCGATCAGGAAAAATTCGATGCCCTCAGTGACCTCATAACGGTTTCGGAGCCATACCGCTATCCTTTGTGGACGCTTCCGGCAGACTCGCTGCGCCTTCACCCTTACATCAGAAACTACGAAACAGCCCATGCCATCGTGCTGTTCCGTCAGAACAGCGACCCGAAGGCATGGGCTGTGGATTCTCTTGCTTCTTGCGGAATAATCAGCCGCGAGACTGCAACAAAGCTGTCCAGGTGTGTCGACTAGTCGAATATCTCATCCCAGGCGTAATATCCGTCGCCTGTATAAGGGTCTTCGGTGACCCACCAGAAGTCATATTCGCGTGTGTAGTCGTATGCATCCATCCAATCATAGAAGTCTATTGTCAGTCTTGCTTCAATGAAACCGGGACGGACCGCTTCCGACAGCATATAGAAAATGTCTTCGACATCCCTGTCGGTCATAGGACCTTCAAGGATGAAAGAATCTTCTGCAGTTACTGAAGGGATTCCCCCTGCATAATAGCAGGTAAGGAACGCGTCGCAGCTTCTGCTGTCAAAGTCACTGTGATACTCGCAGGAAGTGAAACACAGCAGAGAGATGATCCCTGCTGTGATGATTGATAGTAATTTCTTCATTAATCCGTTACGTTCTGGAGAACTTCTCTGATCTTTGCTTCGATCTCGTCGCAGAGCTCGACGTTGTCTGTAAGGAGCTGCTTTACAGCCTCACGACCCTGCGCAAGCTTGCTTTCGCCGTAGCTGAACCATGATCCGCTCTTCTTGATGATGTCATATTCCACTCCGAGGTCTATGATTTCGCCTACTCTCGAGATGCCCTCTCCGTAAACGATGTCGAACTCGGCCTTCTTGAACGGCGGTGCCATCTTGTTCTTGACGATCTTCACCTTGGTACGGTTTCCAAGCGCCTCGTCTCCGTCCTTGATCTGTGTTGTCCTGCGGACATCCACTCTCACTGACGCGTAGAACTTGAGTGCGTTACCGCCTGTCGTTGTTTCCGGATTTCCGAACATGACTCCGATCTTGTCTCGGAGCTGGTTGATGAAGATGCAGCAAGTGTTGGTCTTGCTGATGTTGGCTGTGAGCTTTCTGAGCGCCTGGCTCATGAGCCTTGCCTGAAGTCCCATCTTCGAGTCACCCATCTCGCCTTCGATCTCGGCCTTTGGTGTGAGTGCCGCTACTGAGTCGATGACTATGATGTCGATCGCTCCAGAGCGGATGAGGTTGTCAGCGATCTCGAGCGCCTGCTCTCCGTTGTCAGGCTGCGAGATGAGCAATGTCTCGAGGTCTACGCCGAGGTTCTTGGCGTAAGTCCTGTCGAACGCATGCTCTGCGTCGATGATTGCAGCGATGCCGCCCTGCTTCTGTGCCTGTGCGATCGCGTGGATGGCAAGGGTTGTCTTACCGCTGGATTCTGGTCCATAGATCTCGATCACACGTCCGCGAGGGTATCCTCCGATGCCGAGTGCAGCGTCAAGAGCAATGGAACCGCTCGGAATTACCGAAACCTCCCATTTAGGCTGATCTCCCAACTTCATGATCGTACCTTTGCCGTAATCTTTCTCAATCTTGTCAATCGTCGCCTGCAATGCCTTGAGTTTCGCAGCATTGTTGCCGGTACCGTCCTGTACTACTTCTTTAGCCATAAATGTTTAAAAGTTTAAATGTTAGCAAAGCAAAATTAATGAAAATAAGGAACTTCTCCAACTTTTCTGTTGCAAAATTACAGGTCTTATGTGCCAAGGTGAGGCACAAGTAAAATATTGTTGAAAAAAATCATTAATTTTGTAGATATGAAGATCAAACTTTTAGGAAAGAATCTCGAAGAGCTCAAGAGGCTCGTTGCAGAGGAAGGCCTGCCTGGCTTTACAGCCAAGCAGATTGCCCAGTGGCTTTATGTCAAGAAAGTCCGCACCATAGATGAGATGACAAACCTGTCAAAGGTCGCAAGGGCCAGACTGTCAGAGAAATATGAAGTAGGAGTGACACCTTATGCCGGTCTGCAGATATCGTCAGACGGCACGAAGAAATATCTTTTCCCGGTAAGATGTCCGCATAAGCGCGGACTCAATCTGAGAGTCAGTGAAGAAGAACTTGAGACCAGTGCCATCGAAGCGGTGATGATCCCTGATGCAGACCGTGCAACTTTGTGCGTATCTTCTCAAGCGGGATGCTGCATGGGGTGCAGATTTTGCATGACAGGCCGTCAGGGTTTCCATGGCCACATGTCGGCGGCGGACATCATCTCTCAGTTCATAGCTGTGGACGAGTCCGACAGACTGACAAACGCGGTTTTCATGGGAATGGGAGAGCCGCTTGACAATTATGACAATGTGATGCGTGCGATAGAGATATTGACTGCTGACTGGGGATTTGCATGGAGCCCGAAGAGGATCACTCTCTCGACGATAGGAGTCCTGCCCAATCTGAAGCGATATCTTGACGAATGCAAGTGTCATCTGGCTGTCAGCCTGCACAATCCGCTTCCGGAGGAACGCCTGAGCGTGATGCCGGTGCAGGGAGCGTGGCCGATCCAGGATGTCATAGACCTGATAAGGCAGTATGACTTCAGTGGTCAGAGGCGCGTGAGCTTCGAATACACGATGTTTGCAGGTTTTAATGATACAAAGGCCCATGCAGATGCTCTGGTGCGTATGCTCAGAGGTCTGGAATGCAGGATGAACCTCATCCGCTTTCACAAGATTCCTGATTTCCCTTATGAGACATCTCCGGACGTCATCATAGAGAACTTCAAGACACGCCTGAACAATTTGGGCCTGATGACGACGGTCCGTGCTTCTCGCGGTGAAGACATTCTTGCAGCATGCGGAATGCTTGCCGGGGAGCACAATAAGAAATAATGACATGAAACGTTTGTTTATACTTTTCCTTTTATGCCTTGCATCCGTGTCGGTGCAGGCGAGAGGAATCGACCCGAAGGCCGATTCCGTAGCGGTTGTGCAGATGCGCCAGCGCATGGAGAGTATAAGGAAGCATCGTCCTACCGTGGCCCTTGTGCTCAGCGGAGGAGGAGCGAAAGGCGCCGCTCATATCGGCGTGATCAGATATATCGAGTCTCTCGGCATTCCTGTGGACATGGTGCTCGGAACGAGCATGGGAGGTCTTATAGGAGGTCTCTATTCGCTGGGATACACAACTGACCAGATGGATACGCTGATCAGGAACATAGACTGGAAATGGGCCTTCAGCGACGAACTTTCCCGCAAATACATCTCATATACGGATGCCAAGTACAAGGAGAAGTATATGATATCCATCCCGTTCTATTATGAGAAGGATTACTATAAGATGAAAGTGGCGGACGAGTACCGTTTCGATCCTGTGCGCAGGCACGCTGCGCTGCATATCGGAGCCGATAACGAGCACGGGTCGGAGATGTTCAGGAACAATCTCCTGGGAAGCCTTCCTTCCGGCTATATTTATGGGCAGAATGTAAGCAA
The DNA here is from genome assembly GCA_017473705.1 of Bacteroidales bacterium. Taxonomy (GTDB): domain Bacteria; phylum Bacteroidota; class Bacteroidia; order Bacteroidales; family UBA932; genus Cryptobacteroides. The sequence continues at coordinate 27,682 of JAFUJQ010000008.1, read as the reverse complement.
CCTGATAAGTTCCCTCACCATTGGATATCAGGACTCTCTTGATTTCAAGGAGTTTCCGATACCTTATGTGTGCATAGCGGCTGACATGGTGTCAGGAAAGGCAAAGGTATGGCATAATGGCAAGATGAACACTGCGATGAGGTCCACCATGTCCATTCCTGGCATCTTCGCTCCGGTCAGGGTGGACGGAATGGTGCTGGTTGACGGAGGTCTGAGGGATAATTATCCGACATCTCTTGCGCGTGAGATGGGTGCGGACATAATAATCGGAGTGGACCTGTCGCAGGCAAGAAAGACATATCTGGAAGTGAATAACCTGGGCGATATCATAGGTCAGGGAATAGACATGCTCGGACGTGATGCCTTTGACAAGAATGTGGATGTCCCTGATGTGAAGATCAAGCCGATGCTCAGAGAATACAATATGATGAGCTTCAATCCTGTCAGCATAGATACGATGATCGTACGCGGCTATGAAGCGGCCGCGGCGCAGGATTCGCTCCTGCGCGAAGTCGCGGCAAGGACTGCGGGGAAATATTCTCCGATGCCGAAGAAACCGGCTCTGGGAATGACCGCAGACTCTCTCGTGATCGCAAATGTGGACATCAGGGGGGTACTGCCCCGTGAGAAGGAGCTGCTCAAGGACAGGCTTCATCTCAAATATGGCCAGAAGATAAGCATGGATGACCTGGATCATATCGTAGCTCAGATATATGGCACTCAGGCATATGATTTTGTGACATATGAGCTTCTCGGCAAGGACGAACCTTTCGATCTTGTGATAAACTGCAAGAAAGGCCCTGTCCATCAGTTCGGTTTGGGAGTGCGCGCGGACACTGAAGAGATCGTTTCGGTGCTCTTGAACATAGGACTCAATGCACACAAGCTTCACGGACATATGTTCGACCTGACCGGAAAGATAAGCGCGAACCCTTATGTAAACCTGCATTGGTCGTATGACATGCCGAAGATCCCTACTTTGAACGGATCTGTTTCTGTGCGCTGGACAGATCTCGGACTGTTGAACTTCGGCAGTAACAGATTGAGCTTCAATTATCTGTCTGCAAAGCAGGAGTTCTATCTCTCGAACATAAAGTGGAAGCAGGTGGACGTGAGGGGAGGTCTGCGTAATGAGGTGATTTCGGTAAAGGACATAAAGTCCCATATACCGGGAGACTATGATTCGAAACTTCTCGGCAATGACTTCGTGTCGGCATTCATAGATGCAGGCACATATACCTTTGATGACGGATATTTCCCGACAAGGGGAGTCGATGCGGGACTTTCATATACCTGGACTTTCACAGGATTCCCGAACAGATTCCATAATTTCCATACACTGACTGCGGATGCTAAAGTGGTTATCCCTGCTGGAGACATCTTTGCGTTCATCCCGTCATTCAACTTCCGTTTCCTGTTGGGAAAGGATATTCCTATTCCGTATTTCAACGCTGTCGGAGGCTCGCTTGCCTCGCGTTATGTGGACCAGCAGATGCCTTTTGTAGGAGTGACACAGCTTTCTGCGATGAAGAATATTCTTACGATATTCAGGACAGACTTCCGCTTCCGCCTTGCCAAGAATCACTATGTGAAGGCTATTGTAAATTATGCCCGGGATTGTGATGCATTCTCCGAGTATGTGAAAGGTTTAGGATATTTCGGCGCTGCGGCTGAGTACTCTTTCGATACGATCTTCGGTCCGCTTTCGGCGAATGTCCATTGGTCGAACATGACAGGTAAGGTGGGCTTCTACATCAGTGCAGGCTACAATTTCTAAAGTTATGGATGATAAGCAGAAGAAAGTTGCAGACAGGCTCAGAGGCCTGTGCTCGAGGCGTGAGTATTGTGTCGCAGATGTCTTGAAGAAGGCATGTGATGCCCTGGAGGGAGACCGTACGGCAGCGCAGGAGGTGGTGGAATTGCTGATCAGTGAGAAATATGTGGATGATCTGCGTTATGCTTCTGCCTTTGCCCGCGACAAGGCCGCCATCCAGGGATGGGGAGAGGTGAAGATAAGATATATGCTCGCAGCGAAGGGTGTGGCACGCGACGTGATAGATAAGGCTCTCGAGGAAATCGATCAGGACAAGGCCGGGTCGAGGCTGGAGAAACTGTTGGAGAATAAGTTCAGGACATTGAAGGATGACTCCCAGTGCCGTCTCAAGATGCTCCGCTTCGGTCTTGGAAGAGGCTACTCTTATGATGAGGTTTCCGAAGTAGTGGATATCTTGATAAGAAATGCAAGGGATGGTGAATTATAGAAGGCTTGAAGTTTCCGAGATCGCGAGGCTGCAGGCGCAGATGTGCACAGCATCTGATTGGAACGGAATCGAAGTTGCCGACGGCTTCTCGACCGATCATGTAAGTGATGTCAGGTTTTCAGGAAAGATAAGGCTTGGTGCCTTCCGGAAGGAGTTCTGCCTTGCCGGAGGGATTCATAAGCATTCGGGAATATATCATGCGACTCTGCACAACGTCACGGTCGGTGACGATTGTCTCATTGAGAATATCAGCAACTATATAGCGAACTACGTCATCGGGCGCGGGACATTCATAGAGAATGTGGACATCATTCTGACGGATGGTCCTACGGCTTTCGGTAATGGTGTCCAGGTCTCGGTGCTCAATGAGACCGGCGGCAATGAAGTTGTCATTTATGACAGACTGTCGGCTCAGACTGCCTATGTCATGGCTGTATACCGCAGGAGGCCGGAACTGATCTTGCGGATGAAGGAGATGGCTATGCGGTATGCGGCGTCTGTTACCTCTTCAACGGGCATTATCGGTGAGGATGTCATAATTGTCGATTCAGGATATATAAAGAATGTCCGTATCGGGGATCGTTGCAGGATAGAAGGTGCCGCACGTCTCAAGAACGGAAGCATAAACAGCAATGTCTCCGCTCCTGTCCATATAGGAATAGGTGTTATCGGGGATGATTTCATCATATCCAGCGGCAGCAGCATTACGGATGGAGTCACCTTTTCGCGATGCTTCATAGGTCAGGCTTGTCGTCTTGGTCATAATTATTCTGCAACAGACTCGCTGTTCTTCAGCAACTGCCAGGGCGAGAATGGCGAAGCCTGCGCCATATTTGCAGGCCCGTTTACCGTCACCCATCATAAATCCACATTGCTTATAGCCGGAATGTTTTCGTTCATGAATGCCGGATCCGGCTCCAATCAGAGCAACCATATGTATAAATTGGGTCCGATCCATCATGGATTGCTGGAGAGGGGAGCGAAGACGGCCTCGGACTCTTATGTGCTCTGGCCGGCAAAGATAGGAGCGTTTTCGCTGGTGATGGGAAGGCATGTGTGCCATCAGGATACCAGGGATCTTCCTTTCTCATATCTGATAGAGCAGGAGAGTACGTCGTATATTGTGCCGGGAGCGAATCTGAAGAGTGTCGGCACCATCCGTGATGCCAAGAAATGGCCGCAGAGGGACGGAAGGACCGATCCGGACAGGCTGGACTGTATTAATTTCAATCTTCTCAGTCCGTATACTATAAGGAAAATGATCAATGGCAGGGAACTCCTGCAATCATTGCAGGCTGTCTCCGGAGAGAAGTCGGACACTTACTCGTTTCAGAGTGGTCTGATCCGCAGGTCGTCGCTACAGAAGGGCTTGCGTCTATATTCGATGGCTATAGATAAATTCCTGGGTAACTCGCTTATAACCCGGATCATGAATTCGTCGTTCTCGACATTGGATGAACTGCATGAGGCTTTGCTGCCGACAACCGGCTATGGAGATGGCGAGTGGATGGATGTTGGTGGAATGATTGTTCCGGAGAATGCATTCAATGCTCTTCTGGAACATGTGGAGAACGGGACGGTGTCGGATATCCATGTGGTGGAGGCTCGTCTTCGTGAGATGCATGAGAACTATTATGCATACGAATGGAAATGGGCATATGATGCCATCAGGATGAACTATGGGCTGAATCTGAATACAGCATCCGCGGGTGAACTTGCTGGCCTTGTCAGCAGATGGAAGGAGTCCGTAATCTCATTGGACAATCTGATATATGAGGATGCACGCAAGGATTTCGCCCTGAGCTCAATGCCGGATTTTGAGTCGGATCCGTTTGTGGCATCGGTCCGTGACCATATAAAAGACAAGTCCGCCCTCGGCGAACTTGCCTTGGGCAGACTTGAGTCAATCGGTCATCTTGTAGAGTAGGACCCGTTGTAGTAGAACTCCAGATTGTTGTAGTTGGTGAATTTGATCTCAATCTGAGAGAGTTCTTCGTTGAGCTTCAGGTTTATGGTTCCGCTGCTTCCGCTGGCTTTGTTGTATACATTCCCGTCATAGGATACACGTATGTTTTCAGCATCGTATGAGAAGCCGACGGCTTCATAGGCCCAGAACTTGGCCGGCATCGTGACTTCTGCCTTATTGCCGTTGCTGACAGAAAGTTCAAGTGTCCATGTCTGGTCTCCCTTTATCAATGCTGCTGACTCTATGTCCATTGTTTCACCATTGAACGTGAAGGATGTTTCAAAGACTTCGACAGGTTTCTCGATGTCTGCGCTGATGCATGTTCCGTCGAACTGGATCCAGTATGTGATCCCATCGATTATGAAAGATATGTCAGCGGTGTACTTTCCGTCACCTGAAGTGGCTATGTAGAAAGCCTTTACTGTTTCTGAGCCTGCTTCAGTGCTGATTTCGAAGTTATTGTCAGCATTGGTGTTGTCCACCATTCCGAACATAACTTCAGATCCGCTCTTCGTTCTGATCAGGTCGGTAGGCATTGCCAGATAAAGATACCATGTCACAATGTCCAGCTCGCTGAAGTATGATATGTTTGCCGGGGTGAAGAAGAGGTAGGTCGTACCTTCCTGCTCTTTGTAGAATCCTGCTCTCAAAGGCTTGATTTCGTTGCCTCTGCCGATTATGTTTTCATTGATGACGATCTCTTCGTCCTGTTTGGCTTCGGCAGTGATATGAAGGCCGACTTCCGTTCCGTCTCTCAGGATCAGCTTTGCCTTCAGTGTCAGGACATTGTCTTCAAAAGTCATTAAACATTTTCCGTCCTGAATCTCATCGGTCTTGTCAGGTGCAACGGTGTCAAGTACTGCGTCAGTCAGTGTGCTGATGAGAGTGAAAACAGAAGCTTCGTTCTTCGGGTTGAACTCCTTGTTAAGCAGCACAGGACTTACTGCTGCGTAAAAGAATTCTTCGCTTTCCATTATCGAGGTGACGTCCGTCAGTCCCTCCTCTGTCGAAGCTGCTATAGCCAGGTTGTCACATACCATCGTCAAGGCAGTGCTGAAAAGGTCATTTTCAATGCCGTTGACTACCCATGTGTTTTCGCTGTAGATTTCTTCGTCATCATCCTTCCCGTCATCTTCTGTCTTCTGCTTTTCGCATGAAACCATGCAGCAGAGTGCTGCAAGTGTCATGATCGCGATGGTAAATCTGAACTTTTTCATATTGTCTGCAGTTTTGGTCTTAAATTAAATTCCGCGTTCACGGCATATTGCCTCGTATGCCTGCGAGATGGCCTTGAACTTCTCCTCTGCGGCTTTCTGGACATCTGCGCCAAGGGTGGCGACCTTGTCAGGATGGTATTTCACCGCCATCTTCCTGTATGCCTTCTTCACCTCCTCATCAGTTGCTTCCGGGGTGATTCCAAGTATGCGATAGTTGCTGTCATTGTCAGGACGGAATTGGGCGAATATTGAATCCGAGTCGCTCTTTGACAGTCCGATGTAGTTCGCTATGGTCTCGAGCAGATCGACCTCCCGTTGTACCAGCCCGTCGCATGCTCCGAGCGAAACGAGGTAATGGTACAGCTGCAGACGCTGTGAATAGTCCATGCATTGGCGGACCTGAGAGCAGACTTCATATAGATTGAATTCCTTGTCGAGGATCTCCCTGACAATCTTTTCCGCCTCATCTCCGGCCTGCGCTCCGAAGTTACCGGCAAAGAAGCTTCTGAGCCTTGCCATCTCCTGAGAAGTGACCTTGCCGTCCGCCTTGATGACTGCGGCAGACAGGACCAGAAGGCTCATCAGGAAACTGTTCCTCTGCCCCTGATTGTATCTTTGATCCTCATCATATCCGGAAGCCCCTTCCGTGGCTTTCTCGATTCGTGATACGAAATAATATCCCAATATGCCTCCTATCGGCCCGAACATGGCCCATCCGAGCACACCAGCAATCCATTTACCAATTCCCATTCTTCAATTCACTTAAATAAAAATCAAATTTAAACAAAAATCACGAATTCTGCCAATTCGCATACTATGATAATTTTGGCTGGTGTGGCCGCCCGTGGCCTCGTGAATGGTCGCGATGGCCGTTAGAGAATGTCCGGTGGACATTCGTGCCTGAGCAGTAGGGCTTTAGCCCGCCGGTTGGGGCCCGCCGCAAAGCGGTGGGAGGGATGAAGTCGGAACTCGTTCCGACGAAACCAAGCCAAAATTATTATAGTATACAATGAACAATATTAAAAAAAGCCGACTATTGCTAGCCGGCTTCCTTGATATATTAAGACGCTGATTACTTAGCTGCCTTGATTGCTGCCTGAGCAGCAGCGAGTCTTGCGATCGGAACGCGGAATGGAGAGCATGATACATAGTTGAGACCTGTCTTGAAGCAGAATTCAACTGATGCAGGATCACCACCGTGCTCACCGCAGATACCGCACTTGAGGTTCTCGCGAGTCTCGCGGCCTTCCTTCACTGCGTAACCTACGAGCTTACCTACTGACTTCTGGTCGAGAGTCTTGAATGGGTCAGCATCGAGGATCTTGTTGCCGAGGTAGTCGCCCATGAATGTTCCTACGTCGTCGCGTGAGAATCCGAATGTCATCTGAGTGAGGTCGTTTGTACCGAATGAGAAGAACTCTGCAGTACGGGCCATGCGGTCAGCTGTGAGGGCTGCACGTGGGATCTCGATCATTGTACCGAACATGTACTTGATCTCGAAACCGAACTCAGCCTCAACCTCTGCGCGGATCTTCTCGCAGATAGCCTTCTGGAAGCGGAGCTCACGGTCTGAGATTGTTACAGGGACCATGATCTCTGGCTTAGGATCGAATCCTTCCTTCTTGAGCTCACCAGCAGCTGTGAAGATAGCGCGGAACTGAGTCTCTGAGATCATAGGATATGTCACATGGAGACGCACACCACGGTGACCCATCATAGGGTTTACCTCATGGAGTGACTCACCACGCTTCTCGATCTCGCCGACGCTGATGTGAAGCTCCTCAGCGAGCTCTTCCTTCTTACCTTCAGTCTGAGGCACGAACTCGTGGAGAGGTGGGTCGAGGAGACGGAATGTAACAGGCTTGCCGTTCATTACCTTCATAGTGCCCTTTACAGCGGCCTTGATGAATGGCTCGAGCTCTGAGAGAGCTGCCTTTCTTTCCTCGTCGTTCTTTGCAAGGATCATCTTGCGGAGCTTAGAGAGCGGAGTCTCTGCGTTCTGTCCGTAGAACATGTGCTCGATACGGAAGAGACCGATACCCTCAGCGCCGAAGCTGATTGCGCGAGCTGCATCCTCCGGAGTATCTGCGTTTGTGCGTACGCCCATTGTGCGGAACTTGTCAACGATCTCCATGAACTGCTGGAAACGTGGGTTGTCAGAAGCGTCCATAGTCTCGATAGCCACGTCGTAAACAAGACCCTTTGCACCGTTGATAGAGAGAACGTCACCCTCGTGGTACTCCTTGTCTGAGCCCTTGAACTTGATGACCTTGTTCTCGAGGTCGATGTGCATAGCCTCGCAGCCTACGATACAGCACTTGCCCCATCCGCGTGCAACGAGTGCAGCGTGTGAAGTCATACCACCGCGCTGAGTGAGGATACCTGCGCAAGCACGCATTCCCTCTACATCCTCTGGTGAAGTCTCCTCACGTACGAGGATTGTTGCGATGCCCTTCTCGGCAGCTGCCATTGCAGCCTCAGAAGTGAATGCGATTACTCCTACCGCTCCACCTGGTGATGCAGGAAGACCCTGTGCGATAACTGAAGCCTTCTTCTCAGAAGCCGGGTCGAGGATAGGGTGGAGGATCTCGTCGAGCTGAGCCGGAGCGACGCGCATTACTGCTGTCTTCTCGTCGATCATGCCTTCTGCGAGCATGTCCATAGCCATGTTGAGGGCTGCAAGACCTGTTCTCTTACCTACGCGGCACTGGAGCATCCAGAGCTTGCCGTCCTGGATGGTGAACTCGATGTCCTGCATGTCGCGGAAGTGGTTCTCAAGGTGGAGACGGATGCCGTCAAGCTCCTTGTAAACCTCCGGCATTGAAGTCTCGAGAGATGCGAGGTTCTGGTTGTGCGGGTTCTTTGTCGCCTCGTTGAGAGGGTTTGGTGTGCGGATACCGGCAACTACGTCCTCACCCTGAGCGTTGATGAGCCACTCACCGTAGAACTTGTTGTCACCGTTTGCAGGGTTACGTGAGAATGCAACACCTGTTGCAGAATTGTCACCCATGTTACCGAATACCATTGACTGTACGTTCACTGCAGTACCCCACTCGTCTGGAATACCCTCGATGCGACGGTATGCAATAGCGCGCTTTCCGTTCCAAGACTTGAACACGCCGCCGATAGATCCCCAAAGCTGGGCCTCTGCTGAATCAGGGAACTCAGTTCCGAGAACTTCCTTCACGCGAACCTTGAAGCGGTCGCAGAGATCCTTGAGCTCCTCAGCTGTGATGTCAGTGTCTGAAGCATAGCCCTTTGCTACCTTCACCTCTTCCATCATTCTGTCGAGCTGCTGGCGGATACCCTGGCCGTCTGCAGGCTCGATGCCCTCTGCCTTCTCCATCACAACGTCAGAGTACATCATGATGAGACGACGGTATGCATCATATACGAAACGTGGATTGTTTGTCTTTGCGATCATGCCAGGGATGGTCTCAGAGCAGAGACCGATGTTGAGGATTGTATCCATCATTCCAGGCATAGAGCTGCGGGCGCCTGAACGGCAGGAAACGAGGAGCGGATTCTCCTTGTCACCGAACTTCATGCCCATGATTGCCTCAGTCTTCTTGAGGGCCTCGGCTACCTCTGCCTTGAGAGCGTCGTTGTAACCGCCACCGAGCTCATAGTACTCAGTACAGCACTCGGTTGTGATAGTGAAACCTGCAGGTACAGGAATGTTGAGAGTACACATCTCAGCGAGGTTTGCACCCTTACCGCCGAGAAGCTCACGCATAGTGCCATTACCCTCAGCGGTCTTGCCGCCGAAGCAATACACTCTTTTCTTTGTAGATTCCATAAAACTGTAAGTATTTGATAATTAATAAATAAATTTTCTTCGTTGTGATTTACGCAAAATCCGGCGCGAATTTAGTGATTTTTCCCGAAAAAATGATAAAATATCTTCGCTTTTAGTCCTCTCCTTCGGAAGCTTGTCCCAAAAGCGAAGCGAGTATGTCTCCGACACCAGGTCTTGCCCCTTCCGCGGGTACTGCTCCCGATACTTTTGCGGACGGGTGCCCGAGAGGATAGTAGGCAATGTCCTGGAGAAGGAACTGCGAGTCCACATAGTCATAATTCTCGTTGCTGATCTGGATCAGCACTCCCGGAACCTCCCCGAACAGCACCTTTGTCCTGTCCTCCTCCTGATATGAAGAAAGGATGCCGCTGAGGTCCATTTTCAGACCGAGATTACCGCACATGCGCGATGCCGCTGCGGCCAGTCCTCCGTCTGCTACGGTGCGTCCTGCCATGATTATGCCGTCTTCGGTCAGCTCACGCACGACTTCATAGCAGTCGATGAAATAGTCCGGGTCCATGATGGAAGGAGCTGCGCCTCCGTTGTCGTCGTTCAGCTGTGCAAGCAGAGAGCCACCCATCTTGAACTGGCAGGTGTCGAACGGTATGTATATTATCCAGCTGTCCGGATCGTTCACCATTGTACGGGAGCATCTGCGCTTTTCGTCGATCCATGGATGTGTGCTTTCATATGGAGATGACTTGAACAGAATGTCCTCCTGCTCCTCGAAAGGCTCGTCTTCGGTCATCGGGGTCTCCGGCAGCCATGCGAAGAACTTCACATTGCTTTTGCCGTCGCTTTCCATGAAAAGGTAGTCCTCTACCTTCACTCCAAGTCCGTATATGTATTCGCTCGCGCTGTTGATGCTTTCATAGAAGGCGGCCATGTTGCCGATCGGCCTTGTGTTCCACTCCCACTGCGCCCATATGCGGAGGTCTCCGAGCTTGAAGTGGCCTTCGCTCCAGAGCCTGGCCAGAAGGGCCTTGGCGACCTGGAGGCGGGTGAAATGGTCCGGATACAGCATGCGGAAAGGCCTCTCCTGCTTAGGCAGACGGGCAATCTGCGCGAGATATTCCTTGTATTTTGTCTTCCTGTATGTGAAGGATGACAATGGGGGCTCAGTGATCTCGTCGATTATGTCCTCGAAGTGTCCGGCAGGCGTCTGCTCGTCTGAATCCATACACTCGTCCATCAACTGTGCCGGAGTGCACGGGCAGCGCATGCCGTCGATGATGTAATGAGAGTATAAGGCTGATTCGTTCTCCTTCATATAAAATGTATTATTCATGCTTAAAGTTTGTAAAAATAAGTAAATTTGTCCTTACAACAAGCGTTTTTACCAAGATATGAACGAGATTTTTTCTGAAGAAAGGTACGAGGAGATGATTCGGAAGCTCTTTGTCCGCTTTCCGTCTTTCCAGAAGGCTGGGGCCGGAGCGTATAAGCCCGGGATTGCAAATATGGAGTTTGCGGATCAGCTGATGGGGCATCCGCACAGGAAATACAAGGTGGTTCATGTTGCCGGGACCAACGGCAAGGGATCTGTGTCGAATATGCTGGCTTCCTGTCTTGCGGCTTCAGGACTGAAGGTCGGCCTTTATACCTCTCCGCATATATTGGATTTCAGAGAGCGGATACGTATTGTGAAGGATGGGTCATATATGTTGATCCCGAAGGAGGATGTGTGGTCTTTCATAGGTCAGTGGCAGGAGACTTTCGACCATCTTGACATGTCGTTCTTTGAGATCACCACTCTCCTTGCTCTTAACTGGTTTGCAGACCGCGATGTCGATATCGTGGTTCTGGAGACAGGATTGGGAGGACGGCTGGACAGCACTAATATAGTGTCTCCGGTGCTGAGTGTCATCACCAACATAGGCCTTGACCATTGCGACATGCTGGGTGGAACACTTCCGGAAATCGCCTTCGAGAAGGCCGGGATCATCAAGCCAAAGGTGCCTGTGGTGGTTGGCGAAAGCCATCCGGAGACTGATGCCGTCTTTGAGCGTAAAGTGCTGTATACCAATCTTTCTGAACCTGATTTCATGGGGGACCGTAATGCAATCATGTCGCTGCTGACATTTGCGGATAAGGTCGAGCCCTCTCTTTGGGACTGTCACGAAGATGTCCTTCGTAGGATGGATCTTCAAGGCGGGTATCAGAGGAAGAATCTACGTACAGTGATGGCGGCTCTCGACGTACTGTCATGCAGCAGTCCGGCGATGTGTGAAGCCCTTGTGCGTACGGCGGCAAGGACCGATTTCCGTGGACGCTGGGAGAAGTTGTCTGATGATCCGCTTGTCATATGCGACATAGGTCATAACGAGCACGGACTCAGACATAATTTCCGTCAGCTGCGGCGTATGAAGGAGGACGGAGAATGCTCGCATCTTATAATAGTGTACGGTTCTGTGGCGGACAAGGATGTGGATTCCGTGATGCATCTCATGCCGTCGGATGCAGTTTATATATTCACTCAGGCATCCTCCAAAAGGGCTTTGGATGCTGAGGCTGTCAAGATGAAGTATCTGAAGCATTGCAGGGAAGCGTCATGTCCTGCCGCCGAAGTGCATGCAGTGCCTGTGGTCTCTGAAGCTGTATCAATGGCATTGTCTATGGCCTCAGACATCATGTCGTCCGATTCCGGCGCCCGTCCTCTCATCTACATAGGAGGCAGCACCTACGTCGTAGCCGAAGCGGTGGCCATCCTGTAACCGGTCGGGCGCAAGTCCTTTGAGTATGACAGGTCTGGAGGTAAGGAATGACAATCTGCTGACAAAGTATTCATATTCTGCAGATATCTACAAGCCGTTGCTATAAGGCGGCTTATTGCCTGTCAGGACCACGAAATCAATCTTGGTTATGGGTCTTGGACCGTCGGAATCAGCTGAAAGGGAGCTGTCCGCTCTATGCAGATCAATAGAAAAAGTAGATAATAAGTGTGTTAAAAGTTATGAAAAGTATTGAAGTCTCCAAGCCATCCGGATGGTGGTGGGTGAAGAGAATGGATGTTTACGCTGCTGTCGTTTTTATATTTATTCCATTATATGTTCTGATGGAATGTCAGGATTTTGGGAAAAGCATCTTTCAGGGAGTTGCTTCCGGTCTCATTTGGGCTGCTCCTATAGCTCTTTACTTCTTGCTCTTTTCTGTTTCACGTCGTCTCATCTACCCTTATGCCGTAAAGATAATGGATGATTCTGTTGAAGTTGTCTGTTTATGTCTTGGCAAAGAGAAGACAAAGACTTATTCATATGATACCATCGATGTCTTCCAGCAAGGAAAGGGTAAAAGAGAGCGTATTACATTTGCCCGCAAAGGCGCTTTCCTGCCTGTCGGTCCGTGCTTGAACCAGTATAATGGCTGGCCAGCAGAGAAACGCGCAGAGGTAATTGAGGCATTGACTGAAAAGGGAATAAAGGTGAGGCATCCATAGGGGTGAAAGGAATTATGCTCACCATCGCATGATGTTAAAAGCACAAAAACAGCGCGTAATGTGCTTTTAAACCACTTTTTTATGTCCAAAAGCACATATAGCCCCGATTTTGTGCTTTTGGCACTCACTTTTGACACTCTGGACAGAGATGCACCAAAGAAAAATGCCTCTTCAGATTACTGAAAAGGCATTTGAAGTTTTTAGTGGGAGCAGAGGGAGTCGAACCCCCGACCCTCTGCTTGTAAGGCAGATGCTCTAAACCAACTGAGCTATGCTCCCGTTTCGTTTCTTTTTGCCGATTACTGCGTCAGACTTCGCATCTTCAGTCGGTCATTACCACAAGGTAACTCCCTCCTTCAGAGCTTGTCTTCCTTGTTCTCGACAAAAATAAACATCAACATTTTTGCGGTGCGGACGGGACTCGAACCCGCGACCCCCGGCGTGACAGGCCGGTATTCTAACCAGCTGAACTACCGCACCAATTGTTCAGTCTTAAAGCGTTTTTGTCGAACGCGGATGCAAAGGTACGCAAAAAATCGGAACCTCCAAATTTTTTGCGTACTTTTTTGTAAAAATTTTGTTATTTGACCTCAATCACCTTCTTTTCGTCCTCTGCCTTCGGCTTCTCCAGTTTAGGTATTGTAATCTTGAGGATTCCGTTAGCAACCTGAGCATCAATGTTTTCTCTGTCGGCGTTGTCGGGGAGGAGGAGAGTCTGACTGAATTTCGAGTATGAAAACTCTTTTCTCAGATATTTGCACTCTTTCTTTTCCTTTTCTTTATCCTTGCAGCCGCAGTCGGTCTTCTCCATCTCGATGACGATGTTGCCGTCTTTGTTGATGTGGACCTTGAAGTCATCCTTGCACATTCCGGGTGCTGCGATCTCGAGCCTGTATTCAGTGTCATTCTCGGCAACATTGATTGCCGGAGTGTTTGCGACCTTCTCAAGACTCCTGTTCTCGAAAAAGTCATTGAAGAAATCCGTAAGGGCCAGCTGGCCGTTGAATCTTCGTGATGGTAACATATTGTAATCTCCTATCTGTTAAATTGTTTATATATCTTCATGCCTGCGCTGGCAGGCATGCGATGGTTCATATTCCAATATCCAGACCATTTATCGTGTGGAAATGAGTGAAATTTGCTATATTTGTAAGCTTGCCTCAAATGTGGCATGCATGAACGGATGAAAGAAGAAGGAAATATCATAGTAAGGAGAGCCAAGGTCAACAACCTCAAGGATGTCACTGTGGAGATACCGAGAGGAAAGTTCGTGGTGATCACGGGCATCTCGGGTTCCGGCAAGTCGTCGCTGGCGTTCGATACATTGTTTGCAGAGGGACAGAGACGTTTCGCGGAAAGCCTTTCGTCATATGCGCGCCAGTTCCTTGGCAGGATGTCCAAGCCTGATGTGGAGCTTATCGAGGGCATACCGCCTGCGATAGCCATAGAGCAGAAGGTCAACACGAGGAACCCTCGCTCGACCATTGCAACCAGCACGGAGATATATGACTATCTCCGGATGATATATGCAAGGATCGGCCGCACATATTCTCCGATAACCGGAGAGGAGGTGAAATGTCATACGACAAATGATGTCCTTGAATATATTTCACGGCAGGATGACTGTGCGATATATATTCTGGCTGAACTTGGCTGGAGTGCCAGGGCAGACAAGGTCGAGCTTATGCTCCAGCTCAAGGAGGAAGGATATTCCAGATTCTTTACGGACAGGGCGATAAGGATAGAGGATGTGATGAGGCGTGCGGAAGCAGGAGACTATCCTGAAGAATTGTATCTGCTGGTTGACCGACTCAAGCTTCCGAGCTCCGATGATGACCTTCAGACACGCCTTCACGCTTCGATAGACTCAGCATTCGACAAGGGTGGCGGTACTTTGTATATAAGGAAGGAAGCCCCTGGCGAAGAACCGGTGATGAAGCAGTTCATCAACAGGTTCGAAGCGGATGGCATGGAGTTCACGCGGCCTGATGAATACCTTTTCAGCTTCAACAGCCCGCTTGGCGCATGTCCGGTCTGCGGCGGCCTGGGAAAGATCATAGGCATAAGCGAGGATCTGGTCGTGCCGGACAAGAGCAAGTCAATATATGACGGAGCGATAGCATGCTGGAGGGGAGACAAGATGGGGTGGTTCAAGGATCAGCTGATAAAGAACTCGGTCAAATATAACATACCTATCTTCGAACCCTACTGCAATCTGAGTCAGGAGGTGAAGGACCTGATCTGGAAGGGACGCAAGGCTGAGACGGAGGAAGAGTCCGTGATCGGACTCGACGAATTCTTCAAGTGGGTCGAGGCAAACAGATACAAGATACAATATAAATATATGCTCAGCCGCTATTCCGGCAAGACCGTATGTGGCGAGTGCGGAGGCAGCCGCCTGCGCAAGGAGGCGCTGTATGTGAAGGTCGGAGGTAAGAACATCCATGAGCTTCTGTGCATGAATGTGTCTGCCCTGCTGGAATTCCTTCGCAATATCGAACTGGATCCGAATGAGCATAAGATTGCCGACAAGGCGATCGAGGAGATCATATCTCGTCTTGAATACATAGAGGACGTGGGACTCGGATACCTGACCTTGAACCGTACATCCAACACCCTCTCCGGCGGAGAAAGCCAGAGAATCAACCTCGTGACGGCGCTCGGAAGCTCTCTGGTGGGTTCTCTGTATATTCTGGACGAACCGAGCATCGGCCTGCATCCGAGAGATACGGAAAGGCTGATAGCAGTGCTCAAGAGGCTTCGTGACATAGGTAATACCGTGGTCGTGGTGGAGCATGACGAGGAGATCATGCGTGCGGCAGACCTTCTGATAGACATCGGCCCGAAAGCGGGTGTCAACGGAGGTGAGATTGTGTTCAGCGGCACGATAACCGACGGAGTGGAGAATCGGGACAATGAAAATTCACTTACCCTGCAGTATCTCGGTGGCAAGAGGAAAAGATATGTGAGAAAAAAACGCACATGGGACTATTCCATTGTGGTGGAAGGTGCTATGGAACATAACCTCAAGGATATCAATGTCAGGTTCCCTCTTGGTGTCCTGACAGTGGTGACCGGAGTCAGCGGAAGCGGAAAGTCGTCCCTTGTCGGTGACATATTATATCCGGCGCTGTATCGTCATATCAATCAGGCCGGAGCGCCTCCGGGAACATTCCGCGGACTATCCGGCAATCTGGACCGCATCACGCAGGTGGAATATGTGGACCAGAATCCTATAGGCAAGAGCTCACGCTCCAATGCAGTGACATATCTCAAGATATATGATGATATAAGAAAACTGCTGTCAGACCAGCAGTATGCCAAGATGAACGGCTTCACGCCATCACATTTCTCGTTCAATATGGACGGAGGTCGCTGCCCAGAGTGTCAGGGAGAGGGGTTCGTCAAGATTGGAATGCAGTTCATGGCTGACGTGTCCATGGTCTGCGAGTCATGCGGGGGCAAGCGGTTCAAGCCGGAGATTCTTGAGGTGAAATACAAAGGACTCAACATCGATGACATCCTGAACATGAGTGTTGAGGAAGCGATTGAGTTTTTCGTAGCACAGGAGGATGCCACGGCGAAGAGGATTGCCGAACGTCTCCAGCCTCTGGTTGACGTGGGCCTGTCATACATAAAGCTCGGACAGAGCAGCAGCACGCTTTCCGGTGGAGAAAGCCAGAGAATCAAGCTGGCATACTTCCTGTCGATGACAGACGCTTCAGTCAGGTCAAAGCCACAGAGGATACTCTTCATCTTTGACGAGCCGACGACAGGACTTCATTTCTATGATGTAGAGAAGTTGCTGAAGTCATTCGACGCTCTGCTTGCCAAGGGACATTCGATAGTAGTCGTGGAGCATAACCTGGATGTGATCCGTTCAGCAGACTGGGTGATAGACCTCGGCCCTGAAGCTGGTGATGAAGGCGGACATCTTGTCTATGCCGGCACTCCTGAGAAGCTTGACAAGTGTAAGGAGTCTTATACAGCGAAATATTTCTAAATATTTCGCTGTATTATATATCATAGAGGTCAATCTCCTGCCAGATTGACCTCTATGATATATAATGCGCTCTCATCCACAGGCTTACCGGCTGACATGCAGATCAATCCTCGGCCCGGTCCGGTCAGCGTCAGCGTCGCTCCGTGGCCGTCAGGATCTATCTCATAGTCATATATGCCGTTCGCCTTGTCATCCTTCATATACTCCTCGCCGATATCAAAGGGTGTGTCTTCAGGTGTGAATTCGCACCATATGTGGATCTTATCCCCAATGTCGCCTCTGATATAGCTTGACGGATAGCTGGCGAATGTAACAGGGACATTGTCCCTCAGTCCTTCCTTGTCCACTCTCCAGCCGTCATCCGACAGTCCGTCGTCTTCAGGGCAGACCAGGATCTTGTAGTGTGTATTCCTTTCTACATCATGATTTCCCATGCCGTCGCCAAGATAAAACCTGTATTTAAGCGGTTCTACGGAATATTTCGTGTCTGACATATAGTCGAGTTCCATTTCTATATAGGAACAAGCGTTAGGATCAGGTCTCTCTTCTCCCTGCATGTTCTCCATCATATATAAAGAAATCTCTCCGCTTTTGCCGTCTCTGCCTGATGTGTTGAGAACGGATGTCTCCAGATCGTTGCGATAGAAACCGACACTGTGGCATCTGTCGCTGCCGGTTACTTTGTTAGGGACGAAGACCGTCGTCACTTTGGGACAGTTGCATATCCTGGCGCTCCTGACATACACCTCCACGCCGTCGGAGAGACGGCTTCTGTCCATTCTGAGCGTAATCTTGGCCATGAGCCTCTCAAAGGTCAGATGTACGGTTCCGTCTGTCCCGATGGTGATATCGTCAGCAGATGCGTACATCGGCATACCCTCTTGATACTCATCAGGATATGCCATGTGGAAAGTTGTCTCGTCCAGTTCGGAGATGTGGTCTGCATATACCTGATAGCCGAAGTTTGCACATGCTCTGAAATCATATGACTTGCCCTTGACGAGGGTCAGCTCGGCTGATCTTCCCGCATTCGGAATCCAGATGCACTCCTCTGCATCTCCTGCCTCGTCAAAAACCATCAGGCTGATGTCTGTGATCTTCTGCTCGTCAGGGTTCAACGCCTTCGTCACATATCCGTTGTCTTCAAAGTGTACGATGCATCTGATCTCATCGTCCTGGCCGGAAGGGCTGCAGGAATATGTCGCCGCAGCCAGGAAGATCAGAAGACCTCCTCGTATTCGTCCTTTTCGTTCCATTCCCTAACCTCCATAATGAAGTCTACGCTTCCTGACTCGATGGCGGTGTCCGGATAAGCCGACCCCTTCCTCGTGATGCGGATGTCGTAGACATATTCCATGTTCCTTCCTATTCCTTCCTGCACTATGCCTTCGCCTCTGTTTATGTCTATCGGCCAGTACCAGGTCTGGCCCGCTATTTCTCCTTCTATGACAAGCCTGGTGAACGCCGTTCCGAGGCCCTCAGACTCAGGCATGTTGGGGTAGCATATCATTTTTGCGTTACAGTACCTCGTCTCTTTGTCTATTGTACCTAAGGTGTTGAGAATCAGTGACCTGTCAGTGAATCTATCCACGTCGCTCTCAGACAGCATGCTTCTGTTTACATATCTCTCGGCATAGCGGCATTCGCCCCATAAAGGGCATGAGGCGTTGACATTTGTCAGGTATGCCTTTGCATTCCTTATCTGCTCTCCTTCGTATGCCCTTCCGGTGAAGTCACATGATATGCTCCGCAGTATCACTTCGCTATGCAGCCTTTCCAGCGTTATGGATTCTCCTTCCGATCCTGCTTTCGTCCGCAGGCTTCCGCTCATGACCGGCCTCTCGCGTACTTCGTCCTCCAGTTCGGCCTTGAAGTCTTCCAGACCTGACAGCGAGCCTACGCGCATCCAGTCGCAGGGTTCAAGATGTGAATTGGCGCATGCCATGATTATCTTTTCTCCGTTTCTGGAAGATATGCCGACCGTTTTGGAAGATGGTTTGTCGAACCGTTGGTAGCAGTCAAGTTTTTGAAGCGGGTCGTCGTTGAAAGCAAGTACATCAAGGGTCCCCATTGCACAGTCAGATGATTTAAGGACCTCCAGCTTCACCGGAAGCATCGTGTCCGATGGTCCGGTGAAGCTGCTGTCCTGATGCAGGGATTCACATCCGTGCAGTATCGGGACCGGTGAAATCAAAATGCTCAGAATGAGCTGACAGAGCGTCATGTGACCTGAAGGTGTAAGTGTGACAAAAGCAAGTGATGTGAAATTGTCCCGATGTGTGTTCATGTGCCTCTTATTTTCCCAATGTGTAATTCAGATATATCCTTATCCCGTCTGTTGCAAGGTTTCCCGTCTTAATGGCCTTTATGATGCCGGTTCTGTATTCTGTTCCGACTGATATTCCGCGCCAGATGTACATTCTGTATCCGACCCCTATGGTCCAGTCCACTCCGCTCCTGTTTCCATGTTTCAGCCCTGCTGAAAGGTAGGCTCCTCTCGAGTTGTCCGATATCCAGTATCTTCCTTGGATATATTCCGTGAACAGTTCCGTGGCTCTCATATGCGGAAGCTCTTCAAAGGAAAACTCGCTGTCATGTTCCTTTTCCAGCATGTCCTTCTCCTCGAACAGGCGTGAAAATCCAAGACACGCTTCTGCGGCTGCCGACCAATGCATGCCGAACGCATATTCAATCTGTATCTCCGCACAGCCTGTAATGAATCCGCTGACGCATACGCCTGCGGTGCATCGCCTGTCCTGACAGAATCCGCAGTCGTAGGTTGCCAGCAGGCAGATTGCTGCTATCCACGCTCCTCTCATCTTTTTTTCGCAAATCTATGTCGAAGGGAGCATATGACGGAGCGATTGTAAAAAAGAAACTTCAGATTTTTCTCTTTTTTATAATTTTAAATTTATTTTAACCTGCTAAAAATTTATTTTATACACTATAAAAAATCTTTTTAAGCAATTTTCCTCGCTCTGAGGTGATTCTGTTCTATGAAGTCCGTAAAAAATACTGTATCTTTGAAAGATTTTATATGGTCAGCATTGCATTCATACATAACAGTTTCCCTGCCGGTGGAGCGGAGAGGGTGACAATCGATATCGCCAGATACCTGAAACGTTTTGACGGCTATCGTGTTTTCGTATATGCTACGAGGGTGTCGGAAGGCCTTTTAAGTGATGATGTCAATGATATTCTGACTGTAAGGACTCTTCCATCTCAGGCCAGGACGGCCGGACGGACGAAGGTGGTGGAGTCATATGTGGTGTCAGACAATATAGATGTCCTGGTGCAGGTGGGAAAGTCTCTTCCCGGGATCGAAGGCATAAAGGAGAGGACCGGATGCAAGACCGTGATCGCTTGCCATGGGGAACCGTTCTGGCAGCGGCATGTCATCATGCATCGCAGACAGAAAGGTCTGGTCCGCCGCCTTATGTGGCATCTGTGGAACAGACGCAGGTTCGAGGACGGGACGCTTGCCATGAAGATGGCAAAGGAAAGGACGGTGAGGGACTATGTGCTCAATGATGCCTATACCGTATTATGCGGATCATATCGCAAGGAAGTCATCGAGACTCTTGGCCTTGATGACTCGGGTGCGCATATATATGCGATAGAGAATGCAGAACTGCCGGTTACGGATGTCTGCTATGAAAAGGAGAAGACCGTCCTTTTCTGCGGAAGATTTGAAAACTGGTCCAAGCGCATAGACAGGCTTCTGCGCATATGGGCGAAGGTTGAACCGGTCCTTGACGGCTGGAGACTTGTCTTGGTCGGCGACGGACGTGACGGCAAGATGCTGAGAAGTCTGGCGGCGGAATTGAAACTTGAGAGAGTGTCATTTGAGGGAATGCAGAGGGATGTGGCCGGGTATTACCGTAAGGCGTCGATAGTATGCCTTACATCGGAAACGGAAGGCTGGCCTCTGGCCCTGACCGAAGGACAGGCGCAGGGATGCATCGGAGTGGCGTTTGATGCGACTTCGGGAATAAGGGCGATCTTGGACGGAGAGTGCGGTTTTGCTGTTCCGGCCTTCGATGAGGCAAAGTTTGCGGAAACGCTCATCAAAGTGGCGTCTATGGATGCGGATGAACAGATGAAGATAAGGGTGAACGCCGTACGGAAACGTTCGGAGTATGCCCCGGAAGTAATAGCCGAAAAATGGAAAAAACTGTTTGACATGCTTGTCATTCAATAATTTATGTAGATATGAGAGAGTATAATCCAGAAGGGTCTGCCCTCCGAAGGGACCAGAAGGAAATGCTGAAGGTGTTGGTCGCATTTGCAGAAATATGCGCGAAGCACGATATAAAATGGTGGCTGTGCTCGGGTACATTGCTTGGAGCGGCTCGTCACAAGGGTTTCATTCCATGGGATGACGACATGGATGTCACCATGTATGAAGAGGATTACAGAAAGCTTGAGAAGGTTCTTGTGGAGCTGGACAGCGAGGATTATTTCTATCAGTGTCTGAAGACAGATCCGGACCATGTGAATGTGTTCGGAAAGTTCCGGAAGAAGAGCGATCCTGTCGCTTCGACAGACCCCAGGTCTCAGTATTTCAAATATCAGGGAGTCGGCCTTGATGTCTTTTACATAGAGAAGTCTAACCGCTTCGCGTCTCATATGGCCAAGTTCTTCTATCTCAATATGATAAATCCTACTCAGCATATAAAGAAGGCGTCGGTGAGACATTTTGCGAACAAGGTGGTCCAGTTCATAAACTTCAACCTGCTGATACCGTTCTGCAGGCTTGTTGGTAAGATAAACCCGAAAGACCAATACAGGATCAGCCTTGGAGCGGGCTTCTACAAGAGCTGTTTCTATGAGAAGGACATCTTCCCTCTGTCAAAGATGGAGTTTGAGGGCATTGAATTCCCGGTGCCGGCCAATGTTGACTCATACCTCACAAATATATATGGTGACTGGAGGAAGCTCCCGTCTGAGGAGAAGATAAGGAAGTCTATGCACTATCCGTTGTATATAAAAGAAATATTTGGAGAATAATTGCGTTTATGGATGCAGTGATAACATATGTGAACGGAAACGATCCTATATGGAAGCAGGATTATGAGAAGACGACAAATGTCCCGGTGATGCAGAAGAGGTTCCGCGACTGGGGAACGCTCAAATACCTGCTCAGGGGCATAGAATGCAGGATGCCTTTCATAAGGAATGTATATCTTGTGGTGTCGCACCCATCTCAGGTTCCTGAATGGGCAGATTGTGACAATCTGAAGATAGTTCTGCATAAGGATATAATACCGGCAGAGTTCCTGCCTACGTTCAACTGTAATCCCATAGAGATGCATCTGCACAGGATTCCTGGTCTTGATGAGGAATATCTATACTTCAATGACGACATGTTTCCGGTAGGGGATTGCAGACCGGAGGATTTCTTCCGTGACGGCAAGGCTGTCATAGGCTATTACAGACATTTCTTTGCATCAGGAATGTATAAGAAGATATGTCGTAACTCAGACAGGCTGGCGCGCAAGGCCATGGGCCTTAAGCCATCCTGCTTCTTCACCCGTCCTCAGCATATATGCTCACCGATGCTCAAGAGCCAGTGTGAGGAACTGTATGCCCTTGTCGAGGATGAAATACGCAAGACATCTGCAACAAGAACGCGTACGGAAGAGAATCTCAATCAGTATCTCTTCCTGGATTATATGAACTATAAAGGCCTGATCCTACATCACAAGATCTCCAACAAGCACTTTTCAGTTGCGGTGGCTTCTCCGGAAAGCCTTCGTGCTTTCCTGCGCAAGCCGACACGCAACCTCGTGTGCATCAATGATGTGCATCTCAGCGAGGAACGTTATGAGAATCTGCACAGCGCCATCATAGATGCATTCGAATCAGTTTTCCCTTCCAAGTCTAAATACGAGAAGTAAGATGGAAAAGTCAGCATTGATATCCATGATCATACCTGTGTACGGTGTTGAAAGATATATTTCGGAGTTTGCGGATTCCGTATTCGGCCAGTCATCTCCTGATGTGCAGTATGTGTTTGTGAATGATGGGACCAAGGACAGGTCGATGGAAGTCCTTAATGAACTCATAGATTCTAAATATCCGCATCTGAGAGAGCAGATCCTGATAGTGGATAAAGAGAATGCGGGTCTTCCGGCAGCAAGAAAGACAGGACTTGAGCATGCTGCCGGAGATTATATATATCACGTTGATCCGGATGACTGGCTTTCTCCCGGCTCGATGGAAGCGATAGCGGCTAAATGCCGTGAGACCGATGCGGACATCATATATTTCAACTATGTGAAGGAGTATTCAAACCGTTCTTCTGTCAAGAAGGAAAGGGAATATTCCATTGAGCGGAAGGACGAGTATATAAGGAACATGTATAACCACAGGGCTTTTGGAACCCTTTGCAACAAATGTGTGAAGAAGAGTCTCTATGAGCATGTGCATCATCCGTTATATTCATACGCAGAGGATTGTTTTCTGTCAGTTCAGCTGGTGGGATATGCTCAAAGCATTGCATATCTGGACATGGATGTGTACCATTACAGAAAGAACAATCCGTCTTCAATCACACGTCAGGGCAGGAAGAGAAGGAAGAACGAGTATGCGATGAATTTCCTGAACCTTTATGAGCTATACCGGGACCACGCTCCGGAAAGCAATCCTGTAGCTGTGCTCTCGGATGACATACTCATGCAGGCCGGATGGTATTCCATTGCCTATGGCCTGGACCTTTTCGACAAGTATCCTTATCTCGCCTCCGAGATACGCAAGGCCAGGATAAAGTCTGGGTCTGATGTCTGGGTGCCGCTCCAGATTTTTGTTAAATGTTGTGCCTTTTTCATAAATAGATAATTATGCAAGCAATAATTCTTGCCGCCGGTATGGGTAAGCGCCTTAAGGAGCTTACAAAAGATAACACCAAATGCATGGTGCAGGTCAACGGAGTCACTCTGATTGACAGACTCCTGACCCAGCTGAGCCGCCTTGACCTGACAAGGGTCATAATCGTGGTAGGATACAAGGGCGCGAACCTTGTAGAACATATCGGTGACCGTTATGCCGGCAGACTCAATATCGAGTATGTTGAAAATCCCATCTATGACAAGACCAATAACATCTACTCACTTGCTCTCACCAAGGACAGGCTTCTGGAAGATGACACCCTGCTGATAGAGTCGGACCTTATTCTGGATGACAGGATGTTTCCCCTCATAATGGACAACCCGCATCCGAATATTGCGCTTGTAGCGAAATACCAGACATGGATGGACGGAACTATGGTGAGGATAGACGACGAGAACAATGTCGTGAATTTTGTCCCTAAGAAGGCCTTCAAGTATTCCGATGTGGAATTCTATTACAAGACCGTCAACCTCTATAAGTTCAGCAAGGACTTCCTTCAGCATAAATATGTGCCTTTCCTTGATGCATATTGCGCTGCTCTCGGCAATAATGAATATTACGAGCAAGTACTGAGGGTCATATGCATGCTTGAGAACTCAGACCTCAAGGCTCTTCCGATCTCGAACGAGAGGTGGTATGAGATTGACGACATACAGGACCTGGATATAGCTGAGGCTCTCTTTGCTTCTGATGAGGAGCATCACAGACTTTATATGAAACGTTTCGGAGGTTATTGGAGATTCCCGGGAATGCTGGACTACTGCTATCTTGTGAACCCTTATTTCCCGTCGAGACATCTCAAGGATGAGATGCGGGCCAACTTCGACACTCTCCTGACGGAGTATCCGTCCGGCATGTATGTCAATTCTCTTCTTGCCGGCAAGTGTTTCGGTGTCAAGCAGGAATACATTGTTCCCGGCAATGGCGCTGCAGAGCTGATCAAGAGCCTGATGGAGAAGGTTGAGGGTCGCATGGGCGTGATATATCCTACTTTCGAGGAATATCCTAACAGACGTTCGGCAGATTCTCTGGAGATATTTGTCCCTCAGACGGAAGATTTCCACTATACGGCTGATGATGTGATTGAATATTTTTCAAAGCACAGGCCGGAGACACTTCTCTTGATCAATCCGGACAATCCGTCGGGAAACTACCTTCCGTATAATGATGTCCTGATGCTGGCTTCATGGTGCCAGGCCGAAGGCATAAGACTCGTGGTTGACGAGTCCTTCGTGGACTTCAGCACAGAGTTCCCTCAGAACACATTGCTGCGTAATGATGTCCTTGAACAGTTCCCAGACATGATTGTCGTGAAAAGCATTTCCAAGTCTTATGGCGTTCCGGGACTTCGTCTGGGTATAATGGCGTCGGCAGACAAGGAACTGATCTCCTTTGTAAAGAAGGATGTGTCGATATGGAATCTGAACTCATTTGCGGAATTCTTCATGCAGATATACACCAAGCACGAGGGAGATTACAGAAAGGCAGCGCTGAAGTTCCGGAAGGAGAGGGAAGTGTTCAAGGAAGAGTTGATGTCAGTCCCTTACCTGCGTGTCTTTGACAGCGAATCAAACTATTTCCTATGTGAGGTTCTGCCTCCATACGGGTCATATGGTCTTGCAGTACGCCTGTTGAACGAACATAACATCCTTATAAAAGACTGCAGCACGAAGAAAGTCTTTGCCGGAAGAAGCTATATCCGGATAGCAATCCGCAACAGGGAAGATAACCATAGGTTGATAGAAGCCCTAAAGTCGCTATAAGATGAAGAAGATATGTTTATGCGGTGGAGGCTCACTTGGCCATGTCATCGCCGGCTGGCTGTCGTCAAAAGGCAAGGCAGAGGTGAATATTCTGACAGGAAGTCCGGACAGATGGAATAAAGATATCGAAGTCTTGCTTCCGGAGTCTGAAACGCTGACAGGCCACCTGACTGCAGTAAGTGGAAATCCGGCGGAGGTCATTTCAAATGCGGATGTCGTCCTGTTCTGCTATCCTGGCTTTATGATTGCGTCGGAGCTGGAAAGGATAAAGCCATATCTTAAAACGGACGCCTATGTCGGCAGCGTGTTCTCATCCACCGGCTTCTTCTTCGAAGCTCTCAAGATTCTTTCACCACACCAGCCTCTATGGGGTTTTCAGAGAGTTCCTTTCATATGCCGTGTGAACGAATACGGAAGATCCGCCAACCTTTTAGGATATAAGCCTTGCTATCATATTGCTGTAGAGAATGTTACGGATGGGCAGAAGCGTGAGTTCGCCGATGTGATTTCAGAATGGTTCCAGAGGCCGGTGCATCTGCTGAAAAACTATTATGAAGCGAGCCTTACCAACAGCAATCCTCTTCTGCATACTTCACGTCTGTATACAATGTTCGGCAGGGAAAACGAAGGCAGAGCTTATCCTCGTATGGTCAACTTCTATGAAGACTGGACAGTCGAGGCTGCAGATGTCCTGATAAAGATGGACCATGAGTTCTTCAACCTGTTGAAGGTGCTTCCTGTAACGGAAGGATATCTTCCGACGATTCTAGACTATTACGAAAGTCATGACGCTAAGTCGCTTGCCGCAAAACTATCATCGATAGCAGGTTTCAAAGGCATAACATCGCCTATGATCCAGACCGAAGACGGATGGATACCGGACTTCAAGAGCCGCTACTTCACCGAAGACTTCCCATACGGCTTAAGATACATCTGGCAGCTTGCTCATTCACACAACATCTCAACCCCGGTCATAGACGAAGTCTACCAATGGGGCATCAGTAAATTATAACACAAAGAGGTCCATGACCTCGTGAACGGTCGCGATGGCCGTTAGAGAATGTCCGGTGGACATTCGTGCCTGAGCAGTAGGGCTTTAGCCCGCCGGTTGGGACCCATCGCTTTCGCTGAGAGAGATGAATTCGGAACTTCTTCCGACGAAACCAAGCCAAACTTACCATATAGACATATATAGAAAGAGCCAGCGGTCATGCTGGCTCTTTTGCGTTATGCTCCGAAGTTGTCGTAGAGGATGTTCTCTGGTGGAACTCCGAGTGAGTCGAGGAGGTTTACAACCGCGCCGACCATCATAGGAGGTCCGCACATGAGGTAAAGCGCATCCTCTGGATTCTCATGCTGCTTGAGGTAAGTCTCGAACATCACATTGTGTACGAAACCTGCAACGTATGGAACACCTGCTGCATCAGCCTCTGGATCCGGTCTGTCAAGTGCAAGATGGAACTTGAAGTTAGGGAATTCCTTCTCGATTGCATGGTAGTCGTCGAGGTAGAATGCCTCTTTAAGCGCACGCGCACCATAGAAGAAGTTCACCTTGCGGTCTGTCTTCTCTGTCTTGAAGAGATGCATGATGTGGCTTCTCATAGGAGCCATACCTGCACCACCACCGACGAAGATCAGCTCCTGGTCTGCAGGGAGATCCTTTGGAAGGAAGAACTCACCGTAAGGACCTGAGATAGTGATCTTGTCACCTGGCTTGAGAGAATAGATGTATGAAGAGCAGATACCAGGGTTCACATCAACCCACTTGCCCGCAGCCCTGTCGAATGGAGGAGTTGCGATACGTACGTTGAGCTTGATGATGTCGCCCTCTGCAGGGTAGCAGGCCATCGAGTATGCACGAACGGTAGGAGTAGGGTTGACCATCTTGAGAGTCCTGAGACCCATCTTCTCCCAATCTTCCTTATACTGATCGTCTACGTCGATATCCTTGTAGTCTACTGTAACTGCAGGCACGTCGATCTGGATATATCCACCTGACTGGAAGTTGAGGTGCTCTCCCTCAGGAAGCTTCACCACGAACTCCTTGATGAATGTAGCCACATTGTGGTTTGAAACAACCTCGCACTCCCACTTCTTCACGCTGAGCGCTGAAGCCGGAACCTCGATTGACATGTCTTCCTTGATCTTAACCTGACATCCGAGACGCCAGTTTGCAGCGATCTGCTTGCGGTTGAAGAAGCCGACCTCGGTAGGGAGGATCTCTCCGCCACCCTCGGTCACGCGGCACTTGCACTGTCCGCATGCACCCTTGCCACCACATGCAGACGGAAGGAAGCTCTTCTGCTCTGCGAGTGTCGAGAGAAGGTTTCCGCCAGGAGTTCCCTC
>JAFUJQ010000122.1 GCA_017473705.1 Bacteroidales bacterium | reverse complement strand
CCGACCTTGCCTACCTGTACAGACGATTCTTGGAGAATTCCCTGATGCTTTCACAGGTCAAGGCGGACCTCCTCCGCTTCGAGTCAGCCAAGGACAGATATACAAAACTGATGCATCTGTTCCCGGAAATCATCCAGAGGGTTCCCCTAACCTATGTCGCATCGTATCTCCAGATGTCACTGGAGACGCTCAGCCGTGTCAGATCGTCCATTTCTACACAGCCATGACCTTACCTTTGTGCTTTATATAAATGATCGGAGTGGGACAAGGCGGGCAACTAAGAATCATCCTGCTGATAAACTTGATAATCAACTTTTTCATAATCACTACTAACTTCTTTTATCCCTCGCGGGAGTTAATTCCAGAAGCAAACTTATGAGTTTTGTAGACTTATCAGTCCCGATTCAAGCAGGTATTTTTCAAAAAAGCCGATTTATTTGATGCATGTCAAAAAATCATCCGGACTACTTTTCATTCAGTCCCGGATCCATATATAGAGCGAATCCGTTCAATACCGGACAAGCTTCAGATGAGTTTATATTGACGCGGACAGCTGTCGTTGCGATCTGTGGAAGTATGACGATGCGTTTGTAGCCTATGGTGTTTTCCTCAGCTACCTGTTTCCATGTTCCGTCTTCATTCAACACTTCGATAGTGAACGCGGATACTCTTTGTCCGAGTGGTATATACTCCTGCAGTTGAACGAGATTGAAGGTTTTTTGCTCAGGCAATGTGACGGTAAACGATACTGTTGTAACATCATCGTCTGATGCCCAGTAAGAGTCATATTCATCATTGAGCATATTGTCTGCGCTGAATCTGCTGGAACCTCCGCGTACATTCTCTGCCTCGATCTGAGCACCTGCGGCAAGATTGACGCTGAAGATCTCGTCAAGGGCAGCGCAGAACTCCATCAGACGGGTCGAGTCAGCCTCATGTATGAGTCCACGCGTATCTGGAGGCACATTGAGCAGGAGGAGAGAATTCCTGCCGACGCTCTCATAATATATATTGAGAAGATGTCTCAGCGACTTGACATCATCATTTTCGTGTTCCTTCCAGAACCATCCCGGACGAATCGAGACGTCGCTCTCGGCAGGGACCCATGTGTTGCCTCCCTTTGTTCCCTCGTTAAGAATCCTGATCCTTTCCGGATGTCCGGCAAGTTCATCATTGATCTCCATTGTGCTCCAGCATGTACGTCCGGCACTTCCCCTTTCATTTCCGACCCAACGGCAGCCGGGACCATAGTCACTGAAAATCACAGCATCCGGCTGCATACGGTATACGGTAGAGTTGAAGAGTGGCCAGTCATAGACCTGTTTCTTGCCGTTCGGTCCTTCTCCGCAGGCTCCGTCAAACCACTGCTCGAAGACAGGACCGTAATTTCCCAGAGCATGCTCCAGCGTCTTTACATATACATCGTTGTACTCGTCTGTACCATAATGAGGATCATGTCTGTCCCATGGAGAAATATAAATTCCGAATTCAATACCATATTCCCTGCAGGCATCGGAAAGTTCCTTCAGTACATCACCTTTGCCATCTTTCCAGCTGCTTTGGGCCACGGTGTGTCTGCTGTATGGATTCGGCCATAGGCAGAATCCGTCATGATGCTTACCTGTAATGATGATACCTTTCATACCCGCCGCCTTGGCAATGGATGCCCACTGACGGCAATCCATAGCAGTCGGATTGAACAGTTCCGCCTTCTCCTGACCGCTTCCCCACTCGTCACCGGAGAATGTGTTAGGTCCGAAATGCACGAACATGTTAAATTCCATCTTCTGCCACTCGACCTGCTGCTCTGTCGGCAGCACACCGTATGGAGCAGGTTCACTGACCTGGACGGAAGCGCATGATGCGCAAATCATAGAGGCGGCCATCGCCACCAGGAATAGTTTGGTTTTCATTACGTATGAATATTAATCTGTTCGACAGCAAATATACAGAAGAATCGGCAATATTGCCCAATCTTATAGGAATTCCCACGACAAATATCAATTTCAAAAAGTCACAGACTGGTTTCTTCAGAAGAATTACGGTGTGGTAAATATGCAAATCAGTTGCTGCAAGGCTCAGGCAGTGTTTCACACGAAGATGATATGGAACACGCCACGACGGGGTACCGGAAGTACAAGCCACATACTATCAGTGTGTAGGGTATGACTGTTATTTAGGAAGTATCGTCAGTTGTTTATTATACACAGTCCTGAATGAGATTATTATTTTTGACAGAATTAATCCGAGAGGTTTTATCTGTGTCTGAATCAATGTAAGCAAATGATCGTTGTTTCTTGCATAAATTTTCACAAAAAGATCATAGGCTTACGCACACAATTTCATTTATATGGGTCGTGGAGTGAATTATCCTTCAAAAGGTTCCTTCTGCTTCTGAATTCCTGATGCCTGTCATTGTTTCCATACCACTGCAATTGCTGGCATATCATATAGCCGTCAATAAAGGCAGAGATGACGACAAACCTCGTAATCTGGCAAAATCAGTTACTGTGGAATAGCAGCCTGAGTGCCTTTACGGATTTGATGTGATTGTTGTTTTCGGAGGTGTTTTGGGCATGTGATGCAATGCCAAGGAGTCCTGCCAGAACCGTCAGAAAAATGATTTTTTCATATATGTTCTTGAATGATTACTATTCACACAGTATATATTTTGACAAATAAACTGCTGAAAAGTATAAAGACTATGCATAACTATGCAGACCTCCGAGCAGGAAATTCACCCCGAAATATGTTACGAGGACACTCAGGAAGGCGAGGATGCAGAAGATATGGAAATGCTTCGGATCTCGGAACCATTTCAGTGATCCCTGATGGATGCCTAGCGAATAGATGAGCATGGTGATCAGTGCCCATACCTCCTTCGGATCCCATCCCCAGTATCTTCCCCACGAAACGTTTGCCCAGACTGCGCCGATGAAGATTCCGGCAGTCAGCAGGAACAGAGCCGGATAGAGCATGATGTTGCTGACGGTCTTGAGATATTCCATCCTGGCTTTATTCCGGCTGACCAGTGCTGCCACGCCATTCAACATCATGAATGCAAACAAGGTGTATGAAATCATTATGACCATGACATGGACACTCAGCAGCGGGGACTGCAGGACAGGCATCAGCTGGGTTATGCGCGGGTTTGACTCCCCCATCATCGACACCAGCAGGGCAAAACCGCAGACAAGTATGCCGAATGGCTGGGCGAAAATGAATTTCTTCTGAAGGCAGAAGGCAAGAAGGATGCAGCACCATGCCATGAACTGCATTGTCTCGAATCCGTTTGAAAGCGGAACGTGTCCGGAGATGTACCATCGGAGTCCTATATGAAAGGTCAGATAAGCGAAAATGCAGGCACAGACGACTGACAATGCAATTTTAAGCCATCTGTATCGTCTCTCTGACAGACAGAACACCAGAAATGCAATGATTCCCAGGGTCATGCAGAACATGGCCAGAGGCTTGTTCCAGTTCGTCGAATTATAGATTTTCTCTGTCTTGAACACCATTTCAGAAGGAAGCACAGCACCGGCTTTCTTTATCTGATACTCACGTATCTTTTCAAGCAGCCCGATTATCTGTGCATCATCTTTCATCGCCACCTTTTCGGCAACATAGTT
>JAFUJQ010000007.1 GCA_017473705.1 Bacteroidales bacterium | reverse complement strand
GTGATTCGGTTGGGATTCGAACCCAAGACCCACAGCTTAGAAGGCTGTTGCTCTATCCAGCTGAGCTACCGAACCGGTCCTTTTCTCCCGGTCAGCTGGGCTGATGCGGAAAGTGGGTGCAAAGATAGGTTAAATCTTCGAAATGTCAAAATTTTAGGGAAGAAAACAGTAGCCCGAAGGCTACTTGTTTTCATTTTCCCATGCTTCGATGTTTCTGCTCTGGTCGACCCAGATGAGTTTTGAGGTGTCGTAACCGCGGGCTTCGGCCTCGGCGAGAACCATCTTGAGGAGGTCCGGGTCAGGGACCGGTGTGCGTGAGAGGATCCAGAGATACTTCTCAGCCTTGCTGCCGACGAGGGAGATCTGGTAGTTCTCGTCGACCATCATGACGTTGTACTCGGAGTAGAAGAAGAGGAAGAAGGACACTTTAAGTGCGCCCGGATTGCCTTCCGGATCCTTGTACTTTGCCTTTCCCTCTGCAACCTCGAACTTGCCGTTCTTCCATCCGGTGTTGAGGACGAACACCTTGCCGTCATCCTGGAGGATGTATTCGGCCATGGTGTTGTCCATTCCCCTCTCGAAGCTGTGGTTGTATCTTGCGATCTCATACCATTCTCCAAGATAGCGCGAAAGGTCGAAGGTGTCAACTGTGGAGTTGTCGAAGTCCTTGCTGCAGGCAGTCATAGGAAGGACACATGCGGCGAGAGCCGCGAAAATCAATTGTTTCATAACACTACACTACTATATGGTTTAACACGAAATAGTGCACACCAAAAAGTATTCCAACCTGAAGTATATGCAATCAAGCCAAATATTTGCTATATTTACAAGTTGATAAAACATCAAAAGAGATGGGACTGTTCATTAAGAAAGAAATCAAGGGGCTCCTGGACAAGGGCGGGCTTTGGAAAAGCCGCCTGACCATAGCAGGATGCGTAATTCTGGTGGTGTGCAACATTCTCGGGTTCGCGCTCCTGACCTCAGGAATCGGCGCGTTCCTCCTGATAGTGTCGAATGTGCTTACCATCGTGTTCACGTTCCTGGCGTTCGCCCCGGCCAATGAGATGATACAGAGGGTGCTGGTCAGCAAGCAGCGCGAGCTGGAGGACAAGGCGTCGCTGCAGAAGCGCATAGAGGCGCTGGAGCGCGAGAACGATGTGCTAGCCGGCAAGGTCGACACCAGGGTACAGACCGACTCGATGCTCAGCAGCGTGAACTTCACATTCAAGCTCGAGCAGATGGAATATGCCAAGAAGGGATACATCGTCAAGGAGACAGAGATCGACAGCCTCATAGAGGACGAGCAGTTCAAGGACAAGATCCCGCAAAGCGGAGGATTCACCAGATTCCTCGAGTTCATAAGACTCAAGGAGAAGGGCCTGAGGAAGATCCTCTATATCAAGAAGGCATATTACAAGGCATCCATAGGCATAGACTTCGGCAAGATCAAATATGCCATAGACGGCGACTACATCTATTTCGCAGGCGTACGTTTTACCAAGCTGCACGACATCTCCAGCGAGCTGGAGCATGACAGCAGCGACATCGAGCACAGCCTGATAATCAATGAGACAGAGGGTGGCAAGAAGATAGAAACCGACCTTGCATACGACGATTTCATCAAGGTGTATGGAGAGATCCAGGACAAGGAGACGCGGGAGTCCATAGAGAAGGATGTGGAGATGATATGCAACCAATATACAAACGTGCTTCAGAGCAATCTGGCGAGGAAATTCAAGTTCATAAGGTTCGTCAAGGACGAGGAAGTCCTCGGAAGCACTCTCACATGGCATGCGCTCAGGGACGGCGCCGCCGACAGGCAGATCGCCGTCGTGGCGTCGAACATGCTCATGCTTGCCGATGTCATAAACCAGACTCAGGCCATAGAGGAACAGGAAATAATTTAAACCATAATTGATATGATAGGATTGATAATCGGCGGAGTCATTGTACTCATTCTCGTGATCATGTACTTTGCGTACAACAACAAGGAAGTGGCTCTCCGCAAGGAAGCGGAGGCGCAGAAGGGCAAGATCGAGTCAGTATTCGACACAATGTGGAAGACCATCAAGCAGGAAGCTGGCGTGACCGACGAATATAGGAAGACATTCGAAAAGATATACCCGGAACTGATCGCCGGACGTTATTCAAGTGACAACCAGTCACTTATCAAGATGATCCAGGAATCCAACCCAGAGTTCGACACTTCTCTCTATCAGAAGCTCATGCAGACCATCGAGGTACAGAGAGCCGTATTCTCAACCGCTCAGCAGCGCATGCTCGACATCATCCGTGAGCGCGAGACTCTCCTGGAGTCGATGCCTTCCAGATGGTTCATCAGGAACACCGAGAAGATAGAGTATGTGGTGATCTCATCTGATGTCACTGCGGACATCATGCAGACAAGACGTGAGAACGACATCGAGTTATTCTCATAACATTGCATAGGTTAGCATACATATTTCCCGTAGCGGCTGCGGCATTCATGTTGGTGTATCTTGAAGACTACACCAACTGGTGGGGTTATGCGCTTGCCGCGGCCGGCAGCCTTCTCGTCCTGTGGCTCTCGATGAGAGGAGCATCCAGGACAAAGGAGTACCTGAGCGGGTATGCCTTGAGAGCCACCCATCACGAACCGTGGACAGAGCAGATCATTACAACAGAGACCTATACTGACAGCAAGGGAAACACTCACACAAGAACGAGGGTTTCATACATACATCACCCTGACGTGTGGTTCCTGACCTTGAATACCGGACATTGCGTCGACATTACCGAAAGCACATATGATTCCCTTGCCGACCTGTGGGGCACCCCTATACGTCACATCAACCCGTTCCACGCAAACTGCATCTCCGGAGGAGGAGGACAGGAGTATGATTGGGATGGAATATATGAGCATATGGCAACCACAACTTACAAAGGACGCTATATCAACTATGTAAAGTATTCAGATTCGATTTTCAGGCATGAGAAGATCAGTGACGAGGATGCTGAAGAGTATGGACTGGTGGAATATCCTGACTTCCGCAGAAAGTTCCTTGAAACGGATGTCATTCTCATGTCTCCGAAACTGAACATAACGCTTCCGGAAGGAACAGAGGAACATTTCTGGCGCATTAACGCATACTATGGACAGGAAAGGCAGATACATGTTTTCATCATACTCTTCGATGCAGCCAAAGGCATAGGCACCGCGCTGAAGCAGAGAGCATTCTGGCACGGAGGGAACAAGAACGAGTTCACAGTATGTCTGGGCATCGAGAACGGTGCTGACGTCAAATGGTGCGAAGCTTTCTCATGGTGTGACGTTCCGGCATTGGAGTCTGCGACAGAGACATGGTTCATAAACAATCCCGTCCTTGACCTGCATGCATATGCAGAATGGTTGAAGGACAATCTCCACATGTGGAAAAGGAAAGAATTCAAGGACTTCAAATATCTTGGAGTCAACCTCTCCCCTACAGCCGAATGGATTGTCGCCATACTCACCATAGCGCTATGCGCAGCCATCGTATACATATCGTACGCCATATACACAGGACAGATCTAAGTTGGTATATTCAAACAAAACCACTATCTTTAAAGATTGATTTGAGAATTTAAATAACACAAAACATAATTTATGGAAAGAATAATCGAATGCGTGCCTAATTTCAGCGAAGGCCGCAACATGGAAGTAATCAATTCGATTGTAGCATCGATCCAGAAGGCCGGCGGAGTCAAGGTCCTCGACGTGGATCCGGGCGAAGCAACCAACCGTACAGTAGTCACTTTCGTAGGAAGCCCTGAGGCTGTCCTCGAGGCTGCATTCCAGGGCGTGAAGCGTGCTGGAGAACTTATTGACATGAGACAGCATCATGGCGCCCATCCGCGTTCGGGTGCAACTGACGTGCTTCCTCTCATTCCTATTTCGGGCATTACGCTCCAAGAGTGCGCTGAACTGGCAAGAAAGCTGGCGGAGCGCATTTTTAATGAGCTGGAGATCCCATGCTACTGCTATGAGGCAGCCGCTCAGAGGCCTGAGCGCAAGAACCTTGCGGTATGCCGCGCCGGCGAGTACGAGGCTCTTCCAGAAAAGATGGGTGACCCTGCACGCCAGCCTGACTTCGGTCCAGGCACATACACCGAGCGCACAGCGCAGGCCGGCGCGACCAACGTTGGCGCGCGCGATTTCCTCATCGCCGTGAACTACAACCTCAACACAACATCGACCCGCCGCGCGAATGCAATCGCATTCGACGTGCGCGAGAAGGGACGTCCGAAGCGAGAGGGCAACCCTATAACAGGAAAGATCGTGAAGGACGAGAACGGCAAGACCGTCATGATTCCAGGCACGCTGAAGGGCTGCAAGGCGATCGGATGGTTCATTGACGAGTATGGCATCGCTCAGGTGTCCATGAACATAACTGACATCAACACTACTCCTCTGCATGTCGCTTTTGACGAGGTATGCAGGGCAGCGGCGGCACGCGGACTGCGCGTGACCGGAACAGAGATCGTAGGTCTCGTTCCGAAGCGCACGCTGATCGAGGCCGGCCGCTACTTCCTTGAGAAGCAGCAGCGTTCGACCGGTATTTCAGAGGAAGAGATCATGAAGATCGCCGTAAAGTCCATGGGACTTGACGACCTGAAGCCTTTCAACCCTGCAGAGAAAGTCATCGAGTACCTGATCGAGGACGAGACTGAGGCCGCAGCACGCGAGAGACTTGTGCGCATGACATGCAAGGGATTTGCATATGAGACAGCTTCGGAGTCCCCTGCTCCGGGCGGCGGATCCATTTCAGCATATATGGGAGCTCTCGGAGCTGCCCTGGGGACTATGGTTGCAAACCTCTCATCTCACAAGGCCGGATGGGACGAGCGCTGGAAGGAGTTCTCGGACTGGGCTGACAAGGGTCAGGACGTGATGCGCAGACTGCTCGCGCTCGTTGATGAGGACACTGCAGCATTCGACAGGATTATGGCTGCCATAGGTATGCCGAAGGGCTCAGATGAAGAGAAGAAGGCTCGCGCCGAGGCGATGGAAGCAGCGACACTATATGCTACAGAAGTCCCTCTCAAGACTATGAAGACTGCAATGGAAGTCTTCCCTGTCGTACGCGCAATGGCCTCTGAAGGCAACCCGGCATCGGTTTCTGACGCAGGCGTAGGCGCACTCGCCGCACGCAGTGCAGTGCTCGGAGCACAGCTCAACGTGCGCATCAACGCCGCAGGCCTCGCTGACCGCGAAGCCGCCGAGCGCCTCTGCGCCGAGGCTGCCGAGATCGCATCGAAGGCCATAGCCGAAGAAGCAGAAATACTCGCCATAGTAAATGGAAAAATCGCCTAAAACACTGGCGGACAAAACATTGATCATCAACAATTTATAAAAACCTCGTGCCGCCAGAAGGGAGCACGAAGATTTCGTAAAATATTGACAACTAAATAGTTAAGCGACAGGAAGATTATGACATTCCACGAAGATATATTGGCAGGCATTCCGGCTGTTCTTCCGGAGCCGAAACCTTATGACCAGACAGTGAGCCACGCGCCTAAGCGCAAGGAGATTCTCAGCGATGAAGAGAAGGTGCTGGCCATCAAGAACGCCCTCAGGTATTTCCCGCAGGAGCATCATGCTATGCTCGCAAAGGAGTTTGCGCATGAGTTGAAGGAGTATGGACGCATATATATGTATCGTCTGCGTCCTGACTATGAGATGTACGCACGCCCTATCGACGAGTATCCTGCAAAGTCTAAGCAGGCTGCAGCGATCATGGCCATGATCCAGAACAACCTGGACTACCGTGTTGCTCAGCATCCGCACGAGCTGATCACATATGGCGGCAACGGTGCCGTGTTCCAGAACTGGGCTCAGTACCGCCTCGTGATGCAGTATCTCGCTACCATGACCGACGAGCAGACCCTCGTGATGTACTCGGGTCATCCTCTCGGACTCTTCCCGAGCCACAAGGATGCTCCACGTGTGATCGTTACCAACGGAATGGTGATTCCGAACTATTCGAAGCCGGACCATTGGGAGAAATTCAATGCTCTCGGAGTGTCACAGTATGGCCAGATGACTGCAGGATCATATATGTATATAGGTCCTCAGGGCATCGTGCACGGAACTACGATCACTGTGATGAACGCTGCCCGCAAGCAGCTCAAGGCACGCGGCCTCGCCGGCACGGAGGAGAACATGAAGGGAATGCTGTTCGTGACCGCAGGTCTCGGAGGCATGTCTGGCGCGCAGCCTAAGGCCGGTGTGATCTCCGGAGTGGTGAGCGTATGCGCCGAGGTCAATCCTCATGCTGCTCACAAGAGACACAGCCAGGGTTGGGTGGACGAGATTCATACTGATCTTGACGAGCTCATGCCACGCATCCGCAAGGCAGTCGAGAACAAGGAAGTCGTATCAATAGCATATCAGGGCAATGTAGTAGACCTCTGGGAGAGACTCGCTGACGAGGACATCCATGTAGACCTCGGTTCGGACCAGACATCGCTCCACAACCCATGGGCAGGAGGATACTACCCTGTGGGATATTCATACGAAGAGTCCAACAGGATGATGGCCGAAGAGCCTGATAAGTTCAAGGAGTGCGTGCAGGAGTCGCTCCGCAGGCATGCTGCGGCTGTGAACAGGCTCGCTGACAAGGGCATGTACTTCTTCGACTATGGCAACGCCTTCCTTCTCGAGGCGTCGCGCGCAGGCGCCGACGTCCTCCGCGAGGACGGCCGCTTCCGCTACCCGTCATATGTCCAGGACATCATGGGACCGCTCTTCTTCGACTATGGATTCGGACCTTTCAGATGGGTCTGCATGTCGGAGAATCCTGAGGACCTCGCAAAGTCTGACGCCATTGCGGCAAAAGTGCTGAGAGAAATCATGGCACAGGCTCCGGAGGAGATACAGGGACAGATGATGGACAATATCAGATGGATCGAAGAGGCTGGCCGCAACAATCTCGTTGTCGGCTCGCAGGCCCGCATCCTCTATGCGGACTGCGAAGGACGCACGAAGATTGCCCTCGCGTTCAACGAGGCCATCCGCAGCGGCGAGATAACTGCACCTATAGTTCTGGGACGTGACCACCACGACGTGTCAGGTACAGACTCTCCGTTCCGTGAGACTTCAAACATCTATGACGGATCGCAGTTCTGCGCCGACATGGCAGTGCACAATGTCATCGGCGATGGTTTCCGTGGCGCCACATGGGTATCCATCCACAACGGCGGCGGAGTCGGCTGGGGCGAGGTGATGAACGGAGGATTCGGCATGGTGATCGACGGCAGCGCAGACTCTGACCGTCACATCCGGGAAATGCTCCTTTGGGATGTCAACAACGGCATCGCACGCCGTAGCTGGGCGCGCAACGAGGGCGCCATGCATGCCATCAAGCGTGAAATGGAGCGTACTCCGGGCCTGAAGGTGACCCTGCCTAACATCGCAGATGAAGAATTGATCAGAAACATAATCGGATAGAGATTTCTCGACTCCGCTCGAAATTACAATATAATGACACATACTATTTCCAATAAGCGACTGACCATCGAAAAGGTCAATGAGATCATACTCAAAGGAGAGAAGCTCGAGCTCAGCAAGGAGTCCGAAGCTGCCATCGTAAAATGCCGCAAGTTCCTGGACAGCAAGATGGAAGACATCGGACGTCCGGTGTACGGAGTGACCACAGGCTTCGGTTCGCTCTGCAACATCACCATCCCTGCTGAGGACCTCTCTCAGCTCCAGCACAATCTGGTGATGTCTCATGCCTGCGGCACAGGCGAGACAGTCCGTCCCGAGATCGTGAAGCTGATGCTTCTGCTGAAGGTACAGTCCCTCTCATACGGACACTCAGGCGTGCAGCTGATCACAGTGCAGCGCCTTATGGACATGTTCAACAACGACATCCTTCCGGTTGTATACCAGCAGGGTTCGCTCGGAGCTTCCGGCGACCTCGCTCCGCTGGCGCATATGTGCCTTCCGCTCATAGGCCTTGGAGAGGTGTACTATAAAGGCGAGGTCCGCCCATCTGCGGAAGTATGGGCTGAGTTCGGTTGGGAGCCTGTGAAGCTCCAGTCGAAGGAAGGCCTTGCGCTGCTGAACGGTACGCAGTTCATGAGCGCTCATGCGGTGTGGTCGCTCATCCAGGCCGAGAGGCTTTCGGACTGGGCCGACAAGATCGGCGCCATGTCCCTCGAGGCATATGACGGCCGCATCGAGCCTTTCTATCCGCAGGTGCATGAGGTACGTGCCCATCAGGGCCAGATCGAGACGGCTGCGCGTTTCCGTCAGCTTCTCGAGGGCAGCGAGATCATCAAGCAGAAGAAGGTCCATGTGCAGGATCCATATTCATTCCGCTGCATTCCTCAGGTGCATGGAGCATCAAAGGACACCATCCGCTATGTAAAGTCTGTCATCGAGACCGAGATCAACAGCGCTACTGACAACCCTACAGTCTTCCCTGACGAGGACCTGATCATCTCAGCAGGCAACTTCCATGGACAGCCTATCGCCATTCCTATGGACATGCTCACAATCGCTCTCTCGGAACTCTCAAACATCTCAGAGAGACGTATCTACAAATTGATTTCGGGTCAGAGAGGCCTTCCTAACTTCCTTGTAGCGAAGCCAGGTCTGAACAGCGGATTCATGATCCCGCAGTATACTGCAGCTTCCATCGTGAGCCAGAGCAAGGGTCTCTGCATGCCAGCATCGGCAGACTCTATCCCGTCGTCACAGGGTCAGGAGGACCATGTAAGCATGGGCGCCAACGCTGCGACCAAACTCGTACGCGTAGTGGAAAATACCGAGCGCGTGCTCGCCATCGAGCTCTTCAATGCAGCCCAGGCCTTCGAGTTCCGCCGTCCGCTGCGCTCGTCATGGGAGATCGAGAAGATCTTCGCTAAATACCGCAAGGAGGTCCCATTCATAGACGACGACCGCTACATGCACCCGCTCATCGAGAAGTCTATAGAATTCATAAGATAAGTTCATGAAGACCATCATATACAATATAGGGACGTTGGCGGGCATTCTCCCGGCTGATGTAAAAAGGCTTGAGGGCTCGCAGATGAACGATGTGAAGTGCATCGAGAATGCCTATCTCGTGATCGAAGACGGCATCATCGCTGAATATGGCAGTTGGGACGGTTGTAAAAACGACCCCTGCCGTATCCTGACGGATACTCCTTCCCCCTGCGGCCAGGGGGGTAGCACGGTTTTTACAACCGCCCCAACTGCCGTAAATGCAGAGTTCATCGATGCTCAGGGCGGATTTGTGATGCCGGCTTTCTGTGACTCTCATACTCATATTGTATATGCCGGATGCAGAGACGGTGAATTCCGCGACAAGATTGCCGGACTCTCCTATGAGGAGATAGCTGCCAGAGGCGGCGGAATCCTTAATTCCGCCGACCTGCTGCACGCAACCTCAGAGGATGAACTCTATGAGCAGTCCATGGTACGCGTCCGTGAAATCATGGCTATGGGTACCGGAGCCGTGGAAATCAAGAGCGGATACGGACTGACCGTGGAGGATGAGCTCAAGATGCTTCGTGTCATAAGACGAATCAAGGAAACAGCACCGATCACTGTGAGAGCCAACTTCCTCGGCGCTCACGCTGTCGGACGTGCCTACAAAGGGCGCCAGTCCGAATATGTAGACCTTGTCTGCAACGAAATGCTGCCAAGAGTCGCTGCAGAAGGCCTCGCCGACTTCGTTGATGTTTTCTGCGATGCAGGATTCTTCACCGTGGAAGATACGGAGAAGATCCTAAGCAAAGCTGCCGAATATGGAATTACCCCTAAGATACATGCCAACGAGCTTGAAGTATCAGGCGGTGTGCAGGTCGGTGTGAAATACAACGCCCTCTCGGTCGATCATCTTGAGATGACTACAGATGCTGAGATCGAGGCACTGCGCGGAAGCGTGACCATGCCGACAATGCTGCCAGGATGCTCATTCTTCCTCGGCATACCGTTCGGCCGTGCCAAAGATTATATAGAGGCCGGCCTGCCTGTGGCATTGGCCTCCGACTATAATCCCGGCTCAAGCCCGAGCGGCAACATGCGCTTCGTCATGGCCCTGGGCTGCATCAGGATGCGCCTCACACCGGAGCAGTCATTCAACGCCTGCACCATCAACACGGCATACGCGATGGGCGTAAGCGACCAGCTTGGCTCGATCACGGTCGGCAAAAAAGCCAACCTCATCATCACCAAGCCGCTCCCTTCCCTCGCCTTCATCCCATACAGCCATCAGACACCGATAATAGAAAAAGTCATCCTCAACGGAACCGATATCGCCTGAAGCAACGCGGCACCAGTCTTGCAATGGAGTCTGTGAACTTAAAAACAAACAGACATGATTGCAAACAAATTACAGCAGGCGATCAATGATCAGATCACTGCTGAACTGTGGTCTTCACAGCTCTATCTCCAGATGTCATACTACCTCAAGCATCAGGGATGGGACGGATATTCCCATTGGCTCAGATGCCATGCTGAAGAGGAAAGAAAGCATGCCACCATGATGGCCGACTACATGACCGACAGGGGCGGCATGGTGAAGCTCCAGATGATAGATGTTGCTCCTACAGGATGGGGGTCTGTCCTTGAAGTATATGAGCATGCTCTCAGCCATGAGAAGATGGTGTCGAAGATGATCAACACGATCGTGCTGCACGCAATTGAGGAGCAGGATTTCGCGACAGAGAATTTCTTCCGCAAATTCGTCGACGAGCAGGTAGAAGAGGAAGCGCTGTTCGGAGGCATCGTCGACAAGCTGAGGAAGGCCGGAGACTCCGGTATCTTCTTCCTCGACGCCGAGCTGGCGACCAGAAAATAGCGTGAATCCAACACGCTGACCATCAACGAACTAAAGGTTTGTCCCGCATATAAAAGAAGGCAGGACAAACCTTTAATCGATTTATCATCAAGCTGTTGAAGTAAACGCTTTATTCCACTGCAACAACTTCAACAACGACTGTATCTGAAGTTGCAACGCTGTCTGCCGGCACAACAACTTCCTCTACAACCTCAGCCTTGTGATAACGAGGGAGCGGAGACGGAAGCTTCGCCCATGCGAGGAGGTTGAAGATCCAAAGAACGCCCACTGCTACAATTACAGCAGAAAGTGAGATGAGCCATTTCTTCCAAGGAGCGAGGCCAGCCTTTGCATACGGATCGGTCAGCTTCATCTTTGGATACTTGACTGCATCTGTAAGCGTCTCGCCGAAAGGTATGCTGATCTTGGATGCGGCATTGACCGCCCAGCCGTTTGCATTGAGGAGCGGAGCGATGTTGCGGCGGCGGAGCTTGAGCCAAGCGAGTATCATCGCAGGACCTGAAATGACAAGCATGATTGCAACAAACACAAGGAGGAGCTTCCACCAAGGAAGGGCATTAAGTCCTTTGAATATGGATACCAGAGCTGAACCGATCATACCGAGAGCCATGCCCAAAGCAGCAAAGATGCCGGCGAATTTAGCGATATCGAAAGGAGGAGCTGCCGCCGCAGCCGCCTTAGGGTCTGTTCCTGCAGGAAGGGCTGTCGGAGCTGCATTGATCTTTGCAGTAGCATCTGCCATGATCTTCGCATCCTTGTCTGCTGCACTCTTGCTTATGAGGTTTTCGACGGTCTTCGCCATCCTGCGATATGGAGACCAGAATGCCTGAGCAACACTGATCGGATTGTCTACAATCTTAGTGATCACTGCATCCCATTCTACGCCTGCATTGTCATAATAAACTGCGTTCTTGCCTACGATGAGGTCGCCGATCTCGCCCACAGTGACAGCCGCCACGATGGTCAGCTTGCCTGGCTTGGTCTTGGTGGTGCAGTCGCAGTATACGAGGAACATGCCACTGGTTGCTGCCGAGGCATTGTGCTTGCCCATATCCGCAACCTTCATACAGAAGCGGCACTCTCTCTGGTCAATGATGAGTCTTCCTGACTGGAAGATCGCGCTCATCTTCTTGTCCTTGTCATAGAAATCGTTAAGTGTGACGAAGTTCCTGACAAGTCTGTAGAAGTCGCGGAGGATGTGGAGGAACTTGTCCACCATGTCGATGTTGGCTGCCTCTTCCGCAAGAGCAGCATCCTGAGCGACGAGGTCAAGAAGGACTGCCTTCTTGTCCTGTTCGATGAACTTCTTCACTGCATCAAGGCCGAGAGCCTCGACAGCAGCGCCTGCCTTCGCTGCCTTCCAGCCTGTATAGGCAGCGAACTGCGCGCCTACGGCTGCCCAGTCTGCCTCTGTGAGCACTGTCTTGCCCTCAAGAGCGACAGTCTTGACAAGATCGAACTGAGCTGACCATGCAGGGTTTACCTGAGCTGTAAGATCTATCTCAGGCTTGCCTGTGATGCGTGCTATCGGATAGGCTGCTATCTCCTCGGTCTTTCCTGTCAGGTTGTCAGCACTGATTGATGCGATGCTTGCTGTCTGTACGTCGAGAGCACCTGCGCTGTCAGGAGAGAAAGCGGCAAGCTTCGAACGCATGAAAAAGTCCTTTACCTTCGCGTCGAGAGCATTGTATGCAGCGATCGCTGCGTCTGTCTTGTCTCCGAACGGAGCCTCGACCACAGCAGCCTGCCATGCGGCATAGTCGGCGAGAGCCTTATAGAAGTTCTCGACCATCTCTGCATTGATGCCTGCAGCACCGCTTCTGTCGGTTACGCCTCCGAAAGCTGCAACGGCTGCGGCAATGGCTGCCTTCTCGTCTGCATCGTCAGTAGACGCTTCTGTGATGATTCCGTCACCGTTGAAACGTGTCTTCGCGAAGATAGCTGCTATGTCCTTTGTGTCTGCAAGCGAAATAACTGTGCCTTCCTTGCCGAGGTTCTCAAGAATCTGCTTTGCTGACTTGTAGAGTTTCTGTCCGGCTGCGTTTTCCCGGTCAAGCTGCTCGATGTCGATGGAATCCGTACCCTCGACAAGGACGTCAAGATTCTTTACCGCGCCCGAGAGCCACTGAGATGTTGCGATCACGTCAGCCACGCGGATCTTTCCGTCTGCGTCTGCGTCGATGTATGCAAGGCTCTTCTCATCAATCTCAAGACCTGTTACAGGGCAAGAGAGGACTGTCCACATCTTTGGGTCCAGTTCGTCCAGATGAGCTATGTCCTCACCTGTGGTGATCTTCACGCGAGATGCTCCACCGAGGTTGGTGAACTCCCACTTGTACTTCTTTTCTCTGTTAATGATTGCCATATGTTGATGATTTATATTTTCTTATCCTTGCGAAAATACATAAAAAATCCGAAAGACAGAAGATATGGGCCTCCGTCTTTCGGAAAAACAAACAATTATACGATTTATTTTTGTTCTGATATGTCAAGGACTCCGTCTCTGGTCATGGAGATGCGGAAATGATGATACTCAGCCTTGTCATCGTGACGGAGATGA
Source organism: Bacteroidales bacterium (assembly GCA_017473705.1). GTDB lineage: Bacteria > Bacteroidota > Bacteroidia > Bacteroidales > UBA932 > Cryptobacteroides. The sequence continues at coordinate 58,950 of JAFUJQ010000007.1, read as the reverse complement.
AAGACTATATGCACATAATATATCTTTGCCACATCCGTAGTCGATATGTTTCCATCAGCATCGACCGAGTCGATCGGGACCTGAGGATTGTCCATCTTGTGGGTAAATCTGTTGAGATGCAGACGCATGATCTCGTTTATGCCGCGCATAGGATAGTCATCATTCTCCGAAAGAGCCACATCGTCTATCGTGACATGCTTTCTATAAAGGAGTATCTTCTCCTCGAATATACGAGATTCATCTTCCACCGATGAAGCATCTTCGCGTAGCTTCATCACCTCTGCAGGAGTACGCGACGACGAAATGAAGTCGAATCCTTCCTTGATCTCGCCCACACGGTTCTGACCTATGGTGATGCTTGCCTTCTTGTCATAGTACTTGTTGCCCAGCTTATGGGCGAAATAGTACCTCAGCAGGTCCTTGATGCGGTCCTTGAGCATGTAGCTTATGACAAGGACTATGAAAAGCGGCCATGTGATGTTGCCATATTTGACCTGGGTGAACCACGCGACAGCTGTCGCAAAGATCATCGCCGCTCCCGCCGCGATGCTATAATATATCTGTTCCACGGCCACACCGTCCTTCTTCTTGTCAAGACGGATATAGAGCTCGCTCTCGATGAACTTCTTGAGCATTCCCCTGTGGTAGACAAGCTGGCGGTCGTGCTTTGCGTCATTCTTCATGACGCCGTAGCCCTGCGACACCTTATAATTATGTTCCCCTATGATCAGGTCCATGAACTTCCTGCGGATGCCAGCATACACCTCTGCATTTATCGAGGAATCTATCTTCCTTATCATCCTTATGGTCCTCAGTTCGACGACATGACTCATGAATTCGTCGCACATTCTGAACAGGCTGCGGGTCTTTTCTGTGACCGTCGGAACATCGATGATGCGATAAAGAGCGCGGAACTTCTTCAGCACCAGCGCGGCATTGTCCACATAGTCCTCGACGAGGTATTCGGCCGAATCGAGGGAGCGGACGGACTGCATATGCGACACCTGGTCGCGCAGGGCGCTCTTGAATATCGCCGCGAACATCTTGAGGTGGTATTCGTATGCGTCCAGCTCTTCAGGGACAGGATTGTCCACTACCCTCTCAAGGGCATGTTTCAGGGAAACGAGAGGGAGCGAGCTGTCCTGTGCGATGTCTCTGAGAAGATATACAGGCGTGATCAGGCGGACATTTGACTTGACGTCGCGGTAGAACTGCTTCTTGCCATAGTTCTCGGGATTGATGTCAAGACTGTTTGGCACGAAGATCCACGCGTTGACTGAAAAATCATCGCGCACTCCGTCCTCTGCGCAGTTGAATCCGAACTTGAATTCAACGGAGAAATTATCGTGTTTCTTTGCCTGTATTGATATCATATTCAACGTATTAAACAAGTCCCAAAGGGACCGGCCCTGGCAGGGCCGAAATCCCCCTAGGGGTGCAAGGGTGGATGCATTTATGCTCCAGGCTTAAAATAAGCCTGGAGTATATCCTAACCAGTGGAGGACTGTTTCGCCCCATACGAGGATCATAACCCACGCTATGAGCATCATGGTGATACCGAACTTGAAGGTATCGCTCCAGCTGTAATGGTTTGTAGTATATAGCAGCGCTGCCGGCTTGCTGTTGAACGGCAGCACGTAGACATGTTCAATCAAAAGTGACACAGGGAACGAGAGGCTGAGCGGCGGAAGGCCGAACTGCTGCTCGACACCTATGGCGATAGGCACAAACACCAGCGCCCTCATGTTCTTCGACTGGAAGATCAGAGCGCTGAAGAGCATAAGTCCTGTCAGAAGGATATAGAGAACGATGAATGGCGTATTGGCAGTGATGCCCAGCGCATCCATTCCCGCTCCAACCATCACTGCAGGCAGGTCGGTGGCATTAAGGCCTGATCCGATCACATATGCACCTGCTGAGAATATCATCAGATGCCAAGGAATGTCGACATCGTTCCACTTTACGACACCGATTCCAGGCATCAAGGCTATTATGGCTCCGATGAGGACCACCACTTCCGCTGAAACACCATGCAGGCTTTCTGTAACCCACATGACGAGTACGCCGACAAAAATAGCTATGGACTTGAATTCCTCCTTGGTCATCTTGCCCATGGCATCAAGCTCCTGGCGGAGGCGTTCCATACCACCCTCGATCTGAGGCTTCCTCTCTTCTGGCTTGAGAGGGAATATCACCTTCACGCCGATGAACCAGCCTATGAGAAGCAGGATCATCGCGAGAGGGAATGCGGCAGCGAGCCAGTCAGCATAAAGCATTGTGACTGAGCTGTATGCGCCTGTGAGGAGAGATATTGCAAGAAGGTTGGCACCTGAGCCGGTCATGAAGGCGCTCGCGCCTATGTTGATCTGGAACAGGTTCTGGAGCACAAGGTTGCGTCCGAAATTGTTGCGGTTGCCCTGGCTTGCTCCGAAGATGGCCGCCACTACCATGAATATAGGAAGAAGGATGGTAGCCTTCACAGTGGTAGCCGATATGAACATCGACAGTACGACATTGATGACAAGGAAGCTGAAGAATATGCCGGACGCGCTCTTTCCGAACTTGAGCACGAACCAGAGGGCAAACCTCTTTGCGACCCTTGTCTTGACAAGCATGCTGGCAAGAACGAACGAGAGGATGTTGAGCCACATCACAGGATGTCCCAGCTGCGCGAAGGCATCCTTCTGCGTGGTCACGCCGCAAAGGATCACGGCCATGATCACCATGAGTGATGTCAGGTAGCTCTGCACCGCCTCGGTGATCCACAATACTATGGAAGCACAGAAGATGGCAAGCATTGCATAGCATGCCCTGATGAAGGCAGCCTCGCCGATGACTGCGAGCCTTGCCTGCGCCTTGGCAGAAAGTCCCGAGAAGTCAAGGTTGTCGAAAAGCGGGATGTCGATCACCCAATATATGAGGACGAATACGATAGCAGCGATAGGGCCTCCCAGACGGGCCATCCACTTCTCGAATCCGGATTTCTCCATCTTCGGAAGCTTCTCGACCTTATAATTATTCATATCCAGCGGGTCAAAGACCTGCTCCTGTTCAAGTTCAGTGTTCTTGTCGGTCATGGTTTTGTTTTTAAAGGCAGTGGTCCACATCGGACCACTGCCGGAAAATTATTTAGCCCAGTTCTTATATGGGTTCTTCATAAGCATAGAGTTGTAGTACTTCACATCTCCGGTAACCTCCTCACCGAGCCACTCAGGCTTTACAAAAGCCTCGTCCTCAGAAGAAAGCTCAACCTCAGCCACTGTAAGGCCTTCGTTGTCACCGTAGAATTCGTCTACCTCATAAGTGTGCTCACCAGCCTCTACGAGGTAGCGTGTCTTGTCGATCACGCCTGGTTCGCAGATCTTCAGAAGTTCCTGAACTTCTGCTACAGGGATCTCCTTCTCCCACTCGAAACGGCTTGCGCCGCTCTCAGAGCCGATGCCCTTGATGGTGATGAATCCCTTCTCGCCCTTTACGCGGACGCGTACCGTGCGCTCAGGAACTGAGCTGAGGTAACCCTGAGTGATGCGGGTCGCCTTCTTTGCAAACGGCTTGAAGTCGCCTGCAACCAAGAATTTTCTTTCGATTTCCTGTGCCATGATACTACTCGTTTGCAAGTGGCTTGTCAGACATTCCGATCACACGCTTGATTGCCTGGAGATAGTTGATGTTCTCAACACCCTCGAGACCGCAGTCAGCGATGGTCTTCTTGATGTCCTCGATCTCAGTAGACTCAGAGTTGATGGTAACCACCTTCGCACCGTTGATGAGAACGTTACCTACCTCGCAGATGGTGTTGTTCACCATGTAGCCGAAACGCTGCTTGTGTACGCGTACAGCTGCGAGATCAGGGTTAGCCTTCACCATAGCGATGAACTCGTCATAAGTGTACTCATCCTTGTCAAGAGCAGGCATCTCCACCATGAATGCAGGGAAAACCTCGTTCTCGAGCACTGTACGGGAGATAGGGAACTCGCCCTTCATGAGAGGGTTCCACTGCTCGAGGCCGTCAACTGTCTGGACATAAGTCTTGATGTCCATCTTTCCGTTGCGGATCTTGGTGTTGTTGATGTCGTTCTTGCGAGAGATGATGTAGATCTCGTCGCTTTCGCGCTCCCATACCTTTTCAGGTACAGGAACGGAAAGACGAGCCATTCTCTTGTGTGCCTCACAGAAGCACTGTCCGAAAGAGCGGAACTCGAAGCGTGGCTTCGAGATCTCGCCGATCTTCAATTCTGCCATAGTTCTATATACTATAAGCAATTATTACATTTCAGGAGCCTGCTCGATGTCAGCAACCTTTGCACCGTTTGCAGCGCCCTTTGTAGGGTCAGCGTATACGAACTCACCTGTTCCGTCCGGTACGCGTGAGAAAGTGTGCTTCTTGTCGTTGTTGAAACCTGAAACCTGGTTCCAGCCTGCGCCTTCCTCACCTCTCTTGAACTCGCTGAGCTTCTCATCTGCTGCGCTATAGAGCTCGATGAACACGTTCTTCTTACCTGAAAGACCACCCTTGAACACGTGGTTTGCAGACTCGTATGCATATGCTGGATCACCATCCTCAGCTGGATCTGCGAGGTCAGAGCTCTCGAGAACTACAAAACCCTTGGCAGCGATAGTCATACCCTTGGCACCTGTCCAAGTTGTAGACTTGCCACCTTCCTTTGAAGAGTCATACTTAACTACGTATACACCCTCGAGTGAGAGCTCCTTGTCAGTTGTGTTGTAAAGCTCGATGAACTTGTCAGCACCTGAAAGCTCGTTGAGAACGATACCGGTTACCTTAGTCTCGTTTCCACCGTTGCCAGTGCCGCTACCGTCTACTGTAGGGTTGTCCTTGTTACATGCTGTAAGAGCGAATGCAGCTGCTGCTGCGAGTACAAAAAACTTTTTCATGATTGTTTGATGTTTAATTGGTTGATATTTGTTTTTGGTTTATAGATTTCTCCACTCACTTCGTTCGGTCGAAATGACAGAATTCGGTCGAAATGACAGGATCCGGTCGAAATGACAGAATCCGGTCGAAATGACAGGCGCATTAGAATGCTACCTGGAAACGGCATGCGAGCATGTGGTAGTCGATACCCTTGCTCTTGCTGTCAGCTGCGATGTCGCCAGGATACTTGGTCACGTTGCCTGCTGCGTCATAACCTGTGCAGTAAGGTCCCTTTGCAGTCTTGTCGGTTCCGTCCTGCTCACCCTTTCCGTTTGCGAAGATGTCGTTATCATTGTACTGATAGTTGATCACAAACTTCACGTTTCTTGTCACGTGGAAGTTGAGTCCGAGAGAGTATGCATAAGCTGAACCTCCCATCACATACTTAGACATATTGAGGTCGAGGTACTCTACGCGTGCGCAGAGCTCGATGTCACCCCACTCCTTGCCAGCATTTACGCGAGTGTACTTAGCTCCACCGGCGTCATAGTTCTGATGACCGCCGAAGAGAAGATAACCTGCCTGAACATACCATCCCCAAGCTGGAGCGAAATTCGGAGCCTCACCATTGAGGTCTACATACTTCTGCTCGTCTACGTAAGGAAGACGTGCGATGTAAGCACCTTCCCAACGGAGACCCTTCCAGTGACCTGCAAGCTCGAATGTGTAAGCAAGCTCATGGTCGAGATACTTGATGGCGTCAGTGTCGAGGAACTTCTTGCGGTTGATGGCTGTAGTGTTACGTGTGCTGTAACGCACTGCGTTGTAACCGTCTGTAGAAGAAGTCTTAGGATTTCTGTAAGAAACAGCTGCGCCGATGTGGAGAGAAGCGTTCTTCATCTTGTGGAGCGGACGGTAAACCACCTTTCCTGTATAAGACATACCGCAGTTCAGGCCATAGTCCTTGTTTCCATCCTCGATGAATGTCTGAGTCTCAGCACCCTCAAGCTCAGGACCGAACGCACCTGCGCTAACCCAGAGAGCCGGCATAGAGTACTTCACGTTGATACCCATGTGGCGTGATGGAGCAAGATAGCTCACCATAGGACGCTCCATGAACTGGAGGTAGCGAGAAGTGGTGTTTCTCTGGATAGAGAAGTTCTCCTTGAAGTTACCGAGCTTGATCTCGAGGCCCTTCACGCCTGTGAAGGCGATGTATGCGTCCTTAATCTCAGGAGTACCGCTGGTCCAGTCAGTGTCGAGCTCACCATACCAGTTCTTGTCAAGCTGAGCCTTCACTGCGAAACGGGTACGGCGCATCAGCATGCCGTTACCGATCTGGGTAAGGTTCTTGTCATAGCCGAAGAATACGGCAGCATCACCCTGTACGCGGATGTCGAACCACATCTTATAGTTCTGGTTCTTGTTCTGGAACACAAGGATGCCGTCCTGCACAGTAGCATCAACTGGATAGGAGTTCACCTTCTGACCATACTGGTTCACTTCAGCCTGCTGAGCGAAAGCAGCGACTGATGCGAAAAGCGCGAAAAGCGAAACTAAAAATACCTTTTTCATGTCTGTAAGGTTTAATGGTTAATTTGTTTGTTGATAATAGTTTAAATTGATTTTATGAAATTCACCAGGTTGTCCCCTTTGGCGAGGCCGAGCTTCTGGCGGAGCCTGTAGCGGCTGATCTCGACGCTCTTGGGGGTTATGTTCATCAGGGTTGCTATGTATTTTGAGGAAAACCCCAATCGGAGCAGGGTCGCCAGTCGTCTCTCCTGCTGTGTCAGATCAGGGAAATTCTCCGATAGCTTTGCGCTGAAGTCCTCGTGTAACGACTCGGCCTGCGCATAGAAATACTGAGAGTCCACATCGCGGTCGTACGAAAGCCTCTGCTTGATGGACGATCCCAGCTCTGCTATGATCCTGTCCTTCTCCTTCGGATCATCGGTCTTAGCGAGACGCTTGACCATGGCGTCCAGAGACTCAAGGAACTCCTTCTGCTCCACGATGCTCAGGGCCACGTTCATCACCTCCTGCCTCTTCTGCTCAACGGCATTGTGCAGGGCCTGATTCTCCGAGAGCACGACCTTCAGCTCCATGTCATTCAGAGCGCGGCTGTGCTCGTAGATCTGCTGCTGCTGGGCATACACGAGACGGTCGGTCGCCTCCCTCTGCCCCTTCTGCGTCCGGGCATACTGCACAAAGGCCAGCGCCAAGAGCGCAACAATCGATGCTGCAAGAACGACAAAGTCAGTCATCTGATTCTCCGGATCCGCACCGATGATGTAGAACATCAGGCAGGCAAGCGCCAGCGAACCGGCCGGTGCCACGACCATGCCTACGACCTCCTTGGAATAGTCTTCGTCCTCCACAAGACGCGACTTCTGGGCGAGTTCCGCTCCTGCGACTGCGGCCATGACAAGGGCCGACACCGAGAGCGGAGCCGGATGCAGGCCTATGAGCGAGGCTGTCGCATCAAACGAGAAGAACAGCATCGTCAAGGCGACAGCAAATCCTGTCGAAACGACGGCATATATGGAGAAATCCGCAAAGATTCCCGAAGGCTCACCGCTTTCCCACTGTGTGAAATACATGACTGTCATCATTATGACACCTGTTATGACAACAGCGGTCAATCCTGACGGACCGGACGTATTTATCAGACCTGCAACACCTGAAAGGAGACCGCCCCAGTTAAGTCCGAGAGCGACTGCCGTCAGGATCAGGCAGACTATCACTGCGTGACGCATATAGTATGAAAGCGTGATCATATGGATTCTTGCACCTGCAAAGAAATGTCTGAATGCCGCTCTAATAAGCGCGGATAATGCAAAGGCCATGACCGGTGCAGCAAGGAAAGGCAAGGCATATGTCCACTGAACGTCGCCACCTCGCATCAGGCCGCATGCAGCGAGCGCGCCGATGATCGCATATGTCGCAGAGCCTTTCACCGAGAAGAACAGAAGTGTAGAGAGGACGATCATAGACGAAAGGAGGACTATGAATACCTCCTTACAGTCAAGAGACATGAACGAAAGGCTATCCTGGACCGCGTTTGCAACAGCCCCGTCTCTGCCGAACCATATGGCTGAAAGCAGGAATACTGAGACTATTGCTATGAAACTGCCTCTGCGCACTGCACAAGTGGGCTTGAACACTCCGAAGAGAGTGTCATACTCATTGGTAAAGAACCAAAGAGCAGCGGCACACAGGAACAATATGAGGCAGAGTGATTGCATTCTAGAGAGTTCTTCTTATGGCCATTACCGCCAGCTGGTCGGCCACATTGGCCGACGCCTTGGCGAGGTTCTCGATATGAAGGGCGAAATACCTCAAGTGGAACTTCTCACTGAGTTTGAGGGCCGGCATGCTGTGAAAGACCGTTCTCTTTATGGTCTGGGAGTATTTGACAGCCTCCTTTTCATAGAAATAGGCCCTGCTGATCTTATCCGGAACCGTCTCAGGCGCCCTGAAATATGCCTTGGCTGCAGGAATCACAGCCTCAACAGAAAGCGCTGAGAACTCAGTCAGCTTTATGAACTCGGCATTGAGGTCTGAAGGAACGAAAGGAGTCTCGATCTCGAACTGAAAGAGACTGTCATTAAGGATATCGGTGATGTTCCTTGTCTTCTCGAACAGACGCATGATGTCTCCTCTGGATCTGACCAGAGCAGTCTGAGTGTAAAGCGCATTTTCTATTTCCCTTCGCAGGACTTCAGCCTCTCCCTCTATAGCAGAGAGCCGGGCTAGATTTTCATTGAAATCCGCCTTGTTTGAGTTGAGATAATTGCGTACTCCCTCCTTGAAGACCAGGACCGACTGATCCATCAGGTCGAAGTATCTATCGATATCATCGATAAGCTTGTTTGCCTTCTTTTTTCCGAACATTTTTCAAGGATTTTTATCAATCCATAAAACAAAGATATATTTTTTTTGCAATGTAGAGGAATGTATAGAAAACAAAGAGAGGTGGAACAAACCCACCTCTCCGCACAGAACATATTACAGTTCAATACATTAAGACAAATTTATCCTCTCTGGAATTTTTGTCCATAGAGAGGAATTGTAGAGTTTTTTCTAATTCAAAGGAACCATCGGAACCGCCTCTGAAACGACATTGTTGCCGTTATTATCTATAATCTGAACATAAACCACTGCCTCAGCTGCTCCAGTCCAGAAATCCTCAGAAAGTCCATCACCCACAACTGCAATTGTAATGAAGCCATCTGTACCAAGAGTCATTGATTCCACGTCAAGTTTCACCACATCCTCAGAAGAACGCGTTGCAGGTGCAATGGTATAACGCAAAAATGCACTCACAACCGAAGGGTCCTCGTCAAACTCCGCCTTGAGTGCAGTCGCCAGATGAACCGGAGAGATGATGAAATCCAACTTTGCCGTATGTGCATCAAAGTCCATACGCACTTTGCCATCTGTATATTGAGGAATATATGTCAGACTCTGGATACGTCCGGCAAGACTGTTCTTCAAATCAGCGAGATCACTCTTTATTGCATCGACATCTTCCCGGAGATCTGAAATTGCGGCATCCACGACCGCCATTGCCTCTTCGAGAGCCACCTCAAGGTCGGCACTTCCATCTCCTCCTGCCTGTTCCAGAAGTTTCTTGATTTCTGCCAGTTCAGATTCCATTGCAGCATACTGCTCCAAAGTCGCGAAAGACGCCTCGGCCCATGCCTTGTTGCCGTCGACACCTTTGTCTATCTCATCTTTAAGGGCAAAAAGCACGACATCTACATAAGTTTCCAAAGTGGTGACATCCTTGTCAAGCGCATCATCCTTCTCTTTCAATCCTTTGATGAGAGCTTTCAGACTGGACACTTCTGCCTTGAGATCTTCTATAGAAGAATCCTCTTTCATCTGGGCTTCAAGATCAGAAACCTCATCCTCCAGCCTGTCTATCAGACTCTGCAAGGCCTTATCAACCTTCTTAAGGTCAGAAATCGAACTTGTCAGATCTGCAATCTGTTTCTGAATGCCTGCAGCATAGTCAGTTTCAATCTTGTCCAGACGGTTCTCTATATCCTTGATCTTCTCCTCATACTCTGCACAACCGGCAAAAAGCAAGATTACAATAAATAGATATACTTTCCTCATACTCTTGTGATTTTAAATCCTAGTTTACATATAATTTTGAGAGTCTCTACCGATGTATTCCTGTCATATTCCTTCTCTGACTCCGGGAGGTCTTCATACGACACAAGGCAAGGGTGATGCTTGAGCGCATCGTTGCGTTCAGGACCATAGGTCCAGCCCTGCTGGATGCGTGTCTGTGCCCATACCTCGTGGACATTCTTCGCCATCTGCTCTACGAGCTCGTTCAACTCTTCTGGCAGCTGAACATCTTCTGTGTCCATCGGCTGCGGTACATATCCGTTATTCATGCATCTTTTCTATTTTTGCCAACAATGGGGCTACACTTCTCGCAAGGTCATCATATTTTTCTCTCAGTTCAGCATTGAGTCTCTTCTCTTCTGCCAGGCTGTCAATAACCTTCTGCACATCCATTTCGCTCATTTTTTTAATATCCTCCATCTGTTCTTTCGCAGTCTCTATGCGAGCATTAAGACCCCCAAGTTCCTTTGCGTTGGCGTCCAAGGATTCCCTCTGTTCGGAGATTTGCTTCTCAAGAGAAGCAGTTGTCTTTACGAGACCGGATGCATAAGCATCACGCCTTTCCACCACAAACCAGAACAATGCTGCTATTACAAAAATCAGGGCAAATAAAATATCTGCGATGACTACTGCCTTGCAGCAGCATTCGTAGCGACAGAAGATGCATGAAACAGTCGCTAGAGCCATAAAAAACACGGCTGCTAATGAACAAGTTACAAGTTTTGTATTCATATCTATAATTATTTAATGACATCCAACAAATCAGCTACAATATCAAAATCATACTGTCGAGACCCTGAAGAAAGTTCACTGTATGGAGCAATATCATTGTGCTTGAAACACATGTTCTTCAGCCAATTCCTTCTTGCCTTGGACAACTCCCTCTCCTGAGGGTCAGAAGATGAGAGACTTCTCAAAATCTCCATCCTGTCGACAAACGGCAAAGCGCTGAAACCGTTAAGCAGTTTCTCTACATTCCATCTGTTATGTTCAATCTCAGCGAGGATCTCGATTTCATCATTGGTCAGATCTGTACGAATAGACGGCTCGACTCCTATGCTCCTGAACTTCATCGGGATGGAGTTTGCCGCATAGACATTGGACAACTGCAGAGCATATTTGTTCTTCGCGTCATACCACCTGTCATCAAGTGCAGCCTGCTCCTCCATCTTGTCATACTTTCCGCACATATCATATACGAATTTGATCCTCTTTGCCCAAAGCAAGCGCTCCTGCTTCGGATCGAAGCAATCACCCCTCATTCCGAACGGATACATGTTGCGATACCTTCCGGTCTCACTCGCAGGATACATGACAAATCGCGTCAGCGGCTGATATACAAACACCGGGATCTTATCTGTTTCATAGACTTCGCTTGGGAGATACATCGCAACAGCTACGTTGGCCTCTGCATCATGGCCACACACCGCAAATGAGAGATATTCAGACACACCGTCTTTCGCCACGCATTCACGGATATACTTACGGACATTAGCGTCCTCGACTCCGGCATCAATGAATTCCCATTCTATGTCAAGAAATCCCTTCTCGTCCGAATAAATCGGATTGATATACTCCGGCTTCGGATAGAACTTCTTCACCTGAAGGGCGCCTGACTCATCCCATTTCCTGTATTCTGCATACGAAAGGTCCATCAGAGTGTTGTAGTGACCCATCCAGAAGTCCATCTCCTCCTGGATATCCTTCTGGATGAATGTGATCTTGGTCTTCTTGTTCTTGGTTCTGAAATTAGGGAAATGACAAATGTGAGCAGCTGTTGTAGCGAATGCATAAGCAGTCTGCGTCATGCCAACCACGATAAGATGCACATTGACATCGCTGTCCTTGTCTATGCCTTCCCTATCAAGCATCGGATATTCCACTTTCCCGACCTTACCCGAAACAAGCACACCCTGGACAGCGTTCTCGATTGCGCTGATGACGTTAAGCCTGAGCTCCGGTGTGGATCCGTTGTCTTTCTTATAGGAAAATGCATGATGGGAAGTAATGCGGTCCAGCATAAGATAGCAGTGCTTCACGCCAGGATTTCCCTTGCATTCCTCCATTATCTGATTCCAGCACTTCAGGTTCAGGCCATCATGCTGAGGCTCATCATCTTCTCCCAGAATATATATTTCTTTGGCATCTTTAAACCGCAGGTCTGCAAGAGCCGTCATATCTGTCCTGCTGCCGTAAATGACATATATGTCCTTTTCACATGGCTTGAGCCTGAATGAACGTATCTGGTCTCTTACAGCCTCGGGAGACTGCGTTGTCTGGATCACGATGTCGCATTTCGTTCCCGTCTCCGAAATCTGGTGAAGAAGATTCTTGAGGGCGCTGCCAGCTCCCAAGATGAGAATATGGTCCTCGAATGCATAGGTGTATCTTCCGTATGTCAACGAATCCACCCGTCGGCTCAACAGGTTGCCGATCGTGCCGATAAGGAAACTGGTGAAGAATGTGGCTCCGACAATGACAACAACAAACTGGAAGAATATATAGTTATATGCCCCGCTGCCAACGAATGCTCCAGGGTCGAGAAGAAGTTCGATCAGTCTCACCACGACAGGAGATGGCTTGGATGACGGTCCCGCTCCCGGCACAGCCGCTGCCAAGTCGAATCTGAATACAATGGCAAGCAAGAGTACCATGATAAAAGCAAGGACCAGAACCCCGGACAGCCACACGAACTGCTTGAAACGTCCCTCATAGATGGCCCTGTCCAGACCCTGCCTCAATTTTCTCCAGAATGTCTTCATTATTTATCTTTCTACACTTAAAATCCTTGCGAAGATACAACAAAATACCGGATGACGAAATGTCATCCGGTATTTTGTTGCGGAGAGTGAGGGATTCGAACCCCCGGACCCGTTAAGATCAACGGTTTTCAAGACCGCCGCATTCGACCACTCTGCCAACTCTCCAATATGTTCCCCGTTGAAAGGGAATGCAAAGGTACGAATAAATTCGGATTCTGCAAATATTTTTTTATTCTTTGGCAAAAAACTTATACTGGAACAGCAATAAGTAGATTGCTCCACAGGTTACGCAGCTGTCGGCGAAGTTGAAGACAGCGCCGAAGAAAGTGCGCGGATAGTCCATCCACGGGAGTTTGTAGTCAAACAGCGGGAAATAGAACATGTCCACCACCTGTCCGAACATGAACGCGAAAGGCGCTCCCGGTGTGATCGTCTCAGGCCATATGAGGCCATAGAAGAAACAGTCTATGATGTTGCCCAATGCTCCCGCCGTGATGAGGGTGAGACCCACAAGCACGCCTGTCGGCGTATCCGGCCTTTTTGCCAGTCTGCTGATCCACCACCACAGCCATCCGAAGAGGCATATGCGGAAGACAGACAGCAGGACCTTGCCCCAGAGTCCTCCGAAAGCCATTCCAAAGGCCATTCCCTTGTTCAGGACGAAGTGGAGCTTGAACCAGTCCCCTATCACATTGATGGTCTCTCCGAGGTCCATGTTCGTCTTGACCAGAATCTTGATGACCTGGTCAAGCACTACAAGAACCGCTCCGAGAATTATAAGCTTCTGACCTTTCGAGAGTGTCATAATGCTACTTCTTGGCCATCATTTCCTTAGCCTCGACGGTAAGGGTTGCGTGTGGGACGAGGCGAAGTCTCTCCTTAGGGATGAGCTTGCCGGTCATGCGGCACACTCCATAAGTCTTGTTCTCGATCCTGATGAGCGCAGCCTCAAGGTTCTGGATGAACTTGTACTGACGCTGGGCAAGCGCTCCTGCCTCTTCCTTTGAAAGTGCAGTCGCTCCCTCCTCCATGATCTTGAATGTAGGAGATGTATCCTCTATATCGTTGCTTGAATCGTGTGTCACGATATCACGCAGATGCTTGTATTCCTGCTTTGCCTTTTCGAGCATTTCAAGAATAATGGCCTTGAACTCCTGGAGTTCCTCGTCACTGTAGCGAACCTTGAATTCAGGTGCGTTCTTTACTTCTTCTGCCATAGTTTAAATTATTTTTTAGTTACTTTAATTCTTATGGTACCCTCGTTCCACTCCACTTCAGGAGCGTCGCCTGCCTCTGCCAGAGGCGCGCTTGCCACTGAAAGGGCAAGAGTCTGAGCTCCGACATATCCCGCGAAGTTTGCAAGAGAAGCGGCGATCTCATCGTATGCTTCGCCATCGGCATATACGCATACCTCAACCTTATCGGTCACATCGAATCCACTTGTCTTGCGGAGGTTCTGTATACGGTTGATGAGCTCTCGGGCAACGCCCTCCTGCTTGAGTTCCTCTGTGATGGTCACGTCGAGGGCTATGGTCATGGCGCCTTCTGTAGCCACAAGCCAGCCCGGCATGTCCTCAGAAGAGATCTCATAGTCTCCCTTGTTAAGGGTTACATCTCCTGACGGGAGGTTCAAAACATATCCTGTGCCAGATGCCTCTGCAGCCTGGATTTCTGAAATCACCTCCTGAGAGAGGGTTCCGAACACCGCTGCGATCTCCTTCATCTGCTTGCCGTAGATCTTGCCGAGGGTCTTGAAGTTAGGCTTGATCTTCTTGGTAATGAGGCCTGTCGTGTCAGAGATGAACTCTGCTTCCTTCACGTTCACCTCTCCAAGGATAAGATCCTTCACGAGCTCGAGCTGCTCCTTGACGCGCGCGTCGATGACAGGGATGATAAGCTTCGAGAGAGGCTTGCGGACATTGATCTCGGCCTTGCGGCGAAGCGCGAGGACCATAGAGGTCGCTCTCTGTGCAAGAGCCATGCGCTCCTCGAGATCCTTGTCAACTACGGTCTCGTCGTATGCAGGCATTGCCACATAGTGCACAGACTCTGCATCTCCCTCGACGAGGTCAAGATAGAGACGGTCCATGAAGAACGGTGCAATCGGCGCTGCGAGCTTGGCCACTGACACGAGAACCTGATAGAGGGTCTGGTATGCAGAGAGTTTGTCTGTGTCCATCGTACCGCCCCAGAATCTCTTTCTGCCAAGACGCACGTACCAGTTGCTGACGTGGTCGCAGACAAAGTCCTGGATAAGTCGGCCGGCAGCGGTGATGTCATAGTCCTCATATGCCGCCACAACATCCTTCACGAGTGTGTTGAGCAGCGAGATCACCCATCTGTCGATCTCCGGACGCTCGTTCATAGGCACCTGCGGCGCCTTTGGATCGAATCCGTCGATGTTCGCGTAAAGCGCGAAGAATGAATATGTATTGTAAAGTGTTCCGAAGAATTTGCGGCGTACCTCGTCGACACCTGTCACGTCGAAGCGAAGGTTGTCCCAAGGCTGCGCGTTTGTGAGCATATACCACCTGAGGGCATCTGCTCCGTATGTGTCAAGTGCCCAGAACGGATCCACAGCGTTTCCGAGACGCTTGCTCATCTTGTTTCCGTCCTTGTCAAGAACGAGACCGTTCGAGATCACCCTCTTGAATGCGCACTTGTCGCTTACCATCGTGTTGATGGCGTGAAGAGTATAGAACCATCCACGGGTCTGGTCCACGCCCTCTGCGATGAAGTCGGCCGTGATTCCGAATCTGTCAGAGCCGAGGTTGCGGAGGCCTTCCTGTGCATATGGCATCGCACCTGAGTCGAACCATACGTCGATGAGGTCAAGCTCGCGGACCATCTTGCGGCCAGTCTCCGACACGAGGAATATGTTGTCCACATATGGACGGTGAATGTCGATCTTGTCGTAGTTCTCCTTCGACATGTCCTCCGGATCGAAGCCCTTGGCTGCGAATGGATTCTCTGTCATGAAGCCTGCCGCTACAGCCTTGTCGATCTCCGCATAGAGTTCCTTGATAGAACCGATGCACTTTGCTTCCTTGCCATCCTCTGTCTGCCAGATAGGGAGCGGTGTGCCCCAGTAACGGCTTCTCGAGAGGTTCCAGTCCTGGATGTTCTCAAGCCACTTTCCGAAGCGGCCGGTACCCGTAGACTCCGGCTTCCACATGATCTGCTCATTAAGCTCCATCATTCTCTCACGGACTGCAGTGGTCTTGATGAACCATGAGTTGAGAGGATAATAGAGGACAGGCTTGTCCGTACGCCAGCAATGTGGATAGTTATGTGTATGCTTCTCGATCTTGAATGCCTTGTTCTCCTGCTTGAGCATCACGCAGATGTCAACGTCGAGTGTAGGAGCGTCAGCAGGGAGAGATACATCGTATGCATTCTTTACATAGCGGCCCTCCCACTCTGCATATGCAGGCGACATGTTCGCCGCAGCATATTCAGGGTCGAGGTCCTCGATGCGGAAGAAACGGCCGCGGAGGTCCACCTGAGCCTGGAGGTCACCGTTGCGGTCGACCACCTGAAGGCCTGGCACGCCTGCGAGCCTTGCCACCTTGGCGTCGTCAGCACCGAATGTAGGCGCGATGTGTACGATACCTGTACCATCCTCTGTTGTCACATAGTCACCAGGGATCACCTTGAATGCACCCTCGCCAGGGTTGAACCATGGAATGAGCTGCTCATAGCGGATGCCTGTCAGCTCCGATCCCTTGAGAGTACCTTCGAGGACAGTGAATTCCTGCTTCTTAGGATTGAAATGTGCACTAACGAGAGCCTGAGCTACGATATAGAGACCTGGTATTCCTGTATATGGGTTGGTCGAAAGGACTCGTACATAGTCGATGTTAGGTCCTACGCAGAGCGCTGTGTTTGACGGGAGGGTCCATGGAGTTGTTGTCCATGCGAGGAAATATGGCTGTACGCCCTCGGCGAAGAGGAACTCTGATTTCTCATCGCGGACCACCTTGAACTGTGCTGTCGCAGTGGTGTCCTTCACGTCACGGTAGCAGCCAGGCTGGTTGAGCTCATGCGTGCTCAAACCTGTGCCGGCAGCCGGAGAATATGGCTGGATGGACTTTCCCTTGTAGAGAAGACCCTTGTCATAGATCTTCTTGAGAAGGAACCAGAGGGTCTCGATGTAGCGGTTGTCATATGTGATGTATGGATCGTCCATATCCACCCAATATCCTACACGCTCGGTCATGTTCACCCACTCGGCGGTGTATTTCATCACCTCCTTGCGGCATGCATCATTGTATTCCTCCACCGAGATCTTAGTGCCGATGTCCTCCTTGGTTATGCCGAGCATCTTCTCGACACCAAGCTCCACAGGAAGTCCGTGAGTGTCCCATCCTGCACGACGGTTCACCTTATATCCGCTCTGGGTCTTGTAGCGGCAGATGGCATCCTTGATAGAGCGGGCCATCACATGGTGGATGCCCGGCATGCCGTTGGCAGAAGGCGGGCCTTCGAAGAAAATGAACTCCGGAGCACCTTCTCTCAATTCAAGTGACTTTTCGAACGCATGGTTCTTCTTCCATCTGTCAAGAACCTCGTTGCCTGTCGCTACAAGGTCAAGACCTTTATATTCCTTAAATGCCATATTTATGTAAAAATTTCGTACTTTTGCGCAGGGATAGACCCTGCAAAATTTTAAACTGCAAAGATATAAATTTTACACGATATTATGAGCATTCTGGATATCATTCTTTTAATTTGCTTCGTACCTGCTTTGATCAGCGGAATCAGGAAAGGTTTTATAAGCCAGGTCATATCGATTGTGTCGCTTATAGCCGGCATATGGATATCCTACGAGTTCGCCTCTGCAGTCGGAGGGTGGCTCGGACAATACATCGAGGCATCTGAGAACATCCTTTCGATCATAGCATTCGCTCTCATCATGATCGGTGTGTTCATCGTCCTCGGCCTCGCCGGCAGATTCCTCGAAGGAATCCTCAACCTCGTAATGCTCGGATGGCTGAACAAACTGCTCGGCATAGTATTCGCTTTCATAAAGACAGCCTTGATTGTCGGCCTGGTGATAATGTTCTTCACATCGCTGAACAACAATCTCCATATAGTAAGCGAAGAAGTCCTTGCCGAATCAGTGCTGTACGGCTATCTCAAAGACCTCGCATATACAGTATTCCCATATCTCAAGACTCTCATTTTCTGGAAATAAAGCATGGAAAGAATCCTCCTCATAGAGACATCAACAGCCCTGTGTTCGACCGCCCTTGCCGAGGACGGGGTCATCACATCATATCGTGAAAGTTCGGCGCCGAAGGCTCATGCATCTCTCACGGCAGTATTCATCCAGGAGATGCTCGCAGAGCGCGGCATCACACTCAACGACTGCGACGCCATATGCGTCAGCAAGGGTCCGGGATCATACACCGGACTGCGCGTTGGCGTATCCACCGCCAAGGGACTCTGCTTCGGCGCGGCCAAGCCGCTCATCGCCGTCGGTACCCTCGACACCCTGGTAGCCCAGGCCGCAGCCGACTCTCTGACCGTCACCCCCGACAGGATCGGGAATCCCCTCTTCATCATCCCGATGATAGATGCCCGTCGCATGGAAGTGTACTCGGCAGTGTTCTCAAACACTCCACCCGTCACCCCGAACGAAGCCGAGGGATCTCCGCGTTACGTCCAGATCACCGAAACCACCCCGGTAATTATAGACGAAAACAGCTTTACAGAATATCTGGAGCAGGGCCCGGTTCTCTTCATAGGAGACGGAGCCGGCAAAAGCGCAGACGTAATCAAGCACCCGAACGCACACTTCTGCCAGTGCCATCCGAAAGCATCGTCGATGCTCTCCCCTGCCATCGCAGCATTCCGTGCAGCAGACTTCAAGGACGTCGCCTACTTCGAACCATTCTACCTCAAGGAATTCGTCGCCACAGTCAGCAAGAAGAAACTATGGTAGAGCGGCATCCTGTCAGATACCGATGTTGATGTCAGGATTTGTGAATTCCGGAGAGATTGTCATTGAGAAGCCGAAGTCATCAGCAAAGACATCACCCACAAGATTGGTGTTCGTATTCGCTGAAAGCCTCACACCGGCTTCCTCAATGGAGACGATAAGATCGTCAGCTCCAAAGCTTCCGGCTTTTGAAGAGCTGACTTCGACCTTGACCGATGTGCTTTCGGCCGGGAAAAGATATGCATACGTGAGATAACGGCATTCCTTTCCGTCAATCACACCTGTTTCGAGAGACACTGCCGAAGTGAAGGTCACTGTTTCAGTCTTGGCACTGCCTGAGGCAGAAAGTGCATCATACGACTCAGGTACATCAGCCGTGACTCTTACATATTCGGCTTTCTCGTTCCATGACTCAACAGGAACAGCGACATTGAACCTTGCCAAAGGACGTGATAGGGTCACATTCTCCTTCTGTCCGGCCTGATTGAACTGGACAGCAAGCGTTGCACTGAACGCATCAGCCTGCTCGTCCGCACCTTTCACTGTGACTGGACTTATGGCGCGCATATCTGACACATCATAATATCCCTCATAGCATGCCCAGAAGACCAGCTGATATATCCTGCCCAGATGCAGCACAGGCTTATATCCTGACATCACGACACCGTTTTCCACATCGATGACCTGGCGGACATCAGAAATTTCCACGCCGTTTTCATACACGGCACATACTACTTTGTTCACAGTCTTGCCGTCACTCATGGCCTTTGCCGCAGGTAATGAGAGAGAGAGGTCAAGCTCTGCCAGAGCGCCGTCCACCGGCACTGCAGGCTTGGCGCATGAAAACACGAGTGCAAATGTGCACATCAGAAGCAATATTCTTTTCATAATTCAATACTTCGGTAAAAATTTACCGCACTAAAAGTTAAACATTGGAAGCCGGATATCCGGTTCCGTTATATAAAGTTCATTGAAATACTGTCAATAACTGTCGCTTGAGCAAGCTGATGAAAGGTCAAGAAAAGACTCTGAAAAAATGTCTAAAATATTGATAATCAGACAATAAAAGTATTGCATAAGTCGCTGATTATTAGTAACTTAAAGGTGTCGAATCTTTTAGTTATGAGTTCATCAAACCTACTTATGCAATACCAATCCGAGTGCCTCGAGGCCCTCAAATCAGCAGCAAAGGTAAGCAAACCTTTTGAGAAAGTACTTATGGATACGCTAAAACTCTTCATGGCAATCCCTGGCAAGGTCAATTTCCTTCAGATGGGTCGATATGGCGAGTTCTCAGAACAGACCTACCGTAACAACTTCGAGAATGAGACTTTCGATTGGTTCGCCTTTAACGAGCACCTCATCAAAAAGGTTCTTGATGGAAAGTTTCTTGCTATTGCAGTTGACCCGAGTTTCCTTCCCAAGTCCGGAAAAAAGACGCCTTGGATAGGTCGCTTCTGGTCCGGAGTTGCCGGTGAGATGAAGCGTGGCCAGGAAATCTTCGGAGTCGGTGTCATTGATGTGGAAAACCACGACTGTATGACACTGAGTGCTGTTCTGACCCCTGATGCAAAGTCTCTTGAGGAGATGGATTACAATCTCGTTGAGTGGTACTGTCAGAACCTGATTGCCCTCAAGGAAAAACTCCAGAAGATATCACGCCTGATAGTTGCCGACGCATTCTTCTCAAAAGAGACGTTCGTCAATCCTCTGCTCAAGGAAGGCTTCCATGTGATAAGCAGGCTCCGCAATGATGCGGTTCTGTTCTATCCGACCCTTCAGAAGCCTACCGGAAAGAGAGGTCATCCGAAGTGGTATGATGGAAAGATAGACTTTGCTAATCTCGATCTCTCCAGATGTGAGGAGATAGAAGTAGACAAAGGCCGTCTGTTCGGTCTGAAGGCTTATTCCAAGTCACTCAAACGCTTCATCAAGGTTGCCGTATGGTATCCCGATGAAGAGGACATGACAAAGTGGCAAATTTACTTCAGCACAGATGACTCAATGAGTACCAAGGATGTAATTGACTGCTATAGAACTCGTTTCCAGTTGGAGTTCTGTTTCAGAGATGCAAAGCACTATACCGGTCTCAATGACTGTCAGTCAACCGATCTCAGAAAACTTGAGTTCCACAGGAACGCATCCTTCGCAAGCATCAACATCGCCAAGGCCGCCTGCAAGGAATTGGGAATACCGTTCTCAATATCTTCATGCAAGTCGATTATCCATAACGCTTATATGCTCAATCGATTTATTTGCGTGTCCGGTCTGCAACCGGACCCACAAGTTATTGACAAACTTTTCAAAGAACTGGTTTTATTTACTGCCAGGGCCGCTTAGGACCTGGAAAAATTAACGAACTATTGATAATTCAGGTGCATGTTTTTTCATTCTTACGGACAAAGACCCACTGCCTTGACGGCTACCGAAACGCCGTCAATATACAATGTTCCCTTTTCCTTTACTATTATATACATTGTAGTACTTGTCGTATATATACCACCGGCAAGGTGGTGCTGGTTGCTTTTCGATCCGGTATTGCCAGTGGCCGAGCACCCGTTGATGCTTATGGTCCTGTCGGAATAGGAGAGGACTATGTCTCCTATGAAATGGTTGACATGACGGGCAGTCGAGGTCTTGCCGTTGATTTCAGTGCCGGTCACAGAGCAGTTCTCTATCAGGCCTGACTTGCAGGCTATATATCCAATGAGTCCGCCGACCTCTCCCTGCTCTTCAAACTTGTCTGTCGAATCAAGGTCCGAGCGGTTATTCTCTATATAGCAATCTTTCACGTGACAGTTCGAACAGGTGAACTTATTGGCATCTAGGGTGATGAAGCCGATCAGGCATCCCATCTTGTTTATGCCGTACAGCGACGAGTTCTTGACCGTCACATTGCGCACTGTGTAGTCTGACGGCTGGGCATATGAGCAGAGTACTCCCGCATATCCGTTAGGGGAGCTTTCCGTCGGGGTACATGAAACATATGCATTGCTGAACGTAAGGTTGGTATGCACCGTCGTTCCCATAGCCATGGAGATAAGGCCTGCTCCCACTCCGCGTCCCGTCAGGACGACACGCAGATTGTGCAATGTGTGACCTGTGCCATCGAGATAGTTCAACTGATATATTGGCTCGAAGTCATGACTGCCCAGATCCACGTCCGACATAAAGGTAACGGACTCTTCTACGGTCTTATATGTTCCCCCTTGGAAATAGGCAAGGTCTGCTGCAGAATACACCACATATCCTGACTCCACGCCATCACACTCAAGGTCTGCCTTCAGAGGTTCGACAGTCCTTGCCTTATAGGCATTGACAGCCCCGTCCCACTTCGGAACAAAACGGTTTGTCTGTTCATCTTCTCCACCGAAGTATACGCGCCCTCTGTGATATGTCTGCGCTCCAAGGAATCCGTCATAGTCGGAATAATCATTGGCCGAAAGCCATTCACCCTCGTTCCCTTCCACATAACATGAAAACCATCCGTCTGTTCTGGTCCCCTGTCCTGAAGCACAGCCGGAAGCGAACACCAGCGTCTCTCCCTGATCATATCCGCTGAAAAGTCCGACAAATTCACCCTCTGCTCCGTCTCCAGAGACTGTCACAGAATTAATGACACAATCTGTAAAGAGCACCTTGTATGTTTCCGAGCGGTCTCTCTCATTCTTACGGGCAATATATCCGACCAGTCCGCCAGACGCACCGACACCTGACGCAGACGAATTCCTGACCGTTACATTCTCAAAGCGGGCACCTCCCCTAAGGTCATTGACCAGAACTCCTGCGTTTCCCGACGAACGGACCGAAATGCCGTCGAGGACAAGATTTCTTATGGTTATGCCACAGGCCTGACCCAGAAATGCAGGAACATCATTCAGTTCTCTAACCGAATTGCCGCCGCCTTCCAGACATATGTCCTTGAATGTCCCTCCTATACGGCCGGCTGTCTCCGCCGGCATTCTGGACATGTCAATATCATTGCAAACACGATACTTCTCCCCTTCCTTGCCACCGAAGATGAGGAAGGCTGCCAGTTCCTCAGCTCTGGATATACATATGTATCCATCCGGATCCTTTTCTGAAGGAACGTCCTCCGGCGAGTCGCAAAGTTCTGCCTTCCAGGCATAGTCAAGGCCCTTGTAGATCAGGTTGGTGCGCCCATTGGAGACCAGCGGTACAGACACTTCCGTCAGCGACTTCAGAGGAACCCCATTCTCGTCTTTCAGGACAATGTCTGCGACAACCGGACCCGGAGGTACAATCATATATACTGTTCCAAGGCATGCCAGCGTCTCATCTCCTGCCAGTTCACAAGTCTGAAAATGGTCTTCAGACCTGAATACGAAGGATTTCAATGCCTGCTCCACAATATCCCCGCCAGGGACAAATGAAACTGCCACATTTGTAGTGAACACGACCTCTGAAGCACGGCTATCCAGCAAATCCTTTCTAGACGCGGCTATATTCACCTGCGCGAACGGGCGGGTCAGGACGACAGAGTATTCGTTCTCGGACAGATCGACAGACATGACAGCATGAAAGGCATCAAGGATCTCAAGGGAATCATGCTCCAGTCCTTCATCAGGATAGGTCACATACACTCCGCCTTTCAGTCCCTGCGGTCCGGTCTCATATACTTCAGCCTCGCTGTCATAAGCCCAGAAATAGAGTTCATGCACGCTTCCGTACTGAAGAGGGATGCTGACCTCGCCTGCCACATGGCAATCCTCA
Organism: Bacteroidales bacterium; assembly: GCA_017473705.1. GTDB lineage: Bacteria > Bacteroidota > Bacteroidia > Bacteroidales > UBA932 > Cryptobacteroides. The sequence continues at coordinate 35,492 of JAFUJQ010000007.1, read as the reverse complement.
ACGTGGAATTCATGCTCGCTGAAGTTTCCGTCATTGTCATAAGCATGCACCAGAAGCCTGTCAACCTTCGTTCCGTCGCCGGCATTCTTCGTTGCCGGATCAAAGTCCTCAAAGCCGACTTTGAACAGGACATCATGCTGACCACTATATAAGACATCCTCCCGCACCGACTGAACGGTACAGGATGTAAAAAAAGCAATGCTGATCGCTATATATCTGAACAGTCTCATGACAGAGTTTATCTGGTAAGCTTGTCCAGAAGTTTCCTGAGAGATACTTCGTCGACAATTTCACCATCCACAAGTTCTCCGTCAGAGATTATGAATGCTGCAGGGAGGGCAGGAATGTTATACATGCCGATGTATGGAGATGCGTTGCCTCGTGCGTCGCATACATTTGTCCAAGGAAGTTCCTGGCCCCTTACTGTCGTTGCCCAGAGTGCCTTGTCAACATCAAGTGATACCTGATAGATGTCGAATCCATTTGCGTGATAGTCCTCATACAGAGGTTTCAGGACTTCCACGTTGAAAAGATTCTGCTGTGGCTGAGATGCGCTCCAGAAATATATGAGAACAACTTTCGAGTCAAGCTCAGAAAGCTTCTTGTTCTCGGCATTGATGTCCGGAAGCTCGATGTCATGGTATCCGATCTCCTCAGCATTCTTCAGACGCTCGATAAGCTCGAGATAGCCGAAACGCCTCTCAGCCTCAGCCCTCAGGGCCTTCACATATCTTGAATCAGGATATACTGTCTCAAGAGAATCCGCGGCATTGAGGAATAGGATGGCATCTGTATTTTGTGAGAAGAGCGGGAGGCTCTCGCCAAGCACCTGATAGAATACAGGGACAATGGTAAGAGATGTGCTGTTCTCCATGACATATCTGACCCTGTCTCTATAATACTCTATATAGGTCTTACCCATCTGCCTTGACAGGTCAGAGACCATCGCCTCAGTTGATGCACCCTCGATCTTCTTTGCATACGAGTCAAACACACCGCGTACTGTAGCATAATCTTTTTCAACCTGTGCGAGCTTCACCGACTCTTCGGAGCCTTCAACTGTGCTCCTTCCGAGGGTATCAGTCATTATTGAAACCTTGTCGCCAGCCTCAAGGAGGAGCGAAGCTATCTTCCTGTCACCATGGAAGAGGTATATGAATTCAGGATCACCCGCCTTGATGTCGGCCTTGTACGTAAACTTGCCTGAAGCATTTACCTCTACCGTATCGAGCACCTTGTATCTGTTTACATCGAGGAGCTTTACTATTACTTCTGATGAAGGGGCATCAGCGAGCGTTCCGTTGATCACTGCCTTCTGGCCGCAAGCGGCCAACGCCACAGCCGCAGCTGCAAGCGTCATAAACTTACTGAATCTTGACATATTCGTTATAGATTGCAGAAGCTATCGCAGCGAACTCGTCCTGCGAAAGTTCAAGTTTTGACTTGCGGAAGTCCATGTCGGCCTCCGTATTGAGTGGAACAAGATGGATGTGTGTATGTGGGACTTCCATTCCAAGGACCGCCACGCCTACTCTCTTGCAAGGCACCGCCGCTTCAATCGCCTTTGCAACCTTTCTTGCAAATGCGCAAAGACCTGCGTATGTATTCTCATCAAGATTGAAGATGTAGTCATCCTCCACGTTCCTTGGGATCACGAGTGTGTGTCCCTTCGCCATAGGGGCGATGTCGAGGAATGCATAGAATTCCTCGCTCTCCGCCACTTTGTATGACGGAATTTCACCTTTGGCTATTTTTGTGAATATTGTTGACATGGGTTAAAGTGTGATTTCGAGAATTTCGAATTTGATGATGCCGGCCGGAACCTTTGCCTCTACGATTTCGCCTACACCATGACCCATGAGAGCCTGTCCGATAGGGGTCTTTGCAGCAAGCTTGCCCGCCATGAAGTCGGCCTCATTCTCGCTGACGAGAGTGAAGTTCATGATCTGGCCTGTAGTGAGGTTCTTTACCTTCACCTTGTTGAGCATCTGCACCTTCTCCGTGCCAATCTGTGATTCGTCGATCACACGTGCGTTTGCAACAAGATTCTGGAGCTTTGCTATATTGAGTTCAAGAAGGCCCTGAGCCTCACGGGCTGCCTCATACTCCGCATTCTCTGAAAGGTCGCCCTTATCCCTTGCCTCTGCGATGGCCGCAGAGATGACCGGACGCTGTGCGATTGCCTCGGCAAGCTCCTTCTTAAGTTTGTCAAGACCCTCCTGGGTCATATACTGAAGTGACATAATTATTGTTTATTTAATTGTTTTACTCTTTATATTTTGGAGACATTATCTCCGAATAGATTACAAGTTTCTTCGGATCGATCTTTTCCTTTGGCTTCTCTTCTTCCTCAACAAGTATAGGGGCTTTCTTGGAAGGCTTCCTTGCAGGCTTTGCCGCCGAGCGCCTTTTCATATACTCATTGAAATCTATCACCGACGGAGTGGCTTCCTCTTCTGGTGCAGGAGCAGCCTGCGGCTGAGGACATACCTCCGGTCCTGGATGAGTCTCAGGCTGAAAGACTTCCAGTTCCTCCTCATCCAAGGCTTCCTGAACCCATGAACCGACATCAAAAGATCCGGTAGGCTTTGGAGTATTAGTGGTACCGGCAGCTTCCAGTTTCTTGCCTATCAGTTTGAGAATGACGGGCAGGAGAATGAGTAACAGGCCTATGATCGTTTCCATAATTTATAATTTTAGTTCCCTCAGCTAAGCTCGGGATGACAGTAAGCAGTTTTCTCTGTCTCTGGCCAACTGAGCCTTCAGGTCTTCGAGCGAGGCGAAACGGATCTCGTCACGGATCTTCCTTATGAAGGTTATCTCCAAGTCGAGTCCGTATATGTCCTCGTCAAAGTCGAAGATGTTGGTCTCTATTGTACGTGAATTTCCAGCCGAAACCGTCGGACGGAGCCCTATGTTGCACATGCCGTACAGGCTGCGGCCGACCGTGTTCACGCGTACAAAATACACGCCGTTGCCAGGAACAAGCTTCAGAGGCTCATAGAGCTGCATGTTTGCTGTCGGAAATCCAAGTGTACGGCCAAGTCTGTTGCCGGCCACCACGACTCCCTGCAGCGAATATTCATATCCGAGCATTGCAGAAGCTTCTTCCACATCTCCCTCCTCGAGACACTGACGGATCTTGGTGGAACTCACCGCATAGCCCTTTGCAGAAGGCACCATTTCTGTCCTGATGACCTCCAGCCCGAGCCTTTCGGCAGTCCTCCCTACTTCGTCGGCGTCCTTGGCATCGCATCCCATCCTGTTGTCATACCCGACAAGGATGGCACTTGCGCCATAATCATTGATGAGCATGCGGAGATATTCCTCCGTAGTCATCCTGCTGAAGTCCTTTGTGAAACGCAGAACTTCAACCTTATCCACCCCGAGGTCCATAAGCATGTGCTTCTTTTCCGCCAGAGTGGTCAGAAGCCTGAGCGAGCGGGCTTCCTTTTGCAGCACGTTACGGGGATGAGGCCAGAATGTAATGACCATGCTTTCATCCCCGCGAGCTGCCGCAGCCTCTGTGAGCTGCCTTATAACCAGACGGTGTCCGGTGTGGACACCGTCGAAAAATCCGGTTGCTACAACCATTTTACAAGTTCGAAATTCTGTCTGTGCGGCATCTTGTCATTCTTCGCATAGATGCGTCCTGCCACCTGGTAGAGACCTGACCTGTCCGGGCTGATCTTCGCCTGATACTTCGCTGTTCCGTCAGCAGCCTCAACCGGAGCGAACTCATATCTCTCCTGGATGTGAAGTCTGCCCTTATTGTCGGTTGTCGCGAAGAGGATCTCAACTCCGATCTCCTCCGGATTGAGATCACCGATATTGAGGACCACCTCGGCGTTGAAGTCTGTACCGATTGTGACATTGTCACTGTTTCCGTCAGGAGCCGTTACTGACACAACCTCTACATTGTGCCACTCGCGACGAAGTCTCTTCTTCCATGCAGCCATCTCACGAGCCTCAGCAAAGTCGTTGGCGACCATATTGTCTACTCTCTGAGACTGAGGCACATAGTACTGGTTGATATAATCTGTGAGCATACGGTTGGTTGTGAAGTTGCAAGCCACCTGTGCCACGCAGTTCTTGATGTACTCTATCCAGTCTGATGAGCGGCCTGTAGAAAGGCTCTTGTTATAGAATGTTGGAGCAATCTCGTTCTCGATGATGTTGTAGATTGTTGCAGCATCAAGTTCGTCCTGATAGTTCTGGTCGTCGTATGTCCTTTCCATAGGAAGAGCCCAGCCGGCACCCTTCTTATATCCTTCAACCCACCATCCGTCAAGCACCGAGAAGTGCATTACGCCGTTCATCGCAGCCTTCTCTCCGGATGTTCCTGAAGCCTCGAGAGGACGTGTAGGGTTGTTCATCCATACGTCAACACCCTGTACGAGGTACTTGGCAACTGTGATGTCGTAGTTAGGAACGAACACGATCTTACCTATGAAGCGCGGCTGCTTTGAAATGTCCACGATCATCTTGATGAGGTCCTGACCTGCCTTGTCTGCAGGGTGAGCCTTTCCTGCAAAGAGGAACTGTACTGGCTGCTTAGGATCGTTGACGATCTCTGCGAGACGGTCAAGGTCACGGAAGAGGAGGTGTGCTCTCTTGTATGTAGCGAAGCGGCGTGCGAAACCGATTGTAAGAACGTCGTCGCGGAGGGTCTCCTTGATTGTAACCACCTGCTTAGGTGAATAGTGGCTCGCTGCTGCAGGGTCTGAGAGTCTTCTCTTGACCTCTTCGATGAGTTTCTTGCGGAGTGAGGTGCGGATGTTCCACACTTCCTCGTCTGACACTTTATAGATACCGTCGAAGCAAGACTTGTCATAGTGGTGGGTCTTGAACTCCTCGCCGAATACCTTTGCGTGAACCTCCTTCCACTCAGGGGCAGCCCATGTCGGATAGTGAACACCGTTAGTCACATAGCTTACGTGAAGCTCTTCAGGGAGATAGCCTGGCCACATGTGGCCGAGGATGTCGCGGCTCACTTCGCCGTGGAGCCATGACACTCCGTTGACCTCCTGCGAGATGTTTGCTGCGAGGATGGACATGGAGAACTTCTCGTTCACGTCTGCGCCGTTGTTCTTGCCGAGGCCCATCATGGTCTCCCAGTCTATCTTGAGGCGCTGTGGATAGTGTCCGATGTACTTGCGGAGCATTCCCTCATCGAACGCATCGTGTCCTGCAGGCACTGGAGTATGAGTTGTGAAGAGTGAAGAAGCTCTCACTACCTCGAGAGCCTCCTGGAACTCGAGATTCTGCTCTGCAATGAGCTCACGGAGTCTCTCAAGACCGATGAAGGCTGCGTGGCCCTCGTTGCAGTGGTATACCTGCGGAGCAAAGCCGAGCTTGCGGAGAGCGCGGATACCGCCGACACCGAGGAGGAGCTCCTGCTTGAGACGGTTCTCCCAGTCTCCACCATAGAGGTTATATGTGATGGACCTGTCCTCAGGAAGGTTCTCAGGAATGTCTGTATCGAGGAGATAAAGCTCTGTGCGGCCTACGTCTACTCTCCAGAGGCGTGCGTTAAGGTTACGTCCAGGGAATGCGACGCTGATGGTCACCCAGTTTCCGTTCTCGTCACGAACCGGTGATGCAGGAATCTTCATGAAATCCTGTGAAACGTCCTCTGCAACCTGCTCTCCGTGAGCGGTGAGCTTCTGGTTGAAGTATCCGAAGCGGTAAAGAAGACCTACTGCCACGAGGTTTGTGTTCATGTCTGATGTCTCCTTGATGTAGTCACCTGCAAGAATACCGAGACCTCCTGAATATATCTTGAGAGATGTGTCGAGACCATACTCCATACAGAAGTATGCTACTGAAGGAGATGTGCGCTCTGCCTTGAGAGCCATGTAGGTGTTGAACTCCTCCATCACTGCCTTGAGGTCAGCGAGGAACTTGGTATCCTGCTCGAGCTTCTGATATCTCTTGAGGCTGACCTTGTCAAGCATTGCTATAGGGTTCTGGCCTGATGCCTCCCATGCCTGAGGGTCTACTTTTGCAAAGAGGTTCTTTGCTGATTCGTTCCAGCACCACCAAAGGTTCTTGGAAAGTATCTCGAGGTCTTTAAGTGATTCTGGAAGGTGGCGTGAAACGATCACGCTGTTCCAGGTTGGCTGATTAACTTCAAATTTTCTGTATTCCATATTTCTTTCGTTCCTGGTTGACGGATAAGTACCGCCAGCCGCTATTAATTTCTCCAAAGCCTTTGAATAGGCTTCCTTATAATATACAATGTTGTTCTGCCAGAGTGCAATCTCCGATACGTCCTTTGCATTCTGCATATACTTCCTTCTGCTGTCCTTGCGGAGCGATGCTATCTCGATCACACGCTGTGCCACGCCGTCAACGACCTCGAAGTAGTTCGAGTCGCTTCTGTCGAGGACAGTGATGCCCGGATGCTTCTTTCCGTAATGGGTCCTCACCCAGAGGCCGAAGCCTGCGAGAGTCGTGGTGAGGGTAGGAACCCTGAACGCAAGGCTCTCGAGCGGGGTGTAGCCCCAAGGCTCATAGTATGATGGGAACAGAGTGAGGTCCAGACCTGAAAGAAGATCATAGTAGGTCATGTCGAACACACCGTCGTTTCCATTGAGATATGAAGGGATGAAATATACCTTCACCTTGTCTCCTGACGCATTGTTAAGCTGGAGTTCGCCAAGGCGTCTGGTGATATTGTCATACTCAGGATTCATCAGATAGTGGGATGTCCTGGTCACATAGTTCGACCCGTTTCCGGCAAGCTTCGCGAGAAGCTGCTTGTCAGGGCCGTTGTGTCCTGACGGAATCATGATGAACGCGTGAACGCTCTTTCCCTTGAAATCGGTATGGTTGAGCTTGTCGAGAGCGTCGATGAATACATCGATACCCTTGTTCTTCCACTCATACCTTCCGCCGATGCCTACAAGCACCGCGTTCTCCGGCACGTCCTCACCGCACATCGCCGAAGCGACGCTCACGAGCTTCTGCCTTGCTGTCGCGCGCAGAGCCTCGTATTCCTCGTCTGTCGCCGGGGTAAAGCTTGGTTCAAATCCGTTAGGGGTCACTACATCTACCGGCCTGCCGAGGAACTGCCTGCATTCCTGGGCCGTAATGTCGCTGACTGTCGTGAAGATGTCGCTGTGCTGAGCGGCCTTCTTCTCGAGAGAGTGTCTTGCCACGACATTGAATTGTCTTGCCTTTTCATCCGCATTGTAGCCGAGAAGCCCGTCATAGAGCGGCAGGTGGTTGCCTGCAATGCACCTTCCGATTACTGTCGCATGTGTCGTGAATACAGTTGCGACTGGCGCATTGATAGACTTGAGATACAGGAGTCCGGTTCCTGTCATCCATTCGTGGAACTGAGCCACGACCTTGGATGTGGAATCGAGGTTGTAATTATAAAAACTCTCGATGACCCTTCCGGCAGCATAGCCGAAGAGGGCTGACTCCCTGTAATCCCAGTTTCCTGTCAGCGAATCCACCCCAAACTTCTTCCAGAAGTTGGTGAGGATTTCATTCTGCTGAGTGAGGAACTGCTTGAAATCAACGAGGATCGCTGTCGGTTTTCCAGGAACGTTCCATCTGCCGACACGGACCCTGAGGCCCTCAGAGGCAGCCTGTACCCTCCATGCCCTGTACAGTGCCGGATCCTCGATGAAATCCGGATTGCTCTCAGTGTCCATCCATACATCAGGTCCCACCATGATGTGGCGCCTGTTGAATTCGCTCTTGAGATAAAGGGATTTGGTGGCAATCACCGTGTAGATGCCGCCGACCTTGTTACACACTTCCCAACTAACTTCAAACAGATAATCCGGCTTGATAATTTCTGTTTTCATTTGCTATAAAAATTTACTTAGTTACCCCGGCCAGGGTCTCATATCAAGATCCTGCCCGGGGAAATTATTATCGTCTGTCATCTCGATCAAAGTCGAGATATCTCAAACTATTTCTTAGTAGTCTTCTTTGCCGCTGGCTTCTTGGCCTTTGGTGCAGCAGCCTTAGCCTTCGGAGCAGCCTTTACTGTCTTCTTCGACGCTGTTTTCTTCGGCTTTGCGGGTGCAAAGTTAACATCTGAAACGGAAATTGCATCATCAACTCGCAAAATAAAATCACTTAAAACGTTCATATAGTTGATAAACGCCTCATATGGAGTATCATACGGGTTGAAATATTTGTGAACCGCTCCGTTTGAGAAGAACTTTGTACACATGTAATAGAAGTGATCGCTCTCCTGGAGATGACCGAAATCTGCCCAAAGAGCCTCGTTATTGAGGATGCCGAGCTTCTCCACCTGCTCATAAAGCTTGTTGAAGGCGTCGTTCTGGAGCTCGTTACCAAGCCATGCAGTAACGTCACGCTCCTCGTCTGCCCATGAGATAGGGTCCATTACATCAAGATCGCCTACCGGACGATGCTTCTTGGCAGCCTCTGATGGAGTAACGAACTCGAACTCACCGTCTCTGAGGACTTCCTGAGGGAAATATCTCATGAAGTCGAAGATGCCGCTTGACGCCTTCTGGTGCTCGCCGAAGGTCTCATAGTCCATGAAAAGGTTCACGATCTCGTCGTTCTGAGCAGAAGCCTTCACCCATGAGAGATATTTCTCACCTGTGAGCGGCCAGTCTGACCATCCTCTGTCAGAGAAGCGGAATGCTATGTCGTCGCTGAGTGTTGAGTTCTTGAGAAGAAGCTTAAGCTTAGGTGCAGTGGCTCCGCTGTATACGAAGTTAGGGCTCTTCCATCCAAGGATGTGCTTAGCGCCTTCTGTAAGCATTGTCTTGAATCCCATTTCGTATACCATCTCGCCGATTGCGTCAGAATAGATGAGCTCTGTGTTGCGGAACGCCTTTGGAGTCACGCCGAAGTAGTGCTCGATGGTAGCCTTGTGCTTGAGCACCTGATGCTTGAACTCAGCCTCTGATGCAAGTGCTGCAAGAGAGTGATAGTAAGTCTCTGAAAGGAACTCCACGCATCCTGTCTGAGCGAGCTTGCGGAAGCTCTCGATCACTTCCGGAGCATATCTGTCAAACTGCTCGAGGACTGTACCCGAGATAGAGAAGGCCACCTTGAATGCGCCCTTGTTGGCCTCGATGAGCTCGAGGAGGAGAGCGTTCATAGGGAGGTAGCACTTCTGAGCTACTCTGCGAAGGATGGTCCTGTTAGCGAAATCGTCATAGTAATGCGAATCCTTTCCGATGTCAAAGAATCTGTATAGCCTCAACCTTGCAGGCTGATGTACCTGAAAATACAGACATATACTCTTTTTCATAATATTTGGTTAATTTAGTTTTTGTCAATTACTTCCTGATAAATACCCTTGATCTTAGCGGCAACATCGTTCCACTTGATGCTGTTCACCTCGTCATAGCCGCAACGCGCAGCGAGCTGCGAGATTGCCGGATACTGGAGGAGGCCGTAGATCGCGTCAGACATCGCGTCTACATCCCAGAAGTCAACCTTGAGGGCGTACTTGAGGATTTCAGCGCAGCCTGACTGCTTTGAAATGATGGACGGCACGTTGGTCTGCATGGCCTCGAGCGGCGAGATGCCGAACGGCTCCGAGATAGAAGGCATCACATATACATCCGACAGCGCAAACATCTTGTGCACCTCCTTTCCGCGGAGGAAGCCGGTGAAATGGAACCTGTCGGAAATGCCCAGACGTGCGACGTGGCGGATACATCTGTTGAGCATGTCACCGCTGCCGGCCATCACGAAGCGCACGTTGTTGCACCTCTTGAGGACCTTTGCCGCAGCCTCGATGAAATACTCAGGACCCTTCTGGTAGGTAACGCGGCCGAGGAAGGTCACGACCTTCTCCTTCACGTTCCTCTCGACCTCGAGCTTCTCGCGTCCGCTGAAGTCTACGGCATTGTGCACTGCCACCACCTTATCAGGATCGATTCCGTAACGGTTGATGCAGATGTTTCTTGTAAGTTCACTCACAGCCATCACCTTGTCAGCAGCCATCATACCCTTTGTCTCGAGGTCTACTACTCGTGTATCGACCTGATCGTCGCTTGCGCGGTCGTATGATGTTGCATGCATATGGACAACGAGCGGCTTGCCTGTGAGCTGCTTTGCAGCGATTCCGGCAAGATAAGTGAGCCAGTCATGGGCGTGGATCACGTCGAACTGGTCCTTATACTGCATCGCTATGGTCGCGCCGACCATAGCATAGCGTGCAACCTCTTCCATGAGGTTCGCACCGTATTTTCCGGAGAATTTATATTTCTGACCATACTGCACACGGAAGCTCTTGATCTGCCTCTTGCGCTCCTCCTCGACCATTGTCTTGAAGTCCTGAGGATCCACATAAGGGACCATGTTTGTTCCGATATGCACGAACTGAACCTTTCCGAGGAACTCGTCTACGGTCGCGCTGACTGTGTCCACAGCCACGTCGCTGGCGTTGATGATCTTCACAGCGCTCTCGTCCTCGTCACCCGAAGCCGAAGGCATCACGAAGAGCACATCCACATCATTATAGGCAAGACCCTTGGTCATTCCGTAGCAGGCTGTTCCGAGACCTCCTGCGATATGAGGAGGGAACTCCCATCCAAACATCAATACTCTCATTGCTTAGTCCTCCTTCTTATATTGGTTCATAACATATGCGATATGCAGGAGAGCAGCCGTGCTCATTGCAGAAGCTATCGCACCGTGCGGCTCGTGTGGAGGGTCTCCGTCATAAAGCTCGGAGAATGCTCCGACACCATGCTTGCTGATGTCCTCGAAGAATCCTTCTACGAGATATTTTGCTCTTCCATAGAATGTCGAGCCCATCATCCTGAAGCAGAGGTCGATGTAAGGAGCAAGGAGATCAGGGAACGCGCAACCCTGGTGATATGCCAGGTCACGGTCGATCTGAGATCCCTCGTATACGCCTCTGTAAGCCTCGTTTCTTGGCGAGAGTGACCTCAATCCCCTCTTTGTGAGAAGTTCGTCATTTATAGTCATTACTATTGCTGAGATGATCTCGTCGTCTACAGGACAATACTCCAGATATGCAGGGATGAGCATGTTCGGCCTTACCGCCTGGCCTACAGGGCCGTTGCCCACATAGTCCACGAGGTAGCCCCACTCTTCTCTCCAGAATGTAGGCTGGAAGTTTTCCTTCACGAGATCGCGTACAGGACTCCAGCGCTCCACGAATGCGCTCTTCTTAGGTCCGTACTTGTTCTCCATGTCTATCGCGAAGCAGAGGGCGTTGTACCAGTATGCGTTTGTCTCCACCTGGTAGCCTGCTCTCTCTGTCACAGGATTTCCATATACATAGGCGTTCATCCAAGAAAGCGCCACGCCGTCCATCTGTGCCCAAAGGAGTCCGTTAGGATGCATTGCAATCTCCTTTCTGCAGCCAGGGGCGTAGCTCTCGATGATCTTCTTGAGAGTCTCGCCGTATTTCTTCCATATCTGCTTCTCCTTGCCGCTGAAGCGGATGTACTGCTGAATGGTGTCAGTCAATCTCAGCGGAGCCTCGCACTGTGTGGTGCGGCGGAAAAGACGGTCCTGTTCATCCTCGATGAGAGTATCGAGAATCTTCTCGAATTCCTCGCAGTCGCCGTTTGCGTAAAGGGTAAGACCCGGGAGAGAAGCTATGGTCTCGCGGAGAAGACCTGTCTCAAGCCAAGAGAAGCCGGCATTGATGCGTGCCTTGCCGTTTGCATGACACTTGAACATCTCGGCATTGTGTCTGAGGAGGTCATAGTGATCCTCGATGACATCCATCTTCTTGAGAGTGTCCGTGAACTTTCTCTTCAGGCCCTTAGGATTGATTTCGTTTACTGATGCAGAGAACACCACAGAATCACCAGGCTTCATCTCGAGCGAGAAGACACCAGGGACGAAAAGATCCTCCCTGCAGTCGAATCCGCGGCGGTACTCGTCAGAGTATGTCACCCCGCTATACCAATATGGCTGATACTTGAATGCCGACTGTCCCGAAATCTGCATGTTGAGATATGGGAAGCCATTGTAAAGTCTGAATGCGACACCGCCGTCGACCTCGTCATATCCTGTGTAAGCCTCAGGATTCTGACTGGTAAGGCTGTGGACGCTTCTGAACGCAAGGAAAGGCTTCAGCATAAGCGTAAGCTTTGACGGAGCCTCAAGCAACTCATACTTGATGAGGACCTGATCGTTGTCAGGAACCATCATGATAGTCTTGGTGAACAGGATTCCTCCGACCTTGTAGGTCACTACAGGAACTGGATTCATGTCGAAATCCACGATGTACTTATGTCCCTTCGGATCATAGGTATCTCCATAGCAGTGGATTCCGAGGTTGAACTGCTTGCCTCGGAGGACCAGACTCTCATCCAGGGCGGACAGCAGCATGTACTTTCCGCCACCCAGCTCATCAACAGGGACTGCGAGCAGTCCGTGATAGCGTCTTGTATTGCAGGTCACGATCGACGTATTGCAGTACGCTCCTGTCTCATTCGCTGCGATGATCTCACGCTTGAGCGAATATTCCAGGTTGACAAGCTCGGACTTGTTGAATTTAAGAAAAGCCATATGAATATGTGTGTTTAGTTAACCTTTTTTCAATCAATCTTCTTCAGTACAACAGCGCAACGTGACGGCAGATATAGGAAGATGGTATCATCGTATTTGCCGTTTCCGTTCGCACTCTTGGACGATACACTAAAATGCACCTCTCCAGTCTCAAGTCTGGAGAAGCCGTCAAATTCGTTTTCGTCTGAGTTCAGCACCACTTCGTATTTTCCGGCAGGTGCGGCAAAGCCGTAATCGGCAAACGAAGAGGTCGGGTTGAAATTCAGCGCAAAGATACAATTTTTTCTTTTGAATATCAGTATCTTTTTCTCTTCATCCTGCACAAAAAGTTCAGGAGCCTCGTCAAGGATGGATTCCTTACGGGCAAGCTCGACCATCGCCTTGTCGAAATTCCTCAGATACCTGTATCTCAGATAGTCAGGCTCGGCCAGCGACCACTGTCTTCTGGCATGCTTATAGGACCACCCGTTTCCTTCTCGTGGGAAGTCGATCCACTCCGGATGTCCGAACTCGTTGCCCATGAATGTGAGATATCCGTTTCCGCAGGTCGCCATGGTCACAAGACGTATCATCTTGTGAAGCGCCATGCCTCTGTCCACAACAGGCGACTGAGACTCCTTGTTCATCGAAGTATACATCTCGGCGTCCATCAGGCGGAAGGCTATGGTCTTGTCGCCCACCATCGCCTGGTCGTGACACTCGGCATAGCTGATGGTCTTCTCGTCAGCACGCTTGTTTGTGAGCTGCCACCAGATCTCTCCGACACTCCACTGGTCGTCAGAGAGTTCCTTGATCCATTTGATCCAATTGTCAGCAACTCCCATGCTCATGCGGAAGTCGAAGCCGACGCCTCCCTGCTCGAGCGGGGCCGCGAGGCCGGCCATGCCGCTTACGTCCTCAGCAATCGTGAACGCATCCTCATTCATCTCGTGGATGAGGATGTTCGCCAGAGCCAGATATGCTATCGCATTCTCGTCCACACCCTGGTTGAAGTAGTTTTCATATCCCACGAACGCCTTCTCAAGGCCATGATCCCAATACAGCATGCTGGTCACGCCGTCAAAGCGGAAGCCGTCGATATGGTACTCCTCCATCCAGTATTTGCAGTTTGACAGGAGGAAATATTTGGTCTCGTCCTTTCCGTAGTCGAAGCAGCGCGAGCCCCATGCAGGATGCCTTCCCTGCCAACCGTCATAGAAATAGAGAGTCTCCTTTCCGTCGAAGTTGCCAAGGCCTTCAGCCTCATTGTCCACAGAATGTGAATGCACGATGTCCATCACGACGGCGATGCCGAGGGCATGAGCCTCGTCGACAAGAGCCTTGAACTCTTCAGGTGTGCCGAAACGCGAACTGAGCGCATAGAAATTGGCGACCTGATAGCCGAACGAACCATAGTACGGATGTTCCTGGAGGGCCATGATCTGAAGGGTGTCGTATCCCAGGTCTGCGACTTTTGGAAGCACATTCAGGCGGAATTCCTCGAATGTTCCCACCTTCTCCTCCTCGGCAGCCATTCCGATATGGCACTCATAGATGAGCGGATGCGGACGCTTGCCCGGCTTCGGATGCTTCCACTCATATGGTGCAGGATCCCACACCTGAGCGCAGAACGTCTTCGTATGAGGGTCCTGGACCGCCCTTGTGACATATGCAGGGAGCCTTTCGGCGCCTCCGCCCGGCCACTCTATGTATAGCTTATACAGATTGCCATGGTCAAGGAACATGGACGGAAGCACTATCTCCCAGTTTCCGCCTCCGAGCGGCCTGAGGGCATATGCCTCCGTACGTTTCCAGTTGTTGAACTCACCTATCAGATATATCTTGGTGGCATTGGGAGCCCACTCGCGGAACACCCAGTTGCCCTTTGCATCACGGTGAAGTCCGTAATATACATGGTTGTTCATGCCCTTGCTCAGGGAACCGTCTACAGACAGTCTGTCCTTAAGGGCAAGAATCATCTCGTGACGTCTGTCAATGACATCCTTGTACGGCTTGAGCCACTTGTCGGCGTCATAGATCATCTTATTCTTCTTTGCACTCATATTTATAATTTTACAGTCTGAAGCACATATAGGGCCGTTTTTGTGCTTTTAAAGTCATTTTTCATGGTCTAAAGCACATATAGGGCCGTTTTTGTGCTTCTAAAGTCACTGGTTATCCATTATGGTTTCACGGGCTCCGCGGAGGTATGCCCGGCAGGCCTCCAGCAGTTCCTTCGAACGCTTCACATATCTGTCAATATCATCCACACCCGTCTTCGGGTCTTCAACTTTGGCAGCGATCGCCTCAAGCTCTTCCACCGCCTTTGCATAGTCAAATTTCTCAGCCATATATCATCTTATTCAGATCCTCACGTCGCCCTCCGTGCTCCTCAGCATGACAATCAAGAGTCACTCAGGAGTTCTTCAGGCTGACAGTGTCAACTGTACATTCCAATGTTCCGTCTGCGAACATCATCGACACCTTGTCACCCGTCTTGCGGTCACTGACACTTTTCAGGACCACTCCGTCGGCATCTGTCACCAAGGCGTATCCTCGCTCCAGGATCCTGCGCGGGTCGGCCGACTCAATCCTGGCCTGAAGCACCTGCAATCCTGACTCCATTGCTGCAATTTTCAGAGCAAAAGCACTCCTGACCCTCGCAGCAAGCGACTCTATGAGAGCCTCCTCGCGATAAAGCCTGTTGGAAACGGCAAGTCTTATCCGGTTTTCATACGACGAAAGCCTTTCGTCCTCATCCTCGTAAAAGCTCAGGACAAAGTCCGCCAGGGCTGTAGGTGTCTTCACATATTCATGGGCGACCATATCGCATACATGAAAGTCCTGGTCGTGGCCTATAGCCGTCAGGACAGGAAGCGGATACTGCGATATCACTGCAGCCATCTCATAGTCATCAAAGCACGCAAGGTCAAGCTTGGAGCCGCCACCCCTGAGGATGAGCACTGCATCATATTCCTTGCCGGAAGCCAGGACTGCATCCAGCGCGGCAATGATCGATGTCGGGCAATCGGCACCCTGCATGAGAGCCGGATAAAGCTCCGGAGCAACCTTGAATCCGTATGGATTTTCGTCAAGATGACGGATGAAGTCCCTGTAGCCGGCTGCGTCGGAGGCCGAGATGACCGCCAGGTCATACGGCAGAGCCGGCAGCACGAGGCCCTTCTGCATGTCCATCAGGCCCTCTTTCTGCAGCCTCTCGATGGTCTTCTGCCTCTCCATCTCCTTGGCCCCGAGAGAAAACTCCGGATCTATATCGTTGATTATCAGCGAAAATCCATACAGCTGGCTATAATTCACCTGCACCTCTACAAGAAGAGTCATGCCCTCCTGTATAGGAGAACCTGTCACTGATTCGAAATATGGCGCGATGAATCTGTATTTCGGGCTCCAGATGATGGCGCTTGACTTGGCCACCAGCCCGGAATCGTCGCTCTGAGACAGCTCCAGATAACAATGGCCTCCGCTACGCGCCTTTACGGCGCTCACTTCGGCCTTGATCCACAAACGGTTCGGAAAAAGCGATTCTATCCCCTTCTTAAGTCTTGTCTGTAACTCAAACAGGTCGATAAATGTCTTTTCCATATCCTTTTCCGTTCTACTGCAACAAATTTAGCAAAAAAAATCATATCTTTGCGCACGTTTAATAAGGAACATCATTTTTTATGAAAATTAACGAGGCCCTTTTTTCCGGCAGCAGCACGAGAGTCTCAGAAAAGCCGAAGCAGAAATTCCCTGAGTTCGCATTCATCGGAAGATCGAATGTCGGCAAATCGTCCCTCATAAACATGCTCTGCCGCAACAAGAAGCTTGCAATGACCTCGAGCAAGCCTGGCAAGACCAGGCTGGTGAACCACTTCCTCATCAACAGGGAGTGGTATCTTGTCGACCTGCCCGGATATGGATATGCAAAGATGTCTGCAACAGCGAAACAGAAGCTCGAGCAGGTCATCCGCAACTACCTCAACTTCTCCGAGGACATGGTGATGCTGTTCGTCCTCATAGACTCGCGTCACGACATAGGCAAGGTAGACATGGACTTCCTCGTAGAGCTCGGACAGGGCCAGATTCCTTTCGCGATCATATTCACAAAGGGCGACAAGAGCGGCCCGAACGCCCTTGCAGAACAGGTAGAGAAGAACAAGAAGCAGATCCTCGAATTGTGGGAGGAACTCCCTCCGACATTCATCAGTTCATCCGAGACAGGCCTGGGCAGAGAAGATATTCTTGACTACATCGAATCCGTTCTGGAAAGCATCAAAGAAAACAATTAACAAAAAACCCTCATACTCATATGCACGACGAACATAAAATCAAGGTTTTCACCTGCAAGGCCTCAAGAGACTTTGCCGAGAAGGTAGCCTCAAAGCTCGGACTCAAGCTTGGAGAGTCTGACGTACTCACATTCAGCGACGGCGAGTTCCAGCCATGCTACAACGAGAGTGTCCGCGGAGCGACAGTATTCATCATACAGTCCACTTTCCCTCCGACAGACAACATCTTCGAACTTCTCCTCATGATTGATGCCGCAAAGAGAGCATCGGCTCACAAGGTCATCGCCGTAATGCCATACTTCGGTTGGGCAAGACAGGACCGCAAGGACAAGCCGAGAGTCTCTATCGGAGCAAAGCTTGTAGCCAACATGCTGGAAGCAGCAGGATGCGACCGTGTGATGACATGCGACCTTCACGCAGACCAGATCCAGGGATTCTTCGACTTCCCTGTTGACCACATCTACGCAAGCGCAGTATTCCTTCCATATCTGAAGGCAATGAACATCGAGAACCTTGCAATCGCCGCTCCTGACATGGGTGGTGCAAAGAGAGCCAACGCATACGCAAGATACCTCGAGTGCCCTGTCATCATCTGCCACAAGTCACGCGAGAAGGCGAACGTGGTCGGCTCGATCACAGCCATCGGAGACGTCCAGGGCAAGAATGTCGTGATTGTTGACGACATGGTCGACACAGCCGGCACACTTGCAAAGGCAGCCAATGTCCTCAAGGAAATGGGAGCGCTCAGCGTTCGTGCATGCGCTACACACCCTGTGTTCTCAGGCCCTGCATATGAAAGAATAGCCAATTCAGCGCTCGAGGAAGTGATCGTTTCAGACACCATTCCATTGACAAAGGACGCTGACAAGGATACCAGCAAGATCACAGTACTCTCAATGTCAGGCATCTTCGCCGATATCATCGACAAGGTGTACAACTACGAGGAGATCAGCTCAAGCTTCATCAAGTAATGGAGATATTTCTTGCCGCACTCGCACTGGTTGCATTCTGCGTCATAGGCCTTTGCTTCAACATCATCTTCAGGAAGGACGGAAAGTTCCCTGAGACAGAGATCGAGAACAACAAGGAAATGCGCAAGAGGGGCATCAAGTGCGCCAAAGAAGAAGAAATCAGACTTTGGGGTCCCAAGAACGAAGACGGGACCCCTAAGTGTGACGAAGGAGGCTGCGCAAGCTGCGGAGCCGACTGCAGATAACGTTCCCGGATAGGGATGAGCGATTCCGCCGTGAGGCGGAATGTTAACAATTAAACTATTTATTATGAGCCTTTTAGCTATCGTAGGACGCCCTAATGTGGGTAAGTCCACACTTTTCAACCGCCTCGTCGGAATGAGACAGGCAATCGTAGACGAGACTGCGGGTGTGACCCGTGACAGACATTATGGAAGATGTGAATGGTGCGGGACAGAGTTTTCTGTTGTCGACACCGGAGGATACACTTCCAATTCAGATGACATCTTCGAAGAGGAGATCCGCAAGCAGGTAGTCCTGGCCATTGAGGAAGCTCACGTCGTGCTCTTTATGGTTGAGGCCGGCACCGGCATCACTGACTATGACGAGGAAATCGCAGACCTGCTCAGAAGGAGCGGCAAGCCGGTCGTCCTAGCTGTGAACAAGATCGACTCGGGAGAGAAGATATTCGATTCGTTCCAGTTCTATTCACTCGGTCTTGGAGAAGTGTACAGCATCTCTGCTGCTAACGGAGGCGGCACAGGAGACCTCCTGGACGCCATCGTCAAGGAGCTTCCTGCGGAAGACCCTGACCAGGACGAACGTCCGGACCTTCCTCACTTCACTATCGTGGGCAAGCCGAATGTAGGCAAGTCATCACTGACAAACGCCCTGCTCGGCAAGGAGAGGAACATTGTCACTCCAATAGCAGGAACGACACGTGACTCCATTGCAACGCTTTACAACAAGTTCGGCCACGAGTTCATGCTTGTGGACACTGCTGGAATGCGAAAGAAGGCGAAAGTGCATGAAGACCTGGAGTTTTACTCGGTGATGAGATCGATCCGCGCGATCGAGCACTCTGACGTCTGCATCCTCATGGTGGATGCACAGACCGGCATCGAGGCACAGGACATGGCGATATTCAACCTCATCCAGCGCAACAAGAAGGGCTGCGTGATCGTGGTGAACAAGTGGGACACCATAGAGAAGGACAGCAACACCATGAAGGAGTATACCATAGCCATCAAGGAGCGCCTGGCACCGTTCAACGACCTCCCGATCATCTTCACATCGGTGATCAACAAGCAGAGGATCATGGATGTGCTCGACGCGGCGGCACATGTATACGAAAACTACTCACGCAAGATCCCTACATCAAAGATCAACGAGGAGATGCTGCCGGAGATCGAGAACTACCCGCCACCAGCATGGAAGGGAAAGTACATCAAAATCAAGTACATAACTCAGCTGCCGACACGTTCTCCGTCATTCGCGTTCTTCTGCAACCTGCCGCAGTACATCCGCGAGCCATACAGAAGATTCCTGGAGAACAAGCTCCGCTCGAAGTTCGACTTCATCGGCTGCCCTGTCCACATCTTCTTCCGCCAGAAATAATCCACACCCTGGCACCTAATTGATTATCTATCAGTGCATTATAAAAACCTCGTGCTCCCTTTGGGCGGCACGAGGTTTTTATAATGCACTGGCTTGCAATGAGTTATGCGCCAGCCGGTGGTGATGCTTTTCAGATTATTACTTTACACGCTCGCCGTATGAACGGTCTGTTGTGTTTACGCGGATTCTCTCACCGATGTTGATGAAGAGAGGTGCCATGATGACAGCTCCTGTCTCGAGGGTAACCTCCTTCTGAGCGTTGGTTGAAGCTGTATCACCCTTTACTGCAGGCTCTGTGTAAGTAACTTCAAGCTCTACATATGTAGGAAGCTCGCAAGTGAGGCAGCGCTCCTCGTCGGCAAGGAACATCATCTCAACGTGCTGGCCTTCCTTCATGAGGTCTGCGTTGTCCACGAGAGCTGCGTCGAGGTGGATCTGCTCATAAGTCTCCTCGTGCATGAAGTTGAATCCGTCCTCGTCCTTGTAAAGGAACTGGTATGGTCTTCTCTCAACGTTGATGGTCTCGATCTTTGCACCTGCTGTGAAAGTGTTCTCGAGGATACGTCCGTTCTCAAGGTTTCTGAGTTTTGTCTTTACGAATGCAGGACCCTTACCTGGCTTCACATGCTGGAACCATACGATCTGGCATGGCTTGCCGTTGAAGTTAAGATAAAGTCCGTTCTTGAAATCAGCTGTTGTTGCCATAAAAAATAATAGTTTATTTAGTTAATGAATTTCTCTTCCCATTCAGGCACATACTTGTTGAGTTCAAGGATGTACTCGGCCACTTCCTCCAGCAGCCACTTCGGAGTCGATGTCGCACCGCATACTCCCACCTTGTCGTCAGCTCTGAACCACTCTCTCTTGATCTCGGACACCGAATCAATATGGTAAGTCCTGATGTTGAGTGACTTGCAAAGGTCACAAAGGACCTTGCCGTTCGAGCTTGCCTTGCCTGAAACAAAAATCACTATGTCATGCTCGAGGGCGAACTTCGAAAGCCTCTCGTGTCGTGTCGCCACCTGCGAGCATATTGTATTATGTACATTGAGCAGTCCCCTGCCCTTGAATCTCTCTATTGAAAGTTCATTATAGCCGGCCATCATCTCCTCAAGTCTGGTGCAGAGCCTTGAATACTCCGCCGGACTCTTGGTGGTCTGACTGAAGACTTCTGTCGGAACATCCAGTCTGACAGAGCCGTCCTTGACAAAGTTCTCAAGCATCGCCATGTTCTCCACAACGACCGCCGTGCCGTCTGTCTGTCCGATCAGACCGAGAACTTCCGCATGACCGATCTTGCCGAATATGATGATCTGTCCCTTGCCCGCCTCCTGCTGTCTTGCATAGGCTTCCTTGATCCTCTGCTGCAACTTCAGGACAACCGGACATGTGCAGTCAATGATTCTGAATCCCAGGTTCTCGGCCGTCGCATATGTCTGCGGAGGCTCTCCGTGCGCTCTGATAAGCAGCACCTCGCCCTCTGCCGCCACCATCTCCTCGAGGTCCTCCTTATCGATAGTGACAAGTCCCTTCCCGACCAGACGCGAGAGCTCCGCATCATTGTGCACTATCGCGCCAAGCGAGTAGAGACGCTCCCCTTCCTTGAGGAACTCCTCAGCCTTGCCTATGGCACTGATGACACCGGCACAGAATCCGGAATTGGTATCTATATCAACTGTCAGCATACTGTAGTCTTTAGCATCCGAAACGCTCGGATAATACTGCCTTGAGCCACACCATCTGGTCTTCCATAGTCATATGGGAGTTATCCAGAACTATGGCATCCTCAGCCTGAGTGAGCGGTGACGTCTCCCTGTGGGAATCTATGTAGTCACGTTCCTGTAGATTCTTCAGGACGTCCTCGATATTCACATCATCGCCCTTTGCACGCATCTCTGCCGCCCTTCTTTCCGCCCTTATCATAGGGTCGGCGGTCATGAAGATCTTAAGCTCTGCGTCAGGGAAGACAGTCGTTCCGATGTCACGTCCGTCCATCACCACACGCTTTTCCTTGCCGAACTCCCTGAGCTTCCTGTCAACGAAGGCCCTCACCTGAGGGACGGTCGCTATAGGGCTCACCTTCCCTGCGACAGCAAGCGAGCGTATCTCAGTCTCGACGCATCTGTCTCCAATGTATGTGCCGCAAGGGCCGAAATGGAGGTCAAGACCTTCCATGGCCTTTTCCAGGCCAGGGACGTCTATGGTGCAGTCATCGCTGATATAGCCGTTCTCTATGGCAAACAAAGTCACACCTCTGTAGAGCGCTCCTGAATCAAGATACAGGAACGAAAGCTCTTTTGCTATGATTTTTGCAAAGGAACTCTTTCCGGTAGAAGAATAGCCGTCAATGGCGATAATTATATCTGGTACTTGCATAGATTTTGCTTAAAATCGAGCAAAATTATAAAATATTGTCTAAACTCCCAAAAATGTCGATATTTGTAAACGAATATCAAACAACCTGAAACAAATTTAAGGCAGATTATGAAGATACTCATTGTCGATGACGAAAGAGCCATCAGAAATTCCATGAGCGAGATCCTCTCTGACGAAGGATACGATGTTGAAGTGGCGGAAAACGGCCAGCAGGCCTGCCAGATGGTTGAAAAGGAAAAATACGATGTCATTTTCTGTGACATCAAGATGCCTGTGATGGATGGCATGGAAACATTGGGCAGGCTTACATCCATGGGCATAGACTCAGCCATAGTGATGATTTCCGGACATGCCGAAGTCAGTCAGGCTGTGGAATGTATCAAGAAAGGCGCATTTGACTTCATCGAGAAGCCTCTTGACCTCAACAGGATACTCATCACTGTCAAGAACGCAAAGGAGAGAGTACACCTTGTAAAGGAAACCCGCATCCTCAAGAAGAAGGTATACGGCCAGGAGATGGTAGGCAAGTCTCCGAAAATGGATACAGTGAGAGAGATGATCGAGAAGGTGGCGCCGACAGACGCCCGCGTTCTGATCATCGGAGCGAACGGTACCGGCAAGGAGCTCGTCGCGCGCAATCTGCATCAGAAAAGTTCCCGTTCTGCCATGCCATATGTGGAAGTAAACTGCGCGGCAATCCCGTCAGAACTCATCGAAAGCGAGCTGTTCGGACATGAGAAGGGTTCTTTCACCTCAGCTATCAAACAGCATAAAGGAAAGTTCGAACAGGCTGACGGAGGCACGCTTTTCCTCGATGAGATCGGAGACATGTCACTTGCTGCTCAGGCGAAGGTCCTCCGCGTGCTCCAGGAGAAAAAGCTCTCCAGGGTCGGAAGCGACAAGGACATCATCGTAGACGTACGAGTCGTGGCAGCGACCAACAAGAACCTCAAGGATGAGATTGCAAAGGGAACGTTCAGGGAAGACCTGTATCACCGTCTCAGCGTGATTGTCATAAACGTACCGACCCTTGATGAGCGCAAGTCAGATATTCCGCTCCTCGTGGACCATTTCATGGAACAGGTATGCTCAGAGACCGGAATGCAGCCGCGCGAGGTCGAGCCTGAGGCCATGCAGCTTCTCATAGACAAGACATGGACAGGAAACATCAGAGAGCTTCGCAACGTAGTCGAGCGCCTGCTCATCCTGTCGGGCAGCAGGATCACAGCCGAAGACGTAAGGAATTATGTCCTGTAAGCCGGAATGGTAACAGTGAAGCTTGCTCCACCGAGTCCGAAAGACTTCTTATAACTTATCTCTCCGCCGCACTTCTCCACAATGTTCCTGCTGATTGCCAGGCCAAGACCTGTGCCGCCGGTCTTTGTGGTGAAGTTCGGAGTGAAGAGCCTGTCAAGATTCTCGCCCTTTACTCCAGGGCCGTTATCGTCAAATACTATATCGTAGCATCCGTCGCGGGTGCTGTGCCTGAGGCATATGAGAATATGTCCCTCAACAGGTGTCTGCCCTGCCTCGGCCATTTCTTTCTGCATAATCTCCACAGCCTGGACACCGTTTGTGATAAGGTTGACGAAGACACGGATGAGCTGCGGCTTCGGAGCCATCACGTAAGCCTCCTCCATGCCTATGTATGAGAACCTTATATTCTCCTTGTTGTCGAAGATCATCAGCTGGTCCTTCAGGGTCTTGTCAAGGTCCATGAGAACAGGTTCCTCGGAGTACAGCTTAGCGAATGTAGAGAAATCGTTGGCCGTGTCGGAAAGTATCTGGATATGTTCCAGAATCACATCAGCAACCTGGTCGAACTTCTGCTCCCATTTAGGATTGTTGTTCTGCTTGAGTCTTATGAGTCTCTGGATCTCAAGCTTGATAGGCGTCAACGGGTTCTTGATCTCATGAGCCACCTGACGGGCCATCTGGCTCCATGCCTTGTCGCGTTCGGCCTGCGCCAGCCTTCTGGTCGAGTCCTTGAGGTCCCCGACCATGCGGTTATAAGCCTCGACAAGTGATGAAATCTCATCCTCCCTCTCATACACGATATGCTCCAGACTGTCGATGTCTGCATTGCTCATCTTCTTTCCCATCTCGACAAGAGGAGCAAACATCGAGTTCACGAAACGCGTACTGATGAGAAGCGATACCAGCAGCAGAAGAATGAAGAGGTTTATGATCAGCGCGGCATGGAAGAAGGCTTCCGAACGGAAATCGTAGTTCCTGTCAGTGTACGGGATGCTCATTATGGCGATCATGTCGCCCCGTTCGTTGAACAGAGGGGCATAGAGCGCCCAGTAGTGATACCCCGCAACACTTTCCCTGTTGATATAGAACCTCTGGTTTCTGTTTCTGATCTTGTAGAACGCCTCCTGGTCGATCCTGCTTCCGAGGATCAGTTTCTCGAATACCTCCGGAGACGTAGACCTGAAGACCTTTCCTCCAGGAGTATACAAAGTAATGTCCGCCTTTGTGGCGTTGCTTATGTCATTCAGAGACGCCGCGAAAGCCTGTGTAGACATCTCAGTCCAGTCGTGGACATACCTCGTCTGGTCTGCCATCAGGCCTTGCACCGTACTCACCCTGGAGGACATCAGATTGAACATGTTTTTCTCGTTTCTCTTGTACACGAACGCGATGCTGACCGCCGCCATGCTCGCCAGAATGACGAATGACGACAGGAACAGGATCACATTGATCCTCGTCCTGAAGTAGTTGCTTCGAAACAGCTTCGGTCCCGGCTTACGCTTAGGGAGAAGGATTCCAAGCAGCAGAATCACCAGGAACAGGTATGAGAACGACGTGAAATATGTGAGTATGTTACGCTGAGGGCGCGTGATCACTATGGTCTCATAGTCTCCGATCTGATTCACGAAGTGGACATAGCCGTCATTCCTGATCACATTCGTGTCGTCTGTTCCTCTCTCAAATGAGTCAGGTATGGTAGGATACGGGAAGTTGCCCTTGTACGAGGTCAGACGTCCGCCCTTGTATTTCGCATAAGAATAGAAGGACGGTATGTTGACATCTCCCCTATGGCTGAAAAGGCCAAGGATCCTGCCGTATCCCCTGTCCTCCTTGTTGGAATTGGACTCTATCTGCACTATCATGCGGTTTAGACCCGTCTCCGGTCTGTAATACATGAAGATGCCGGCATAACTGTTTGCGCCATATGCGTCTGAGAGGAACATGAAGCGTGAACCATCAGCGATCGGCTCGCCGTTGTTCACAATATTATATAATATGGATTCTCCGGCATTGTCGCCTTCGTGAAAGACGAGGACACCTATGTTGTAGGCCTGCCTGGTACGGTTCAGATAATATTCCGTGATCCTGTTCAGAATCATTCCCGAGGAGTTGTCCAGAGCGGTCATGTAGGCGATGAGCATGTCGGAAGAAATGTTCTCCTCCACACTGCGCAGCTGCAGCTCCAGGCTCAGGTCGCGGTCAACAGCCAGCCTGTTGGCCCACACCTGCGTCCTGTCCTGTTCCTTCACGAATCCATGATAGGAGGTGGTGATGCTGAAGTATAAAGCCACAAGAAATGCAAAGGCCACCATCGAGTTTCGCGAGAACACATTGACATGCTTCCCGATGAACTCCATTATGGCCGGGCGCATCAGCTGTATCTGCATCAGGACACTCAGGAAGAGACCGGTGTATGATGCATATATCAGCACACTGTAAAGCATAGCGTCACCTATGCGATAGAGTTCCAGACTGATGCTGGAGTTGTTCAGCAGGCTCACGAGTGTCGTGTGAGCATACGCAAAGACCGCGGCAATGCAGGCCAGCATAATTATGCCGAATGTAGCAAGACGCACCTTCTTTCTTCGTTCGTCAGAACACAGACTCTTGGTTATTCTTCCCTTGATGAGATATGTGCAGAAGAACAGAAGGGTGATGTAAGTATTGACTATGAGGAGCGAGCCCAGAGACGGAAACAGGCCGTCAGCGAAGATGCTCGGAGCGAAGATCGTATGCGATCCGTCCATGCGTGCCCCCCAGAACAGTGACACGACCATCAAGATGGTCAGCATAGGGACGACCGTCATATATGCCTTCATCGTCCTGTGTCCTGCAAGGAATATCACCATAGCCGCAACAAACAGCATCAGGGCAAACCATCGCAGGATGGAATGATCAAAGAAACGCTGCTGGCGGATGGAATCATATGTTATCTTGAAAAGCGGCTCGCCATCTACGTCTACGGAGCTTCCGCCACTTTCCGTAAGCGGATGCACGGAATATCTCCCCGGCACCTTGAGCTTCGGATTGACACCGTTGTCGTTCCTGTTGATGTCGTCTATGAGGGAGTTCTTGATCTCAAGTCCGGCGATCACCTTCTTGCCTGCATCACCATCAACAGCCTTGACCACATACCACTTGGAGCCGAGATTCATATACTGCGGCTCAGCCTTTATGTCCGCAAGAGGTGATATTATCCTGTTGTTCGTCGGTGTAAGTCTCTCGAAAGGAACCATTGTGGATATCCTGTCGTTGAGGACCGGAAACTGATTGTTCCAGGACTGAAGGGAGTCATTCACATAGAGATATATCACCATATCCTCCGGTATCCTGTCCGGTGCCATGAGGTCCTGGCCCCGGGTCTTCAGTGCCTGCTCAATATGCTCGTCAAGCAGCTCCAGACGATCGGCCACTTTCTCAGCCGCCTGCCCGGCTATGCTTTCCGTGTCCTCTGCTCCGCCGCCTCCCGTCATCGACATGACGAAAAGCACCATGGCCAGCACAAGACCGCCGAGTGCGACTCTCTTGTATGTGAATATGTCCTTTAACATAGTTGCTATTCGTGGTGATATGGTTCACCTCTCATTATGGTGAAGGCCCTGTATATCTGCTCAGCGAATATGGCCCTTACCATCTGGTGCGAAAATGTCATCCGCGAGAGCGACATCTTCGAGTCAGCCCTCCTGTATACATCCTCAGAGAACCCGTATGCTCCTCCTATCACAAAGACTATGTCCTTGCCAAGATAGTTGATCTTGTCCTGAAGCAGCTTGGCAAACTCAACCGATGTATGTTCCTTTCCCCTTTCATCCAGGAGCACAAGGTCGTCCGTCGGACGCACATTCTTCAGAATGAGCTCACCCTCCTTTGACTTGATCTGCTCCTTGCTCAGGGAAGATGCATTCTTAAGCTCCGGAATTTCCGTAATGGTGAAGCTGATATAATGCTTGAGCCGGGCCGTGTATATGTCCAGGCCCTGCTTCACCCAATCCCTGTCGGTCTTTCCGACTGTAAGCAGTGTAATCTTCATCGGAACAAATATACAAAAACTCTACCAATCTAAGTATAAATATGTTGCGTGGTTCGGAATTTGCAGTATCTTTGCCCCGTCAAAGCACATTTTCATTTATGAGATTGAGATTGTTCAAAACACTGGCTACTGCGGCAGTGCTTGTATCCATGTGCGGGCTGACATCAGCCCATGGAAGAGGATACGAAGTATTCACGCCGATAGCCAAATATATGGGAGCAGGCGATGCGGAAAAGCTTTCAGCCTGGTTCGCCGACAACCTTGAAATAACGATATTCTCCAGCACGAACGAATATAGCCGCAACCAGGCATGCCAGCTGCTGAAGTCGTTCTTCAAGTCCTACACACCACGTTCGTTCGAGATCGCCCACAAGGCCGGCAGGACAAACATGAAATATGCGCTGGGGACCCTGACCGCCGGAGGAGAACACTTCATGGTCACGATATTCGTCGGATTCAAGGACTCGTCCTACAAGATACAGCATCTGAAAATAGAGAGAATGGAGTAAAAACTTCATTCTCTTTTCATTTTGGCACACCCTTTGCTTAATCTCTAAATCGGTTAGTTTAGTTGTTAATAATAGGGTTATAGTTAAAGCGCGCGGCCGAAGGGATTCGACCGCGCGCTTCTTTTAGCATCCGTCCTCACTATTTGAGTTCTGTAAAGCTGATTGCGAAGCCTCCTCCGCGTGCCATTGTCATTGAGAGAGTGTCCTCTGAAGTGACGTTCTGCTTCCAGATCTTGTATGCCTGAGGATTTTCCTTGTAATCTGCATCCTCTGCATCAGCGTAGATTGTCGCCTCGTAAGTCTTTCCTGCCTCGAGGAAGTTCATAGGAACGTCAAGTGTACGCTTCTGGTCGTCGGTCACGCCGCCGCAGAACCACTGACCGTTCTTCTTGCCCTGACGTGCGATGACAACATACTCACCCGGCTCGGCGAGGAGATATTTTGACTGGATCCAGTCGATGTCCACGTCCTTGATGAACTGGAAGGCCTCCATGTGCTGTGCATAGTGCTCAGGAAGGTCTGCAGCCATCTGAAGCGGTGAGTAAAGGGTCACATAGAGAGCGAGCTGGTTTGCGATTGTGGCGTTCACCCATGAGTTGTTCTTTCCGTCGGTCACAGAAGCGAGGTCCATGAAGAAGATACCTGGAGTATAGTCCATAGGACCGCCGTTGAGGCGTGTGAACGGAAGGATGGTCACGTGGTGAGGCATTGTACCGCCGAATGCCTGGTACTCTGTTCCGCGGGCAGCCTCGGCGCCGATGAGGTTAGGATATGTACGGCAGAGACCGGTAGGACGTACCATCTCGTGGCCGTTGAGCATCACCTCATGCTCTGCAGCCTTCTTGACCACATGCATATAATGGTTGATCATCATCTGGCTGTAGTGGTGCTCGCCCGGAGTTACGATGTCGCCTACATAACCGCTCTTGATGCTGTTGTAGCCATACTTGTCCATGAGATCGAGAGCCTGATCGAGGTGACGCTCGTAGTTGCGTACAGACGAAGAGGTCTCGTGGTGCATCATGAGGCGGACGCCCTTTGAGTGAGCATACTTGTTGAGAGCCTCGATGTCGAAGTCAGGATATGGAGTCACGAAGTCGAACACATAGTCCTTGTTGCAGTTCGCCCAGTCTTCCCAGCCTTCGTTCCAGCCCTCTACGAGGACCTGATCGAAGCCGTGCTCGGCAGCAAAGTCGATATAACGGCGCACCTTCTCGTTGTTTGCTGAGTGTGTTCCGTTAGGTGTTGCGTTTGCATAATCTGTCACGCCAAGCTGCACTGAAGCGAAATCGTTGGTGTATGACCATGAGCCCTTTCCAGAGATCATCTCCCACCAGATGCCGATGTACTTCACAGGCTTGATCCAGTCTGTAGACTCAAGGGCGCAAGGCTCGTTGAGGTTGAGGATCAGACGCGAAGCGAGCTGAGCCGTAGCGCTTGGAGCCACCTGCACTGTACGCCAAGGTGTATTGCAAGGTGTCTGCATGCGGCCCTTCCAGCCCTGTGCGTCAGGAGTGAGGTGTGATACGAATGTGAATGTCTTAGGATCGAGTTCGAGATGCATGCATGGGTAGTCCAGGAGAGCAGCCTCGTGAATGTTGATATAGAGGCCGCTGTCTGTACGCATCTGGAGTGATGTCTGGACGCCGTTCACAGAATACGGAGTCTGCGAGTCGTTGCCACAGATGGCCTCTGGCATCTTGCCTGCTATCTCAGAGAGACGGCACTCTGTGAAGTTGTACTCCTGAGTGTCATAGTCGCCAGGGAGCCACCATGCTGTGTGGTCGCCTGCAAGAGCGAACTGAGTCAACTCCTCCTTGATCACGAAGTAGCTGAGGTTCTTCTGATAAGGGAACTCGTAGCGGAATCCGAGACCATCGTTGTAGAGACGGAAGCGGATCGCCATCTTTCTCTCTGTAGAAGTCTGCACGAGGTTGACGAGGAGCTCATTGTAGTTGTTGCGGATCTGGGCTTCCTCTCCCCATACCGGCTCCCATGTTTCGTCGAAAGTTGCAGTCTCGACGCTTTCCACAGCAAATCCTTCATAGAACTGCTGAGTAGGCTGACGGTCTTCCTTTGAGATGGTTCCGTCTGCGTTGTACACGAGTTTCTGAGCCTTCAGCACGCCACGGAGCTCGAATCCGAGGTCTGAAGGGAGGATCACCTTCTGGCCGTCATAGTTGAGGGCGTACTGAGGTGTACCGTCAGCTGTAAGCTGGAAGGTCATCTCGAGGACGCCGTCAGGCGACTGAAGTGTCTGTACGTCAGTGACAGGGCCTTCCTTTGTGGTGCAGGCCACTGCGATGAGGGCGATTGCTATCGCTGAAATGATTTTCTTCATATTTATTATTATTGATTTCATTTATCAGATTTCTCCACTCACTTCGTTCGGTCGAAATGACAGTCAGCGCTTATATTCTACAACAAGGGCGGTCTTTGGTGCTACGACTGTTGCGTCCGACACCTCAACAGGCTCTCCTGTGAGTACGTCGGTTCCGCCGTGGAGGCCTTCGGTGATCTCCGAGTAGTATGACCAAGGGACATTCTTGTCTTCAAGAGTGTTGTTGATGAAGACGAACACTGCTGCATCGTCATTGTAACGGAAGTATGCATATGTGTTGTCGCGGGTCATGAAGTGCACGGTCTTTCCGTTGTGGATTACATCTGCTGTCTTTCTCCACTGGAAGAGGCGGCTTACATAGTTGAAGAGGTCAGCTGCCTGGCCTTTCTCAACCTTGAGGCCGTCTGTGTTGTGTGTCTGAGCCTCACGTCCTTCTGCAGTGAAGAGGTCGATCTCGTCGCCCTCCCATCCGCCTGGGAAGTCCACGCGGAGACCAGGGTGGTCACCGATATTGTCCGGCTTTGAAGATACGAACATGAGCTCGTCACCTGCGAAGATCTGAGGGATGCCTCGCATTGTCGCCATCATGGTCATCGCGATCTTGAGGGCGCGAGGGTCCTTGCGTACCATGTCGCCGATGCGGGCTGTATCGTGGTTGCCAGGGAAGATGAGCATCTTCGAAAGATCGTGATATACAAAGTCATGAGAAAGGATGTCATATACCTTGGTCATGCCCATTCCCCATCCGCCTTCATCCTCTGCGAGGGCTGCACGCATTGCGTCGTGAAGCGGGAAGTCCATGATTGAAGGAAGGTGCGAATCGAAGCCGTCCTTGTTGGCGTTGCCGCCCTGCCAGTATGCAAGCTGAGGGATGGATGAAGTCCAGCACTCGCCTACGATGTTGAAGTTTGGATATTCGTTCATGATGGCCTTGCACCACTCTGAAGCAGGACCCTTCTCGTTGTATGGATATGTATCCACGCGGAAACCGTTAAGACCTGAGTACTCGATCCACCATACTCCCCACTGGATGAAGTACTGGAGCACATATGGATTGTCGAGGTTCATGTCGACCATCGTAGGCACAAACCAGCCGCTCTCCTGGATGTAGAGGTCCTTCGAAGAAGCGTTAGGATCCATGTTGGTAGAGAATGCCACGTTAGTTCCTGTATAAGTGTCGAACTGATGAATCCAGTCCTGGAACGGAAGGTCCTTCATCCACCAGTGCACATAGCTGCAGTGGTTAGGAACGATGTCCATGATGATGCCGAGGCCCTTCTCCCTTGCCTTCTCGACGAGTTCCTTGTAAAGCTCGTTGGAGCCGAAACGAGAGTCGATGTGATAATAGTCAGAAGCGGCATATCCGTGATATGAGCCCCTTGGATCATTGTCCTCGAGGAAAGGAGTTGTCCAGATGTATGTCGCACCCAGCTCGCTGATGTAGTCGAGATGGTCGATGACACCCTGGATGTCGCCACCGTGGCGTCCGTGACCGTTCGCACGGTTCGCATCCTCTGTCGTATCGTCTGTAGAGTCGTTAGACGCATCACCGTTCGCAAAGCGGTCAGGCATGATGAGATATACCATGTCGGCGGTAGTGAAGCTCTCGCGCTCGGCTGAGCCCTCAGCGCGAGCCGCAATCTCGTATGGATACTTGAATGATTCGCCATCCTTAGAGAACACAATATAATATGTTCCAGGCTGCGCGTTTGCAGCGACATTCACGTCTACGAAGAGATAGTTAGGGCTTTCCGCCTTGTTGATCTTCTCGACAGACACGCCCTTGCCGCCTTCGATTGTGACATCATACTCTGAGATTCCCGCACCATTTACCATGAGCTGGAGATCAGTCTTCATACCGACCCACCATGAGAGAGGCTCTACACGGGTCACCTGCTCCTTGGTTGCGTCTGCAACTGACGCAGGGTCGAATGCTGGGGTTGAACATGCAGCCAGAAGGACTGCAGTTGCTATTGCTGTTATTATTCTATTCATATGTTTTGTGTTTGAGATTCCTCGACTTCGCTCGGAATGACAGCTATTCTGCTGTGATTTCGTATGACCATGGAGCCTTCAGCTCTGCCTTTACTGTAACCTTGTTGTCAGGGAGTGTGCGGGTGAATACAAGCACGCTGTCCTCTGCTGACACGACCTCGAACTTGCCGCCCTTGTCGCCTGCAGCGAGTGCAGGATTGTTGTGACGGATGTCGATGAGCCACTTGTAGAAGTCAAAGTATTCGTTCTTCTCCCATGCAGGGATGTGATCCTTCTCAAAGAACTCGAATCTCTTGTTCCAGCCCATCTCCTGGCCTGTGTAGATGAGAGGCTGGCCGCTTGGAAGAGTGAATGTGAGCACAGCCATGAGCTTTGCCGCATCACCCATTCTCTCGAACTCGGTACCTGCCCATGAGTTCTCGTCGTGGTTCGAGGTGAACATGAGGCGGAAGGCATCTGCAGGATGTCTTTCCGCATCCTTCTGGATGTACTCGAGAAGTTCAGGGATGTTCTTCTCGCCGCGCGCTATGGCGTTGAGCATATGGTGGAGCTCCCATGCATATGATGAGTTGAAGCCAGAAAGCGAGTGGAGCTTCGGCTCCTCGCCCTCTGCGAGCATATACATTCCAGGATAGTCCTCACGAAGAGCCGAGATGGTCTCCTGCCAGAACTCAAGCGGAACCTCGCATGCCATGTCGCAGCGGAATCCGTCCACACCCTTCTCCATCCAGAAGCGCATCTGGTCCGCCATAGCGTCCCATACTTCTCTCTTTCCGTAGTTGAGTTCTGCAATGTCATACCAGTCGTAGTTGACCACTGTGTTGCCGAGAGAATCACGCATGTACCAGTCCGCAGGACACTCGTTGATCCACTTTGCGTCAGGCGAAGTGTGGTTTGCGACGCAGTCGAGAACCACGCGGAAGCCGAGCTTGTGTGCGGCTGCGAGGAAGTTCTCGAAGTCCTCCATCGTACCGAACTCAGGGTTGATCGCCTTATAGTCTGCGATTGCGTAGTATGAACCGAGGGTTCCCTTGCGCTCCTTCACTCCGATAGGATGGATAGGCATGAGCCAGAGGATGTCGATGCCGAGTTCCTTGAGGCGAGGCAGCTCCTGCTGAGCCGCAGCAAATGTTCCCTCAGGAGTGTACTGGCGTACGTTCATCTCATAGACCACTGAATTTTCAAGAGGCTGCTGCTTCGGAGCCTGTCCGCATGACAGGACGATGAGAGCAGCGCAGATTGCAAATAATGTCTTCTTCATATTTTTCATTTTATAGATTTCTCCACTCGCTTTGCTCGGTCGAAATGACAGAGAAAGACTAGTATTCTGCAAGGATTGTCGCTGAAGTTGCTCCGGCTGCGCAGTGCGAGCCTGAGTATGCTCCTATACCGTCGGCATCAGCTTTTCCGAGCTGTGCAAGCACTACATAGTTGCCTTTAGGGATCTCCACCTTCACGTTCTTCTTCGAGCCGTTGAGGACGACTGTGAGAGACTTGGCAGAGTCGATGCCCTCGAGACCGCTGATGCGGAATGCAACCACGCATGGGTCATCAACCTCGATGAACTGAAGTTTCTCGCGCACCAGGGCTGCATCTCCGAGGCAGAAGCCCGGATGGGCGTGACGGATGGCAGCGAGGGCTGCATAGTAGTCCACGAGATCTTTGTACTTAGTCTTGTATGTCCAGTCGATGGCGTTGATTGCATCCGGCTGGTTATAGCTGTTCTTCACGCCCTGCTTGTGGCGGTACAATTCCTCACCGTTGAAGATGAATGGAATTCCCTGTGATGTATACACAGCTGTCTGGGCAAGCTTCACCATCGCCAGGCGCTCCTTCTCGGATGCCTTGGTGGCAACCTCGAGACGGTCGCGGAGGCAGTGGTCATCGTGGCAGCTTGCATAGCTGACATGCTGGAGAGGATTGCTGGTCCATGCCTCCACAGTCACCTGCGGATGCTCGATACCGCCGACGATACCGAACTCGACATTGGCCTTGTTGCCTGCAACGCCGTCCATGAAGCCGGCGTTCTCGCAGCCGAGAGGGCCACGCACCGCGTCACGGATGTTGTCGCTGAATGCGCCAACCTTGTCCATCATGTATGTGTTGGCCTTGAGCGCAATCTTCTCTGCAGGGTATGCCGGAGCTGACGCGGCCCATCCTTCGCCATAGATCACGACATTCGGGTCAATCTTGTGAAGGCGCTCGCTGATCTCGTTCATGGTCTCGATGTCATGGATGGCCATGAGGTCGAAGCGGAAGCCGTCGATATGATATTCCTTCATCCACCACTCGAGAGACTCGATCATATACTTGCGGAACATAGCCTGCTCCGATGCGGTCTCGTTGCCGCATCCAGAGCCGTCGAAGAATGTTCCGTCCTCACGCATTCTGTAGAAATATCCCGGCATCGTGCGCTCGAAACCTGTGTTCGCAGCGTTGGTAGTGTGGTTGTATACCACGTCAAGGATCACGCGGAAGCCTGCCTTGTGGAGAGCCTGTACCATCTGCTTGAACTCCTTGATGCGGGTTACAGGGTTGTATGGATCTGTCGAGAAAGAGCCCTCCACAGCATTGTAGTTGAGAGGCTCATATCCCCAGTTGTACTGGTTGTCCTCGAGACGGGTCTCGTCGATAGTCGCGAAGTCAGTCGAAGGGAGGAGCTGCACATATGTCACTCCGATCTCCTTGAGATGGTCGATGCCTGTTGCAAGGCCGTCAGGGTTCTTTGTTCCCTCCTCAGTGAGGGCGAGATATTTGCCCTTGTTGCTCACGCCTGAGGTGTTATGGATCGAGAAATCCCTGTGCTGAAGCTCATAGACTATGATGTCCGAAGGCTTGATCTCAGGGCTCTTGTCCTCTGCCCATCCTTCAGGATCAGTCTCGTCCCAGTCTACAACAGCGCCGCGCATGCCGTTCACTCCGACTGCCTTTGCAGCGATGCCGGCAGTCTCCTCAAGCCACTTGCCACCCTTCTTCACCTGGAATGTGTAGAGCGCGCCCTTCACATCCTCCTTGACGGTCACCTTCCAGAGACCGTCCATGCCGAGCCTCATTGGTACGGTCTTGAATGCAGCTTCGTCAGAAGCCGAATGGTAAAGTCTCAGCTGAGCAGCCTCTGCATCCGGAGCCCATACTGAAAATTCTGTCTTGTCGCCAAGATACACACATTCCTCGAGTGTATCCTTCGGCACTGCCAGCGATCCGCCGGAAGTGCATGCAACCATCAAAGCCGCAGCCATAGTTCCCATCAGAAAATTCTTCATTGATATCATAATATTTCTATTCATTTGTTAACTACTCCGTATGTGCCTTTTAACACATCTTACGAATATACGAAGAATTTCTTATATATTTTAATATATAAGCCGAAATGTCGAAAGATTATGACGAACGGTCGAATTTCAAAGATGAAAACCCACTGGCATGACTGGCGCCCAACTACCTGAATAATAGTGGTTTACAGAAAGTTCGTGCTCCCCAAAGGGGAGACCGCTGAAAAAGAGTCTCAAAATATAACCCTCTGAGAATCGAATATTTGAATGCCTCCTGATGAATTTGAGTTTCTTCTGAAATACTCGATTCTCAGGAGGCAAATTTGTGAAAAACTCGGTAGATTCC
>JAFUJQ010000051.1 GCA_017473705.1 Bacteroidales bacterium | reverse complement strand
GCTCACGCGTTACGCACCCTTGCGCCGGTCGCCATCAACAAAACCCGAAAGTTTCGTCATGCTGCCCCTCGACTTGCATGTGTTAAGCCTGCCGCTAGCGTTCATCCTGAGCCAGGATCAAACTCTTCATTGTATAATATTCTATATTTCCAGTTTGATTCCGACACTTATAATCCTTTCAAAAGAATTAACGCTTCTCGATAAATTGTTTTTCTCGGTACTTGCTTCTTGTACAGTAAATCAGTCTTTTCAATGAACTTGTTGATGTCCGTTTTTCGAACGGGGATGCAAAGGTAAGTATTATTTTTAAACTTCCAAATTTTATTTGAATTTTTTCAATTTTCTTAACTTTTGCTCCAGTCTTAAGTAAGAACTTTCAGCGTTTCTGCTGACCCGTTTTTCAAAGGGAGTGCAAAGGTACGACTTTTTTCTAAACTTCCAAACTTTCCCCTCAAAAAATCGCACTTTCTCTAAAAAAAGCCATTTGAATGCATCAGAGAAGCACTTATTCTATTGAAATAGTCAAGGATTTTTATATATTTGCATAAATATACATATATATAATAGATATGAAGAAATCCTTATTATCAGTTTTAGCCATTGCCGCATCTGCAATAATGGCAACTGCTCAGGACGCTCCCCTATGGCTCCGCAAGAACTCGATATCGCCGGATGGCGAACAGATAGCATTCACATACAAAGGCAACATCTATGTAGTCGATGCTGAGGGCGGGCAGGCCAGACAGATAACGACCAATCCCGCATATGACACCGATCCTATGTGGACATATGACGGAAAATCCATAATTTTCGCCTCATACAGGAACAAGAGCAAGGACATCTA
Organism: Bacteroidales bacterium; assembly: GCA_017473705.1. GTDB lineage: Bacteria > Bacteroidota > Bacteroidia > Bacteroidales > UBA932 > Cryptobacteroides. Next base: position 103,387 of record JAFUJQ010000051.1, on the reverse strand, counting down.
CAGAATCCCGGCAACCGGAGGAACGCCTGTCAGACTGACATCCCATCCGGGCAACGAGACTCCGATGACAGTTCTTATGGATGGAAGCATCATATTCAGCGCAAACATACAGCAGGATGCCCAGTACGGAGACTTCCCTGGAGGATCACAGGTATATATGATCGGCCCTGACGGAGGACGCCCGGAGATGGTTACATCGATGCAGATATCAAATATGAGTGTAAGACTGGACAACACCGTGATCTATGAAGATTATAAAGGATATGAGGATCCATTGAGAAAGCATCATACTTCATCGGTGACCCGCGACATATGGATGTATGTTCCGTCAATAGATCCATCAGAAGGTTTCCGCATAGACGGAAACGGCACATTCACGAAGCTCACGTCATTCAACGGCGAAGACAGGAACCCTGTATTTGAGTTGGGCGGTACTGCATATTACTACTTGAGCGAGCAGGACGGTACGCTTAATATATATTACACCGACTCACTCCATGATCAGCTTTTCAACGGTAGCAGCATCAAGTCGAAGCAGGTCACATTCTACAAAGGCAATCCTGTAAGATACCTGTCAATCTCGCATAACGGCACATTATGCTACTCATACGACGGAGAGCTCTACACAATAAAGAACGGCGGTCAGCCGGAAAAAGTAGACATCCGGATCGTGACAGACCAGATAGAAAGGGATGCAGAGCTGCGCACAATGACATCCGGAGCCACCCACATGGCCGTTTCTCCTGATGGGAAAGAGATTGCTATCGTGATAAGAGGCGACGTATTCGTCACTTCCGCAGACTATAAGACAACCCAGAGAATAACCAACACTCCAGAGCAGGAGCGCAGCCTGACCTTCTCAAAGGACGGAAGGACACTATACTATGCTGCGGAGAGAAACGGCCACTGGGGCATCTGGAAGACATCTCTTGTAAACAAGGATGACAAGATGTTCACATATGCCGTAAAGATGGAAGAGGAAATGGTGACCAAGCCGGGAGAGACATGCTTCCAGCCTATGGTTTCGCCGGACGGAAAGTCTCTTGCATATCTCAAGGACAGGACCGCCATTGCCGTGATGGACCTCAAGAGCGGAAAGGAAAAGATCGTTCTGGACAAGAGCATCAACTATTCATACACAGACGGAGACCAGTCATTTGAATGGAGTCCGGACAGCAGATATATCCTTTGCAACTACCAGGCGAATGGAGGATGGAACAATGAGGATGTAGCCCTTATTGACCTCGAGACCGGAGACATCACCGACCTCACCGAGAGCGGATACAGCGACGGTGGCTTCAGATGGGCTCTCAAGGGCAAGGCGATGACATGGACATCCGACAAGAACGGATACCGCAGCCACGGAAGCTGGGGCGCAGACCGCGACGTATACATCATGTTCTTCGACGGCAAGGCATATACCGACTTCACCAAGGACAAGGAGGACAAGGATATCGAGAATATGATGGCCGGTGACAAGAAGGAGAAGAAAGGCAAGAAGGATACGGCCAAAGTGGAGAAGAAAGAGGAGAAGCTGGTTCTTGACCTTGACGACAGACGGGACAGGACCATCAAGCTGACAAGATTCTCTGGCAGACTCGGAGACCACTATCTCACCCAGGACGGCAAGAAGCTGTACTACACAACACGCCTTGAAAGAAGCATGGACCTGTGCGTGCTGAACATCGAGGACAACAGCATCAAGGTGCTGATCAAAGGCGTGATGGGTTCGTTCTACCCTAGCTCGGACGACAAGTTCATCTATATTCACTCGGGCACAGGTGTATCGAAGATCAACACATCTACAGGTAAGAAGGAGAGCATTCCGTTCAGCGGAGAGTTTGAGTATAAGCCGGCAAAAGAGCGTGAATACATATTCAACCATATATGGAAGCAGGTTGATGAAAAATTCTATGACCCTGAAATCCACGGAATCGACTGGGAAGGATACAGAGAGACATACGCGAAGTTCCTTCCTCACATCGACAATAACTTCGATTTCCAGGAGATGCTGTCTGAGATGCTTGGAGAGCTCAATGGTTCGCACACCGGCGCAAGATATTCATACAGAAGCGGATACACCATGGGAACACTCGGAGCCTTCTATGACAACGACTATGAAGGAGATGGTCTGAAGATCAAGGAGATCATCAAGGGAGGAGCCCTCTATCTGCAGCATCCTGACGTCAAGGCCGGCGACATTATAACGGCGATCAACGGCGTGGAGATCAAGGCTGGAGAAGACTGGAGCCATATGCTCAGGGGCAAAGGCGGCAAGAAGATAGTCATCACGGTCAAGGCAAAAGGCAAGAAAGAGCAGGAACTTTTCATTGAACCTGGCTTCACAGACTACCGCCAGTTATATAACAGATGGGTCGAGCAGAGGGCGCAGATGGTAAAGGAGATGTCAGGCGGAAGGGTCGGATATGTACATGTCGAAGGCATGGATTCGGAAAGTTTCAGAAGAGTATACTCTGACCTTCTTGGAAAATACCGCACATGCGAGGCCGTCATCGTCGACACAAGACATAACGGCGGCGGATGGCTGCACGATGACCTTGCCTCCTTGCTTGCGGGACAGGCATACATCAGATTCGAGCCACGCGGACAATATATTGGCACAGAGCCATACAGCAAATGGACCAAGCCGTCATGCGTCCTGATCGGCGAGGACAATTATTCTGATGCTGCCGGATTCTCATATGTATACAAATCCCTTGGCATCGGCAAGTTGATCGGAGCCCCTGTCCCGGGCACAATGACTGCGGTATGGTGGGAGACTCAGATCGACCCAAGCATCGTTTTCGGTATTCCGCAGGTCGGTTCAATCGGAATCAAGGAAGGCAGATATCTCGAAAACATGCAGGTAGAGCCGGACATTCTCATCTACAATGACCCGGCTTCAGTACTCAGAGGCGAAGACAAGCAACTTGAGGCGGCAGTGAAGGAAATGTTGAAGACTATTGATAACAAGTAATATGGACAGAAAGGTTGTAATCATCCCGACTTATAACGAAAAGGAGAACATCGAGAACATCATCCGAGCAGTTTTCGGTCTGGAGGGCGAATATCACATTCTCGTAATAGAGGACGGATCGCCTGACGGCACAGCAGCCATAGTGAAGCGTCTTCAGGAAGAGTTCCCTGAACGACTGTTCATGATCGAAAGGACAGGCAAGCTTGGTCTCGGCACAGCGTATATCACAGGATTCAAGTGGGCTGTCGAGAAGAAGTACGACTATATATTCGAGATGGACGCGGACTTCTCGCACAATCCGGATGATGTGCCAAGACTTTACCAGGCATGCGCAGAGGGCGCAGATCTTGCCATAGGTTCGCGCTACTGTAACGGAATCAGCGTGATCAACTGGCCTATAGGAAGAGTGATCATGTCTTATTATGCCTCTGTCTATGTGCGCACCGTCCTTGGAATGAAGGTGTACGACTGTACCGCCGGATTCAAATGCTACAAGCGTCAGGTCCTTGAAACCATAGACCTGGACAAGGTGCAGATGAAGGGATACGGATTCCAGATCGAGATGAAGTATTCAACCTGCAAGCTTGGATTCAAGATCAAGGAAGTTCCTATCATTTTCGTAGACCGCAAGGAAGGCACATCAAAGATGAGCAGCGGAATCTTCGGAGAAGCGTTCTGGGGCGTGATGAAGCTCAAGATGAGAAAGATAAAACCAAGACAGGCATAATATGTTACTGCTTGAAAATGCAATCATAGTGACCTCTGAGAAGGAGGCGAAAGGATCTGTCCTGATCAAAGACGGACTGATTGCAGAAGTCCTCTATTGCGAAGATGAGGACTATGGATTCCGTCTGTTCAAGATCATGCAGTCAGGTCCGGAAGTCCGAGACCTGACCGGAAAACATCTCATGGCCGGAGGCATCGATGCACATGTGCACTTCAGAGAGCCCGGGCTTACCCACAAGGCGGACATGGCCACCGAATCAATGGCGGCAGTCGCTGGTGGCGTGACCACAGTCATGGACATGCCGAACACGTCCCCAGCTACGACCAGTGCAGAAGCGCTCAAAGAAAAGATCGCCATGGCAAAAGGCCGATGCGCAGCGCATATAGCCTTCCACATCGGAGCCACCAACGACAACGCTGACGCAATCTGCAGAATGGTGGAAGAAGGTGACGAGATGACCGGGATCTTGCCTGAAGACATAGCAGGCGTAAAGATATTCATGGGTTCATCGACCGGCAACATGCTTGTTGACCAGGGTGAGACATTGGACAAGCTGTTCTCTATCAAGAGAAAACCGGTTCTCGTCCATTGCGAGGACGAAGCAACCATCAAGGCAAACCTTGCCAAGGCACATGAGAAATACGGAGAGGCCATCCCATTCACAGAGCACGAGAACATACGCAGCAGGTCTGCATGCATCAAGTCAAGCATCAAGGCTCTTGAAATGGCTATGAAGCATGGCACACGCCTGGTTCTATGCCACATCTCGACAAAGGAAGAAATCGAAATGGCAAGGGCAGCGAAGATCAGCAATCCGGGAATCATTGCAGAGACATCATGTAATTATCTATGGTTCTGCAATGAAGACTATGCCAGACTGGGAAGCAGGGTCAAATGCAATCCGGCTGTAAAGACCGCAGCTGACCGTCAGGCTCTGCGCGACGCATTGGCTCAGGGACTTATCGACACAATTGGCTCTGACCACGCACCTCACCTGCTGTCAGAAAAGGCAGCCACATACTGCAAGGCGCCATCAGGACTTCCAAGCATACAGCAGACTCTGCCGGTCCTCCTGACTATTGCTGCGCAGGATGAAATTCCTCTTACACGCATAGCTTCAGTATTCTCGGAAAATGCTGCAGCACTATACGGTCTGAACAGAGGAAAGATCGCTACCGGATATGAAGCCGACCTTGTAGTCTTTGACTACAGCAAGGAATTCGAGGTCAAGGCCGAGGAGCAGTTCAGCAAATGCGGATGGACGCCATACGAGGGTAAGACACTCAAAGGCGTCATCGAAGCAGTCTATATAAACGGACAGGAAAAGATAATCTCCCCAAGATTATAAACACACCGACCAAAGAACCATGACACCGAAAGTTCATCCCAGCAAAGTGCTGACATACATCGCCTCTATTTTCGCAATAACTTTATGGGGCATGTCCTATATCTGGACTGACAAGCTGATAGCACTTGACATTCCAATCTTCTACTTTGTATTCGTCAGGATACTCCTTGCCGGTCTTGTGCTGTTCCTGTTCAACACTGCATATGGCAGAATCAAGAGGATCCAGCGTCAGGACCTGCCCAAGTTCCTGCTGCTTGCTTTCTTCGAGCCGTTCATATATTTCATCTGTGAGACATTCGGACTGAAGCTGACGGAATCTCCGACATTGAGCGCTATGGTGATTGCCACCATACCGATATTCTCCATCGGCGCAGGAATGATATTCTTCAAGGAGAAGGTCAATTTCATAAACATCATCGGAATACTGTTCTCGCTTGTAGGTATCGTCATGGTAGCTATGGCTAAAGGCTCACTCGGTGAACACTTCATCTGGGGAGTCGTACTCCTGCTGATAGCAGTGATATCCGAGGTCGGTCACGCATCAATCACCAAGAGTCTTTCCGGAAACTACTCCAGCCAGATAATAGTAATGTATCAGTTCCTGATCGGAGCGATCTATCTTTTACCGCTATTCGTATGGAAAGGTCTTGACGGATTCAATATGGAAGTATACTTCAGCGCAGAAGTATGGTACCCTATCATCTGCCTGGCAATCCTGTGTTCAAGCCTTGCATTCTCCCTATGGGTAAGCACAATCAAGAATCTCGGAGTTGCAAAATCAAGCATATTCTCCGCACTGATACCAGTCGCAGCTGCAATCATCGCGTGGGTTCTCGGACACGAATACCTGAACTCACGCCAGTGGATCGGCATTGTGATATCTACCGCCGGCGTGATCCTTTCGCAGTATACTAAAAAGACTATCTGATCAATCGGAGTCCGATACGGGCACGGTCAAGATCCACGGATACGACTACTACCTTGATCTGCTGGCGCAGCTTGAGGATCTTGGACGGATCTGCCATGCCTTTCACACCCATCTGAGAAGCGTGGATGAGGCCATTCTGTTTGATTCCGATATCAACAAATGCACCAAAGGCAGTGATATTGGTCACTATGCCAGGAAGTTCCATTCCGGTCTTAAGGTCCTCAATTGTACGTATGTCATGGTCAAACTCAAACTCCTGAGCGCTTTCGCGAGGGTCGCGGCCAGGTTTGCGAAGCTCTGCGATGATATCATTGATGGTCGGAAGGCCGACCTCGCCCGAGATATAGGCTTCCGGCCTGATCCGAGCGCATAACTCCGCATTTCCAACCAGTTCCTTCGTTGACACGCCAAGGTCTGCTGCCATTCGGTCTACAATATGATATGATTCCGGATGAACAGCAGAATTGTCAAGAGGATTGACAGCTCCGTGAATCCTGAGGAATCCCGCACACTGCTCGAATGCCTTGTCTCCAAGTCTCTTGACCTTGAGAAGATCTTTACGAGACCTGTATGCTCCGTTCTCGCTCCTGTACTCGACAATATTTTCTGCAAGGGCTGGTCCAATGCCTGACACATAGCTGAGAAGATAGCTGCTGGCTGTGTTCAGATTAACGCCCACGCTGTTCACACAGCTCTCCACAGTGTTGTCAAGTTTCTCCTTGAGGAGAGACTGATCCACATCGTGCTGATACTGCCCTACTCCCAATGATTTAGGGTCGATCTTGACAAGTTCTGCCAGCGGATCCATAAGACGTCGTCCTATGGACACTGCTCCACGAACGGTCACATCATATTCCGGGAACTCAGCTCGGGCAACATCTGAAGCCGAATATATCGATGCTCCATCTTCGCTTACTGAAAAGACGCGAACACCCTGCGGGAGCGGCACGCGCTTGATGAATTCTTCAGTCTCACGGCCGGCAGTTCCGTTTCCGATGGCAATCACTTCGATACCATAGTTCTGAACCATGGTTGACACCGCCTGAATGGACTTTATCTTTTCACTTGCCGGCGGGTGTGGGAAAATGGCTTCGTTATGAAGGAGATTGCCCTGTTCGTCCAGACACACGACCTTGCATCCTGTGCGGAATCCCGGGTCGATCGCCATTACCCTCTTCTGGCCAACAGGTGGAGCGAGCAGCAGCTGACGAAGATTCTCACCGAATATTCTTATAGACTCGATGTCTGCCTTTTCCTTTGCTTCCTTGATTACCTCATTTGTAATCGACGGTTCAAGAAGCCTCTTGAAAGAGTCGTCAAAGGCCATATGAATCTGCTCGGCAAGCGGAGCCGCAGGATATCGTCTTTCCTGACAGAAGTCATAGTACAGCTTCTTACCGCATCTTTCCGGGTCAGCATCGATCTTGACACTCAAGAAACCCTCCTCCTCGGCCCTGAGAATTGCTAGAAGTCTGTGCGGGGCCATTCTGTCCAGCGATTCAGAATAGTCAAAATACGAACGATATTTCATAGCCTCAGGACCGGTTGCCTTCTTTGTAGCCTTGGTCACGATTCTTCTGGTCCTGAAGATCTGCCTTAGAGTTTCACGAACAGACGCCGTCTCACTGAGTCTCTCGGCAATTATATCTCTGGCACCTGCGAGGGCATCCTCAACGGATGCGACCTTGTCACCGACAAACTTCCTCGCCTCCGGAACCGGATCTGCGAGCGCTACATCATACATCTTGTCTGCAAGAGGCTCAAGTCCGGCTTCTCTGGCCGCTGTCGCACGGGTACGACGCTTCGGACGGAATGGCAGATACAAGTCTTCAAGCTCACGTGATTCCACGCAGTTCTCAACCTTTGACTTAAGGTCATCTGTCAAAGCTCCGGCCGCTTCGATGTTTTCCAACACCGTCACCTTGCGCTTCTCCATCTCCTCGAAGACATCAGCCCAATGATGGACTTCAGCCACAGCAACTTCGTCCAAACCTCCGGTCCTCTCCTTGCGGTATCTGCTTATGAACGGGATCGTTGCCCCTTCCTCAAAAAGCTTGACACAATTCTCAACCTGCCATTCTCTCACCCCCAGCCTCTCCGCTATACTATCAACATATATCTTCTTCATAATTCAACAATTACCTATATCTAGAAAAACACTGGCCGCCCGTGGCCCGGCGAATGGGAGGGGCCCACATAGTGGGAAGGATTCAGCTTTTCGAAAATCAGTCGTGCGAGACCTGTTTCAATTGTTCACGATATGCAGAGAATATCTTTGACTTGGACACAAATCCTATGTATGTCCTTTCATGGTCCACGACAGGCAGGTTCCATGCCCCTGTCTGCTCGAACTTCTTCATGACGCTGTCCATCTTCTCGTCGATATAGACATATGCCGGAGCCGATCTCATAAAGTTGTAGACATGCATTGTTTCATACTGCTCATACTTGAACATGTCCCTTCTGATATCCTCCAAAGAAACATACCCCTGGAAATGGTTTCTGGAGTCCACGACAGGATATATGTTTCTTGTAGATTGAGAGACCTTCTCCACCAGTTCTCCTAAAGTAGAATCAATCTGGACCGTCATGAAGTCCGACTCGATCAGGTCACTGGTCTTCAGGAGAGTCAGCACGGCCTGATCGCTATCGTGAGTAAGAAGTTCTCCTTTCTTAGCGATTCGCTTGGTATAAATAGAGTACGGCTCCACTGCACGTGTAACCGCATAAGACACAGTCGAAGTAAGGATAAGAGGTATAAGGAGGTCGTATCCTCCGGTCATGTCCGCTATAAGGAAGATCGCGGTCATAGGAGCCTGCATGACTCCGGCCATGAGTCCGGCCATACCCACAAGCACGAAATTCTGCTCAGGAACAAGTCCTCCTCCGGCTATGAGGTTTATGGTCCTGGAAACCACAAAACCGGCAATCGCACCGATGAAAAGCGTCGGACCGAACGTTCCGCCGACACCTCCTCCTGCATTGGTGAATGACATCGAGAACACCTTCAGAAGAAGCACAAGCATGAAGAACACTGGTACCAGCCATGCCTTGTGAAGCATGAATGACAGGACAGTCTGGCCGTCAAGGTCTATCGTGCCGCCGTTAAGCAGTTCATGCAGATATTCATATCCCTCACCGAAAAGAGGAGGGAAAAGGAATATGAGAAGGCCGAGACAGAGTGCCGAAAGCCCCCATCTGTACATCGGCTTGTCTATGCTCTTTATCTTGTCTTCCAGCCACAGCGTCGTCCTTGTGAAATATACCGAACATACCGCGCTGAAGAGTCCGAGTATCAGATAAAACGGGATGTTTCCCATTGCAAACGGAGTGATCGTACACTCGAAAGGCGGCTTGTCGCCCAGGAATATGTACGAAATCACTGTTGCGGAGATCGTAGACAGCAGCAGAGGCAGGATGGACGTCATCGAGATATTGAAAAGGAGTATCTCCAATGTGAAAAGCACACCTGCAAGAGGAGCCTTGAAAATACCCGCCACAGCACCTGCCGCGCCACATCCGAGCAGGATTGTCATGTTCTTATAAGACAACCCCATATATCTGGCGACGTTCGATCCGATCGCTGCTCCAGTATAAACGATAGGAGCCTCGGCTCCGACCGATCCTCCGAAACCGATAGTCACCGAAGAAGCGAGCATTGAAGACCACATGTTGTGAGGACGTATCTTGGACTCGTTCTTGGAAACCGCCACCAGAACCTTTGTCACTCCGTGTCCGATGTTATCCTTTACGACATACTTCACAAAAAGCATAGCCACGAGCATACCGATGCCCGGATAGAGGAGATAAAGGAAGTTATATGCTTCGCCATCGAACCATGAAGTAAGAGAATGATGTATGAACTCTATGGCAAGTTTGAGAGCGACGGCCGCCAGACCGCATGACACTCCGACGAACAGGGCAAGGATGATCATGGCATTCCTCTCCGGCATTTTCATCAAGAGATGCCTGAGAGGTGCGAGAAAATCACGTTTGAACCTGTTCTGCTTCATCATTCCCATATATAAAAAGATGACCGGACGATAACTCGGCCGGTCTCTGTCATTTATTCTCCGTCAGCGGCGTCATCGTCACCGTACTGCGAGATATTGTCGTCTGGAAGACCTTCGCCGCCATCGCTGTCGCCGTCATCTCCATCCTCTCCGTCAAGCCAGCGCTCGATGTCTTCTGCATCATCTGTCTTCACCTTGATCTTTACCAGATAGATTGCATCCGGGATCTCTACTGTAACCGCATAGAAGCTATCTCCATTAGGCTTGTCATATTTTACAAGATCCGGAAAATAATCTGCATATCCCTTAGGATATTTCTCTGCAAATGCTGCTGCCAGCTCATCTGACATATTTTCGTAGCTGATTACTGCTCTTCTCTTTGTTGTTGACATATCTATCTCCTCATCAATTCGGGTTTACACTTCAAAATTATGGTGCAAGTGTAGGACATTTTTTTGAATTGAGCAACACTGAGAGCACTTTTTTTCTACTTTCCTCTACGGAAGAAGAAGGATTTCTGTTCGCGCTTTCTCTCTATGTCTCTCTCTACAAATACTTTCTGCAGATTTTTAGGATCCAGACCCGTATAATACATTACCGAAGAGGTCGTCATAGGAGTAGGAGTGAAATCCTGGACCTGATCCATATACAGACCCTTTAGAGCAGGATTCCCTGCCAGTTTCTTCATCTCACGCATTCCGCAGCCAGGGTGACCGGATATGAAATATGGAACCAGTTCACATTTCCTTCCACTCCCCCGGACAATGCTGTCAAACTCCATCCTGAGCCTCTCGAAAAGTTTGAATGAAGGCTTCGCCATAAGCTTTAGAACAGCATCTTCAGTATGTTCCGGAGCCACTTTCAGGCGACCGGACGTATGCTCGAGTATCAGTTCCTTAAGATATGGATATGAAGTCTCGTCAACGAAGCCCTTCTCGTCAAGGAAAAGATCATACCTGATGCCGCTGCCGATATATGCATGTCTGACGCCCTTGGTCTTCCCTATCCTGTCATACAGTTTGAGAAGGCGCGCATGCGAGCGGTCCATATTGCGGCACGGGCTCGGGAAGAGGCAGGACTTGCGTCGGCATTTCGCACAAAGTTCCTGATCCTTGCCCTTCATTCCATACATGTTTGCCGTCGGCGCGCCCACATCTGATATATTTCCCGAATACCCGGGAAGTTCATTGAGCGCAGATATCTCCTTAAGAATAGACTCCTCGCTGCGGGACTGGATGAACTTGCCCTGATGCGCTGCGATAGTACAGAAATTACATCCGCCGAAACATCCTCTGTGAGTATTCACGGAGAACTTGATCATCTCGAAAGCCGGAATATGCTTTCCCTTGTATCTCGGATGTGGAAGCTTGGTGAAAGGAAGGTCCCAATATGAATCCATCTCCTCCTGTGACGCAGGGGGCCATGTCGGGTTTACTTGTACATAGCCGTCTCCAACCGGCTCTATAAGCACCGGAGGAGTCATCATGTTGGCGTAGGTCTCGATGACATGGAAGTTCTCCGCAAAGGCGATCTTGTCTTCACAGCAGCGCTCGAATGAATTGAGGATAACTGCATCCTTCAGTCTTGAACGGCCGTCCATATAGAACGCCAGCTGAGGTATCTTCCTTATATCAGACACATTGCGGCCGGACTCTATTGCCTTTGTAAACTCAAGCACCGTCCGCTCGCCCATTCCGTAGCAGAGCCAGTCCGCTCCGCTGTCGATCAGAATCGAAGGCTTCAAGGCGTCCTGCCAGTAATCATAGTGAGTGAATCGTCTGAGAGAAGCCTCGATGCCACCGATAAGGACTGGGATGTCAGGATACAGCTGCTTGAGAATCCTGGTATAGACTGTAACTGCATAGTCAGGTCTCTGCCCTGCTCTTCCGTCAGGCGTATAAGCGTCATCGCTACGAAGACGCTTCGCTGCCGTATAATGGTTCACCATGGAATCCATGGCGCCGCTGTTGACGCCGAAATAGAGCCTTGGCGCACCCAGCTTGCGGAAGTCGCGAAGGTCGTCGCGCCAGTTCGGCTGCGGCACGACCGCCACGCGGTAGCCGTGCTTCTGCAGCCATCTGGCGATGACCGCAGTACCGAATGAAGGGTGGTCTATATAGGCGTCTCCCGTAAAAAGGATGACGTCAATATAGTCCCACCCTAAAGCCTTGACCTCCTTGATGGAAGTAGGTATCTGACATGCCATATTCAATTACATTCTTTCAGGAAGAGTGATGCCGAGGATAGACATCGCCTTGCTGAGCACCTTAGCAATGGTCTCGACGAGAACGAGACGACACTGAAGGAGCTCCTGGTTCTCTTCACGAAGGATCGGAGTATCATGATAATACTGGTTGAACTCCTTCGCAAGCTCATATGCATAATTTGCCACAAGAGCTGGAGAATGAGCCGCGCCTGCCTCTGCCACCTTTGCAGGGAATGTGTTGAGTATCTTTATGATACGTACTTCCTTTGGTGTAAGGGCAGCGTCAGTCTTGAGCACGTCCGATGTATGTGCCACGCCCTTTTCATCCGCCTTGCGGAGGATTGACTTGATGCGGGCATGAGTGTACTGGATGAACGGACCTGTATTGCCGTTGAAGTCGATAGACTCCTTTGGATCGAAGAGCATCGTCTTCTTAGGGTCTACCTTGAGTATGAAGTACTTCAATGCACCAAGGCTGATCATTCTGAAGAGAGCGTCCTGCTCCTCGGCAGAAAGGTTGTCGATCTTACCAAGCTCCATGGAGGTCTCCTTGGCTGTATTGTACATGTCTGCGATGAGGTCGTCAGCATCAACGACTGTTCCCTCACGTGACTTCATCTTGCCCTCAGGGAGCTCAACCATGCCATATGAGAGGTGATAGATGCTGTCTGCCCAATCGAATCCAAGCTTGCCGAGGATGAGCTTGAGAACCTGGAAATGATAGTTCTGCTCGTTTCCTACGACATAGATATGCTCATCAAGACTGTACTCAGCAAAACGCTGCTCCGCAGTTCCGAGGTCCTGAGTCATGTATACCGATGTTCCGTCACCACGAAGAAGGAGCTTGCGGTCAAGTCCGTCTGCCGTGAGGTCGCACCACACAGACCCGTCCTCCTGAGTCTCAAAGATACCGGCGTCAAGACCCTTCTGAACGAGAGCCTTTCCGAAGAGATATGTCTGTGACTCATAATATGTCCTGTCGAAGCTGATGCCGAGGTCTGCGTATGTCTTGTCAAAGCCCTCGTACACCCAGCCGTTCATAGTCTTCCAGAGTTCTACGACCTCTGCATCTCCCTGCTCCCACTTGAAGAGCATCTCCTGAGCGGCCTTGAGTGAAGGTGCATTCTTCTCTGCATCCTCCTTCGCCATGCCGCCTGCTACGAGTTCGTCAACCTCCTTCTTGTAGAGATTATTGAACGCAACATAGTAGTCGCCTACAAGATGGTCACCCTTCTTGCCGCTTGACGCCGGTGTCTCGCCGTTGCCGAGCACCTTCCATGCATACATTGACTTGCAGATGTGGATGCCGCGGTCATTCACAAGGTTCACCTTCATCACATTGTGGCCACACACCTCAAGGAGTTTGGCAACAGACCATCCGAGAAGGTTGTTGCGGATGTGGCCGAGGTGAAGAGGCTTGTTTGTGTTAGGTGAAGAGTACTCTACCATGATGGTCTTGCCTGTCGGAGCGAGCTGGCCGAAGTCTTCGGCAGCTGCGATCTGGGCGAAAAGACCGTTCCAGTATGTTGTGGAGAATGAAAGATTGAGGAATCCCTTTACGGTATTATATCCGTCAATCTCTGCAGTATTGGCCTTGAGCCACTCTCCGATAGCGTTTCCTGTGTTTTCAGGTGTCGTCCTTGATACTTTGAGGAGCGGAAAGACAACAAGCGTGTAGTCTCCCTCGAATTCCTTGCGGGTTATGTTTACCTGAAGCTGAGCTGCAGGTATTTCAACGCCGTAAAGCGCCTGAATTGCTTCAGACGCTTTAGATATAATGAATAATTCCGGTGTCATTATCCTAAATAGCTTTTCAAAAGTTTGCTTCTTGATGTAGTCTTAAGTTTGCGGATTGCTTTCTCCTTGATCTGGCGGACACGCTCTCTGGTAAGTCCGAAGCGCTCGCCGATTTCCTCGAGTGTCATCTCCTGACATCCGATGCCGAAGAATGACTTGATGATCTCCTTCTCTCTTGTAGCAAGCGTCGAAAGCGCCCTCTCGATCTCCTTGTTAAGAGACTCGTTGACGAGTCCGCGGTCTGCGCTTGGAGAGTCATTGTTAACAAGCACGTCAAGCAGGCTGTTATCCTCACCCTCTACAAAAGGAGCATCCACTGAAACATGGCGGCCTGAAACCCTGAGGGTATCCGCGATCTTGTCCTTAGGAACATCGATCATCTCAGAAAGCTCCTCGCTTGAAGGCATGCGCTCATGCTCCTGCTCGAACTTCTGGAGAGCCTTGTTGATCTTGTTGAGCGACCCCACCTGGTTGAGAGGAAGACGGACAATACGCGACTGCTCTGCAAGAGCCTGGAGAATCGACTGACGGATCCACCATACTGCATATGAGATGAACTTGAATCCTCTTGTCTCATCAAACTTCTCCGCTGCCTTGATCAGTCCGAGATTACCCTCGTTGATAAGGTCCGGAAGGCTGAGGCCCTGGTTCTGGTACTGCTTTGCCACAGAGACAACGAACCTGAGGTTCGCTCTTGTCAGCTTTTCAAGTGCAGCCTGGTCACCTTTACGGATCCTCTGCGCGAGTTCCACTTCCTCCTCCACTGTGATAAGTTCTTCCCTTCCGATCTCCTGCAGATACTTGTCGAGTGAAGCACTCTCACGATTCGTAATTGATTTTGTAATCTTAAGCTGTCTCATTCTATAATATTAAGTTAATTCTCACTCCTATACCCCGAAGCCGAAATAACCTGTTCTTCCTGAAGGAGTTATTCCTTCCACAAATACCGCTCTCTTCGACTTCTTCACGAGGTCTATGACATCCTGAGGAGTCCTTACCGGCTGGTCGTTGACATACTGGATGACGAATCCCTCTGTCGCGCCCGCCTCCTGGAGTTTGCCGGGACCAAGTTCTACGATCTCGACTCCGTTCTTTATGCCAAGTTTGTCAAGCATCTCCTTCGGAGCCTCCTTTATGTATGAGCCGTAGAAAGCTACCGAGCCGTCTGATGCCTCCGCACCGTTCTCCAGAGCTGTTCCCTGGAACACGACCTGGAATTTCTTCTCCTTGCCGTCCCTGATGACAGTGATTTCAGCAGTGTCGTCAGGAGAGAATCTGCTCACAGTCTCCTGCACTGAAGCTGAATTGGTTATCTTCACTGAGTCTATCGCCACAAGCACGTCTCCTGCCTTGATTCCGGCCTTCTCGGCGGCGCCGCCTTTAGAAACCTCAACAATATATACGCCGTTTCTGGACGAAAGTTTCAAGTCCTCAGCGATTTTATCGGTAATTTCCTGCATGGTAATACCAAGAAGGGCTCTTTTTACACTACCGAAATCCATGAGATCTGTTACTATCTTTTTCACAATATTTGACGGAACCGCGAAAGAATAGCCCGTATATGATCCGGTCTGAGATATTATCGCTGTATTGATTCCCACAAGATTTCCATTCTTGTCGACGAGTGCTCCACCGCTGTTTCCCGGATTCACTGCTGCATCTGTCTGAATGAACGACTCGATCTTGAATTCTCCCGAATAGTTAGGCATAGAACGTCCCTTTGCGCTCACGATGCCTGCCGTAATGGTCGAGCGAAGATCATAAGGTGAACCTATCGCAATCACCCATTCTCCAAGACGAAGCTTGTCTGAATCACCGAATGGGATGTATGGAAGACCGGTCGCTTCTATCTTCAGAAGCGCAACATCGGTTGCTGGATCCGTTCCGACCAGCACGGCATCATATGTATGATTTGTATTCAAGGTCACCTGAATCTTCGTAGCGCCGTCAATGACATGATTGTTGGTGACGATATATCCATCCTCACGGATGATCACACCGGAACCGCTGCCTACCTTCTCACGCTGTTGAGGCGTGCCGTATCCGAAGAAATAATCAAGAATCGACTGAGGGGTCTGCGACGTCGAAGTCGAGGTCACCTTGACATATACAACTGCGTCGACTGCCGTCTCTGCGGCATATGTAAAATCAGGCCAGTTGTCATGTGACAGATTGACAGTCCTGAACTTGGCGCCATTCTCAGACTGTACTATTACAGTTTCCTCTGGCTGAAGCGATTTGACCACGACAAAAGCGGTCAGCCCTCCGACTGCGGCAGAGAGCAGAACATACAATAAACCTCTTTTCATATATCTTATATTTGTAATTTTATCGATAATTAATGACATCGCGGCAGAAAAATCAAAAAATATGCCAGTCAGTCCGATTTTTTCACTATATTTGTTGAGTTAATGCGCAAATGAATAAACACTATAAATTATGAAGCTTATTATCTCAAGTTCAGAGCTCCTCAAGGGCGTAATGGCGGTATCAAAGGCCATTCCGGCAAAGTCACCTCTCCAGATTCTGGAGAATTTCCTTTTTGACCTCCAGGGCAACGTCCTTACGATCACAGCATCAGACTCGGAGCTTACCCTCAGAACAAAGATCGAAGTGGAAAGCACAGCAGAGGAAGGGAAAATCGCGGTGCCTGCAAAGCACATGATGGACCTCCTCAAGGAGCTTCCTGACCAGCCTCTGACAATCAACACGACAAGCGACAGCGCATTCGTATGCAGCTGGGCTTCCGGAGAGTCGACCCTCCCATACTTCCCTGCAGAGGACTACCCTGAGATCACCGGCACAGACGAGACTGCAGCCACACTCACCTTCCCGGCTCAGAGCCTCGTAGAAGGTATAGCAAGTACAATCTACGCAACAGCCGATGACGAGATACGTCCTGCAATGAACGGTATCTTCTTCGACATCGACGTAAACTCTACCACACTCGTAGCATCTGATGCTCACAAGCTCATATGCTACACAACTGCAGATGTAAATGCATCAGAGAAGGCATCGTTCATCCTTCACAAGAAGCCAGCAGCCATCCTCAAGGCCATCATCGGAAAGGACATCGAGACAGTAGACGTAACATTCGACTCGAAGAATGCCGTATTCTCATTCGGTCAGACAGTCGTCATATGCCGCCTCCTGGTAGGCAAATATCCTAAATATCGCGACGTCATCCCGCAGAACAACTCCAACGTGCTGCACATCGACCGCGTCCAGCTGCTGAACACAGTACGCCGCGTGTCTGTATGCTCGAACAAGGCATCCAACCACATCAAGCTCGACCTCATGAGCTGCAGGCTCATCATATCGGCACAGGACCTCGGATTCTCTATCGCTGCACATGAGACCCTCCCTTGCCAGTATGACGGAGAACCTCTGTCCATAGGATTCAAGTCTCCATACCTCATCGAGATCCTCTCGAACATGAGCTGCGGAGAACTTGTGATGAAGTTCCTGGACAGCAAGAGGGCTGCGCTCATCCTTCCTGGCGAAAACGAGGAAGAGAGTGAAAAGATCTGCGGAATCCTTATGCCGATAATGATTTCTTAATATGGAACTGAATCTCGAAAGACCTTTAGTATTTTTCGACATAGAAAGCACGGGGCTCAATATCGCGTCAGACTCGATCATTGAGCTCTGCTTTGTCAAAGTGATGCCAGGAGGAGAAGAAAGAGTCAAGACCTGGAGAGTAAAGCCATGGGACTATGAAAACCAGTGCCAGAGGGCGATCAATCCGTCAGCGCAGGCTGTTCATGGCATCTCAGCCGAAGATCTCGCCGATTGTCCTACCTTCTATCAGATTGCTGATGAAGTGGTAGAGTGGCTCACAGGCGCGGACCTTGCCGGATTCAACTCAGCGAAATTCGACCTTCCCATGCTGGCAGAAGAGATCGAGCGCGTATGCAGATACACTGACAAGCAGCCGTCCATAGACCTTCACTCGATGAAGATGGTGGATGTGCAGAACATCTTCCACATGATGGAGCCGCGCACGCTCAAGGCCGCATATATGTTCTATTGCGGACTTGACCTTGAGAACGCTCATGCTGCCGAGGCAGACACTATTGCAACATACGAAGTGCTCAAAGGTCAGCTTGACAGGTATCAGGGCGACTCACGCATCGAGAACAATATTGACAAACTTGCAAAATTCTCCACAAAACAGAGAACGGTAGACTACGCAGGAAGACTAATCCTCAACGACAAGGACGAGGCCGTCATCAGTTTCGGAAAGCATAAGGGAAAGACTGCAAGGGAAGTTTACTTTTCGGAACCGTCATACTTTGCGTGGATCGACAACGGAGACTTCACTCTTGACACCAAGCGACAGTTCGCACGCCTGAAGGCACAATTCGAAGAAGAGAAGAAGAACGCTGCGAGACCTGCAGGACCAAGACCGACCTCCGCACCGAGGACAAAGGGGTACACTCCTTTTGAGGGTCTGGGCGACCTGTTCTCACAGCAGGAAGACTGACAGAACATGAACATAACAGCAAGACCATACGGCAGTGATATGTGTTACTGCAGGCCTGACACGACTTGGGAGAGAGAGAACAAAGACCTCTACTCTCCCGAGTGCGTTAATGGATGGGACTGGGCTCCCATAGTATTTGTCAGGATAAGCAAGGCGGGCAAATGTGTCAACCCGAAGTTTGCATCCAGATATTACGATGGATTCAATTTCGGGGCACTATTATATATATGTAATGAAGACGTGCAGTTCGCATCATGTGCCGACCACACATCAATACTGCCCTTCCCTCTCTACACCCCCGCAGTGATGGATAATGCAGAAAACATGTTTAAGGTATTCAAGGGAGAGGAAGCGATATTCGATAGAGGCTGTGCAGACATCAGGACTCTTGTCGAGGACACCATCTGCAAGGCATCGCAGCTGACTTCGCTCCGCATAGGAGATTTTGTTGCGGTAGAGCTGGCACCATTAAGCCGTCTGAGCGAAAGAAGCGAGTCTGAGACATCATTCAAGGCTACATTCTGCGAAAACAGCATCTTCGATTTCAAGATCATCTACTGATCCAGACGGAAGAAGTAATTGAGGCTGTCGGAGGGAGACTCAGAAAATATCGACACAAGGTCTTCAAGGATAAGGTCTGGACGGACAGCTCCTGTCTCCCAGAAGTCATTTCCTCCGGATTCAGTGGTCCTTAAAGTGTTGTTATATACCGGAAGTCCTTTTGCTACAGGGCCGAAGCGGTCAAAAAAGTGATGGAACGAGGTGAGATCGCCGATCGAGCGGCAATGGCCTGGATTCAACCACATGTCCGCATCAAGCGACAATGCATATGCCCGCTCCATCGATATTACTTTCGAACGAGATGTTCCAGGTTCGGAACCGAGCACTTCTCCGCCTGCATCACGTATTATATGTGACATATAACTGTCGGCACCTGGTATATACCATGCATCGCCGTAAGGGATGTTCATAAGAACCTTGACAGGTTCTTTGACATTGACGGAAGCCGCTAATTGTTCATAGCGATTGCAGACAGCGTTGAAAACGGAATCGGCGGCTGCAAGGCGGCCGGTAAGGACGCCGAAGAGACGGACGTATTCCGCTCGGGCGAGCGGATGCTGCTCGAGGTGGTCATGGATGACGAGAACACGGATTCCTAGCGAACGGAGCTTGGACAGATACTGTGGTTCAGTTCCGGACACCGTGTAAGCCACGAGGATATCAGGGTCGAGACTCAAGACAGTCTCATAATCCATGGAGTTCTCGTAACCGATATCCGGCACTGCCCTGTCATGAAGAGCCTTGTCTGATATATAACGTAGGCCGGAAACGGCAGATATGGCATCAGCGGATCCGATAAGGGACAAGGCCGCCACGTTTGAAGAGGACATGCAGATGATCCGGTCCATCGGTTCTGAAACACTAAGAATATCGACGCTTGCGTCGTATGGGGAGATGACCTTGATGACAGAGTCTTGAATCTCAAAGTAAGACGCATATGCTGAAGTCGAAACAGACGATGCATTACGGGCAGGATGACAACCCGTAAGAAAGAACATAACTGATATTATCAGAATCCATCTCATTGCGATGGCAAAGATAAGAAATATTGGCACTTGATTTGATGCCCGGACAAAGAAACAAGATGAATATGAAGAAAATCTACAGAATGGCAGCAGTTGCCGCAATGGCGCTCGCCACCCTCATTTCATGCAGCAATGCCGGTGCCCGTAATGACAAGAAGCAGACAACCGCTGCAAAGCATGTCCAGGAACTGACAGCAGACACTTTCAACCAAAGGGTATACGACCTTAGTTCCGGAGAGATGAAATATCTCGGCACTAAACCGGCGATCGTTGATTTCACAGCATCGTGGTGCGGACCATGCAGAAGCATCGCACCGATACTCGAAGAACTGGCCAAAGAGTATCAGGACCAGATCGTCATATATAAAGTCGATGTGGACAAGGCAAGAGAAATTGCACAGGCATTCGGCATAACATCGATCCCTGCAATCCTATACATCCCGCTTGAAGGCGAGCCTTCAATGACGATAGGAGCAAGGAACAAGGCCAAATTCCAGGACGAAATCCAGAAAATCCTGCTGGTTTCTATGACTGCACCTTCCATCTGAGGCGCCATACGCCGTTGTCATACGAATGACTTATGATCTTGAATGTGCCGACCTCAGAGGTATTGTCCACATGGGCACCGATGCAAGCACATGCATCATAATCACCGATTCTGACTATGCGAAGGGTCTCCGAGGCATCTTCCGGCAGTTTGCTAAGGTCAACGATATCAGCCGCCTTTTCACGAGGCATGTACTCTATGGTGACATCAAGATGCTGCAAGATGACTTCGTTGACCTTGGATTCTATTTCGGCAACCTGCTCCTCAGTCGGCTCCGCGTCAAGAATATAGTCACACTTGGACTTCTTCTTCTCTACATGTGCATTCCTCGAACGAGGGCATCCGAACATCTTCACCATCGTGGCATTCAGGATATGCTCGGCAGTATGAGCCGGCTCAAACTCCTGCTTGTTATGTGCATTCAATACTGGCTGATCCATATCTTTTGACATTTAAATCATCAACATTATCCGGCCTTCGGCCTTTACGAACATATCATGATAGCGGCACACTACAGCATAGACCTGCTTTGAAGTGACAGGCTGACCGTCCCTGCGTACATGAAGACACCTGCATTTTATCATGTACGCTATCTTCATTTCACAAATTTATGAAATTTTTCGAATAGGAGAGACAAGGCTGCAGTCAGAGGACGGTCAGCATTATTTGCACATGTAAAAAAAAACACTAAATTTACACGGACAAAAACAGAGTATCATGAAAACAATACACATTCTCAGTATCGCTGCCGGATTCATATGTATGATTTCCTGCTCACATATAGATTCTGTCAAGGTGAAAGATCCCATCACCATTTCATCTCCGTCTCCTACAGAACAAATTACAAAAGTCACATTGAGCGAGATGCAATCAGGCTATGTCGAAGCCGGAAACAACATGTCCTTTCGATTCCTCAAAGAGATGTTTTCCGGAGATAATCTGATCTGCTCCCCTTTGAGTCTTCAGTATGCCATTGCAATGACGGCCAATGGAGCAAGCGGTGAAACTCTTCAGGAAATCATTGATTTTCTGGGATATGGAGAAGAAGGCATCGATGCCTTGAATGAATATGCCAAGACTCTGTTGGAACAGTTGCCTGCCGTTGACCTCGACGTGACATTGAAGGTGACGGATGCGCTTTTAGTCAATGAGGAATTCCCTCTTCTGCCATCTTTCAAGAAAACTGTAGAAAACAATTACTACGCTGCTGTTGAGAATCTGGATTTCTCTGCCCCTCAGCAGATTGCCGAACGAATCAACGAATGGGCAAGAAGAAACACCAATGGTTTTATTGACAAGGTACTGGAGCCGTCCGAGATATCAAAAGATGCAGTGGCATATCTCATGAATGCTCTCTATTTCAAAGCGAAATGGGCCGGAAGCGAGTATAATCCGATGTTTCTGGAAGAAAACACAGAGTCTGAGTATTTTACTTTAAATGATGGCAGGACCGTAAAGACTGACATGATGCGAAATACCAGATATCATGAATATGCTGAAATGGATGGTTACAAAGTCCTGGTATTGCCATATGCAAAAGGGAAATTCAACATGTACATTCTTCTTCCTGATGAAAACGATATAGACGGACTCATTGATAAGCTGCAGACCACATCATGGAGCGATATTCTCGCAAACTTGAAAAAGGATGCAGAAGTGCATGTCAAACTCCCAAAGTTCAATATAGAGAACAAATACTTTCTGAATGATGCTCTCAATGGACTTGGGGTCATAAAGGCATTTGAACCTTCTTCGGCCGAATTTGACAGAATGTTTATACCCAAGGATGGCCCTGGGTACCACTATTGGATAAGCAATGTCATACAGAAGTCTCGCATTTCCGTATCAGAATGGGGTACAGAAGCTGGCTCTGTAACAATCGTCGAAATGGCTGGAGCCACTGACACAGGACCCGGACCGGAGCCAAAAGAGATTTTTTTCCATGCTGACCACCCATTTGCATTCATCATAGGCGAAGAAACCTCCGGAACAATTCTTTTCGAAGGTGTGGTCATGGAGCCTTAAATTCCTTTCACCTCACATCAGTATTTAGCAATAGTATAAATATATTCCAAATCAACAGGCTGGTGTGGCATGGAACGCCACTTTTGTGTCACGTTGGTGGCTAAAACTGGTCCAGTACGCCCAAATAGCAGACCGGTGTGGCATAAATGAGTCACTTCATGTCACACCGGTTATTTTACTGCTTCTTCTCTTCTTCGATCGTTGGAGCTGAGTCCTTATATCTGAAGCGGCGGATCTTCTGGGTTGCCGTCTTCTCGAACGGTTCCTTCATCACTTCAACAGAACTCACCTGTGAGGATTTGTTCACGCTCCTGTTAGTGATGTTGAGAATCCTGACCTTCCATGCATCAAGTCTCTCATAGAACCTGTCCTCGCTTTCCTTATCCCAATCTTGGAATCGTTCCTGACCTTTCTTATGCAATATGCATCTATCCATATCTGTTCATCTGGACAGGACTGGAGGCCAAGTCAAGGATCGATTCATTGTCTCAGAAAACCGACGGCAGTTCTTTGATAAGGTTCTATGACTAATACAGGAAACTACGCTTCATCATAGCACCGGAAGCCGTGCTGAATATAAAGTCTAAGGATAATCATGCGCAGATACATTATATGGACAAAGGCAAGCCGCAGAAGTTCATCCTCAGGTCATCGATGAAAGCTTGAGAGGAGAATTTGAAGCAGCACTGGCTCATAAGATGCCACAGGGCATATTGCGTCAATCCATCATTCATAGAGATAGTCCACAGGAACGATGCCGGTCAGATAGTCGCGGAGTTAAATCAGGAAGGGTACGAAAGCATACCGATCTCGCAGAAATATCAAGACCAAATTGCGAAGATTGTCTGAGTAGACAAGAATCCCCGATCAGGTCAGGAATGACGGAGCGGGTCGGGAATGGTGGATCTAGATGCTGTCGAAAATCAGCGGGAGGAGGTCGTCGACCTTCTCGAAGCACCAGATCTTATGGGCACCTATGAGCAGAACACGCATCGGGTGGCCGCTCTTGAGCTGGTACTGGGCCATTACCTGGCGGCAGGCTCCGCAAGGAGTCGCAGGAGTCTCACAGAGCTGGCCGTTCTGGCCCGCTGCGATGGCGATTGCCACCATCGCCTTGTCTGGCCTGCTGGCGCTTGCATAGAACAAGGCTGTCCTTTCTGCACATAGTCCGGACGGGTAGGCTGCATTCTCCTGGTTGGCGCCTTTTACTATGACGCCGTCTTCGAAGAGCACTGCTGCTCCAACATTGAATTTCGAATATGGTGCGTATGACTGGGCCGTTGCCTCTACTGCGGCCTGCGCAAGTTCTCTGTCCTTTGCTTCAAGCTCGACTATGGAGTCAAACTCCTGATAGGCGATTTTTATCTCTTTGCTTGTCATAACTGATGAATTGAGTTATCTTTGCAACATCCACAAATATAATGCTTTTTATTAAAAAAGTCTCATTTTATGGCAGATAACGGCAATATAAAGGTATGTATCGGACTTTCCGGCGGCGTAGATTCCAGCGTTGCGGCCTGGATCCTCAAGCAGCAGGGATATGATGTCTTCGCTCTCTTCATGCAGAACTGGCACGATGCGTCAACAACTCTTCACGGAGACTGCGAGTGGGAGGAGGACCGTTTTGTTGCCGAGCTGGTTGCCAGAAAGGTGGGCATCCCGTTCTATTTCGTGGACCTCAGCAAGGAATACAGACAGAGGGTTGTGGACTACATGTTCGACGAATATGAGAAAGGACGCACGCCTAATCCTGACGTCCTCTGCAACAGGGAAATCAAGTTCGACGCATTCCTGAAATGTGCCAAGAAGCTTGGAGCAGAATATGTCGCAACCGGACATTATTGCAGAAAGGAAACGATAGAAGGACCTGATGGTCAGAAAGTTCACAGGATTCTTGCAGGCGCGGACCCGAACAAGGACCAGAGCTACTTCCTCTGCCAGCTCACTCAGGAGCAGCTTTCGCAGGCACTCTTCCCTATCGGCGACATTGAAAAGCCGGAGGTGCGCAGGATAGCCCATGAGGCTGACCTGCCTTCAGCGGACAAGAAGGACTCTCAGGGAATATGCTTTGTCGGAAAGGTAGACCTTCCGACATTCCTGCAGCAGAAGCTCAAGCCATGCGAGGGAGATGTGGTCGAGGTATTTGACGCATATTATGAGAATGACGGGCATTATGCGGACATCAGAAGGATTCTTCAGTCCATACTCCTCGATGAAGAAGATTCTCTGAAGATGATTACCGACTATGTATCGGAGGACAAGGCCGTTCCGGCAGCATCTGCCGGATGCCCGTTCGCTCCGGAGAAGATCGCCGCATTGTCAGACGAAGAGTTTCTGACGCTGTCACAGCCTGTGAAATATGACATAAAGTTCGAGACCGAGACATACAGAAGTGGCAGGAAGCACATCAAGAAAACCAGGTACAAGGACAATCCATATGGAAAGATTGTCGGAAAGCACGACGGAGCCCAGTTCTATACGATAGGACAGCGAAAGGGCCTGAACATCGGCGGTCACAAGGACTCGATCTTTGTCATAGAGACGGATATTCCGAACAATATCATATACGTCGGCGAGGGACATACCCATAAGGGACTTTCGCGAAGCTGCCTGCGCGTAGCTCCTGAAGAGATCCACTGGATCCGCCCGGACCTCCGTATGGCTCCCGGCGAGATGAGACGCTACCGCGTCCGCATCCGCTATCGCCAGCCGCTCCAGGATGCGACATTGATAATGCGAGAGAACGGACTATATATATTATTCGATACACCGCAGCGTGGAATCACACCGGGACAGTTCGCAGTCTGGTATGCCCCTGTAGAAGACGCGTTGTCGACAAGGGCAAAGGACACATCTGTAGAAATGCTCGGTTCCGGTGTAATTTAAGCTAGATATGTCATTTCGAGCACCCGCAGACTGTCATTTCGAGCTTGTCGAGAAATCTCGCAGCATTGATGCCTGCCAGATAGCCTGTAGAGAAAGCAGTCTGAAGATTATATCCGCCCGTATCCGCATCAAGGTCAAGGACTTCGCCAGCAAAATACAGTCCGGGGACAAGTTTGGATTCCAGGGTCTTAGGTGTTATTTCGTCAAGTGACACGCCTCCTGCGGTGATCACGCATCTTTCATAGCCCACATATCCTGCAATCTCGAACTTCCAGTTCTTGAGGAGCTTAGCCAACGTCTTGTGGTCGGCATTAGGATTACATCTGACAAATGCAGGAATAAGAGACATCGGAAGCACTTTTGTCAGCAGTATCTTGAAGCGGTCCTTGTATAGCTTCTGCGCATTCCTCTTGTCCTTTGACACTTCGTTCCATAATGTAGAAATACGGACCGTGAGATCCTCGATCTCTACCGCAGGTTTCATGTCCATCACTACATGCACCTTCGAGCCGTTCACTATGGCATTGACACACTTTCTGCTGACCTTAAAGCCTATAGGGCCCTCTATTCCGCCATCTGTGAAATCAAGGTCTCCGAATTCATATTGAGCCTCATTTCCGTCAATGAAGACTGTCAGCGCGACATTCTTCAGCTGATTGCCGCAGAGCATCTGCCCGAGTTCGCTGAGCGGCTCACTCCGATGTATATGCCCCTTGCCTGTCATCTCGGACTTCCTACCTGTCATCTCGGGTTTTCCCCCTGTCTTCTCGGGTTTCCCCCCTGTCATCTCGGGTTTCCCCCCTGTCATCTCGAGCGTAGTCGAGAGATCCTTATACCCCCTAGGCACAACAGCCGTCAACGATGGAAACAACGGCCTCACAGAATGCCCCATCTGCTCAGCCCATGCATACCCGTCTCCGGTAGATCCTGTCTTAGGATATGAGAGACCGCCAGTGCATATTATCAGTTTGCTGCAAGCATATGAGACACCATCTGCACATTTGATGTGAAATGAGCCATCGTCCTGACGGAATATTTCTTTTACTTCCTTGTTGCAGAGTACCTCGGCTCCTGCCTGTTCAGCAGCCCTTACCAGCGCATCAACCACATCAGACGCAAGATGTGAAGCCGGAAACGCCCTGTCTCCCCTCTCCACAACACTCTCCATTCCCGCTTCCTGCAGGAAATCTAACATTCGCTCGGATGTGAGGTTATAGAATGAAGGCTTGAGGAAGCCAGGCTTCGGATGCACATGTTCCGAGAACTCGTTCCATGCCTTGAGGTTGGTGAAGTTACACCTTCCCTTGCCGGTAATCATGATCTTTCTGCCGGGACGTGGCATCTTCTCAAGCACCATGACCTTGCCTTCCGCGCCCTTCCTTGCGAATGTCTCAGCTGCGCCTGCAGCCGCCATAAGCCCTGCCGCGCCGCCTCCTATGATGATGATATCTGCTGAATAGTTTGTCATAATTCTGCAAATATATCTAAAAAATCTCTATATTTGCAGTCCCTTGAAAAAGGAGATACGTTGCCAGTTTAGCTTAGTCGGTAGAGCATCGCATTCGTAACGCGAAGGTCGTGGGTTCGAATCCCATAGCTGGCTCACACAAGAGGTTGGCCCAAAGTCAATATGACTGAATGGTCAGTCTCTTTTCTTTATATATGGTTACCCTGGGAGGATAATCAGGTCATTGAAAAACGAGGGGAAAACTATATCTTTGCATAACTATGGCTATCATTTCGGACCACTGATCGAGAGAATTGAAAAGGCAATCATAAAAATACTGGCATGATATGGCTCAGATAGAATACAAGGTACTCCAGTATCCTGAAGGTATCACCCAGAAAACAGAAAAAGAGAGGAATCCATGTCAGGTTATACATACAAGAGATCAAAGAAATAATAGATGGTAATCCTTCACATATCGGATACTCATGGAAGACATGCCATGCTTGGGGAATTACCCCAAGCTGATGTCATTGTACACTCTGGCGACTTCACTATGGCAGGCACTGAAGAGGAAGCCATTGGATTTCTGGAGTGGTTCCTAGATCTACCCCACCCTTACAAGATCCTAGTTGCAGGAAATCATGACGATTGCCTGAAAGGTGAAACGATAGAGGGTCTCCCAGACAACTGCCATTATCTCGACTGCTCCGGAGTCACCATCCATGGAGTCAGATTCTACGGAATCCCTCTATTCATGGAAGATGTCATGGACGGAAGTCTGGAGAGTAAGTATGAGGAGATCCCTTCCGAGATAGATGTATTGATCACACATCAGCCGCCACTTGGAATCATGGATGGCGATGGTACATGCGGATATGGCAGTGCAAAGCTTCTTGCCAGGGTCCTCGATGTTTGTCCTAGAGTCCACCTTTTCGGGCACATTCACAACGATACCGGAATCCATGCAGGAAAGTACACGGCGTTTTCAAACGGTTCCGTTGTCAATGAGCACTACGAGGTTTGCAAATACGGAAATCGACTAATTTTTTAATATAATACTTAATTAATATCCTCCCAGGCTATTCAGCAGCTGCATAAGGGCTTCCTCACCCGTGATTGCAACAGGTTTACGAGATAGCTTCATCTTGCAGATGTCAACCTTACCATCGACTGGCGTTATCTGAAGGAGATACGGATCTCCGATTTCAGGCCATACCAGTTCCATCTTATCGCCGCCATCCTCAGGCTCCATATATACGACAAAGGTACTGAAGTGTTCTGAAGGATACTCCTTGACATATGCTCTGGAAAAATGCACTTCTTTACCATCAATAGAAGCCACCTTCTTTTCGAAATCAAACTGTGCTATTGTAACCTCAATTACAGGCACTGTCATCTCCGAGCTGAGAATGGCATGATCCTCATAGGAAACATATCGTGGAGTCGTTAGGACTTCCGCGGCTGAGACATACATTTTCCCGCTATAGTTAAGCGGGTTCAACTTAGGATTCTGTGCTGCAGCTGTCAAGATGCAGGCGAAAGAACAAAAGAGTGCCAAATACTTTTTCATATAGAATTTCTTTACGGTTAATGCAGCAAAGTTATCTGGCACTTCAGCATTTCTTCGGCAGAAGGTATCAGTCTATTATAATTTCCATATCATCCACATATCTAGTGGAAGATATCACCTTAGCTCTTAGTTCTTCAGATATGTCCAAGGTGCAGAAATCACTGTCTGCCTCCTTGTGAATAGGGATTATTGCTGACTTAGGATTGGTCATTTTGCAGACTCTTGCCAGAGTTTGCCTTGTAGCATGTCCTGTAGTATGAATATATACACAGTTCTTGCCGAACATCCTTACGAAATCACGAAGCTTGGGCTGTTCTTTAAGGTATCCCTTATAC
Source organism: Bacteroidales bacterium (assembly GCA_017473705.1). Lineage (GTDB taxonomy): Bacteria > Bacteroidota > Bacteroidia > Bacteroidales > UBA932 > Cryptobacteroides. The sequence goes on along the minus strand of JAFUJQ010000051.1, from coordinate 74,506 downwards.
TGAGAATAAACCAGCACCGTCTGGTCAGGGTCCAGATGAGGCATAAGGTAACTGACCCATTTACGGAACGTAGGGTTATCCCTTACAATCATTGTGAATCCCCTTTCAATCATCTTCTTGTGTAGGCTCACCTTTTTTAGGGACATCTCTGCAGCGTTATCGATCACGTACAAGTCCGAATACTTTCCGCTATATTGCGTCAAGGTCTTGAACTGAGCATTCTGATACACATCACAGACAAACGGCCTGCCTCTGAATCCAGCATTTGCCTTATGCAGTCCGGCAAGCCTGTCAAAATTCGTTGATGAGCACAACACGAATACATTCTTGTATCGGGCCATGATTTCAGCCATCTGACTTTGTATCTCGCTTTCTGTCATAGTATGCTCATCGTCTCTCGAAAGCATAGTGCCCTCAGTAATCAGAACATCTACTGATGAAACATACGACATAATAGTCTTCTCCAGACCTTTGCCAAGGAATCCATGCTCCCTCAGATCTCCAGTATGCAGAACGCGCTTTCCATCACACTCTATCAAGAGCATATACGAATCCGCTGCAGAGTGACTCACGAAATACGGAGTCACCTTAATATCACCTACACAGAATGACTTTTTCGGTGCATAAGTTCGGAAAAGCGTAAGGCTCATGATTTTACGCTCGATTTCCTCAATAAGACATTTATGCTCTGCACGTATCGCCTTATTAAGACTTTCATCGAGGACATTGACGATAACCTCACGGGACATCTCTCCGATATATTGAGGGATTTCCCTGGGTACTTGGTCAAAGAATCCAAGATGATCCCCGTGATTGTGAGTATATATAATACCGGAAATCCCATCAAGGAGAGCAGACAGATTAGAGGCTTCATCAAACATATCTGCTGTTGCTTCCCCAGGAAGGTTATGCCCAAGGTCAATGAGGACACGAGTACCGTTGTCTGACCGTATCTCCGTTATGCATCCGCCGATCTGATTGGCACCTCTATGGATTCGTATCTTCATTGCTTATCTGATTTCGCGCTATCATCTTCACTGTGTGGATCATATCATCCCAGGTCTTGAGTCTCTTGCGTTCTTCTGGCTCGAGCGAGTTCTTCAGTTGATCATCACTCATATCCTGATTGACGCGTAGAGTCTCATATATCTTGCTCATGAGAGCATATTTCTCCTGGATGTATTGATTACATGGTGCAAATCCAATGTACCCAGCCTGAAAGGCCATTCTATACCACTCCTTAGCCGCGTGAAAGACACTATAGCCCTGCTCGATAGCAGACTTCATGAATTCCCTCTTGAAGTAGTCCATTTGTCCATAGCTCCTTTCGGCAGCATATTTAATAATCAGTTCTGCATCTGTCAAAGGGGTCTTCCCGATGATCTGGCATAAAAGGAGCGCCTGACCTCTATACATGATTCCCGGTCCGGAATCAAATCCCATCTTGGCTTCCAGGAATGGGATAATCCTGCCATTTTTGCAACGTTTCATAATTCTATATTTTGCTGCAAAGGTACTGGCATCTTCTGCAAGAAGTCGGCAGAAGCGAGATTCATCACTTTTTACATGACTTAATTATGTCAGAAGCATCCAAAAAGATAGCGTTAAATACATCGTCTGGATTATTAACAGAATTCATAGCTTCATATTGACGTTTGAGCGCGGCATCCCATTTATTCCGTTCTGTCTTAATATGGGAGTTATCATTCACGAAATACAGATAGCAAAGGTGCACGTTGACATCAGGGTATTCCCTTCGTAAAAAGTTCAAGTGAGCTAATCTATTACAAGTCTGATAGTATCCTTTCAAATTTAACGAATATTCATTTAGGGACTTCTCAATCAAAGTTTTCTGTCCTTCTCCATTCCCCGCCCTAAGGTAACTTTTAAGTTCAGATACATTTGCTTTTGCCTCAAATAGGATATGGCAAAAAGAATCATTAGGAAATGTAAGTCTCGCCACTGCATCCCAATGAGGTCCTCTCGCTGGCCAAAAATTGCGCGTTTTCTGAGGATCAATACCTAAAACCTTCCAGAAGGCATCCCCTGAAAGCTCTTTCCAGTCCCATATGCCATCATTGTTCTTTGGACCGAGCCATTCTATAGTTAGTGCATCTTTCCACTCTGAGCGCCTATCCTTTATTGCACGTTCTAAAACGTCGAGTTTATCTGAAAGATAGACTTGTAAGCAGCGTTTACTTCCTTTGCAATCCATAATCGTTATCTCTGGTGTCTATATATATCGTTGAAACTCCTAATTTTTCCAAAGCATCTGCGAAGTCCTTTTCATAGACCTCTCTAGCAGAAGCTCTTTCATACGCAAATATGAACATTTGTTTAATTCTTCCGAATTTATTCGGTACTGAATAATCGATTAATCCGAGCTCCACTTTATCACTGAGGATATTTCTGACATCTTGCTCAAGATGCAGACAGAAATCTCTATTTTGCATCAGCAAGGCAGACTTTAGGTAGTGTCCATCAACTCCGGAGCCGCCGAATAGAGCTCCTGTTCCCTGCTTAAGTTCAAAAAGGACTATATCATTGGTTGATCGTTCTATAGCGACAATATCAATTCGGCTTTTATTCAAGCGATCTTCTTCTGGTATGTCACTTTGGGGATATTGCCATTCCATATCAACAACAAAGTATTCATTGTCGGATGACTGATTGGACGCTGCTATCTTTTGCTGTATGGTAAACTCGACCTTACGACTATGTTTGCGTATGAGTCCCTTTGCCATATCTAAATATTCTTCAGGAGAGTTCAAATCCAAGACAGGCTTTACGATATCCCTACAGTATCCATCCGAAAGTAGTGTCTCCCCTTTCTTGCTTAATGTCAAAACGAGTCCCTTGGTGTAGTAAACTTTGATTTCACTGTTTATCCTGATTTCAACAGACAGTTCCGGGTCCTCCTTTATTGCGGATAGCAACATATCATATTTACCCCCTTTCTTAAAGTGAGCAATAAAGTCGCGATCTAGTTTCCTATGCATGACATTCAGATTTAGGCTAAATATATTTACGATACATTGAGTTGATTGTCAGTTTGATTTCATCCCTTAAGTTGGCAGGTTCCAATACCTCAAGCGCATCAAGATATGAGATCAGTTCCTGTTTGAAGTCGAAGTTCGGCTTCAATTCAACTTCAAAGATACTATATTCCGGCGTCGTTTCAATCTCCGTCTGTGATGGATGTAAAGGAAGATTTCTCAGTAAATCACATCGATTAGCATTAACCTTTATTACAACCTTTGCCTTTGGGCTTCTATCTGTCTGGCGGACTCCGTATATATCATTGAAATACTCTTCTGCATCAAAGTCTTCCGGCATCTCGAATACCTCATCCAGAACATTCACGCACATGGTTCGGTCTAGCATATAGAGTCTAATACCCTTGGAATACTCGGAATATGCTATCAAATACCATCTGCGCTTGAACAGTCTGATGCTATAAGGATGGATGACCATATCCTTATATTCAGTCATTGAATGGCCCTTGTAAGATATACACAACTTCTTATTATCCCTCATGGAACCGATTATAGAAGTCAGGAATCTGTGGCTTGATGGCACATCCTCGAGGAGTATCCTCTCATGGAGTCCCGCGCTTTCATTCAGCAGATTCCTCAAAGACAACGAGTTCAGCATCCAGTCCCTTATGGAATTCCCGTTAAGGTCATCTTCATTATCGATAAAGTATTCATTAGTAGTCCTGTCACACTTTATCTCTATGTCGAATATCTGCTCTATATTAGCCTTATAATTAGCGAAGGTTCTATCCGCAAGTGGCTTCCCCTCATCATTTACCGAGCTCCTTTCCCACTTTGCCTTCAATTCTTTTAGGGTAATCCTTCCATACCTCTGAATCGTGTCCAGAATCCAGATGTATCTTTTGAATGAATCTTTAGCCATACACATCATGTTTTGAGCAAAGATAAGAAAGAGCTTCGGCAAAAACTTGGCAGAGCATCTAAATATTGTGGAATTTTAAGCAGAATGATGTATTTTTGATACGCGTAATTATCGTTTATCTATCTCCAGACATTCGGCTTTAAGCCGGACAATACGATATTCAGGGATCACTCATGGTACTTCAGGAATGCTCTCGTAAGGGCCAACTATAATGAGTTTTACAAAGGCATATCTGCAACTGATGAATATCTGGTAAGGTTCTTCAAGAATCTGTTGTTGGGAGAGACCAATCCGCTCAGCAACCGTGAAATGCACATCTCCAACGTTCAAAGTCTCACTCCAAAGTCTCAAAATGATACTTTAAATTGCACTTTGGAGGAAATAGGAGAACGGCAAAAGAAACGGACGATGGGTTGTCAAGATCTGAATCAATGGTGAGAAAGGAATACGGGCAGTCGGTCATGCTTGCTGTTTCATAATTTCAAAAAATTTTGTGTAGTGTAAAAAAATCACTACTTTTGTGCCCGGGTAAGTCTTACACGACCAGCTCCCTCCAAACTCCCCCAGGACTTGACCGTAGCAAGGGTAGGAGGTCGTAGCGGTGCGATGTAATCAGCTTACCCTTTTTTCGTTTATATGCTCCCAAGGTCCATTCTGATACAAAAATTCATCCTTTGGCATAATCATTGAATAATGCCCGACCGGAAGTATTTTCCTTATACTTTCGTTATGATGACGATAGTACTTTTCCAGCATTGTCGCGTCATATATATAAAACTGTAACTGCTACACTTAACAAACAGACTGATGAAACGGACCGTCATCCTGCTGTGCCTGATTGCATTATCGGCACTTTCCCTACGCGCGCAAGTCATTTCGTATGACATGATCCAGCGCAACATGAACATCAATGTAAAACTCACGCTCAAGGATGCGAAGACATCCGAGCCTATCAGCTGGGCCTCAGTGTATCTCATTCCCCAGGGAGACACGACCATCACCCACTTCGCTCTTTCTAACGACAAGGGCGATGTCGAGCTGAAGGATGTTCCGACCGGCAAGTATGAGCTCAACGCCGAGATGATCGGCTACCTTCCGCACAAGAAAGTATACACATTCAAGAAATGGCAGGAAGATCTGGGCATCATAAAGCTGGAAGAAAATGCCGAATATCTTGATGCTGCGACGGTATCTGCTGCCGGAAACGCCATTATGGTGAAACAGGACACCATAATATATAACGCATCATCATTCAAGGTCGGCGAGAACGACATGCTGGCAGACCTTCTGAAGAAGATGCCTGGCGTGGAGGTCGGAAGCGACGGAAGCGTGACCGTGAACGGCGAGAAGGTCGACAAGATCACTGTCGGAGGCAAGACATTCTTCTTCGACGACCCTACAGCAGCTCTATCGAGTCTTCCTGCAAAGATCGTCGACAAGATCAAAGTGGTCGACAAGAACAAGGATGCTGCGGAATTCAGCGGAGTTTCGACACAGGATGACAAAGAGAAGGTCATGGATGTCGAGCTGAAGGACGAGTACAGCAAGGGCTGGTTCGGAAACGCCAAGCTCGGAGGAGGCGCAACGCTTACACCGAAGACCGATGATAAGCTCATAGATGACCGTGGACTGTTATATAACGGCAATGCCATGGTCAGCGGATATACTGAAAAAGATCAGGTCGTATTCATAGGAAACGCATTCAATGCGACTGAGCCCGGTTCCCAGACATTCATGGTATATGGATTGGGCGACATGGACAGCGACTTCGCCGCTATGCGCGGAATCAACAGTTCGGCGCAGGCCGGCGCAAACTACAGCACGGAAAGGATAAAGGGATTTGAAACCACGGTTTCCGCCAACTACAAGAACAACGCGAAGGATGCGGCCACCCGCTCAGCCAGGACATCTTATCAGAACGACGGGCAGGATCTTTATACAGACGGCTCATACGACGGATTCGGAAATGAAAATGCCGTGAGCATCAACATGGAGCTCAAGAAGAAGGACACCAAGAAATTCATGTTGCATTTCCTCCCGGCCTTCAAGTACAGCGACGCCAGGGTCAACAGTTCCAACACATCAAGGACATACTCTGAAGAAGGCGACCTGAACAGTTCAACCTCATCAGTCTCAAGCCATTCCAAAGGTCTGACCGCTTCAGGCTGGCTGGACATGGGCATAAAAGATCTCGGAAAGAAGAGGAGAAGCCTCACAATGGACATGAGTTATGAATTCTCTGACAGAAACGGCACCAGGACAGAACTGTCCGAAATCATCTATGGAGGATCCCCTACCCTGAAAGACCTGCTGTATCGGAATTCGAGCGGAAGACAGAACATCGAGGGCACGCTTGCATATGTAGAGCCTTTCGGCGAAAAATGGGCGCTCCAGACAATGCTGTCCAGCGCATTCTATACAAACAGCAACATCAAGAACGCCTTCAATCCTGACGGAACGGCCAACGACTATTATACATCAACCGCTTCAAACAGGATGCTGCAGGAAAGGGCTACGCTTCTGTTGCAGTACAACAACGACACGCTCAATGTTCAGGCTGGTCTCAACGTTGACCTATTCAATAATGAAGTACATGCAAGGCAGCGAGGAGTTGAAACCGTGACAGGAAAAGACGAGTGGCTGCTGAACTGGTCCCCGTTTGCGGCATTGAGATACAAGAAGGACAGCCACAATCTCAGATTCTATTACAGCGGGTATGTCAATCCCGTGACCGGCAGCACAATAACCCCTAATCTGGATATATCCGATCCGATACAGATAAAGGCCGGAAACATTTATCTGAAGCCTGGATTTGACAATCACTTCAGCGCCACATATTCGATGAACGACAGAGAGACATTCTCGTTCCTGAATGTAAATCTCTATGGAAGCCTCGGCACAAACAGCAGGGTCGACGCGACCTGGTTTGACGATACCGGAGTACGTTACTCCATCCCTGTCAATTCAAAGAAACCGGTAAGCACGACATCGCTGTATGTTTCATACAACATCCCTATCGGCAAGGAGAGAAAGTTCACATTCAGCACATATGGATGGGGCACATTCCAGACAAGCGCAGGATATCAGGCCAAAGGAAGGCTTGAGGGACTTGACCTGCAGAATTTCGATTACGGAAAATTCATGGAAGGATTCTGGGGTGATGCTTCAGGAGACAGGTTCTACAGCGGCGAGAGCGGATTCAGCGAAAGCCGCACCAACACATACAACTGGGGGCTTCAGGCATCGTTGAAATACTCTATAGACAAGCTTGACGCGACGCTGTCTGCACAGACAAGCAACCGCATCAGCAAGTATTCGCTTGACCCTGACGCAAATGTAAACAACTGGGCAAGCAACGTCGGAATCGACCTCATATACTCTCCAGGAAAGGATTGGGAGATCAAGACTGACTTCAGATATCTGTTCTATAACGGATACACTGCAGGATACGGAGACCCGGAATGGAGATGGAATCTGGGAGTAAGCAAGACAATAAAGTCCGTGACTCTGTCGCTGAAGGCAGCAGACCTGCTCAACCAGACCAAGAGCCTTCAGCGCACAACGACTGCAGAATACATGGAAGATGTATACTCAAAAGTACTGGGACGCTATTTCCTTTTCGGAGTATCATTCAACTTCGGAAAGATGAATTCAAAGAAAAACAGCCGCGTCGAGAACGCGATGTGGCGAGGCATGTGGTAAGATATTACTTTAAGAAATATGAAACGAATCTTGACAATCATCTTTGCAGCGATAGCGATCGCTGCGTGCGGACCGGACGAAGAGGTCCGATTCAACGAGGAGGCCATTGCAGGCACTCAGTGGGAAGGCACCTTCCAGAAGGTTCAGAACAACCTGGCCAAGGATGTCTATGACATAAAGCTGACCTTCGGCGACGGTGGAGCCGGCAAAATGACTCTCAGGAAGAGCGGAGGCTTCAAGGTGACGAACGACATACGATGGGAGGCTGATGACAAGACCGTCTCTTTCGAGGCTCCGGAAATAGCCGGTAAATGGACAGTAAAGGACTACAACGGCAAGACAATGTCGCTATCCTCACAGAACGGATATATGACATTATCATTGATTTAATGGAAATCCCGTCAATGAACGGGATTTTTTATTAAATTTGTCTCCAAACAGTTAAGGACATGAAGAAGACATTTGCAACAATACTATTTGCTCTTGCCATCACCGGATGTGGAGAAATCGACAGATATCCCGGTGCTGAGGACTACACTCCGGGACAGGGAACCGAACAGAATCCGGGCACGGACCCGGAACCGGAGCCGGAACCGGAGCCTGGCCCTGGAGGTATCATACCATTCACGACTGCAAGCCTCAATCATGAAGGCATATCATATGTATGGGATGAGAGCGTAATCCCTGAGATCACCATCCATATGACCACCGATGAATGGAACAGGCTGCTCAAGCGCTATGACGAGTTCTCTCAGAACGTAGACTACTTCCACGCCGATTTTACATACAAGAAAGGCAGCGAGACCATTTTCATTGAGGATGGAGGCGTCCGTCTTCGCGGAAACACTTCACGACGTCGTCCGGAAGGCAATGGAGGAGAGCTCCACAAGTCAAAGAATCCGGACTGGCACCACTGCCATTTCGGCATCAACTTCAGAAAGTTCCACAAGGACAATGACCACACAATCAAGGGAATCAGAAAGGTTAACCTCAAATGGTTCAAGGATGACCCTTGCTATGTACGTGAACTTTACTGCTATGACCTTTTCCGCCGTTACGGCATATGGACAAGCGCCTTCTCGACATATTGCCGCGTATGGCTGCAGATTGACGATGAGACTCCGGCATACTTCGGAGTATACAACATGATAGAGCCCATCGACGACAAATTCGTAGAGAAGCGAGTGAATGGAATGTTTGAAAATGACGGTGGATATCTATGGAAATGCGTCTATGGGCAAGGCGGAATGGCCGACCTCAGAAGCACCGATGACTGGAAGTTCAACTGGGACCAGGACAATGGAGTGAACTACACATATGAATTCAAGGGAGATGAGGAAGACTTTGAAGCCGCCAAGGCGCAGCTGAAGGATTTCATACTGAAGCTCAACGGCAAGAGTGATGACAGCTTCTACAAATGGATAAACGAGGTCTGTGACGTGAACTTCCTCCTCAAGACATATGCGGTCAACGTTGCTACAGGAATGTGGGATGACATGTGGAATAACGGCAACAATTATTATCTGTATTTCAATACCACCGACATGTATGACTATAAGGTGTTCCTGCTGCCATATGATTATGACAACACTCTGGGCACAAGCCTCAACTGCGGAATACAGTCGGACTCAGGCCGTCAGAACCCGTACGAATGGGGCAATGCGGGCATACTGATGCAGAGACTGATGAAGTTCGACGACTTCAGGCAGATGTACAAGGATGCGCTTCTGGAACTGGTGGATCCGGTCAATGAACTGTTCCATATGGATGCAAGCGTCGCCAGGATACGGGAGTGGCAGAAGAAAGTAAATGATCATGTATCAAATGACACGGGAGAGGACATGAGCATATATGACCAGCCTGCGTTCTGGGGCAACCACGGCGAATATCGTCTGATGGACACAGGAAGCGACAATTTCTTCCGCGTCAAGACCGAAACGATAAAGAACATGAAATAATCTCTGTCAAAATTCTTATATTTAACGGCTATGTGCTATGATTTTGCACATAGTCGTTATATTTTTGTAACAGATCAGACCGATAACTGTAATATATTAGACCTATAGACATTGATCAAATGGACTTGAGAGGACTGAACCAGCAGCAGATTGAGGCCGTAAAGGCGACTGAAGGACGCGTGAGGATCATCGCCGGGGCGGGATCAGGAAAGACGCGCGTCCTGGCATATAGATACGCATATCTTGTGGATGAACTGGGCATCGACCCGGGCAACATACTGTGCCTTACATTCACCAACAAGGCGGCACAGGAGATGAGGAACAGGATAAACCGCCTCATCGGAGGCGAGCATGCCAGCGACTTCATATGCACTATTCACTCGTTTTGCGTAAAGTTCCTCAGAGAGGAGATATTCAGACTCGGATATCCGAAAACATTCCAGATTCTGGATGAGGAGGATATGAAGGCCATAGTCAAGGAGGCTCATGAGGAGCATGGCGCAGACAGGAAGGAATCGACCGTTGAGAGATTCCTCAAGGCTTTTTACAAGATCAAGGCATTCAGCGGACACTCATATATCACGGAGTTCCTTCTGACTGGGTCGTCCCTTGAGATTGACGATGCGACTCGCAAATACATTACAGATACATATCCGGAGAAGACATACGAACTTTTCAAAAGCACGCTGGCAAGGCAGAGGAAATATCTGTCGCTTGACTTCGAGGACCTCATAGGATTCACTCTGTATATCCTTGACGCCTTCCCTGACGTAAGGGAAAAATGGCAGCGCAAGATGAACTATGTCATGGTGGACGAGGTGCAGGACTGCAACTCACGGGACTGGGAGATATACGAGACTCTCAGTGCCCATCATGGCAATCTGTTCCTGGTCGGAGACCCGGACCAGACCATATACGAATGGAGAGGGGCACATCTTGAGAAATTCCTGCACTGCGCTCCCGGCACAGACATCATCATGGCGCAGAACTATCGTTCCACCTCAACCATCCTTGAGGCTGCCAACTCCATCATCGAGAACAATGACATGAGGATCAAGAAGGACCTCTATACGATAAATGCGACAGGAGATACCATCATTCATTTTCACGGAAAGGACGACAGACAGGAGGCTGACTGGATATCGTCAAGGATATTGATGATGCAGGAGTGCGGAGCATCGTTTTCAGATTTCGCAGTCCTTGTCAGGTCGGCATACCTTACCAGATCCATAGAGCAATCATTCCTCAGAAACAAGATCAGCTATGTGATATGGGGAGGCGTGCGGTTCTTCGAGAGAAAGGAGATAAAGGACGCACTCAGCTACCTTCGCCTTGTGGCGTTTGACGATGACTTGTCATTCAAGAGGATTGTCAATGTGCCGTCAAGAAAGATCGGAGCCAAATCCATCGATCAGATCTCCAAGGTCGCAGGAGAGAAAGGCTGTAGTCTTTTTGAGGCATTGAGGGCGCTCAGCAGCACGAAAGCCTTTGCAAAGGAACAGGTGCTGAAGTTCATCGAAATCATAGATACTGCCAGAAGTCTTGCTGACGGAATGTCCATAAGCAACCTGCTGGAATACCTCCTGGCCAACAGCGGACTGAACGGATTGTACCGCAACGACGAGGAAGAGGAAAGACTTGAAAACCTCAACGAACTGGTCCAGTCCATCAAGACATACGAGCAGGATCACAAAGAGGATGAGGTCAGCCTTGTCGGCTATCTTCAGGACATAGCATTGTACACCAACGCAGATTATGGCAAAGACAAGAACAATGTAAAGGTGATGACAATCCACCAGAGCAAGGGACTGGAGTTCCCATATGTCTTCATTTCCGGTCTGAGCGAGGGCATCATGCCCAATAAGCGTAGTGTCAGGGAAAGGAAGAAAAAGGCCATGGAGGAGGAAAGGAGGCTTATGTACGTAGCCGTGACCAGGGCGGAAAAGAGGCTTTTCCTCACCGAATCGGAAGGATACTCCGTACAAGGATCATTTGACAAGGTGCCTTCCCGATTCATCAGAGAAATCAAGCAGAACCTGTTCGTGACAGAAGGTCATATGGATGAAAGCCTTTGGAACAGGGCGTCCATATTCAGCAGATCGATGGATATGGAATGCGGACTCGTGGCCTCACCTCCTAAGGCATCATTCAGCGATGGAGACGAAGTGGGGCATCATATCTTCGGCAACGGAATCATCCGCAGGATATATGACGATGGCGAATACTGTGAGGTAGAATTCTTCGATAAGGGAGTCAGAAGCCTTAAGGCTGACAAACTCTATCGGGTATAGAACTCTATGACGCGGCCGATGGCCCTCTGGCATACAGGACAGAAGGCTTCGGCCCTGTTTGTATGCATGCGACAGTCTTCCGAGCCTCTGTATACGCCCTTCGACTGGTATCCTGCACCTTCAAGGAGCTTGGCCTCTCCGGCATCCAGCATATCCTTCCACTTCGATTCGAAATCAAAGAGAGTGGTTATGTTCTGCTCCCAAGGCTCACAGTCAGGATAGTAATACTCAACATACTGGTCATCATAATAATACTCATCCGCAAGCCCGGCGAAACTGTGTCCGAATTCGTGTACTACCACCGGTTTGAAAGCTGGATGGTGAGCAGTTGTCAACGTATATGAATTATATATGCCTCCGCCACCATAAGTATCTGTATTAGCGAGAATTACAATATGTTCATATGGTATGCCGCACAATCTGTCATGCATATTCTTCAAGCGGAGTGTCGTGAGGTAACGATCCATATAGAAGGTGTTGAAATGGGCCTTCAATGCCGTGTCCTTCCACTCCCCTTCTCCCGGCACGCTGACTCCGCTGTCATTCGACTCAAGAGCCACAGCCACGAAGTTGAAACTGTCCTTATATTGGCCGAAAGGTTCATGAGCAAGAATTGCATCCACGGCCACGCGGGCGTCATTGTAGAACATTTCTGTCTCTTCTGAAGTATATCCCTCGGCAACTATGACCACGTCGATCTTCTCCTCCGGCGATCCGCTCTTCAGGAGATACTGATGCTGAGGCAACTGCGGAGTGATCTTCCTTATAAGTATATCGTCCGGATCAACTATGTGGCTGATCGAAGCTGCGGTATTTCCCCAGAAATCATACAGTTCCACACGGACCTTCGCCTTTGATTGAGGCATCGGCAGAAGGAAAACATTCTCAAACGACTTACGTACCCGGGTCGCCTCTTCGGTGGTCTGCCACTCCTGGAAAAGGGTCGAAAACGACTGACGGTAAAGCACTTCCCCGCTCGCATCATCCGTCAAAAAGATCTGCCCGTTGCCACGCACCGGCACCTCGTCAAGATTGCCGCGGCGCCCTGCCCATCCGTCAAAGCACGACATCTCATCAAAAGAAATCTCGACAGACTTGTCCGTACCGGAAAAGATATAATCCACCCTGAGGGTCCTGTCCTGTGCGCAAAGGCATACGCACCCAAATAAAGATGCCATCAGCAAAATAACCTGGCGCATAAAGATCTATCATTCAACTAATTACACATTCTTCGTGCTCCCCTTTGGCGGCACGAGCTTTTCATAAAACACTGACGCTCAACGACTTAAGCGCCAGGCACAAAGCTATATTTTTGCGGCGCAGTTGATGCCGTCGAGGGCTGAGGATACGATGCCTCCGGCGTAGCCCGCGCCCTCTCCGCATGGGTAGAGGCCGGCGATTTCTATATGTTCAAGGGTTTCCGGATCGCGAGGGATGCGGACCGGAGATGATGTGCGGGACTCGACTCCAAGAAGGAGGGCGTCGTTGGTATAGTAACCGTGCATCTTCTTGTTTCCGATTTCAGGGAAAGCGTATTTCAACCTCAGGGAGACATGCTCTGGGAGCATTTCGTGAAGCGGGGCGTTGACGGCTCCCGGATGATATGAAGTCTGCGGAAGGCCGCTTGACGGTATGCGGCGGCAGAAGTCCATCATTCTCTGCGCAGGAGCTTTCAATGAGCCGGTATATTCGAACATCTTCCTTTCGATATCCTTCTGGAACTGAAGGAGGGCAAGAGGACCGTACTGTGCATATTCAGGAAAATCTTCCGGTTCGATCTGGACTACGACTCCGGAATTTGCCCACTTGGAGTTGCGCTGTGAATTTGACATACCATTGAGCACGAGTTCACCTGAAGCTGTCGCTGCAGGTACAAGGATTCCGCCCGGACACATGCAGAACGAGAATACTCCCCTGTCAAGGACCTGGGTCACGAAAGAGTACTCGGCAGTCGGCATGTATGGCTGATACTTCCCATGATACTGGATCTTGTTGATCAGGGACTGAGGATGCTCCACGCGAACTCCGAGGGCAAATCCCTTAGCCTGTATGGCCCATCCCTTGCGGTCGAACATCTCGTAGATATCGCGCGCAGAGTGGCCTGTGGCAAGGATTACCTTACGTGATGTGTAAAGAGATTTCTCGGCTACGCTCGAAATGACAGAAGCGCCGTTGACCTCAACGTCAAACTGGCCATCCGGACGCCTGGTAATATCGGTAACCCGCGAATTGAAATGATACTCTCCTCCATGCTCAATGATGCACTTGCGGATGTTCTCCACTACAATCGGAAGCTTGTCGCTGCCTATATGTGGATGCGCATCGATAAGAATCGAAGGATCTGCTCCGAAACGCACAAGCTGATGGAGGACTTCGCGTATGTCTCCCCTCTTTGATGAACGGGTATAGAGCTTTCCATCTGAGAATGTACCTGCGCCGCCTTCGCCGAAGCAATAGTTCGAGTCATTGTCGACAACTCCTTCTGTCGAGAGCTTGGCCATATCGAATTTACGCTGGTGAACATCCTTTCCACGTTCCAGTATCACAGGCTTGAGGCCTTTCATCAGGAGTCTCAGTGCTGCAAACATTCCTGCCGGGCCTGCTCCAATGATGATTACCGGCTCTGCAGACGATACGTCCTTATATTCCTCAAGGACATATTCTGCCATGACTTCCTCAGGTCTATACACTTCCACCTTGTAGCGGTACAATATGTCGTTGCGGGCATCTATGGAACGGCGGACTATCCTGTATTTGAGCTGCTGCCTGATCTTCGGAGATACTCCGAGGGCCTTTACCGCGGCTGTCTGGATTTCGTCTGCTGTGAGTTCTTTGCCTAGCTTGCAGGATATTTCTATTTCTTTCATTGTTAGTGTTTTAGATTTCTCGACTTCGCTCGAAATGACAATGGCGATGACAGAATCAGAATTCGGCGAGGCGGGATACTGGTGCTACGTCAAGGGAGGCGCGCTCGCCGTTCTGGTAATGGTACCATCCGGCGATGGCTATCATCGCGGCATTGTCGGTGGTGAACTTGAACTCCGGAAGGAATGTCGTCCAACCGCGCTTGCGTCCCTCCTCTTCGATACGGGCGCGCAATCCGCTGTTGGCCGACACGCCGCCACCGATGGTGATCTGTTTTATACCGGTATGCTTGGCTGCCTTTATCAGTTTGTCCATCAGGATGTCTATGAGAGCCTTCTGGAAGCTTGCGCATATGTCTGCCTTGTTTTTCTCCATGAATTCAGGATCTATGGCCATCTGGTCACGGACAAAGTAAAGAAGCGAAGTCTTTATGCCACTGAAGCTGTAGTCAAATCCCGGTATGTGCGGTTTGGCGAACTTATATTTCAATGGGTCTCCCTCTTTGGCAAGACGGTCCACTATCGGTCCGCCGGGATATCCGAGTCCCATCATCTTTGAACATTTGTCAAATGCTTCTCCAACTGCATCATCGATGGTCTGGCCCAGGATTTCATATTCAAGAGGACTGTTTACACGTACGATCTGCGAATTGCCTCCAGAGACGAGCAGACACAGATATGGGAATTCAGGCTGACGGTTTTCGCTGTCATACTGCTTGATGAAATTCGCCAGTATATGGCCCTGAAGATGATTGACCTCAACCAGAGGTTTGTCAAGAGCCATGGCGAGCCCCTTTGCGAAAGACGTTCCCACCAGAAGGGAGCCAAGCAGTCCGGGACCTCGTGTAAATGCAATTGCCGTTATATCGGAAGCCTTGATTCCGGCACGCGTAATCGCCTCACTTACAACGGGAACGATATTCAGTTGATGTGCTCTTGAAGCAAGTTCCGGGATCACTCCTCCATATGCTTTGTGGACATCCTGGCTGGCCAGCACATTGGACAGAAGATAACCGTCCTTGATGACTGCAGCTGAGGTGTCGTCGCATGATGATTCGATTCCTAGTATTATGTCTGCCATATTCGGTTTAATTTTCGTTATTCAGATCTCTTGACTCCCCATGGTCGATCGAAATGACAATCGGGCCGGTCGCTCGAGATACTGTCGGCATATTATATGCTTTGCATATCCGGTGGCAAAAATACGGATTTTATCCGATATTTTTACTATTTTTGCAAGTTGGAGAAATAAAACCTTTACAGTTATCAAGCAGGCACTGAAAATAATCTGGCTTATCCTGGTCGCAGTCACATCTGTCGTACTGGCTCTGGTCCTTGCGGTCCAGACGCCTGCCGTACAGACTCGCGTTGCCGACAAGGTCGTGGAGGTGCTGAGCGACAAGATCAACGGCAACATCACTTTCGAGAGGATACACTTCAAGCCGTTCACCACTCTCGTGCTCAAGAATGTAATGATAACTGACAAGGAGCCATGCCATGACCCGACCGACTCCACCGCCATACCGGTTGACACATTCTTCCGCGCTCATTACATAATCGTAAACATGACCCTCAAAAGTCTGACCGGCCACGAGGGACTGCATTTCGACAAGGCAAAAATCACAGATGCCGAGATGAATCTTGTTTTGGAAGACTGCCTTACGGACGACGACGGAAAGACTGACAATCTTTCAAGAATCTTCCGCCTTACCAAATCAAAGGATAAAGAGAAGAAGAAGAGCGACAAGGAACTGTTCCACCTGAAAAGAGTCGTCATAGAGAAGTTCACTTTCAGGATGAAGAACTATTCTTCCGACAAGACGCCATACTACGGAGGTATCAGCTGGAACGATCTTGACATCGACATCAGTGAACTTAAGGCCAGAGAACTACAGTTCAAGGGAGGCATCATGTCAGGAGAAGTCGACGAGCTGGCATTCTCCGAAAAGGCCGGATTCATATGCCATAGTCTCACAGGAAAAGCGACAGTCGGAAATGGAAAGACCATAGTGGAAGACCTGAAGCTCAAGGACCCGTGGTCTGATATAGACATTCCGCTCTACATGATGAGCTATGCCGACATAGAATCTTTCAATGACTACATCGCCCTGGTGAGGATGGATGCAGAAATACATCAGAGCATCGTAGATTTCAGGACTATAGAATTCTTTGCCCCGCAACTGGAAGGCAACAGACTCAGGGTAAACGTCAAGTCGGGAAAGTTCTTCGGCACAGTCGATGATTTCTTTGTGGAAGACATGGATGTATCATCGGAAGCAGGTGGCTTTGCCGGCATCATCAACGGAAGGATGACAGGCATTCCTGAAATCGAAAGAACAGTCATAGATGCCAGGGTCAAGGACTTCTCACTCACGAGCAAAGGACTTGGCACATTTGTAAGCGAATGGATGAAAGAGGGCGAACTCGATCTCTCGAAGTTCGCTCCCGGCACTTCCTTCAAGCTGACCGCACACGCACACGGCCTGCTCAATCACATGAATGTAGACGCCGACATCAAATCTGCCATTGGAGGGCTCCAGAGTGACATAACCCTGCAGGACATCCTGACAGAAGGAAAGCAGATAGGAATTTCCGGAACAATAAGGACTGACAACCTGAATGTCGGCAAGGTGATCGGCACGGACCTCGTCGGAGAGACATCGCTGATAGTCATCGCAGACGTCAAGCTGCCGGAGGATGGCATTCCTATGAGCGCAGTGATCGACTCTCTCAATGTAGACAGGATGCACATATACGGATATGACTACACTCAGATTTCCGGCGACGGAGACCTTTCGAAGGAAGGCTTTGACGGAAGGATCACCTGCAACGACCCTAACCTGAGCTTTATGTTCCACGGACGTTTCGGCCTCTCCCCAAGAACAAGCAACACCATCTATAAGTTCTATGCCATAGTAGGCCATGCTGACCTCAACGCCATGAACATAGACAAGAGAGGCAAGTCCGAGATCAGCCTGAGGACATCGGCAGACTTCAGAAGGACCAGTAAGGGAGACATCTACGGAGACATCAGCATAGGCAACATCATTCTTGAAAATGCCAAGGGCAAGTCTGATATAGGAGAAGTCAAGCTCACTTCCGTAAACAGGAACGACACCTATAGGATGTGGCTGAAGTCAGAATTCGCAAACGGAACTTACACGGGAACAGCTCCAGTCACCGACTTCATCAAAGACCTCGGGAACATCACCCTCAGGAGAGAGATCCCAGCGCTTTTCACAGACGCTTCATATGAATGGAACGGCAACAGATACAGCCTGGACTTCGACTTTGCCAACATGCAGAGCGTGCTGGACTTTGCAATGCCGGGGATGTACATAGCCCAGAATACGACATTAAGCACCAGGATAAACGACAGGGGCAGGCTGACTGGAAACCTCACATCGCAGCGCATAGCCTTCGGAACTCAATATATCAAGGACCTGACGCTTGACTTCAACAATAACGACGACAGTTTCAACGGAGAACTGCGTGGAGAGGCAATGGAGATTGCATCGCTGCAACTGTTCGACAACAGTCTGCGCATCCTTGCCGATGACAACCACATAGGACTCGGATACACATACGACAACCAGAGCGAACTGGAGAACAGGGGCGAATTCTTCGTTCACGGAGACCTGGCAAGAGACTCTGACGGTCTGAATCTCGACGTCAACATACTCCCGTCAATGATCTATCTGAACTCAAGGGAATGGCGCATACAGCCGTCACACATGAGGGTAGACGGAGACGGTGTGGATGTCACCTCTGTCGAATTCCTAAGCGACGGACAGAGCATAGACATATCAGGCAGGGTTTCCAAGACACGCAAGGACACTCTCACGCTCAACCTCAACAGATTTGACATCTCCGTCATCAATCCTCTCCTTGGCAGCGACTTCGGCCTAAAGGGAGCTGTCACCGGAAGTGCTCAGCTCACCTCGCCTCTGGAGTCGAAAGGACTGCTTGCTGACATCCTGTGCGACTCTACATATCTTGCCGGAAAGCCTTTGGGAATAGTCACATTGGCAAGCAAATGGGACGAGGACTTTGAGAGGTTCGACATCAATGTAAAGAATGAACTCAATGGTACAAGCAACATCGAGGCTGCCGGCAAGCTGTCACCTAAGACAAAATCAATCGAGGCGACAGCAAAGCTGAACAGGCTGGACGTCGGATATGTAGAACCTGTCCTCAAGGAGATATTCAGCGACATGGAAGGCTTCATATCCGGTGAGGTAAGCATAGACGGTCCTTTGAATGCCTTCGAGATCAGCAGCAACGGCACAAGGCTGGATGACGGAATGCTGAGGATTGCATATACCAATGTCCCTTACTATGCTGATGGAACCTTCCATCTTGACCAGACCGGAGTCTATTTTGACGACCTGAAAGTCAGGGACAGATACACCGGAGCAGGTACAGTAGGAGGAAGCATAAACTGGAATAATTTCAAGGACATCCATTTCGACACAAGGATCAAGGTCAACGAAATAGAAGGTATCGACCTGAACGAGAAGCAGAGCGAATATTTTTATGGCAATGTGTTCGCCACAGGCAACGTATCCATAACCGGTCCGATAAGTTCGCTCGTCCTCAATGTCGATGCTGTGACAGCAAAGACAGGAGAACTGCATATTCCGATTTCTTCAACTACGACTTCCGGAAGCTCTGACCTGCTGAAATTCACGGAAATAGAGCAGGAAGTGTTCATTGACCCATACGAGGTGATGATCAGCAGAATGAATAACAAGAGCACCTCGGCAAACGACTTTCTCGTAAACCTTCACATCAACGCAAATCCGGATGTGACGGCATTCGTAGAGATCGACAAGGCATCCGGCCATATGATATCCGGACGAGGAAACGGAACGCTTGAGCTTGTCGCAAACGAGGATATGTTCACCATCAACGGAGACTATACCTTGACCGGAGGAAACTACAAATTCGTGGCGCTGGGCCTTGTAAACAGGGATTTCGAGATTCAGGACGGCAGTTCTGTGACATTCAACGGAGACCTCATGGAGACCTCTCTTGACATCGATGCCCTATACAAGACAAAGGCATCGCTGTCCACATTGATCTCCGACACGACATCAGTCGCAAACAGAAGAACAGTGGAATGTGGCATCAGCATCACAGACAAGATGGCCAACCCTCGCCTTGGATTCTCGATCGAGATTCCGGAGCTTGACCCTACGATCAAATCACGAGTGGAGAGTGCGCTCAGTACGGAGGACAAAGTTCAGAAGCAGTTCCTGTCAATACTTCTGTCAAACAGTTTCCTCCCAGACGAGCAGTCCGGCATCTTCAACAACTCGACCATGCTATACTCAAATGTCGCGGAGCTCATGTCCAACCAGCTCAGCAATATATTGCAGAAGCTGAACATTCCTGTCGACCTGGGATTGAACTACCAGCCTAACGAGAAAGGAAACGACGTGTTCGACGTGGCTGTATCGACCCAGATGTTCAACAACAGGGTTGTGGTGAACGGAAGCGTAGGCAACAAGCAATACAGCTCAGGAGGACAGACAGACGTGGTCGGCGATCTGGACATCGAGATCAAGCTCGACAGGTCAGGAGCGTTCCGTCTTAACCTGTTCTCACACTCAGCAGACACATATACGAATTACCTTGACAACTCTCAGAGAAACGGCGTAGGTCTCACCTACCAGACCGAATTCAACAGTCTTGGACAGTTCTTCAAGAACATGTTCTCAAGCAAGAAGAAGAGGCAGGAGGCGAAGAGGCTTGAGGAACAGGCCATGATCGATGGAGAGAAGGTCACCATAAAGATAACTGAATGACATGGGAAAACTGTTTCTGATACCGTCCCCTCTCGGGGAGAATGATCCTGCGGAGGTAATCCCCGCACCGGTGCTGGCTTCGCTTGAGGGTTTCAAGACCTTCGTCGTAGAGGAAGTCAGGACAGCAAGGCGTTACCTTTCGCGTGCAGGCATGAAAGGCAAGATTGGAGAACTCCAGTTTTTCGAACTCAACGAGCACACGGACCAGGCTACTATCGAAGGATATCTGAAGCTTTTCGAGGCAGGAGATGTAGCGCTGATTTCGGAAGCGGGATTACCGGCAGTAGCTGATCCGGGAGCACAACTTGTCGCTCTGGCGCACAGACACGGGATTGAGGTGGTTCCGGCGGTCGGTCCGTCATCGCTGATGCTGGCGCTGATGGCATCAGGACTGAATGGTCAGTCTTTTGCATTCTGCGGATATATACCGGCAAAGACCGAAGAGCGTCGAAGCAGACTGCGCACACTTGAGAAGGTTTCAGGCCAGCTGAAGCAGACTCAGATCCTTATCGAAACGCCATACAGGAACGATTCGTTGTTTGCGGACATTCTCGCTGTATGCAACGCCTCTACAAGGGTATGCGTGGCCGCTAACATAACAATGCCTGACGCATACATCAAGACAAAGAAGGTATCCGAATGGAAAAAGGCAGGCCTGACCATAGGCAAAAGGCCGTGCGTATTCCTGATATTGGCATAAGACTGCCATTTGAACGAACTATCAACACTGTCATTTCGACTGAATATTTGAACACTGTCATTTCGACTGAATATTTGAACACTGTCATTTCGACTGAATATTTAACACTGTCATTTCGACTGAGCGAAGCGAATGGAGAAATCTAAAAACATAGGAACAATAGAACTGGAAGGCATGGAATTCAGGGCATACCACGGATGCCTGGAGCGCGAGAAGGCAGTCGGTAACGACTTTGTCGTGGACTTCCGCGGAGAGATGGACATGTCTGCCGCTGCAGAAAGCGACAACCTGAATGATGCTGTGAATTATGCAGAAATATACGATGTCATAAAGGAGGAAATGTCTAAGTCGTCTGATCTGCTGGAGCATGTGGCGGGAAGGATCGTCAAGGCGTTGGAGGAGAAGTTCCCGCAGTTCACGTCTTTCTCTGTCAGGGTATCAAAGAAGAGACCGCCGGTCAGCGGAGTCGTCCAGTGGTCCAGAATTACTATGCATAGTGTTCAGCTGAACAACAGAACAAAATACTGATGAATCTGAAGATAGCATATATTACATTGGGATGCAAGCTGAATTATGCTGAGACTTCCACTTATGAGAGGGAGCTTGCCAAGTCAGGATTTGAGGCTGTGCCTTGGAGCAAGGGAGCAGATGTCTTCATTGTGAACACCTGCACCGTCACCGAGCATTCCGACAAGAAGAGCCGCAACATAATAAGGAAGCTCCACAGACAGAACCCTCATGCAAAGATATACGTGACCGGCTGTTCGGCACAGCTCAGACGAGCAGACTACGAGGCAATCGAAGGCGTCGTACGCGTGTTCGGAGCGACCGAGAAAAGCATGGTCGTACCATATATCATACAGAACACATCCGGGATCGATTGTTGCGGACACGACCTCAGCACGTTCTTTCCGGCATATTCAAGCGGCGAAAGGACACGTTCGTTCCTCAAGGTACAGGACGGATGCGACTACAAATGTCACTACTGCACAGTGCCTTACGCACGTGGAGAAAGCAGGAACATACCTATTGCCGACATAATCCCTCAGGCGGAGGCGATTGCAGCAGAAGGCATCAAGGAGATCGTCCTTACCGGCGTAAACACCGGAGACTTCGGCAAGTCAACAGGAGAGACATTCCTCGAGCTCATAAAGCAGCTCAATGAAGTGGAAGGCATCGAAAGATACCGCATTTCCTCCATAGAGCCGAACCTCCTGACAGAAGAGATGATAGACTGGATAGTGACCGGAACAAAGTTTCTCCCCCACTATCACATACCTCTCCAGTCCGGATGCGACACCATCCTCAAGGAGATGGGCCGCAGATACGACACTGCCGCCTTCGCTCATAAGATACAGTATATCAGAGAGAAAAGCGAAACTGAGGGAGGTCCGAAAGTGTTCTTCGGGATCGACGTCATTGTGGGATTTCCGGGAGAAACTGACGAGCTTTTCATGGAGACATACGACTTCCTGAAAAATGTCGTGAAGCCGGCATTCATACACATATTCCCGTATTCACGTCGCGAAGGCACCCCTGCCGCAGAGAGGAAAGACCAGGTGCAGGACAGCATCAAGACTCATAGGGTTCAGAAGTTGGAAGAGCTGAGCGCAGCTCTGAATCAGGAATTTCTGGATGCAAACAAGGGAGTCACAGAAAAGGTCCTTTTTGAAAGCACTGACAAAAACGGCATGATGGAAGGATACACCGGCAACTACATAAGAGTATCACGACCATACGACCCCGAACTGATCGGTAAAATCGTAGACATAGTCATCTGACCTTATTGTCATCCTGAGGAGCGAAGCGACATATTGTCATCCTGAGGAGCGAAGAGACGTGAGGATCTAAAAACAAGTGAATGAGCAAAACGAAACTGACATTTCTAGGCACCGGCACATCCCAGGGAGTGCCTATGATAGGATGCGGATGCGAGGTATGCCGCAGCGCTGACGCGCGCGACCGCAGGCTGCGCGCAAGCGTCCTGGTTGAGTATGAAGGACTTACAATCCTTGTGGATGCCGGCCCCGATTTCAGACAGCAGATGCTGAGAGAAAACGTCTCCCACCTTGACGCTATACTGCTGACTCACAATCACAAAGACCACACAGGAGGTCTCGATGACATCCGTGCGTTCAACTACCTTGAAAAGAAGGCGACAGAAATATACTGCGAAAAATATGTAGAAGACTCACTTCGGATGGAATATTCTTATGCATTCGCAGAAAACAAATATCCCGGGGCGCCGGAATGGAGAGTTCATACAATCGACGAGAATCCGTTTGAAATCAATGGAGTAAAGATAATTCCGATACGCGGCAGACACTACAAGCTGCCGGTGCTGGGATTCCGGTTCGGAAACATCGCATACTGCACGGACATGAACCACATTCCGGAAGAGGAATTTGAGAAGCTCAAGGGGCTGGACCACTTCGTCATAAACTGCGTCAGAAGAGGAAGACACATATCCCACTTCTCATTGGAAGGCGCCCTTGAAGTCGCAAAAAAAGTCGGAGCCAGACATACCTGGCTGACCCACCTCTCACACCAGCTCCCTGTCTATACAGAACTTGCGGCCGAACTCCCGGAAGGAGTCATGCCGGCATATGACGGACTGGTCATTGAAGAGGAGGAGGGACTTTGCCCTCGTCGATGAGACGGCGGAGGA
Organism: Bacteroidales bacterium; assembly: GCA_017473705.1. Classification (GTDB taxonomy): domain Bacteria; phylum Bacteroidota; class Bacteroidia; order Bacteroidales; family UBA932; genus Cryptobacteroides. The sequence continues at coordinate 50,595 of JAFUJQ010000051.1, read as the reverse complement.
TTGCGACGCAGCCTTCCGGAGCAAGCTGACCAGGAGAAGAAAAACGGCGCAGGACATCATCTATGGCATATATGCCTGACATTTCATCATTGATGAATGAAGATATCAAGGCTGCGGGATCTTCGGATCTTGCGGCCTTTGGCTTTGCTCTGCAGACATCGCATGTACCACAGTCTTCGCTTTCGGTCTGGCCGAAATATTCAAGCAGATATCGGCTGCGGCATACGGCATCCTCACTTATATAATCTATCATCTTCTGAATCCTTCCCACGCATGATTCCTTGAGCATCGCATAACGCTTCGGGTCAAGGTTTACATTCTTCGGACGCAGACGGTCGTGGTGCAGGAATATCACCGTCGCATGGTCAGCCGGGACATATCTTATCGTATGCTCCAGAGACATCTTATACAGAAGCTGTCGGAGCATAGGTACAGGCACGCCGATCTGCGAGGCCACATAATCCTCGTCGATCGGAACAGGATATGAGAAGACACCTGTGTACTTTCTCATCAGAATCTCAAGGAGCTGAGGCATCCTGTGGTCAGGGAACTCGACATCATACAGATCATTACGCTCCACAGCAATCTGTATCTTCGTTGATATGTCGACATCTTCTGACATTGTCCAATGCCCTGTCCTGTCTATATACATGATTGCATAATAAGCAGAAGAACGCTGGAGCTTGAAATGCCGGCAGAACTCGTCAAGATCGAACTTCAGCTGCCTGCCGACTCCGGCATCATACGGGATGTCATAGAATATATGTACCTTGTGATATATATCCTCGACGTATTCAAGAGATGGGAATGAAACGGTCGCCAACTGGCGCAGACGCTTTGTGTCTGAGCTGTTCCACAACGTCACAGCAAAGCTGCGCCTGCCGTCGCGGCCTCCTCTGCCGGCCTCCTGGAAATACGCCTCAGGGCCGTCCGGTACATCGAAATGCACGACAAAGCGAACATCAGGCTTGTCAATACCCATTCCGAATGCATTGGTGCACACCATCACGCGGATGCGGTCTTCCTTCCATGCCACCTGCCTTTCAGAGCGCGTCAATGCACCAAGTCCGGCATGATAGAAAGAAGCAGACACACCGTTTGACGACAGAAAGGCTGCAAGTTCTTCTGTCTTCTTCCGGCTGCGTACATACACTATTCCAGTACCCAGGACAGAATTACAGATATTCAACAGCTGTCCCAGCTTGTCCTCCGTCCTTCGGACTATATAAGAAAGGTTCGGACGCTCGAAGCCGCTCTTTATGAGACATCCGTCCTTGAATCGGAGGCGCTCCATTATGTCCTCCGCCACCTTAGGCGTCGCCGTTGCGGTAAGCGCTATGACGGGGGCATCGATCATATCCCTGAGATTGCCGATCTGCAGGTAATCAGGTCTGAAGTCATATCCCCATTGGGAAATGCAATGTGCCTCATCTACAACGACATAACTGACATCCATCTCCTGCACATAACTTTGGAAAAGCCTTGTGCCCAGACGCTCAGGAGACACATACAGGAACTTGAAATCGCCATATAGGGCATTATTGAGGACAGTATCCACTTCCCTGCGCCCCATACCAGCATGTATGCAAAGTGCCCTTATGCCCCTGTCAGTGAGATTCTGCACCTGGTCCTTCATAAGAGCGATCAGAGGAGTCACCACTATGGCGATGCCGGGACGGATCATCGCAGGCACCTGAAAGCATACTGACTTTCCGCCTCCGGTGGGCAGAATGGCAAGCACGTCCCTCCCTTCCAACGCAGTCCGGACTATGTCCTCCTGCTTTGGCCGGAAGGAGTCATGACCCCAATATTCCTTCAGGACTTCAAGTGCCCTGCCGCTGCCGTTTCCGCTCATTTTCTGTCCATTTTGTCTTTCTCGGAAGAGAAGGCATATATTGTGCAACAAATGTAATGATTTTATCAACGACACTGCTTGTCAAATGATAAAAAAAGTTTAATTTTGCACGGATATAAACGAATTAGTTAAACCTTAAATATTTTTACAAAAAATTATGAGCACAATTGATTTGACCAAGTACGGTATTACCGACGTGAAGGAAATCCTTCACAACCCGTCTTATGAGGTTCTCTTCGCTGAGGAGACCGATCCAAGCCTCGAGGGATACGAGAAAGGCCAGCTTACAGAGCTTGATACCATCAACGTAATGACAGGTATCTACACAGGACGTTCTCCTAAGGATAAGTTCTTCGTAATGAACGAGGCCAGCAAGGACACTGTATGGTGGACATCAGAGGAGTACAAGAACGACAACAAGCCTTGCTCTGAAGAGGCATGGGCTGACCTCCGCGCAAAGGCCATCAAGCAGCTCAACACAGCAAAGAAGCTCTATGTTGTAGACACTTTCTGCGGTACCAACGAGGCTACACGTCTTAAGGTACGTTTCATCATGGAGGTTGCATGGCAGGCACACTTCGTTACAAACATGTTCATCCGCCCTACAGCTGAGGAACTTGCAAACTACGGCGAGCCTGACTTCGTATCTTTCAACGCAGCAAAGGCAAAGGTTGACAACTACAAGGAGCTCGGCCTCAACTCAGAGACTGCAACTGTATTCAACCTCAAGACCAGCGAGCAGGTCATCCTCAACACATGGTATGGCGGTGAGATGAAGAAGGGTATCTTCTCACTCATGAACTACTACAACCCGCTCAGAGGCATCGCTTCAATGCACTGCTCTGCAAACACCAACATGGAGGGTACAAGCACAGCTATCTTCTTCGGTCTTTCAGGTACAGGCAAGACCACCCTTTCAACTGACCCTAAGCGTCTCCTCATCGGTGACGACGAGCACGGTTGGGATGACGAGGGCGTATTCAACTACGAGGGCGGATGCTACGCCAAGGTCATCAACCTCGACCCGGTATCTGAGCCAGACATCTACAAGGCTATCCGCCGCAACGCTCTCCTCGAGAACGTTACCGTAGACGCAAACGGCAAGATCGACTTCGCTGACAAGAGCGTGACTGAGAACACTCGCGTTTCTTACCCTATCAACCACATCGACAACATCGCTGTTCCTTCAAAGGGTCCTCACGCACAGCAGGTGATCTTCCTTTCAGCTGACGCATTCGGAGTTCTCCCTCCAGTATCTATCCTCACTCCAGAGCAGACTCAGTACTACTTCCTTTCAGGATTTACTGCAAAGCTCGCAGGTACAGAGCGTGGCATCACTGAGCCTACTCCTACATTCTCAGCTTGCTTCGGTGCAGCATTCCTTTCACTCCACCCAACCAAGTATGGTGAGGAGCTCGTAAAGAGAATGGAGAAGGTCGGTGCAAAGGCATACCTCGTGAACACTGGATGGAACGGTACAGGAAAGCGTATCTCTATCAAGGATACAAGAGGAATCATCGACGCTATCCTCGACGGTTCTATCGACAAGGCTCCTACAAAGCAGATCCCTTACTTCAACTTCACAGTTCCTACAGAACTCCCTGGTGTTGATCCTGCTATCCTCGACCCACGCGACACTTACGCTTGCGCATGCGAGTGGGAGGAGAAGGCAAAGGATCTCGCAGCTCGTTTCATCAAGAACTTCAACAAGTTCACTGGAAACGACCTCGGCAAGGCTCTCGTAGCAGCCGGTCCAGCTCTCTAAGACATTAAAAAAGCAGTCAGTTAATCACTGACTGCTTTTTTTGAATCTTCAAGTTTCTTACGGTAGGCATCCATGCGCTTCTTCCAGGCTATCTGCCTCGCGCGCTGTTCCTTGGCCTTGCGGGCCTGGAGTTCCTCCATTTTCTTTTCGAGATAATTGTCTGCCATTATTTAATATATTCTGTAATCTTCTGTTCGTGGTCCTTACGGCATATGAGCAATCTGTCGCCATGCTGCGACACTATATAGCCATCAATACCCTGTATCACGACTTTTGACAAGCCAGGTACATGGACGATGCAGTCGGTGCTGTCAATCATCCGCACATCCTCTCCTACGATTGCATTGCCGTCGTCAGACTTTTCCTTCAAAGTCCATAGAGAGCCCCATGTACCAAGGTCACTCCAACCGAACTCTGCAGGAAGAGTATATATATTGTCCGCCTTCTCCATCACGGCATAGTCGATGGAAATCTTCTCACATGTCGGAAACAGTCTGGCAATCTCGTCCTTTTCATCAGAAGTGCCAAAGGCATTGGACATTTCGTCCATGATTGCCGCAAGGGACGGAGAATGGCGATGTATCGCTTCGTGAATGGTATCTACATTCCAGACGAATATGCCGGCATTCCACAAGTAAGTCCCTTCGTCCAGATACTGCTGGGCGACATCCTTGGAAGGTTTCTCTCGGAACGACTCGACTTTGCATATCTCTCCGTCCTCGACAGGCCCTTCCTTTATATATCCATACCCTGTTTCAGGTCTTGTCGGGCAGATGCCGACAGTCACGATCGTTGACTTGTCTGCAGTGAATGACAAGGCTGCAGATATGACTCTTCTGTATTCCGCGACATCAATCACAAGAGCGTCAGAAGGAGTCACGACGATGTTTGCATCCGGATCCGTGCAACGGATCTTCCAGCATGCATATGCTATGCACGGCGCCGTATTCCTCGCCGCCGGCTCTTCAAGAATATGATCCACAGGGAGATCAGGGAGCTGTTCTCTGACCAAAGAGGCATACTTCTCGCCGGTGACGACCCAGAAGTTCTCCATAGGGCATAACGGACGAAGACGGTCTACAGTCATCTGGATCATTGTCCTTCCGACCCCCATCACATCGACAAACTGCTTCGGCAGTTCTGTCGTGCTCATCGGCCAGAACCGGCTTCCGATGCCGCCGGCCATTATCACTACATGAGTGTTCATATCATCCTCTGGAGTTGTAAGCCTCCAACGCTTTTTCAAGTATGAATATAGCTCTCTGCAGGTCCGCCTTCTTAAGGACATAAGCTATGCGGACTTCGTCGAGTCCCATGCCCGGGGTCGAATAGAAGCCGCATGCCGGTGCCATCATCACGGTCTCGCCTTCGTAATCAAAATCCGAAAGGCACCATGCGCAGAACTTCTCGGCATCATCCACAGGAAGGCGTGCAACCGTATAGAATGCTCCCATCGGGATCGGAGAATATACTCCCGGGATCCTGTTGAGGCCATCAACAAGGCACTTTCTGCGCTCTACATACTCCTCATAGACCTCTGCCGCATATTCTTCCGTTCCTTCAATCGATGCTTCCGCAACGATCTGACCGACAAGCGGCGGGCTCAGACGGGCCTGACAGAACTTCATCACGGCATCACGTACCGCAGTGTTCTTTGTGACAAGGGCACCGATCCTGATACCACACTCGGAGTATCTCTTTGATACGGAATCAATAAGCACGACATTCTCCTCTATGCCTTCGAGATGGCATGCCGAGATGTACGGCGAACCGGTATAGATGAACTCTCTATACACTTCGTCAGAGAAGAGGTACAGGTCATATTTCTTGACAAGGTCCCTGATTCTGTTCATCTCCGCACGGGTGTAAAGATATCCTGTCGGATTGTTTGGGTTGCAGATCAGGATTGCCTTGGTCCTTTCAGTTATAAGTTCCTCGAATTTCTCCACAGACGGCAGAGCGAATCCCGTCTCTATCGTAGACGTGACACTCTTGATTACAGCACCGGCGGACACGGCGAACGCCATATAATTGGCATATGCCGGCTCAGGCACTATGATCTCATCCCCCGGATTAAGGCAGGCGAGGAAGGCGAAAAGCACCGCCTCCGAGCCTCCGCTCGTCACGATCACGTCGTCCGGAGTGAGATTGATGTTATATCTTGAGTAATAGTCCACCAGCTTCTCTCTCAACGAGAGGAAGCCTTGGCTCGGACTGTATTCCAGGACATCCCTGCCCACATTATGCAAAGCGTCCAGCGCCTTCTGAGGAGTCGGGAGGTCCGGCTGTCCGATGTTCAACTGATAGACTTTCACTCCCCTTGCCTTCGCTTCGTTGGCAAGAGGAGTGAGTTTTCTGATAGGTGACGAGGGCATTTCCTCGCCTCTGTGTGAAATTCCTGGCATCGTTAATCAATATTTGGATCGTCCCAGACGATGGTCTCCGTGCACTTGATCTGCTGGCTCAGGTCACCGACTGAAAGGATGAAGTCACCTTCTTCGATAGTCCACTTGCCATAGTAGTTCACAAATGCAAGGTCCTTGCCTGAAACCTCAAGCTCGACGGTCTTTGTCTCGCCCGGAGCGAGCTCGACCTTGTCGAATGCGCGCAGACGGCGGACATCAGGAGTAGAGCTTGCATAAAGATCTGAAGAGAAGAGAAGAACGCTCTCCTTTCCTGCTACTTCACCTGTGTTAGTCACGTCAACTGTAACCTTGAGCACGTCGTCAGCAGTGAATTCTGTCGCAGACACTGTCATATTCGAATAAGCGAACTTTGTGTAGCTCAGTCCGTGTCCGAACGGCCACTGAACATCCATTACAGCATTGTAGTTGTATGTTCCGGCCATTGTGCCCTGGTTTTCAGCCGGCTTGTAGTCATATACGCCGAACTTGTTTGTATATTTAGGATATGTGAATGGAAGTTTTGCGCTGAAGTTCTCCTCTCCGCAGAGAAGGGCTGCAAGCGCATCGCCGCCGTAGTTACCTGGAAGAAGCACGTCAACAACTGCTGAAGCATAAGGCTCTATGTCGTTGATGATGCGTGGACGACCCTCGTTGAGGATGAGGATGACCGGTCTGCCTGTCGCTGCAAGAGCGGCTACCAGATCCTTCTGATTTTCTGAAAGGTTGAGATCGACATCATTACCCGGAGTTTCGCAATATGTATTCTCACCTACGCAGGCTATGATAACCTCAGCCTTGCGGGCAGCGGCCACAGCCTCTCTGATGCCTGTCGCCTCGTCGAACTGCCAGTTTGTGCCATCGAGGTCATACTCTACGCCCGGCACGTAAGATACATTGCTGAACTTCTGAGAGATCGCCTCATAAATCGTATTGTACTTGCCTGTGAACTCCGGTCTTGAAGCGCCGTGACCCTGCCATGTGTATGACCAACCTCCATTGAGGGTGCGCATAGAGTTTGCGTTAGGACCTGTCACGAGGATCTTGACATCCTTCTTGAGAGGAAGGATTCCGTTGTTCTTGAGGAGTACTTCAGACTCGACAGCAGCCTCGTAAGCGAGCTTTGCATGAGCCTCGCCGCCGAATTCCGGATAGTCGGCAAGAAGAGTGTTCGGCTGGTCGAACAGACCGAGACGGAACTTCACGCGGAGGATGCGGCGAACGGCATCATCCACGCGCGACATAGGGACTTCACCTTCCTTTACCAGCGCGATGAGGTCTTCTGTGAACTCACAGTCATATGGAACCATGGACATGTCAATACCTGCATTGATGGCAAGTTTCACAGCCTCCTTCTTTGATGAAGCGACACGCTCACGAGTGTAGAGGTTGTTGATGTCAGCCCAGTCTGTCACGATCATACCATCCCAGTTGAGTTCCTCCTTCACCCATTTTGTGAGGAGTTCTGTATTGCAATGGAAAGGTATTCCGTTGTTGCTGCCTGAGTTTACCATGATTGTGAGGGCACCTGCCTGCATAGCCTCCTTGAACGGCTCGAAATGCTTCTCGCGAAGCTCAGATGCAGCGATCGAAGAAGGAGTACGGTCCTGTCCTGTGACAGGGACACCATATCCCATGAAATGCTTTGCACATGCTGCGATGTTATATGGTCCTACATGGTTAGGGTCATCACCCTGCATACCCCTGACCTCTGCCACAGCCATCTGCGCGTTGACATATGTGTCCTCGCCGAAGCTTTCCCACATGCGTGGCCATTCAGGGTTGCGTCCGAGGTCCATTGTAGGAGAGAATGTCCACGGAACGTTTGCTGCGCGGCTCTCGTATGCTGTCACCTTACCCATGTTGTATGCATGGTCACGGTTGAATGTTGCAGCGATGTTGACTTCCTGAGGGAAGAGCGTACCGCCTGCCACATATGTCACTCCGTGGATATGGTCGAGTCCGTAGAGTGTAGGGACTCCGCATGCTTCGATGGAGATGCGGTTGATTTCTGTAATGAATTCATTATATCTCTCAGGTGTCTGAGCAATGTCACCAGGCGTATTGAGCACTGAGCCTATCTTATAGTCTCTGAGTGCGGCCTCACCTGTCTCTGTGATCTGAATGCCATGCGCAACGGCTGTGGCGTTGAGCTGGGTCATCTGACCCGCCTTTTCCTCGAGCGTCATGCCCTTGAGCACCTTCTCGATCTTTGCCTCGATGTCCTTGTCCTTAGGGATTGCCGGCTCGACTGAATTGCAGTTGCAGCATGCCGAGAATGCAAATGCCGCTGAAGCCATGGCGATGATTGTCTTGATTGATTTCATAGAATATCGGTTATCAGTTAATAATTGCAGACCATAATCATACAAAAATAATCATTGCATACGAATTATGCAAAATTTGGATTATCTCAAATTACCGTTGAAGTCCACATTGAACATCGAGAAAGGATCGAAGGATGAATCCATGACCACGGCAGCTTCAAGCCTGGTCACCACGCGGTTCTCATCATAATCAGTCAGGCCGATACTGTTCCACCACTCCCCAGCCGCAGGCGGTATCGGAGCCCCGAGGCCTCTGATTATGCCTAGAAGCTGCCCCACCTTGACAGGACCGCTGCCAAGTCCGAGAGGACCGTTGTAAAAGTCCTCAGGATGAACGTCTTCCATCATCAGCGGGTCATCTGCGCGGAACCATGTCTGGTTTGCCCATCCGACATTGCGGCCTTCGCCACGAAGGATTCCTGTCGCACCTATCTTCTGGAGGGCGATGAAATGTCTGTGATCCTTTGGAAGGTCAAGATATGGCATAATATAGCATCCGGCCTTGAGGAGAGCAAGCTGCACTTTGCGCACCGGTACTCTCCTTACAGTCCTGCCGTCAAGCTGAGACAGAGCGGCAATCGCACCGGCCGCCTGGCCGAGCTGCATGACCACAGGCTGAAGTCTTGTCGCACCGTTGATGAGGTTTGAAACCGAGACAGACTTCTCTGCCACGATGAGGTTCTCCACATCACGCTGCTTAGGTATCAGGACTCCCATCGGCACATTGAATGACGGGATCGGGTAGAAATGCAGGTCAGGAAGATTTTTCCAGTCAGGGTGACGGAAATGATGATGGTCTACAGCATAGTCACCTACGGCTATACCTGTCTTATAGTAATGATGCTTATAATCAAACGGCTTCGCAGCGGCATCCAGTGTAAAGAAAGCCTCGCCGACAATTCGCCTTGACTCTCTGTGATAAGGGATGAATGCAAGCTTGTCCTCTGTCGGAAACACATCGTCGGCAAGTCCCAGGTTCTTCATTCCAAGTTCGGTCTGGATGAAATAGAGGAAGCAGAGAGTAAAGTTCTTCGCGTCTCTATACGCCTCTTCCCTCTCCTCGCGGTTCATCTCTATGACATTGACATAGAAGTCATTGCCATAGATAGGCCAGTTGATCATATACTTTCCGTTCGGAGTCTTGCCGTATGTGATCATCATCTCCGGGCTCCATATAGTCTGGCCGGTCTCTGCAACAGTGTTCATAGGATTGACCGCACAATTTGCAAACGGAGCCGGATCATATCCTTCAGGCTTTTCTATAGTCATATCGGCATCAGGGCCATAGTCCTTGAGCATAGCCACGAATGTGAGGTCCTGTATCACAGCATTCGCCTGCTCCGGAGCGATTGATTCGCCTGTATCCGAAGCCGCCTCCATGCCGATCTTATATTCCACACCACATGCCTTGGCCACATCTCCAAGCTCTGTTCCGTCTATAAGTACATTCGCCTCGACCTTGAACTTCCTGCCTTCGGCCGGCTTGAAAAGAACAACCCACTTGTCTTCTTCCTTTGTCACATCCAGCATGACAGTCTCCCGCCTTACCTCAAGCTTCTCGCAGCCTGCTGCCATATTGGTCAGAATCTCCTGCCCCACCTGTGGCTCGAAGTTGATATTGCTGACCCAGCCTGTCTTGAGCGCCTCCCAGCCGCCATAACGCTGCGCAAGAGAGTCAGCAAACTCTCCGAAGATTCCGCTTCTGAGGTTATAGTTACCGTCTATGCAGCTTACTCCAGCCGCGGTCAGCATTCCTCCGACCCACGGAGTCTCTTCAACTATCATTGCCGGAACTCCCATTCTGGCGCACTGGATGCCGGCGGAAATGCCGCTGGCTCCTCCTCCTACAATAAGGACATCAACCTGCTCTGTTTCAACACATGAGCTGACACATAAAACGGCACTCATCAGTGCCAAAGCAAACTTTCTCATCTTAATGCTCTTTTAATTACCGGAAGGACATGATCGACATAACGCATGGCGCCAAGGTCCGTGAAATGAATTGCATCCACGGTCGCCTCGCCGTCATCTCCTATCATCCCTTCCGCTGAAATATAATATATTCTTTTTTCTCCTGATTTCTTCAGTTTCTTATACAGTCTCTCCTGAGCCTCGTTCTTCTTTGTAACCTCTTCAAGTATCTTGTTATCAAATATGGTGTGAGGGAAGATCACGTCTTCTATGAAGATAACCGGCACATCTGGATGCGCATCACGGATTTTCCGGAAGAACTGCTCACCGACTTCGTCTATGGCCTCTGCCGAGGCATTCGGTACATAATCAAGCACATACAGGCCAGGTTCCTCAACCGAAGCCATAAGCTCCGCTATCTCCATGTCCAGCAGTGCATTGCCGCTGAATCCCAGATTCATCACCTCTCTGTCAAGGCGACGACTTATGATATTAGTATGTGCCATTCCCGGTCGGTTTGCACAGCCTCCTTGCAGGATGCTGGTGCCATACATGACGACAGGCTTTTCACGGGAAGGCCTGTCGACCGCAGGAAGATCCAGCACCGAGCCTTCGTCAACTCCGATTTCCAATGACTTGACCCCGTCATACAAGGAGAGATAAAGCATATATTCCCGCTCGAAAGGATCCATGTTGGCAATGATGCATCTCTCGGACTTCTTGCCCTGAGGCTGCGCCGAGCACACATGGCGCCACTCTCCGTCAACTATGGCATAAAGGTCCAGGCCCTTTGTACCCGTGTCAGTCATATGAGTCATTGTATTGTTGAAAGTCGACTCCCACCTGACATGGATGGATGTGGAATTGGAACGGAATCTTATGAACAATCCGGAAGAGTGACGGCCAAGATACCATACCGGATCACGGCTGACACCCTCCAGATATGACGGAAGACGTTCATATCTTTCATTGGTCTGCTCGGAGACCTTCCCGTAAAGTGGAAATACAGAGGCATCTGTATAGACAACATTCTGCGCTGATGCAGAGCCACTGAGAATGGTAATGGCGAACGCCACCGCTAAAAAGGCTATAAAATTTTTCATTCTGTAAATTTAACATTAAAAAAAAAGAAAAAATTATAAAAAACAGAAAAATCTGCCTGTTGTCTTTCGCCTGCCATGGAAAAACAACACCGTAACATTTGGATAAGATAAAAACAGACTGCAAATTTGCCGATGAAGAAATAATGACTACATTTGTATGGGGAAGGATAACGTGAAAAGGATTCTGGTCTGGGAGAAGGTCGCAGACTTTCTGATGGATATTGCCAAGTATGTCCTGATGGATTATCGGCAGGTGGAGCCGGCATACTTTTAATATGGAGTTTATTACTATATCACTATAAAGGAAAGAAGTCATGATAGTTTATGGTATAGCGATGTGTGTCATAGGCATAATTGGCATAACATACACATTAATCACTAAAGACAAAGATATTATAGACAACGACTAAGCAGCGCCGGTCCGGCGCTGCTTAGTCATTATTGATATTTTTTCATTATTCCGGACGATAAAATTAAAATATTTTAATAATTATGTGTACCTTTGTTATTTAGTACAAGACAATATAAATCATCAAAATATGCGTAAGACATTCTGCATTTTCATGGCAGTCCTCGGACTGGCCGCTTCCGCTGACCTTTCAGCGAAAAAAACAAAGGAAATCATTGAGACACCGGCCTCTGACAGCCGCATCGAGTACACCGGACGCACACTCGTGAACGGTGACGAAGTGACCTACGACTGGAGCGGAGTATACTTCAGAGTGAAGTTCAACGGACCGTACCTCGCGATGAAGTGCTCCGACACCAGGAACTGCTGGTTCAACCTCTGGGTTGACAAGGAGATGTCACCTAAGGCTGACAAAGTATTCATGGTCGGCGCAGCCGACACTCTCATAGTGCTTGCTGAGGGACTCGGCAAGGGAGAACACGAAGTGATCCTCCAGAAGAGGACCGAGGGCGAGCAGGGCCGCTTCACCGTACACAAGTTCCTCACTGAGGGAGAAGTGCTCCAGGCTCAGGGACGCAAGGAGAGACACATCGAGTTCATCGGAGACTCATACACATGCGGATACGGCACAGAGAGCGGAGACAAGAACGACCCGTTCCTTGCCGAGACCGAGAACTGCAATCTCACTTATGCAGCCATCACTTCACGTTACTTCGGCGCTGACTTCAACCTTGTAAGTCATTCAGGACAGGGAATCGCAAGAAACTATGACGATTACCGCCCTGGGTACAACATGCCGGACCGCTACAGCCAGACATTTGACGAGTCACAGGAGTACAACTGGAATCCTGACATGGCTCCATATCGTCCGGACATCGTAGTCATATATCTGTGCACTAACGACTTCTCAACAGCAAGACAGCCGCACGAAACCATATTTGCAGGACGCTACATAGAACTGCTCAAGAAGATCAAGGCAAACTATGGCGAGGAGATCCCTGTCTTATGCATGGCTTCAAACGTGACTCCGTTCAGTTTTGACTACATACGCAATGCCTGCATGATGAGCGGTTTGAAGAATGTGTCATACATGGGATTGACAAAGGATGCTCACAACTCTGAGGACGACCTTGGAGCAAGCTGGCACCCTAACTATCAGGGACATATCAAGGTGGCGAGCTGCATGATCCCATACATCTCGACGCTCACAGGATGGGAAATGGAAGAAAAAGCTTATAAGTAAGACAACAATGTTTAAGAAAACACTGACAACAGTCATTCTGGCAGCGATGGCCACAACCGGCCTCTGCGCCAAGGACATCAAGGGAACCGTCAAGGACACTGAAGGCAAGGGAGTTGCAGGAGTAGTCGTTTCTGACGGGCTGAACACAGTACAGACCGATGCCAAGGGCCGTTTCAAGATGGCCACTGACGAGGACAGCAGATTTGTATTCATCAGCACTCCTTCGGGATATGTATCATCGACACTCGACGGCAAGACCCTTTTCTACAAGGAAATCAAGGATGACGTAAAGAAGTACGAATTCGTCCTGGAGAAGAACTCCAAGGACGACACCAACCACAATGTCATCGTGATTGCCGACCCGCAGATAAGCGAGAGAAGCGAGCTTGCAGACCTGTCGAAGCAGGCTGACGACATGGCTGACTTCGTAAAAGGAATGGATGGCGACTACACATTCGGCATCTGCCTTGGCGACATCGTAGGATGGGACCACAGCATCTATCCCGAATACAACAGCATCATGGCAAAGGCCGGCATCGATTACAGATATGTCATCGGAAACCACGACATGACCAACTGGGGCCGTTCATACGAAACCTCTATGAAGAACTACGAAGACATGTATGGTCCTGCATGGTATTCATTCAATGTCGGCGATGTCCACTATATCGTGATGAACGACAACTTCTATGTCGGTCGCGACTATTTCTACATCGGATATCTTGACGAGAGGCAGCTCAGATGGCTTGAGAGGGATCTCTCATATGTCCCTCAGGGCAGCAGAGTGGTTGTTTCGCTTCACATACAGACAACAAACGACAGGTCAGACCGTGACGCATTCCAGTATGGAATCATAGGCGACAACCTCTGCAACAAGCCGGCATTCTACAGTATGCTTGAGCCATACAAGACCGTCATACTCTCAGGCCACAGCCACACTGCAGACTTCGAGCAGATCAGCGAGAACATCTTTGAGATCAATGTGGCGGGATTCTGCGGAGCATGGTGGTGCGGCGAGGTCTGCATAGACGGAGCGCCGGCAGGCTACAAGATCTTCGACATGGACGGCAACGACATGAAATGGATATACAAGGGATGCGGACATCCTCTGGACTATCAGATGAAGGTCTACACCGGTCTCGAGGAATACCCAGGACAGATCGTAGCGAACATATGGGATTTCGACCCATTGTGGAAAGTAGAGTATTTCGAAGACGGAGTCAAAGTCTGCGACATGGAAAGATTCAAGGCTCAGGACCCTCTTGCAAAGGAACTTTACAAGGATCCTTCAAGCCTCAAGAGGACATGGGTATATGCAGCACCTACAGAAAACATGTTCAAGGCTCAGATCTCATCAGAAGCAAAGAACCTCGAAGTACGCGTGACAGACCGCTTCGGAAGAGTATATACAAAGACAATATCCAAATAACATGACAGCACATACTCCCAGCAAGAGAATTGCTACCATAGACATACTCAGAGGCATCACGATCTTCGCGATGATCCTCTGCGCAAACATCGGATATAATTCCGATCTTCCGGCATGGATGTTCCACTGCCAGACTCCCCCTCCGACATACGCATTCAATCCGGATGTTCCGGGCATCACCTGGGTAGACCTCGTGTTCCCGTTCTTCCTCTTCACAATGGGAGCGGCATTCCCGCTTGCAATGCGCAAGAGGCTGGATAACGGCGTCAGCAGATGGGAAGTTACAGGCAGCCTTTTCAGAAGGTGGCTGACACTGACCATATTCGCCATCGTTCTAGGCAACGCCTATGCAAATGGCATGAGCACAAGACCAGCCTGGATGGTGCAGGTATTCAATATCCTGCTCTGGGGCGTAATGTTCATGTCTCTGGTCAGGATTCCTGATGAGAAGAAAGGCAAGCTGGTAAACAATATAGGTATGTTCCTCCTGATTGTCATGGCTTATGTCCGCATCGACTTCTTCGGAGTCCCTCTCAACAGGTGGAGCAGCGATATCATAATCATGATTCTCGCCAACATCGCCATCTGGGGCGGCCTGATCTGGATGTTCACCAAGGACAGTCTGAAGCTGCGCTGGCTCGTATTGTTCTTCATTGCCGGCATCAAGGCAGTAAGTTCATATGCTCCTGAAGCATTGTCTTGGGTTCCTCAGATGAGCTTCATCGGATGGTTCTTCAACTGGGCTTACCTGCAGTACCTCGTGATCGCACTTGCCGGATCTATTATAGGCGACATGCTTTTGACGCAGAGCCGCAAGAACGAAACGGTCGACATTGACAACAACCACATTGCAGCAGGCATCATAGCACTGGTCGCCGCACTCGTGCAGCTCTGGGGCCTCTTCACAAGAAACGTACTCACAGATTTCATCATTTCAGGAGTGCTGGGAGTATTCTTCGTTGCCCTGACAATCAAACGTCGCAATGTGATGACCGACATCGGATATATAGGCTTCGCCCTCATGCTTGTCGGCATCATCTTCGACCCGATCGACGGCGGCATCACAAAGGACCATTGCAATCTGTCATACATGCTTACGACAAGCGGAATGACTGCCCTCACAGGAGCATTCATCCTCGCCCTCGAGTTCAGATGGCATATCAAGGGACGCGGCCTGAGCGGCAGCGGCCAGAACCCGATGCTCGCCTACACGGTGACAAACTTCATGACAGGACCTATACTTGCCCTCTGCGGCATCCTGCCATGGCTTGACAGAATAAGCGTCGGATCGCCATTCTGGGGCATGTTCCGAGGCCTGTTCATCACTCTGCTGATGGTAATGGTCACATGCTTCTTCACAAAGAAGAAACTCTTCTGGAGAAGTTAGGCATCACACAAATGCTCATTCTGTCAGAGCACTCTGACACTTCCGACAATCCTTGCAAAAGAATCGGCTGATTTTTCTGCAAGGATTGTTGTTTTAGGCCTGGAATGAGGTTTTAGAGCAGTATTTCGGATTTCTCGCACAAAAAAATGCCATTTATTCTGCAAGGATTCCCGGACCATGCAGATTTTTCTTTTTCTTTGGATAATTTCTTTTTTTAAATCAAAGTTTTTCTTTTTTTGAAGGTCTGTATGTGAAAGTACTTCTACTTTTGAAAGCAAAAAACATGAAGAAGACTTATCACTTATGCTTATCATCAGATGATGAGGTAATGTTCAGGAACAGGGAAGATTTCATACGTGGAATAAATTGTCTTTGTCTGGCGGCACACTATACTGAAGCGATTCTACTCGCATATGTATTCATGAGCAATCACGTCCATATCATCGTGCGGACAGCAGACCCGCAGAAGTTCATGACTAAATTCAGGTATTCATACAACAAGTATTTCAATGCGAAATACCATCGGAAAGGAAGAATCGGAGAGAAAGAATTCTTTAAAATAGAGCTTGTCGGACTTTACCACCTGCTGACAGCAATTGCATATGTGCTGAGAAATCCTGTTCATCATGGAATATGCGCTACCCCTTTCGGATATGAATTCTCTTCAATAAGGGGAATATTCAGAAAGGAATTCGGGTGGAATACACCCGGAGGCACCTTGCCTGGAAAATCAGCATATCGGTTCATTCCATCAAGAAGCGTATTACCGGAAAGCTACCAAATGAACTCTGAAGGAATGATATTACCTGAAACTGTCATCGACGCCCAGGATATAGAACATCAATTTTCCACAGCACGGTCGTTTCTATATTATATGAACAGATTGTCCGGAGAAGAATGGATACGGGAACAGCTGCAGGATCAGACCAGCCTGCCAGCCATAACCCTTGAGTCTATCGAAGAGGGCGTCATGTTTCACGACATCAACACAATGTTAAGAAATGAACACGGGCGCGCAAATTATGCAGCCATGACTGATATCATGATATGTCACGAAATTGACAAAATCCTTCTGCCAAATTACAGAGTCAGTTCGGTATATCAGTTAACGATCCGGCAGCGGGAAGACATGGTGGGGTTCATCAGGAGAAGATATAACGTCCCAGCCTCACAGGCAAAGCGTTGCCTTGCGATACCGTAACACGTCAACGATACATGGACAACATATACCGGACATCCAATGCCATGATACAGCAATCCTTGCAAAAGAATCGAATGACTTTTCTGCAAGGATTGCTGTTTGGGGGCTGAAACACCGTTTTAAGGCCACTTTGGGGGATCCTCGCACAAAATAATGCCATTTCTTTTGCGAGAATCACACGCTCGCCAACCAGATATAGATAACTGTCTCTGGGAAGATAGGCTCCCGAAAAGGAAAGGGGGCCACGAAGTGGGAAGGATCACACGAGTCAGCACGTCGCTTATATATAGTTTACCGGTCCTTCCATTTGTTTTCTATGCCGAAGTGTTCGCAGTAGCGGTCGTAGAGGTGACCGGCCTGGGAGTATTCTGAGTTAGGCGACATGAAGTGCGAGAACTCGAATGTTATCGCACCGTCCATTCCGGCCTTACGGGCCATCTCCATCTTCAGGAGGAGCTTCTCCCATTTGATAGGCAGGAAGCGGATCGGCATGTCTCGGTCGAATGACTCGAAGTTGGTCCAGCATTTCATGCCATATTTGTCTGCAAGCTTCTTATTGACAACGAGGTAGTCATACAATTCATGATAGTCCACCTGCCCGTCCTGGAACGCAAGAATGTCAACCACGCCCTGAAGATTGCTGAGGATCTCGTTCCACTCGAATTCATGCTCCGAGACTGTCGTAGCCTTGTCTCCCCACATCACCTGGTCGGTCTTCACACCGTGGATATATGGGGAAACCATAGTCGGAAGATTGCCGGACACTTCCTTTGCATGTCTGCCTACCTCAGCATAGATCTTGGTCATGTTCTTGGTCCTGCGGCTCACCTCCTGCGAGAGATACCAGCCTTGAAATGACTTGTGGTGCCCATACTTTGCCCAGATCTCGTCAATCAGCTTGATGTTCAGATCTATCTCCTTCAGATAGTCACCCTCGTGCCAGTATTTGCCTGAGTCATACATTCCAAAGTAGAATGCCATGTCGTATTTGTCGGCAAGGCAGAGGAACATCTCGACGAGGTCTACCGGAGGATAATATACATCTTCTGTCGCAAGTATTGATTCAAAAGGAGCGGCGATCCAGCGTCCAAGGCCGGCACGTATGAGAACAACCGTATTGATGCCCATATCCTTCATGGCACGGAAGTCCTGGTCCCACTCGCCCACTCCCCAGTTCTGATGCGGGATATCCCAGCTGATCTCGTCGAGGAAAGTGGCATTGATCTTCATGCCCTGAGGGCATTCTGCTGTCTTGAACTGTTCGTTAGTGAAGGTCCTTGATTTCTCATCGCAGTTTTTGCTACCGCACGACATCAGCAGGATAGCCACAAGAAAGGTTGACAATATTCTATTCATAAATATTAGTTTTAGAGATTTCTCCACTCACTTAGTTCGGTCGTAATCGACAAAGTCGCTGAAGCGGATGCGAAAGAAATGACAATGTGAGAGTTACATATAAAATTATTTCAACTGAGATATTCCTTTCTTGACAGCGTCCCATTTGCGAGGTTCGAGCTTGAGGTGACAGAGGTCGAAGAGGAAATATCCGTCACACTCATTTGCACACGCAGCTACAGAATTGGTGACTGCTGTGAGTTCCGCCTGCACTGTCGCTTTGCCGTCCCAGTTCCAGTTTCCGACGTCAGGGCCGCCGATCAGCAGGCCGGGAGCACCCTTGGTCTTCTGCTTCGCAAGTCTGCAGAAGCCCTGCATGGTCCACTCGCTTGAGCCGTATACTCCATTATATGAAGCATATGCGCCTATAATCTGAACATCAAGAAGATCAGCTATGCCATAAGACTCATACTTTTTCGTAGCCCAGCTTGGGAAATAGAAGCTTGCCATATAATCAGGGCTCGCCCAGTTGACTCCCTTGTCGTAATACTGCTCATACCAACCTCCTACATAGGCGCCGAAGTCAATCTCCGGATTGACAGCCTTGACCGCCTCGCGCGCATCTGTCATGAAATCGTGGATCACCTTGCACCTGAACTCTATCCATTCCTTCACATGCGGTGTCATAGGCTCCGGGAGGAAATGTTCATGACCTGCAGGCAGGACATCTGCAGGCCAGTTTGTTACTGACTTGCCAATATATTTCTCAAATTCGCCTCTGGTATAATCCGAGAAGTCGCTCATGAAGCCATGGAACCTGGCCCTGTCAAGGATGATTCCGTCCAGATCATCATATGCCGCCAGATCCTTCAGCAGACCTATGACATAGTTCTGCACATCCGGATGGACAGGGTTGAAGAACTTTTCGTCAGCCCAGACGTCCACAATGGACTTCAGGCCTTCTGCAGTATTCATGACGGTGGCGTGCTGCGCCAGGTTGGAATCCCTGAAGATCACACCGTTCTTGCCAAGCCCCGAAACATGACCGCCGCAGAATGTGTTAAAACCGGCATATACATTCAGACCGGCCTTATGGCCTTCTTCGATGAACGCCTGCAAGTAATCCCAGCTTGATGAACGCTCTACGCGGGTATAGACTCCATCAATATAGGCACCCATATATTGAACCTGGCTGCACTTGTCTGTCTGGAAGAGGACATCACCTCCGGCTCCTGCCGGCCTCACATCCACGACAACGTCCGTAAAGCCGCAGTCCGCAATCTTCTCCATATCACGGGCGATATTCTCCCTGCTGTCACCATAGTCACGGAAATTGGCATTTCCTTCGATCCATATGAAGCATCTCTTGCCTTTGACCGGCTCCGGCTCCACCGGTGGTTCAGGATCTACAGGCTGTTCCGGGTCTACAGGCTGCTGAGGATCTGCCGGATGCTCAGGCTCCTGCGGAGTTTCCTGCTCATTCCAGCCGTTCTTGTCGAATTCCGCTTCAATGTCAAGTTTATTGTCATCGCAAGCGCAGACCATAAACAAGACCAGCATCAATGATATGAGTTTTTTCATATTGGGCTATATTTTGGATAAAGATAGCAACAAAAAAGGAGAATCGCTTGAGCAATTCTCCTTTTTTATGGCTTATAGAGTTTCGAGGATCTGCCAGATCTGGTAGAGACCTCTCGGTACATGGAAGCAGCCCTTCCACTTTCCGCCCTTGAGAGTCAGGAGGACTTCTCCGCGGCGGTTGAGGTAACCATACCATTCAGGATATTCCTGATCCTTGAAATGTGTCCACATATAATTGTGGATTTTCTCGAACCATTCCAGACACTGCTGGTTTCCGGTCAACTGGTATGCCTTGATGAAGCAGATTGCCGACTCGAGGTGTACCCACCAGAGTTTCTGATCCCACTCGAGCTTCTGCATAGGAGCTCCCTTGAGATCCTGGAAATAGAAGATTCCGCCGTACTCCTTGTCCCAACCGAACTCGACAACGCTGAGAGCGATCTCTACGCACTTGTCGATAAGGGCCTTGTCGTTTCTGCGGATACCGAGGTTCATCATAAACCATAAAGCCTCAAGGTCGTGGCCAGGATTGATTTCACGGCCTTCGAAGCAGTCTATAGGGGTTCCGTCAGGAGCCACATTCTCAAGCATCACACCCAGCTCAGGGTAGTAGAACACATTGAGAATCTCGCTCAAACACTCGTCGATGGTCTGGTCAAGCAATGACTTGTCGGGGAGGATGTTCTCCACCTCAAGAGCCATGTTGCAGATGATCATAGGGAGCGCGAAACCCTTCATAGGACGTGTTCCGGGATATGACTTCTCCCAACGTCCCTTAGGATCATTACGGCGGTCCAGAATCCTCTGGAAAGTCTTCAGAGCGATCTCCTTGTACTCCTCGCTGCCTGTAGCCTCAGCAAGCTGGGCGAATGCCATGCATGCGAATGTATTCGAGAAGATGTTATATGGCTGGATGATAGGCTTTCCCTCACGGGTCACCGAGAAATAGAAGTCATAATTGCCATCGTGCGCATACTTCTTCAGGAACTCTGCTCCCTGGATAGCGCAATCAAGCCACTCCTGCTTCTTCTCCACCTTGTTATACAACATCGCGAACATCCACACTTCCCTTCCCTGAAGCCAGATGAACTTGTCAGTGTCAAAAACGCTTCCGTCACGGTCCAGACAGCTGAAATATCCGCCATACTCGAGGTCCTGGGACTTCTCAAGCCAGAAAGGAAGGACGCTGTCCAAAAGCTCGCTCTTATACTGAGCAGCAAGTTTCTTGAAATCCATTGTAATGATCGGTTTTAGTTAAAATTATAAAATGCAGCCGGGAACCGGATGCTCCCGGCTGCAAGTAGAATGATTACTCACCAAGTGGGAAGAGATACTTCTCGACTGTATCCATCCAAGAGTCAACAACGTAAGCTGCGAGCTTGCCGTCCTCACCCTTGATGAAGATATCCGAGTAAGTAAGACCACCTGCATTTACAGTGTGGAAGTTCATCTGGATCTTGAATACTTCCTTAGCTGCCTTAGGATCAGTTACATCAAGAACTACGATGTCTGTATAGTCATAGTCGAAGTGGCAAGACATTGTAAGAGCAAGATACTTCTTACCGCCAACCTCAGTTGTTGAAATACAGTTGAAGTTCTCCATCCAAGAGGCAGGCGATTCCCAAGTCTTAGCCCACTCAGCTCCATCGTAATAGAAGAGGTCGTAATCAGCACCATAAGTGATACAATAGAAACCGTCAGCAAGAGTAGCACCAGCTGGAGCTGCAACACCTGTTGAAGCATCCCAAGAGTAGTCTGGAAGCAC
The DNA here is from genome assembly GCA_017473705.1 of Bacteroidales bacterium. Classification (GTDB taxonomy): domain Bacteria; phylum Bacteroidota; class Bacteroidia; order Bacteroidales; family UBA932; genus Cryptobacteroides. The sequence continues at coordinate 28,882 of JAFUJQ010000051.1, read as the reverse complement.
TGTGTAAGCAGGATCAGCGACTACGCCATTCTTAACTTCCCAGTAAAGAACATAAGTTGCGCCAGGACCAGTACATACATAAGCAGCAATTACAGCGTCCTTTGTAACATCACCCTTAACGCGGAAGTTACCCATCTCTGTGCAATAGAAGTTAGCTGAATTGTAGTCAACAAGTGGAGTAGGAGCAAATGTTGTAGGATCAACAAGATAGAGCTGAAGATTTCCACCCATCTGTCCACCTGAAGGAGCATCGCCTACTACCTGACAATCCGGACCAGAAACCATAAGGTTGCCAGCGTCATCAACATGAACACCACCAGCTACGAATCCGTCAGGAAGAGGAACTGCCTGAACATTCTCACCTGTAGCAGCATCTGCGAGGTAAGCGGCACCGTTAGCAGTGAAAGCAACGTAGTTACCGAAAGCACCGATACCTACACGGCCAGCAGCTGCACCAAGCTCTGCAAGTGACTTAGACCATACGATAGGGCTCCATGCCTCCTGAGTTACAGTGACGATCTTAACAACACCAAGCTCGCTGTATACAGTTACAGTAGCTGTTCTTGCTGGAGCGTTAACCTCCTGCTCTGGAGCAGAGAAGGTAAGCTTGTCAGTTGTGTAAGCCTTTGACTTGACCTCAGCAAGCCACTCACCTGAAACCTCGTAAGTATAGTCAACATTGTGACCAACCTCGATCTCAACTGAACCACCCTTGAAAGAAATAGTGTAAGCATCCTCAGCGTTTACGTCGATAGCGTTCTTCTGAAGCTGAACTACAGGAACCTGGATTGGCTCAAGACCTGCAACAGTGATCTCGAGAGTCGCAGTGCGGTTCTCTTTGTCTGTGTTTGCAGTTGCAGTGAACTTGATTGTAGCATCACCAGCCTCACCCTTCTTAGGAGAGATAGAGAGCCACTCGACTACATTCTCACCTACGAGAGTGGCAGTCCATGCTGCATTTGCAGAGAAATCAAATGCAACAGGTACCTCGTCTGTACCTACTGCAGGGATAGTCACCTGTGTAGGTGGGAAATCAGCATGAGGAACGAACTCTTCCTCACAAGCGACAACAGCAAAACATGCTGCCATCAGCATCAAAGCAATTTTTTTCATGATAATTTAATTGGGTTAGTATAAATGTGAATTAAATAAATTTCTATAGTTTATAGATTTCTCCACTCACTTCGTTCGGTCGTAATCGACAAAGTCGCTGAAGCGAATGCGAAAGAAATGACATAATACACACAGTCGAAATATTATCAGAGAGAATCTAAATATTGGTCAAAGGCCTTCTTGATGTCGTCCCAGTAGTCATACATCTTTATGTGACAGAGGTCGAAGAAGAACATGCCTTCTGTCGATGCATTGATGCACGCATCTACGATGTCTGGCATCAAAGCTCCCTGGCCACCTTCAGTAAAGCCTGTAGAGTTTCCGATATCAGGGCCTCCTATGAACGGCACATCTCCGGCAAATATCGTCTGAGCCCTCTTGCAGAATCCCTGCATGGTCCACTCGCTGTTTCCATAAATGGACTTGGTAGAGGCATATGCACCTATGATCATTATGTCGCAATGATCTGCATATCCATACTGATTATAGTCAGCAGTAGCCCAGTTGTAGGCATTTCTGGCATTATAGTCCGGACTTGCCCAGTTGACTCCTGAATAATAATAGATTGAATACCAAGCTCCCACATAGGCTCCGAAACGGATATCAGGATTTACGGAATGTACTCTTGCAGAAGCTTTCTCCATGAAGTCATGGATGTTCTTAGCACGGAATGTCATCCAGTCACGCTGCATTTCCGTCACATAGTTGTCAAGGTCGCTCTGTCCAGGGGAGAAGATATCATAAGGCCAGTTCTCCACCTTCCTTCCGATATATTCCTCGAATTTCTGACGGGACACATCTGAGAAATCACTCTGAAGGTCGTTGTCATCGTAACGGCAACGGTCAAGAATGATACCCTTCACATCATATGCGGCAAGGTCTTCAAGGATTCCGAGAAGATATTCAACCACTTCGTCGTTTGCAGGATTGAGGAATTTGGTACCTGATCCCATATCCATACAGCTCTTGAGGCCATCGGATGTATTAACGACACTTGCCCATTCCCTCTTTGCCGTTCCGTCGAAGAGCGGACCATCAGAGCCGAGGCCATAAGGGCATTCCTTACCGCCCACCATTGTATTGATGGCAGCATAGACATCGAGTCCCACGTCCTTACCAGCATCGATGAAAGCCTGCAGGTAATCAAAATCAGCTGTCCTCTGCAGCCACACATAAGCGCCGGGAATCCAAGCGTCAACCTGAGTAACAGGTCCTTCTACATCTGATTTAAAAAGCACGCCTGCAGTTGTAGGACGAACTTCGACAATCACACCAGTAAAACCTGTCTCCTTGAGACGGGCCATATCCTTGGAGATGTTCTCCTTGTCGTTAGCATAGTCCTCGAAGTTTGCAGCCGCATCAATCCAGACAAGGCGGGCTTTACCCTCCTTTACCTCTGGAGCAGGATCTTCAGTTCCAGATCCCTCAGTTCCAGGTCCCTCAGGGCCCGGCTCTTCCGGACCTGGCTCAGGAGTCTGTTCTTTCCAGTCATCACTCCAAAGGTATCCATCATTCGGGTCTTCACATGCCACAAATGCAGCAAGCGACAACACAATGAATATGTTTCTTAAAATCTTCATGTTATTTAATCATTATAGTACTTCCTACAGCACGCTGTGAGCCGTCAGAAACCTTGATTGTCTCCTTGCCATTCACAAGCATGCAGCTTGATCCGCCTCCGTCAAGGTTGATCGCCTCGACACACCCAAGATCAAGAAGCACATTTGCGACATCTGCAGTAGTCAAACCAGCAACGCCGTCAGTCATCTGTCTTCCTTCGCAGACAAAGGTAATCATTTTTTTGTCAGCTGTGACACCGATCGCAGTGCGTGGCTGATTGCTGTCAGGTCCGATACCTGAAGTGCCGTTGAAAAGTTCCTCGACATAAGTATCCCTGAACTTTCCTCCGTCAATCAGGAGCGGTCCGCCACCGATAGCAGTCTTTGCTGCGAACTCTTCACCTCCTTCAGGATAAGAAGCAGTCGGCTGCTTGGCCGGCTTTGCCTCCCATGTATTTTCAGCTGGAGCAGGATACATATAGTGATTATCCCATGTCCTGTAAGTCCAGCAAGCATCAAAATCTCCCGACTCTGACTCAAGAAGAGCTGCACGGGTCGGATAATACATTGTCACCCAGTCCTCTGATGCATAGTTGATGTTATATGCGAGGACTTCGGAATTTCTTACTGCAAGACTTGAAGAATAGTTCTTTCCGCCTGAAGCATAGAAGAAACCTGCATTGATGACAATCGGCCAGTTTCCTTCACCAAATACTGTAGAAGGAGTCTTGAAAGCATCCTCAGTGCCTTCCATTGCAGCATCATTGATGCTCCAGATATCCCACTGAGCGGAAGTCATGTCGGCTATCGCAATATAGGCAACCGCCTTCTTTCCTTCCAATGTTTCAGGTGACTTGTACACCTTTACATAGTCTGGAAGCTGCCCGAAATCAGCAGACACGTCTGACCACTTGTCAAGTGTGGCATCTTCCACAGGAATCTCTTCAGGCTGCTGCTCTGGAGCCTCAACCTCAGGATCTTCCCATGGCCAGTCCGGCATATCGCCAGCCCTGCCCTCGCATGAAATTGCGAGAGCAGCGGCAGCGAACATTATGATCAATCTCTTCATCTGTTAAATATCGATACAGTCAGCAACGAAGCCTGCAATTACACTTGCGTTGTGGTCAAAGTAGTAGACATACACCTTGAATCCGTCAGCAGAAGATGCCATTATCACATCAGCTGATGCACATCCCTGGTAACCTGTCTGGAACCACTCTGTCGACTTCTCGCAGATGATTGGAGATGCATCCTTGATAGCCTTAGGATCAGATGCATCCCAGATTCTGAGCTGAGGCTCGATACCCCACATAGGGAAGTGTGACGATACGAGATGGATAACATATGGAGCATTATTGAATGTCTTGGCCTCCATCACGTTTGTATTGTAGTTAGATGTCACATCATCATTAGCAAGGTTACGTGAAGCAGCAAGCTTACCGGTGCCATCGATATACTGAATAGTATTTTCAGAATAGTAGCAAAGCATCACACCTGTGTCAGGAGTATTTGATACAGGAACTACCTTCGCTGCATTTACCGGAGCCGAGCCCCAAGCGAGGCCGAGGCCTGCAAGGTCGATGGTCTCAGTTGAAACGACCTGACCGCCAGTGATTACAATCTTAGTATACTTGCTTGTTGATGTAACGCCATCCACACCCTCATGTGTAAGGATGATCACAGCATCCTGATCGATGTTACCGTTTACCTTGAGGTTATGTCCTACAGGAACGTCGGTATCATTAGCGAATGTATGGAACTCAACCGGTGCAGATGTCACAGAATTGGTCTTGTAAAGAACGACATTGCCCTTAGGCTCTGCAAAAGTTGAAACTACCATATTGCCGCCCTCGTCATTTGTGATTGCAGCGATGTCGATACCTCCGTCATTGATCTCTCCCTGCTGAACACCTGTAAGAGGGTCGCAGAAAATCGGAGTAGTACCGTTTCCAAGAGAAATCACAAGCTTACCGTCAAAGTATGCGAGTGTAGAGTATACAGTCTCCTTAGCTTCAGGGAAGTTAAGTCTTGCAACAGGATCGATGTTGAAGAGCTGTCTTGCAGAAGCAGCCCTGAATCCGTAAGGAATCTTGTTAGGATACTTCTTGATGATCTTGTAAGTGCATGTTGTCTTCTCATCCTGGGCCATTACAGTGACCTCCTGCTCCTCATTATAGTTCTTCTTTACAGAAAGATCTGTCATAAGAGTAGCATGCGGACAAACTGTAGCCTCTGCAGAGAATCCTGTGAGATCATCTGTCGTGAAAAGGTAAACTTCCTTCTTGTCCTCATCAATGAATCCATCGATCTGATATGGCTTTGTAAGAGTGAAGGTCATGAGGTTACATTTTGCAGACTTCGTTCTCTTACCTGTAATGATGATCTCACGGCTTTCACCCTGAGCATTGGTGAAAGTATAGTAATTCTCTTCAGTGAGGTCTACCATTGCCAAAGGCGGATCGATCCTGCAGTTAGGAGCGAGCTCTGCCTCAAGACGAACTCGAGTCATATGGATGGAAGTCGGGTCTGTAGACTCTTCCGGATAGAACCACGGAACCGGAATGACGAACATGTCAGCATCCGGGTCCTCGACAATGAGCTTTGCAAGGACTGCGTTCTCATACTTGTCTGAAGTAGAAGTAAAACGCGCTGTCAGCGATGTGATGCCCTGACGGTCTGCTGTCGGCGGGATAAACTGAGGCTTCTGACATGAAGCCACAGCAAGGATGCAGACCATCATTAAGTAATATAATTTCTTCATTTTAATGCAGTTTAATCATTATTTCCACTCAGGATACTGTTCTACAAGCTTATTGTTCTCAAGCTCGCCATCAGGCATTGGAAGGCGGTACATTCTCTCCTGGAACTCTCTGTCTTCGTTGTCAACTGAAACATATTCGTATGTAAATGTACCATCTCCGTTGTCATCGATCTTAAGACCATGCACCTGATATCCGGTAAGTCCCTCAGGATACTGCTTGTGAGCAACGCCCCAACGGCGGAGATCCCAATACCAGTGACCCTCGAACGCGAGCTCCACCTTACGCTCCTGACGGATAGCGTCCCAAAGCTCCGAACCTCCCTTAGGTGTGTAAGGAAGACCTACTCGGCCACGGATAGCTGCAATAGCATCGTTAGCCTCAGATGTCTTGTTCAATTCATAGCATGCCTCTGCCTTGTTAAGGAGAACCTCTGCATATCTGATGATGGTGAAAGGAGCTACGCCACCTGAGTTAGCGACAACATCATGACCTTCGTCAACCATCTTTCTGAGGTAGTAGCCTGTTGTGGTCTCACCTGCAGGATTTGTGTTGTTATACCACTGCTTCCATCCGTCAGCACCACCAACATATGGCTGGATCTGACGGCCTTTCCAGTCTGCACCGTTATAAAGGATTGTAGCGTGGAAACGAGGCTCGAGCTGGTCATAAGGAGGGTCTATCTTTGTAGTAGAATGCCAAGGGGTCCAGTCAATGAATCCGCCTGTAGCCTTCTCATAAGACTCTACCATTTCCTGGGTTGGAGTACCAAGTCCACCACCCTTCTGACCCTGGAGAGCGAAGTCGCCGCCTGGAGTGTAGTAGTAGTCATAACTATGAGTTACGTTTGCGCCTCTGTCAAACTGCCACTGGAGGATAGCCTCATTGTTGCCTTCAGAAGTTGTCTTCATCAGCGCAGCAGTATAGTCTGATTCAAGTCCGTAACCGAGTTTTGCAACCTCATCAGCAGCGGTCACAACGTCCTCATATCTGCCTGCGTAAAGCATAGCGCGGGTCATGAAAGCCCATGCCATACCCTTGTCAGCACGTCCATTTGACGCTGTTCTCTCAGGAAGATTATTGGCAGCATACAGAAGGTCCTGATAGATGAACTCCCATCCCTCAGCCTCTGAGCTGATAGCCTTGTCCTTCTGGTACTTTGTCATATCCTCATCATAAAGGATGATCTCCTTGTAACGCTTCATGAGGTCGAAATACATGAAGGCACGGGTAAACCTGAGCTCTCCCTCAAGTCTAGCCTTGTCCTCATCCGACATCTGGCCATAGGTATGAAGGTCAGAGATAGCACTGTTACACTTCATGATACCTGTGTATCTGCCCCATGCACCGAGATATACATTAACGAAGTTCCTTTCAGTATAAGGCTGTCCGTATGCCATCTGGCTTACGAAAAGTCCAGGATGACCGGCATTGAACGAGCTATACTTGAACATATCGGTATATGCCTCAGTCATTACGCTGCCGTAAGTCTGATTTGCCACTACGACATACACATAGTCGTAGAGATAGTTGACATAGTACTCTGCATTCTTGGTGGTCTGCCAGATCACCTTGTCAGACACTTTGTCTGTCGGTTTCATGTCATCAAAGAACTTGTTGCAGGAAACACCGGCAAGCAAGATTCCGACGAACAGTAATATTTTGGTAATATTTTTCATAAAATTCTTATTTAGATCCTTCGACTTCGCTCAGGATGACAATGATTAGAATGTCAGGGTGATACCTCCCATGATGAGACGCTGCTGCGGATAATAACCGTTGTTCACACCAGGTGACTCAGGGTCGATTCCTTCTGGAAGTCCGTCGACAGTGAAAAGGTTCTGACCTTCTACGAAGAACCTGAGGGTCTCGACCTTGATCTTCTCTGTCCACTTGCGAGGTAAAGTATATCCCAGCTGTGCTGACTTGAGACGTACATATGTACCATCGCGGAGCCAGAATGTAGATGCGAGGCCGTTGTCTCCACCATGTCCACCAGTGTTGCTGAGGGTAAGACGTGGGAATGTTCCGTCTGGATTGTATACACTATATGCATTCTCGACGAGGAACAATGGAGAGTTTGCACCTTCCTTGAAAGTCTGCGTCCAGATTGTGTTGTCATCGTTACCGTTATAGTATGTACCGGTAAGTGAAATGTCGAAGAGAGCTCCTCCTGTGAACTGTGCATTGAAGTCGATACCGTTCCATGCGAAGTCAAGGTTGAGACCGTAAGTAAGCTGCGGACGGTTTGAGCGGCCGATACGTGCCTTGTCACCTACTTCATTGATGAGTCCGTCACCGTTAAGGTCGACATACTTGATGTCTCCGATGTTAGGCCTGTTGCCATACCATGCAGAATTGTCGATTTCCTCCTCTGTACGGAAGAGTCCGTCAGCAACCCATACATAGAATGCATCGAGAGATGTACCGACAACCTTGCGGATTGCATCCACATTCGGTTCATCCGGATAGATGATCCAACGGTTCTTTGCATAAGTGAGAGTTGCGCTGATACCATACTGGAACGGCTTGTCACCAAGCATGAAGTTGTTCTTATGCGAAACCATCACATCGATACCCTTTACATCATATGCATTCTTGTTTATGTATGACATATAGTATCCTCCCATTGAAGGCGGATAGCCTGAACCCTGTGCAGTGAGCATGTCATATACATAATTGTAGAATGCGTCAACCTCCATGGAGAGTTTTCCGTTCCACATGCTGAAGTCGAAACCGACGTTGTAAGAGAGCTGCTTTTCCCAAGTAAGGTCAATATTCGGAACACCATTTTCCGCATATGAAGGATTTACTGTAGTACCGCCATTGTATGGCTTGTAGATTACATCGCTTGATGGTGAGAATGTCTTCAGATACATGTAGGCGCTTGTAGCGAGGTCATTACCGAGGAGTGCCACCGAACCTCTGAGCTTCAAGTCATCAAGGAAGGTTGCTCCAGACATCCAAGGCTCCTTAGAGATGTTCCATGCTGCTGATGCAGATGGGAAGAAGCCCCAACGGGTGCTACGCATACCTGCGAACTTGTATGAACCGTCGTAACGTCCTGTAAACTCTGCGAGATATCTCTCGTCCCAGTTATAACGTGCACGGAACACGTAACCTGCTGAACGCCATGCGCTGCTCCAACCTGAGATAGGTCCGTCTGTAGGCTGACCGAAGCTCAACTCCGGAAGCTCTGCAAAAGGAAGAAGCTTTGCATATGCTGAATGAGCATTTGACTTATAGTCATTGAGCTCACCGAGAGCAAGGATTTCGACGAAATGCTTGCCGAAGGTATTGCTGTAAGTGATACCGGCCTGGCCTGTCATTCTCTGATAATATGATGTACCCTCTCCAAGAGAGATGCCTGTTCCCTCGTTCTGTCTTGGATCACCATACTCTGACCATCCTCCATTCTTATAGACCATGATCTTATTCAAGAAAGGAGTATCAAGATTCTTATTCATGGTTGCACCATAGTCGAAGGCACCTGAAACCTTGAGCTGAAGTCCCTTCACGCGTGGAACATCAAAGGTCAGGGTCGCGTTTGCTGTAACATCGATGCCACGGGTCTTCTTGTAACCTGAATCATAGATTGCAGGAAGCGGTGAATTAGCTACAGCAAGGTTATTAGGAACGACACCAGTATATTTTCCTTGATAAGTTTCCGGAAGGTATGGGTGCATCATGATGGTCATCTTAGGGATCGAGAGCCATCCTGCCTCATAACCTGTATCAGAACCACCTGAGCTGAAGCCAGGAGTCTGACGGTTTGAGAACACACCTGAGAGTCCCATTGTGAACTTGAAATATTTTGCGAACTGAGACTCTACATTTGTACGTACGTTGTATCTGTCGTAGTTGAAGTTGTCGATGTTACCCTCCTGACCGAGGTAACCGAATGAAGCGAAGTACTTTGAGTTGTCAGTACCGCCTGATACGGTCACATTGTGCTTCTGGGTGAAACCTGTCTTGAAGACCTTGTCGATGTAGTTGACATTGTCCCATCCGTCAGTAGGATCGCCGTTGGTCATCAGCTTTACCTGCTCAGATGTAAAGTAAGGAGTATATTCCTCAGGAGAAGTGATGTCACCTCTTGCCATGGCGTCCATCATGTCGGCAACATTATAGTAGTATGCGAACTGAGGACCGTCCATGAACTCAGGGAAGTTGGCGTTCATAGATGCACCGAAAGTTGCGTTGTAAGTGATCTTAGGCTTACCTGCCGCACCCTTCTTTGTGGTGACGATGATGATACCGTTAGCTGCCTGGAGTCCGTACACGGCTGCAGATGCACCGTCCTTGAGGACAGAGATGCTCTCGATATCATAAGGGTCGATATCATTGATGTTATCCACTGGGAAACCGTCCACTACATACTTGGCTCCATACTGTGATCCGCGGATACGGAGGGATGCCTGGTCGAGACCCGGCTCACCTGACTCCTGAACGGAAGACACACCGGAAAGCTTACCGGCGATGAGCTGTGAAACGTTTGTCGCAGGGGCTTTGAGAAGTTCGTCACCCTTCATTGCTGATACTGCAGATGTCATTGAAGACTTCTTCTGCACACCGTAACCGACAACGATTGTCTCCTCGATGAAGGTTGCATCCTCTGCCATGGTTACGTTAAGTTTTGTGAGAGAACCGTCACAAGTGAAGGTCTGGTCTCCCATACCGAGACTTGTGAAAAGAATCACGTCACCTGTCTTAAGACCGGAAAGAGTATAGTTTCCGGCGTCATCAGTCATAGTACCGTTGGAGGTACCGCTGACCAGGACAGCCACGCCCGGAAGAGGGAGGCCGTCAATGTCTGTCACCTGACCTTTGACAGTCGGCTGCGCATAGGCAGCGGCTCCTGCAAAGAGAAAGGCCAACACGACGAGCAGATTTCTGTAAATCGCTTTCATTGGGTTATATGATTAGTTAGTTGGGTTAATTATCTTTATTTCTCAGCAGCCTTCATAGCAGCCTCAAGCTCCTCCCAAAGCTTGTGCTTGTTAAGGTGCACGATATCGAAGATCATCACACCGTCAGTGCTCTTGAGCGCCTGAGTCACAGCCGGTCCGAACGGAGTGAAGTCTCCGAGGTACTGCTCAACATAGATCGATCCGATCACCGGAACGACTCCCTTGGTGATCTCCTTCGCAATCTCTGCTCCGCCCTCAACGCTATAGCAATATGTAAGGCTGTTGTCCATGCCGGCCTCGCTACGCTGTCCTACAACGCCAGTCGCCTTGTCCACATCTTCCTTGGTGATGAAGCTGTAGTAAAGTCCGGTCATATATACGTCAAGCATCTCTGCATAGCCTGACTTATGGTAGTCTTCTGTCGCCCATGACTGGTACTGAGGCACCTGATATGGGTCATATTCCTGGCTTGCCCAGTTTACGCCAAGCTGCCAGTATGTAGGATACCATGCTCCTGTATAATCACCGATGATAAGGTCAGGATTGATCTCCTTGAGAGCTGTGTGAGCCTTCTCCACGAAGTCGTGGATGACCATAGCACGCCACTCGAACCACTTCTTTGCATGCTTTCCGAGCACCCAGTTCGGACGGAGATTGCCGTCCTCGTCATACCAGCTGAGAATGTCCTCCGGGAAGTTCTCCACTGTCACGCCTGCATACTCCTCGAACTGCTTCTTTGAAAGCTCGCTGAAGTCTGCAGTGACGCCGTCATAGCGCACGCGGTCGAAGATAAGTCCGTCAACCTCAGGGTATTTGCGTGCAAACTCCTTGAGGATCTCGATCTGATATTCCTGAACCTCCGGGTTTGATGGGTTCATCATGCAGTTGTAGTTAGTCTTGATCTCTGAGATAGGAGTCAGGACACCATTGTGGTAGCAGATAGACTGCCATGGAGCCTTGTCGATATAGACAACGCCACGGTCGAAGTAATTGTGTCCGCCGGCAAACACATTAAGCGAGCCGAAGACCTTGAGGCCCATTTTATGTCCGTACTCGATGAAATATCCGAGCATGTCATAGTCACGAGCTCTCTCCACGCCTTCCCAGTCGCCCATATATGGAGCGATCTCACTGTCATAGAGAACCTCACCCATGATGGACTTCACATCGACAACGACATTGTCGAATCCGAGGTCCTTACATTTCTTAAGATAGAACTGGATTGAGTCCGGATGCGAAAGCGTTGCATAGTTTGCCTCGCAGTCAAACCACATGTAATTGTGGTTAGTCTCTGACTTACAAGAAGTTAGAATCATCAAAGCCGCAAAGACGGCGAAAATGGTATTTTTCATATTTATCCTTGATACAATTATTCGGACAAAAGTACACATTATTTAGCAAACTTCAAAAACTATTGTACCTTTTTTAAAGTTTTTTAAAAATTACCATTGTTTTCGGGTCTCCGCTTTTAAAATTATAAAGTATTTACTATCTTTGTTGATTGGAAAATTATAACTTGAAACATATACAACTATGGCTGACCGTAGAGACTTTCTTAAGACAATGGCCATCGGAGGAGCATCAGCCCTCGTAGCGCCTTCACTTCTTTCTTCATGTTCATCAGACAATGGAGCCGCAGCGTCGCTCGACACGACTGCAGGCGGACTTATCGTGCCGAAGGACAACGGACTGAGGATCACAGGAACATTCCTTGACGAGATTTCACACGACATCCCGCACCAGAACTGGGGCGAGAAGGAGTGGGACCAGGACTTCGCCTACATGAAGGCGATAGGTATCGACACAGTGATCGACATCAGATGCGGATACCGCAAGTTCATCACCTACCCTTCTCCTTATCTTCTGAAGAAGGGATGCTACATGCCTTCAGTAGACCTTATCGACATGTTCTGCCGCCTTGCGCAGAAGCACGGCATGAAGTTCTACCTCGGACTTTATGACTCGGGAGTATATTGGGACACCAAGGACATGAGCCACGAGATCGAGGACAACAAGTATGTCATCGACGAGGTGTGGAAGATGTATGGCGAGAAATATGACAGCTTCGGAGGATGGTACCTCAGCACAGAGATCAGCCGCGACACCATCGGAGCGGTTGATGCATTCCACGCAATGGGAGCGCAGTGCAAGGAGGTTTCAGGCGGATTGCCTGTGTTCATCTCGCCTTGGATAGACGGAAAGAAGGCAGTCAGCGCTGCCGGAGCGGCTCTGACCAAGGAGGACGCTGTATCCATCGCAGACCACGAAAGAGAGTGGAGCCAGATCTTCCAGGGCATCCACGATGTTGTGGACGCTGTAGCTTTCCAGGACGGACACATCGACTATGACGAGCTCGACGCGTTCTTCAGCGTGAACAAGAAGATGGCTGACAAGTACGGAATGCAGTGCTGGACAAATGCCGAGACATTCGACCGCGACATGCCTATCAAGTTCCTGCCTATCAAGTTCGACAAGCTCCGCCTCAAGCTGGAGGCTGCAAAGCGCTGCGGGTATGACAAGGCCATCACCTTCGAGTTCCCTCACTTCCTGAGCCCTCAGTCGGTATATGGCGCTGCAGGCAATTTATATAACAGGTACAAGGAATATTTCAACATCAAATAGATTTCTCTACTTCGCTCGAAATGACAATTATGAAACAGAAGAATACAATCGGATATGTGATATTCATGGCGGTGGTTGCCGCCATCGGAGGCATCCTTTTCGGATATGACACCGCTGTCATCTCCGGCACAACTGAAATCGTAAAGAACCAGTTTCAGCTCACTGACATGATGGAAGGCTGGTATGTGGGCTGCGCACTCATCGGCTCGATCGCCGGAGTGCTCGTAGCCGGCACTCTCAGCGACTACCTCGGCAGAAAGCTCACCATGCTCATCTCTGCAGCCCTCTTCAGCATTTCAGCCATCGGCTGCGCTGTCTGCGGCAGCTTTGACGGCCTCGTAGCATACAGAATCATCGGCGGAGTCGGCATCGGTATCGTATCAATCGTTTCACCTATATATATATCAGAGGTATCGCCTGCAAAGATCCGCGGAACCCTCGTGTCTCTGTATCAGCTTGCAGTGACTGTCGGCTTCCTCATGGCATACCTTATGAACTGGGTGATCGACTCCAACATTGACCCATCGATTACCGGAGACGTGACCCTCTGGCAGAAGATAATGAACACGGAGGCATGGCGCGGAATGCTCGGAAGCGAGACTATCCCTGCCCTCCTCTTCTTCTTCATCATATTCTTCATCCCTGAGAGTCCGAAGTGGCTCATAGTGAACGGCAAGCTCGACAAGGCGTCTGCCGTACTCAGCAAGATATATGCAACTTCAGAAGAGGTTTCAGAAGAGATCACCGTAACCCAGAACTCACTCAAGGGCGAGACCAAGGGTGCATGGTCAGACCTTCTCAAGCCGGGCATCCTCATCGCAGTCATCACAGGTAGCGCAATCGCCATCCTCGGACAGTTCATGGGTGTCAACGCAGTGCTTTATTATGGTCCTAAGATCTTCTCTGAGGCAGGATTCGACAATCCAATGTTCTCGACAGTCCTCGTAGGCGTAGTGAACATGGTGACAACAATCCTCGCGGTCTTCATCATCGACCGCGTCGGCCGCAAGCAGCTGATCTACTGGGGAGTATCAGGCATGATCATCTGTCTCCTGGCGATCGGCATCTACTTCGCATGGGGCTCGCAGATCGGTCTCGGCAACGGATTCATGCTCACATTCTTCCTTGCATATGTATTCTGCTGCGCGATATCGATTTCGGCTATCGTATTCGTGCTCCTCTCTGAGATGTATCCGAACAGCGTACGCGGCCGCGCCATGTCAATCGCCGGCTTCGCCCTCTGGATCGGCACATATCTCATCGGCCAGCTCACTCCTGTACTCCTCGGCTGGAGCCAGGCAGGTACATTCTTCATCTTCGCCGCATGCTGTGTTCCATACATGCTGATCATGTGGAAGGTCGTTCCTGAGACAACAGGAAAGACCCTCGAGGAGATCGAAGATTATTGGAATAACTACAAGAAATAGCAGAAACGACCTAAACCACTATTATGAGCAAGACTTTTTTAAGCAACATCGACGGCAAGAACTCTGTCATGAAGCAGAAGATCCTCGGTCTCTGCATCAATGACGGCGACTATAGCCTTGCCGACCTCAGCAAGGAACTCGGAACAAGCATCCCGACCATTACAAAACTGGTCGGGGAGCTTCTCGAGGACGGCCTGCTTGAGGATCTGGGCAAGATAGGAACCAACGGAGGACGCCGCCCGAGCATATACGGCCTCAATCCGTCTGCAGGCTACTTTGTCGGTGTAGACATAAGGCGCAAGTACATCAGCTATGCTATCACTGACTTCAAAGGCACGCTGGTAGACTATCAGGAACAGCTGCCATACTCAGTACAGAACTCGGAAGAATCCTTCCGCGAACTTTGCTGTTTCATCAACGGACAGCTCAAGTCCAATGGAACAGACCCGGAAAAGGTCCTTGCATACGGCTTCAACCTCACGGGACGCGTAAACAATGAAACCGGCTATTGCTTCTCATACTTCCTCGGTGAGGACAAGCCTATAGCATCCGTCCTTGAGGACGAGCTCGGCAAGCCCGTGTTTGTCGAGAACGACTCGAGGGCGATGACATATGGAGAATACATCTGCGGAGTTGCCAACACCGAAAGCAACATGCTTTTCATCAACGTGGCATGGGGACTTGGAATGGGAATGATTGTGGACGGAAAGCTTTCATATGGAAAGTCAGGATTCTCTGGCGAGATCGGTCACTTCCCTCTCCTGAACAATGACCAGATATGCCACTGCGGCAAGACAGGATGTCTTGAAACAGGGGCCTCAGGCTCTGCTGCATACAGGATATTCATGGAAAAACTCAACGATGGCAGGACTTCCACTCTTTCAGAAAAGTTCAACAAAGGAGAGCAGATCCATATTGAGGACATCATAGACGCAGTCAAGGAAGAGGATGTGCTGGCAATCGAAGTCATTGAGGAGATCGGAACGACTCTCGGACGGGCGATTGCCGGTCTGATCAATCTGTTCAATCCGGAACTGATCGTCATCGGAGGATCGGTGGCGTCGACCAAGGAATATCTTCTCCTCCCTATCAAGAGCGCCATCCAGAAGCATTCTCTTAACATCATAAACAGCGATACGACCATCAAGTTCTCCAAGCTTGGCAAGAAGGCCGGTGCAGTCGGTTCGTGCATGCTCAGCAGAAGCAAACTTCTTGGATTACTTTAAGATTTTCATACCTTTGCCGTGCAAAAACCTTAATTATAAAAATGTATAAGATCGTATCAAAAGACATGCTCACTCCGACGATCTGCCGCATGAGGGTCGAGGCTCCGCGCCTCGCTTCTGCAGCGCAACCGGGACAGTTCCTCATCGTGAGGGCTGACGAGCAGGGTGAGCGCATTCCGCTCACAATAAGCGATTATGACCGCTCAGCAGGAACTGTCACCATTGTGACGCAGAAGATCGGAGCATCCACTTCAGAAATATGCTCTTATGAGGAAGGCGACGCATTTGCTGACGTCGTAGGCCCTCTTGGCATTCCGTCAGACTTCACACAGATGCCTGCGGAAGAGCTTGCGTCTAAGAAATATGTATTCATTGCCGGAGGCGTCGGAACAGCGCCTGTATATCCTCAGGTCAAGTGGCTCCACGAAAGAGGCGTTGCAGTGGACGTAATCATCGGTGCCAAGACCAAAGACCTGATCATATATAAGGAAGAGATGGAGTCTGTATGTGATAATCTCTATATCTGTACTGACGACGGTTCTGAAGGATTCAAAGGTCTGGTGACCGCTCTTCTTGAGAAGCTGGTGAACGAAGACGGCAAGAAGTATGACCAGGCTGTAGCGATCGGCCCTATGATCATGATGAAGTTCGCGACTCTGACATGCAAGAAGCTTGAGCTCCCTGTGATCGTGTCACTGAACACACTCATGGTGGACGGCACGGGAATGTGCGGAGCATGCCGCGTGACAGTAGGAGGCAAGGTGCGTTTCGCATGCGTTGAAGGCCCTGAGTTCGACGGATCTCTCGTTGATTTCGACGAGGCCATGCGTCGTCAGAGAATGTATAGTACAGAAGAGCGTGAGGCCACAGAGCACCACACTTGCAGAATCGGGAGGGGAAAATAATGGCTAACAAGATTCCAAGAGTTCCTGTCAGAGAGCAGGATCCTAAAGTACGCGCGACCAACTTCGAGGAGGTCTGCTACGGATATAATGCTGAAGAGGCACAGCTCGAAGCCTCAAGATGTCTCAACTGCAAGAATCCGCGCTGCGTTGGGGCGTGTCCTGTAAGCGTGAAGATCCCTCAGTTCATCTCTGAGATCGCTGCCGGCAATTTCGCCAAGGCTGCAGAGGTGCTGGCTGAAGACTCATCACTGCCGGCAATCTGCGGACGCGTCTGCCCGCAGGAGTCACAGTGCGAGGGCAGTTGCATCCTCGGCATCAAGAGCGAGCCTGTAGCTATCGGAAAGCTCGAGCGCTTCGCTGCAGACTGGAGCCGTGAGAACGGCGGCACAAAGCCAGTGGTAGCGCCGGCGAACGGCCACAAGGTTGCCGTGATCGGCAGCGGCCCTGCAGGTCTTGCCTGTGCGTATGACCTCGCAAAGCTAGGATATGATGTCACTATTTTCGAGGCTCTTCACCGTCCGGGCGGAGTGCTGGAGTATGGCATTCCGGAGTTCCGTCTGCCGAAGGACAAGATCGTTGCAGCTGAGATCAACGATGTGAAGGCTCTCGGAGTGAAGATCGAGACCAACGTCATCGTGGGAAGGACAGTGACCATAGACAGCCTTCTTGACGACGAAGGGTTCTCTGCAGTGTTCGTAGGCTCGGGAGCAGGTCTTCCTCGCTTCATGAACATTCCTGGAGAGCATCTCAACGGAGTGTTCTCAGCAAACGAATTCCTCACAAGAAACAACTTGATGAAGGCATATCGCGATGACTACGACACCCCTATCCATGCAGGAAAGAAGGTGGTTGTGGTCGGAGGAGGTAACGTAGCCATGGATGCTGCCCGCACTGCGCTTCGCCTCGGAGCAGAGACCACCATCGTGTATCGCCGTACCGAGAAGGAACTTCCGGCACGTGTCGAGGAGGTTCACCATGCAAAGGAGGAAGGCATACAGTTCGCGATGCTGACAAACCCTGTCGAGGTGCTCGGCGATGAGAATGGATGGGTACGCGGAGTAAGGTGCATCAGGATGGAGCTCGGCGAGCCTGACGAAAGCGGACGCCGTTCGCCTGTAGAGATCCCTGGCTCGGAGTTCGACATAGAGACCGACACTGTAATCATGTCACTCGGCACCTCCCCTAACCCGCTCATCGCAAGGACGACTGCAGGTCTGGAGACCAACCGCAGAGGCTGCATCGTGGCAGACGAAAGCGGAGCGACAAGCCGCCCGGGCGTATTTGCAGGAGGAGACGCCGTGACCGGAGCAGCGACCGTGATCCTCGCAATGGGAGCAGGCCGAAAAGCTGCAGAGGCAATCCACAAATATATCCTCGGATAAATCATAGAGAAGCAGTCTGGTTTTCACCAGGCTGCTTTTTCGTAATGCGCATTCCCCATCTGACACAAATGTCAAATCCACGACATAAAAGGAAACTCAAAAAGACTACGATGGCCGAATTGACAGGGAACGGGATGTATGAATAATATGGAATGTAGCTCAGGAGAGCCATCACCATCAGATGGCAGAGGTAGATTCCGAAGGAATTGTCACCGATAGTCGTCAGCAGGCTGCTGCGGGGCTGCCATTTCTTGTTCTGGAGCAGAGTATACATTATGAGCATGGCAACAGCGCTCGTCAGGAGTGAAGACAGCTTGAGCTGGGAGCCGCAGCCGGTCATATCATAAAGGGACCATACATATCCCTCGCCCATCTGCAGCATGATGGATGCAATATATAATATGACAAGGTTACGCAGATTGAATTGCCTGTCTATGATCCTGTTGCCAAGCATCATACCCAGATAATAGAATGTGAACCATCCCAGACAGAGGTCTGACCATAGCAGGGCCACATGTTTATTAAGTTCCACACCTGCAAATAAACCGTAATATTTGAATATCATCACGGAGACCGGAGCCACCAGCCAGCCAAGGAAGCTGTATCTTGATTTCGCCAGACGTGCAATCAAAGGCGTCAGCAGGACAAACTGTATATATACGAATATATAATATAGGGATACGTTTGCATTGGCTGACAAAAGATTCTTCAGCAATGCAACCGGCCCGCCGGAAATCACGTCCGGGATGCTATAGATGACTGTCCATATCACATAAGGCACAGCAACACGCATTATACGCCTGCGATAAAATCCCATCCAGTCATCATTCTCAGCCTTGGTCAGATATCCTGAGAGAAATATGAAAGCCGCCACTGCGAAATTGATGAATGGCTTGCAGAATATCTGCCACTCCCCTGCGGGAGTGGTGTGTATCATGACCACGGCAATTATGGCCAAAGCACGGAATATCTGTATCTTCTGATCTTTCACGACGGCAAATATAGTACTTTTCCGGAATGGATCCGTCTATCAAATGAGAATTCCAAAACACAAACTAAAAAATTTAGTTAGCAAACTATAAAAAATAGTTGCATGTGAATATTTTTTAGTTAACTTTGCGTCAGAAACGATTTTGATATGAAGAAACTCACACGAAAAGAAGAAGAGATCATGAACCTCTTCTGGGACAAAGGAGCGATGTTCGTGAAGGAGCTGCTGGAGCTTTACGAGAAGCCGAAGCCGCATTTCAACACATTGTCAACCATGGTCCGCACGCTTGAAGCCAACGGCTTCCTGGATCACAAGGCATATGGAAACTCATACCAGTACTTCCCTGTCGTCACTCGGGAAGAATACGCCGGAAGTTCATTTATGGGCATCATCAGCAGTTACTTCAACAACTCATATCTCAGTGCGGTCTCTACTCTGGTAAAGGAGGAGAAGATTACCGTCGACGAGCTGAAGGAGCTGATCGAACAGATAGAAAAGGGCAATCAATAACAAAAGAACTTGACAGATATGACCGAATTCCTGATATACCAAGGCAAGACCGCCATTGCTCTCGCGGTGTTCTACCTGTTCTACCGGCTGCTGCTCAGCAAGGAGACATTCCATCGTTTCAACCGCATCGTCCTTCTGGGCACTGCGGCCCTGTCATTCGTGCTTCCTCTCTGCGTGATAACCATCAGTAAAGTGGTGACTCTCCCCTACACCCCTGTTGCGGATGAACCGGTAGAGACAGTTCTTGAAATGGCAACCACTGTAACTGAGACAGCAAGTGCGCCTGTATGGCCGGCAATAATATGCGGAATATTCGTCCTCGGAGCCCTGACAGTTCTGTCTATGGCCGTCATCTCCATTTTCAAGGTAAAGTCCATCATAAACTCCGGAGAGCATCAGACTCTCGAAAGCGGAGAAACTCTTGTAATCACAACCGACAATACAGCCCCGTTCAGCTGGATGAAATACATCGTGATCTCTCGCGAGGACTTTGAGAGCGGCTACTCTCAGATCCTCACTCACGAGAAGGCTCACATCGCCCTCAGGCATTCATGGGACCTGCTTTTCGTGGACATGATCACAGCCCTCCAGTGGTTCAATCCGGCCATATGGATGCTGAAGTCAGACCTGCGCGCCCTTCACGAGTTCGAGGCGGACGATGCTGTCCTCAGGAGCGGAGCGAATATCAAGGAGTACCAATATCTATTAATAAGGAAAGCTGTCAGCAAGAGCGGCTACTCAGTTGCTAACAGCTTTAATCACAGTACACTTAAAGCACGTATTACTATGATGTTAAACAAAAAGTCATCACGTATGAGCGTCTGGAAGGCTCTCTACGTCATCCCTCTGGTGGGAATCTCTCTGGCGGCAACCGCCGAGACAAAGGTAGATTACCAGTATGAAGGCCTGCAGCCTGAAGCTGTGGCTGACACTCTCAAGGGCAAAGATAGTGAAAAATCTTTTCCAGAAAATCATTTTACAAAAAAGAATCTGCGCGAAGGAAGATTCATTGTCGACAAGGAAAACAACACAGTCACACTCAATTACTTTGACAATAATTGCAAGGAACTCCAGGTTTGCTACACAGGACTTGACCTTAACCAGAACATATACATGCACAATGGTGCAATCGTAACAAAGGAAATGCAGAATAAGGCAGCACATGACGACCCTGATGCCGTAGTGATTGTAGCATATCTTAAAGACGACAACAGAGTAAGCGCAGCCATCACCACTTCCGGTCCTTATGTAACCGGCAAAATAGATGTGGTCCGGGAGCAAATCGAGGTGAACACGAATGACCTGGTCATCGTCGTGAATGGTGAGAGAATGCCGGAAGGATTTGACCTTAACACTATTCCTTCTTCCGACATCACTTCAATGCAGGTTCTCAAGAATGAGGAGGCATTGAAGGAATATGAAACAGACAAAGGTGTGATCGTCATCACTACAGATCCGTCAAAGAAGAACGAGGAGAAGCCTGTTCCTGACGTATATATAAACGGAAAGAAGGCAAGCAGCGAAGATATTGCAGCACTTCCGGCCAATCCGAAAGGACATGTCGAGGCAGACGGCACAATCCGGATTACTACAGAGGAAAATCCAAAGGAAGCAAAGAAGGTCGTGCCTTTCCAGCATGCCGCTCAGAAGCCGACATTCAATGGCGGGGATGCCAATGAGTTCTCGAAGTGGGTAAACCAGAACCTCCGATATCCTGACACATGCCGTCAGTCAAAGGTTCAGGGCAGAGTCACATTGCAGTTCACAGTAACCGAAACAGGTAAAGTTGCTGATGTGAAGGTGCTCAGAGGCGTAAATCAGGAGCTCGACAAGGAAGCTGCACGCGTAGTCAGCGAATCTCCAGACTGGACTCCTGGCAGAAACGAGAATGGAGAGACAGTTTCCGTCTCATACGTATTCCCTGTCATCTTCAAACTTCCATAACATTCAGATAAAACCCGGCGTGACATAAATTGAAGAAATCATGTCACGCTGCTAGCAAAATACCCTATAAATCATGGTTTTCGGGGACCGGCGTGACATTAATTCAAAGAATCATGTCACGCCGGTATTTTTCTTCCAACAGCATAGTACTTTTAGGGGCTATCGGCGTCTTAATGACAAAACCGATAACCCCTTTGAAACACTTACTGACATATGTACTGCTGCTGATGTTGGAAGGCGTCTGTCTCGCACAGACATCATTAGGCGTGTCAGACCTGTCCGTACCGACAAAGATCGCTCCGGCCTATTTCGGCCCGAACGCCTTCCCGGTGCCGGACATGATGACCGGCAGGACATCCACTGAATGGAAGCTGGAGGTCTATGCAGACAATTTCATAAACAGTACATATGGCCCGAGCGAGGAATACACAGCCAACGCCTTCGTCAGGCTGACTGCTCCGCTGTTCACCGACAGGGTCAACCTCGTCATCTGGGGACCGCTCGTCGAATATTTCCGTATTGGAGACAAGATATGCAAGGACAGAAGGATCGACAGCACATCTCCCGTCAGCAGGACAATTTCAGGAGACATATACATCTCGACAGACTTCATGCTCCTGACGCAGGAGAGACACGGGATAAACATTTCTGTCCGGACTGCCCTGAAGAGCGCCTCGGGCAACGACTACTCCAATGCCAGATACTATGACAATGCCGGATACTTCTTTGATGCGGCATTCGGAAGAAAGTTCACACTGATTCCAGACAGATCCGACCTGTCCATAGCTGCATCAGGAGGCTTCCTATGCTGGCAGACGGACAACGGAAGGCAGAATGACGCCGTGATGTATGGACTGAAGGCTTCATACAGATACAAAGGAATTTCAATATCCACTGAATTTGGCGGATATGTCGGATGGGAGAAAGACGGCGACTCCCCTATGACACTGAAGACCAGTCTGGCCAGCCGGCATGGCGACTTTGTCCTGAGCATAGGGCATCAGATCGGCTTCATTGACTGGCCGTTCCACCAGTTCAGATTCGGCATTTCATACATTATACGCAGGCAATGATGAATCTTAGGATAAAAATCACTATATTGCAACGAACTTACAAATCATATTCTGCCATGAAAAGATATCTGACCCCGGCAATTGTCCTTCTCGGATTCTTTGTTATTATCTACGCCATCCTCGCTTCGACTGACCGTTCAGTCGGCATTGCCCTGTTCGGAGCCGGCTATGCGACCTTCCTCATAGGGCTGTATATCCTCATTCCAAGCATAAACAATTCAGGCTACAATCTATGGTCGCCAATCCCGGATGACGCGACGCCGGCTCAGCGCTGGAGCATAGCCATAGGCAATTTCATCGTATGCATGACCATGTGCTGGTCTACATTCGAACTGCCGGAAGAATCCCTTTCCGACATATCCATCGTGAAATTCATACTGTTCGCAGTCCTGGCCGCAGCCGCAGGATACTTCGTCCGCAGAATGATCGCAGCAAAATGATGAACCCGGCACCAAAGATAAGGATCAGGCATATACTTCTCATTGTCCTGGTCGCATTCATCATTGCAGCAAGGGCAAATGAGCATATCGGCGAGTGGTATGCGACAGGCCTATATCCGGTGATTTCTGCAGGGCTGTCATTCCTCGTATCATGGATTCCTTTTTCCATGACGGAATTACTTGTTGTCTGCGCCATCGTGCTGATGGCTCTCATACTGATCACGGGGATAAGAAAGAAACAGGCTTTCTGGAAGATCATCCTGAAGGAAGCTGAACTCATGATCTGGGTATTCATCTGGCTGTATCTCGGTTGGGGAATAAACTATTTCAGAGAAAGCATATATACAAGAGGCGACATTGAAAGGCATGCATATGATGAAGTCATTTTCAAGAAGTTCATCACTGAATACGCCGACAGCCTGAACGCTTCTTACACCCCCGACATAGCTGAAATGGCTGAATATGAAAACAACATCAAATCCATATATTCATCTGTCCCGGAAAATTACGGCTTATGCAGCCCAAAGGAATGGCAGCATCCGAAACGTCTCATATTCAACAGGCTGTACACATCTGTAGGAGTGGGAGGCTATATAGGGCCATTCTTCTGTGAGACCCATATCAATGCGGACCTGCTCCCGGCCCAACAGCCGTTCAGCTATGCTCATGAGCTGTCTCATCTGCTCGGAGTGAGCAATGAAGATGAGGCAAATTTCTGGGCATACGAGACATGCCGCAAATCCGGCATTCCAGCCATACGGTACAGCGGCTATTATTCACTGCTGCCATACGTTCTTTCAAATGCAGCGAGGGTCCTTGCCGAAGATGAGTATAAGGATTATGTAAACACAATAAAACCGGAGATCCTACAGCAATTGATTGAGCAGCAGAAGTTCTGGAAATCCAAATACAACAAGACTCTTGGAAATATCCAGTCTGCAGTATATGATTCGATGCTGAAGGCAAACAAGATTTCATCCGGAACAAAGAATTACAGCCAGGTGATAGAACTGATAATTGCAAACGAATATGAAAGCTATTAAAATTTTCCGTGTGCTGGCTATGGCTGCGGGACTTGCATGTTTCATGATTTCATGTCTGCCTGCAGACGGGGCCGGATATGATTGGACAATGATTGCCATACTTGCCCTGTTCTTTGTTATAGTGCCGGCGGGTCTGATAGGCAATATAAAGAGAGAAAATCAGCCGCAGACATTGACGGAATACAAGAAAGGCTATGTTGTTATGATTTATATCCTGGCAGCCATAGTTATCGGTCTATGCGTGACCGGACTCATTGCAGATTTCGGCTCGCCTTGGATGAACCTTGCATTTCTGTTCTGCACTGTATATACCCTGCTGAACCATATTATTCTATATAAAGCAAAGAAGGCTTATGACTCAGAAAAATAAGAATATGAAACGGATATTGACAATTCTGGCACTGTCCGCAGTGTGCCTCACTTCCAACGCCCAGATAGTGTGGAAGATCAGCGGAAACGGCATAAAGAAAGCATCATACATTGTCGGAACACATCACAGCTGCCCTGACGAATATTGCGACAGCATCCCTGGCCTGATGAAGGCCTTCAAGAAGGTCGACAATGTCATAGGCGAGTTCAACATGATCAAGATGAAGCAGATGACTCCCCAGGAAATGGAGCAGATGCAGAGCATGATGATGATGCCGGCGGACACATCATTTGCATCCCTGTTTACTGAAGATGAGAAAGCACGTCTGGACGACTACCTGAAGGCCAATCTCGGAGTTCCGTCAGACATGCTCGCCTCTTTGAAACCTATGGCCATAATGATCACTCTCATGAACAGGAAGATCCTGGAGATCATGCCGGACGCCAACAAGAAGACCGGGATGGATCAGCACCTGCAGAACCTGGCCAAAGCGGAAGGGAAAGGCATCGACGGCCTGGAGAGCATGAATTACCAGATGGAGCTGCTGTTCAGCGGCTCTCTCGAGGATCAGGCTGACGCCCTGCTTGAATACATGGATACGAACAACACCAAGGAACTGCTGATGCAGCTGACCGATGCATACAAATCACAGGACCTGGACAGATTATGGGAAGTATTCCAGGAGCAGATGACAGACTATGAATACGACACAATGGTCAAAGTCCGCAACCTCAACTGGGAAAGCAGGATGAAGGAGCTGCTCCCGAAGCAGAGCACACTGTTTGTCGTCGGCGCAGGACATCTCCCTGGAGAATATGGAATGATCAGCCTGCTCCGCAAGGCCGGATATAAAGTCACACCAGTAAAGAAATGATCATATATGAAAGCCCTGCGAATCATCTGGAGAATATTTGTCGGCATACTTGCTGTAATTGGAGCGGCAACCGTGAGCCTTTTCACATTTCTGAAGGTCACGAAATATTATGAAATAAGCATAAATGTCAACGAGAGCGCCATTGCCTTGTTTGATGAAAGAGTGGAACTTCTGAGGACATGCGGGGCTTACAGCGCCGACTCTGCATTCATTGACATCACCCATGTCCAGGACATGGAGCGTGCAGATGAAATCATGAAATATTTCCAGCTGGACACGCTGTATGACGCTGAGGCTTCCACATGGGAGAAGGCCCTTGCCATAGGCAGGTTCGTCGCATTCAACATTCCCCACGACAATCAGAAGGAATGGCCAGAACATGTCAATGCGATCGGACTTTGGGAATATACAAAGAACGTCGCTCCGGCATTCAACTGCCGCCTGCACAGCATCATGACCTTCGAACTCCTTCATGCGGCCGGCATAAAGGCTAGATACATCACCTGTCTGCCGCAGAACAAGAACGACCAGGACTGCCATGTCGTGAATGAAGTATGGCTTCCTGAGACCGGGCAGTGGGTAATGCTGGACACTGACATGGGCGGACGATATGTCACCGACACTGAGGGAAATCTCCTCTCCCTCAGACAGATGAGAGAAAAATACATCAAAGGCGAGAAGATGCTGTTCTACCACGGCTTCGAGAAGGGCAGTTCCAAGATGGATCATTATTATGCCTACATGGCAAAGAACACCTACTGGTTCTGCTGCTGGGGCGCATTGGGCTTCTATCAGGAAGACTACAACTCCCTGCCGGAAAGCTCATTGAGAAACCGCTACTACGCCCTCATCCCCGAAGGCTTCGAACCATTCCACAGCAGAAACTACACAATAACCCACGACCCGGACAAATTCTGGAAATAAAATGAAGTGTAAAATCATATTGATATGGGCGCTCGGGCTCTGCAGCCTGAGCGGTTTCGCTCAGGAGCAGGTGTTTTTCGTTGCTGAGCCGGAGAGCGCAAGGTGGTCATACAAGGAAACGGATGGAGACGGGAATATCGTTGCCACCGTTTATCATTCTGTAGAAAGGATGAAGGGTGACGCCGTGAATGGAAGCGTCAGGATGCGAGTCGAGAAAGTCAGGACTGACTCCCCTGCTGACACTTTGAGGAGCTATATGTTCTACAGCTTCAAGGATGGGGAATACATGGTTGACATGAACGCATTCTTCGAAGAGGACGTGCTGGAAAGCATTCTGGAGGCAGCTGTTGAGGATATGGGAACAGATGCTTCGGAAGATAAGAAGAAGGCTGCAATCGAGGAAATGAAAAGCAAGTTCAGTTTTTCCGGCGAAGTCAGAGGCATTCCGCGATATCCGAAGACCGGACCATTGCCAGACTATGGATTCCAGTTCAGATTCTCAATCGTCAGTGTCAGGATATCAGGCGAAGACCGCAAGATCACCGGAAAGGAAATACTGCACACACCAGCTGGAGATTTTGACTGCTTCATCCTTGAAGAAACCGTCACCAGCAAGGCCATGATGCACAAGGAAGTGACAAAGACAGTCTCATGGTACGCCTACGGCATAGGCCTGGTCAAACAGGAGACATACGACAAAAAAGGAGAGTTGCAGTCCGCAACCCTCCTTGACAGTATCAATTGATCCTCATCACTTCTTCTATGGAAAACACTTTACTCAATCTGGAAAATGTAAAGAACTGCTCATCAAGAATGATCCAATTGGAACGATCCTTGACAGACAATTCCTTTATATCCGGAAACAATGACAGGGGTACCAGCACCTGACGGCCGTCATTGAGGCATACCAGCATTTTCCCTCTATGAGTAAAGTCCAGTTTTCTAATCCCGACCTTAATTTCAGTATTCTTGCACATATACTATTTCCCTATATCTTTAACTTTAGTCTTCTCCCCTTTGAATGTCTTTGTTATCTGCTCATTTATAAATTCCCAATGGGCATTTATTGCCGAGAGCAACATTTCATTCTCCTTGGCAGACAGCTCTGAATATGCAATATCTATACTCTTCTGACCATTCGACTCAATCCATATTTTTGCCATCGAGGTCAAATGTCTGCTTCCCTTCCTGAACACATGGACATGTCTTCTGTTATCATTGATGTCGGTTGGGATCGACACCAGCAGGAACATCTTGATAAATGCTAACTGCCCCATATCCAACCCTCCATGTTCAATTGCAAAGATAACACTTTTTCTACTTGGTTCATCTTCTTGACTGATTAAAGATTACACATAACTACGGACGGACAATATCCGATGCGAACATAGGCACATTACTCATAACTTCCGATCAAGAAAAAGAAATAAATATAAAAAAGAGAAAAATGTGGTGAAATTTTTAATATTGTTGTAGTTTTCTGGCGGTTTGGGTGTTTAACGGTCAGAAAGATTTCAGAAGACTGATTTATGGACGACAGAGAAAGAGAATTTACACGCATCGTCTTGGAGAACAAGAGGAGGATCTACACGGTCTGCTATATGTTCTCCAAGGACGCGGAAGAGGTGAACGACCTGTTCCAGGAGATACTCATCAACCTGTGGAAAGGACTGCAGACTTTCGAGGGAGAGAAGTTCATCGGCACCTGGGTATGGAGAGTCAGCCTCAACACATGCATCAATCATTCACGTAAGAAGAAAAGGAGCTTCGAGAAGATTCCGCTGGATGTCAACATCAACCTCTTCGAGGATATCGACGAGGATTCGATGCAGATCCGCCAGCTCTACGACCGCATCAACCGGCTCGGTTACATAGACAGGAGCATCATCCTGATGTGGCTTGAGAATCTGAGCTATAAAGAGATCGGGGACATCCTCGGAATCACTGCAAACAATGTCTCGGTCAAGCTCGTCCGTATCAGAGAGAAGCTGAAATCAATGTAGAACCGTCAAAAATCAAAGCAAATGGACAATTTCGAGATTTCACAGGAGCTGGAGCTGATGCGAGAACAATTCAGACTCCTGACAGAGAAGGTGGAGAAACAGAACATCATTTCCGAGAAGCAGCTCAGGGCATCTGTCCGGAAGAAGATGTCATCATACGACTGGTGGGAGACATGGGCGCAGGTTATGATCCTCCTGATCGGCGGTCCGATCATGGTAATGCTGACTCACAAGGCAGGTATGGCCAGGTGGACAGTGGTCATGGCAATCATCTACTGCATACTTGGAGTAGTGCTCATCTTATGCAAGAAATTCATCCAGGACAAGAAACTGAACTACAAAGGCGACCTGAAAGAGTTTGCTGTAGCAATACGCAGTGTCAGGAAACTGCACATACGCTTCAGCATCGTCTCAATGCCACTCATAGCGCTATTTATCATTCTATGGTCAATGGAATACTTCAATGTATTCTTCAAGCTCTACGACGGCTTCAACCCCGAGTCAATCACATGGTGTATCCTGTCTGTCATACTGGCCATAATCTTAGCAATCTGGACCGACCACAGAAAACTCCGCACCCTCGACGACATCATCAACGAGATCGAAGAGCTCTGACGCCCAACACACTATCCCTCAACACCTTACAGAAACCTCGTGCTCCCCTTTGGGAGACCGCTGAAAAAGAGTCTCAAAATATAACCCTCTGAGAATCGAATATTTGAATGCCTCCTGATGAATTTGAGTTTCTTCTGAAATACTCGATTCTCAGGAGGCAAATTTGTGAAAAACTCGGTAGATTCCTCACAT
>JAFUJQ010000121.1 GCA_017473705.1 Bacteroidales bacterium | reverse complement strand
GGAGAGATAGGGAATGACGGGAGGTCCCCGGTCGGAGCCGGGGATGACGGAAGAGATACAACGGTGGTGATGGAGGCTGAGGGGCCGATCATTATGAATGCTGTGCGTGATGAGGATGGCAATATGGTGGCGACTGACGTGATCGAGGCGGCTTCCATTACTGCAAGATTCCGGAATGTAGCGGAAAGAGGCGGAAAGGTGAATATCGAGTTTGCCGTGACCGTTCCGCAGGATATGATGGATCCTCAGTGGCAGCTGCGATTCTATCCGAGGATGTATGTGCTGGAGGACACTCTGGGGCTTGATCCGATTATGATAACAGGTCAGGAGTATCGCAATGAGCAGATGCGTGGCTACAGGAGGTATGAGAAGTTTCTTCAGAGCATTGTGACGGATTCGATGGAGTTCGTGAATATGAAGCTGCTTGAGATTTTCATTGAGAGGAATATCCCTGCCCTGTATGCTTTCAGGACTGATTCGACTTTCGTTTCGGATGCGGAGTTTGCTTCTGCCTTCGGAGTGACGGAGCAACAGGCAATAGAACATTATACAAATAGACTGGCTAAATCCGCGAATGAACGCAGGAAGGCCAGAAAGGATGAAAGGTTCAGGCAGTATGTGAAGGTGCCTATCGAGCAGGGCTTCCGACTTGATACGGTAATGCGTGAGATCAACGGGGATTTCAGATATGTGTATTCGCACACATTGGCTTCAAGGCCTCGTTTGAGAAAGGTGGATGTGGTGCTGTCAGGAGAGATTTATCAAGAGGATGTGAAGATATATGACATTCCGGAATGCGAGTCTCTGACATATTACATCAGTTCGTTGAGTGCCTTTGTGGACGGAACCGAAAGGTATATGACAAAGGTGATCGAGAGGAAGGTATCTGCCAATACTGCTTGTTATGTGGAGTTTGAACACGACAGGTATGAGGTGGATGAGAGTCTGGGATATAATCGTGATGAGATCGGCAGGATCAAGGATAATCTGGCTGCACTTATCGACCACGATGAGTTTGAGATGGATTCCATTGTGGTTACGGCTTCGAGTTCTCCGGAGGGTACGGTGGCTTATAATACCAGGCTTACACAAAGGCGAAGTGAGGCTGTGGCTGAATACTTCAGGAGGTTCATTGATGAGTATCGGGATTCTGTGAAGGCTGATGAGGGGTTCGCGGTGGATATGACTGGAGATCCCCGGTCGGAGCCGGGGATGACGGGAGAGGGCATCCGGTTCATTGCGAGGAATGATGCGGAGAATTGGAGGATGCTGGATGTGCTGGTGGCTGAGGATACTGTGATGGATTATGAGGATAAGATCGCGTATATCAATGCGTGCGAACTGGATGACCTAGATGAGAGGGAGGAAGTTCTTCAAAAGTTAGGTTGCTACAGGCATCTGCGTGAGAAGGTCTATCCGAGATTGAGGACTGTGAAATTCGATTTCTATCTGCACAGGAAGGATATGCAGAAGGATACGGTGCATACGACTGTGATAGATTCTACATATATGGCCGGGGTGCAGGCAATCCGGGACAGAGATTATGAGACTGCTGTGACTTTGCTTCGTCCGTATCAGGATTATAATGCTGCTGTGGCGTTCTGTGCATTGGATTACAATGCGAGTGCGTTGGCAATCTTGGAGAGGCTTCATAGGACCGATCAGGTGAATTATATGCTGGCGATTGTGTATAGCCGTCTTGGGGAGATTGAAAAGGCTGTGCGGTGCTATGAGGAGGCTTGCAGGCAGAATCCGGGGTTTGTACATAGGGGCAATCTTGATCCGGAGATCAGTAGGTTGAGCGTATTTCGCTAAAACATAAACTTTTTACTAACATTTTAATTCAATTTCAATTATGAGAAAAGGATTTCTTATGATGGCTGCTGTGGCAGCTGTGTTCGGCACGATGTCGTGCAGGAAGGACAATGTTCCATCGATGAATCAGGGTAATG
>JAFUJQ010000120.1 GCA_017473705.1 Bacteroidales bacterium | reverse complement strand
GGTATGTGTATGTATCCTGTACTTCTCTCCTGCAAAATCGCGGAACTTACGGGTGATGATGGTCTTACCTATAAGGTCGAAGAGTTCATCCTTGTTATAGACATCCTGATTCTGCTTCTCTATACCGAATACGGTGGCCTTGCCGGGACAATGGCAGGCACTGAACAGGACATGACCTCTGAAAGCCGGAAACGGCTCTCCGTAGTGAAGGTTCCGTTCACTCTCTATCTCCTTATCCTTGTTCTCGTGATATATGCTGCTGCACCAGCAGGTCATATTGACCGAATTGTTATAGAGCAACTCAAACTGGCTGTATAGCTCAGCGATATTGTTACGGGTGGTTGTTCCCGTATCGAGAATCTTGTATTTGAGTCTGCGGAACACGGCCAGTATATGCTTTGTTCGCTGTGAGGAAGGATTGGTTATCTCGTCAGACTCATCAAACACGAGACATAACTTCCTTGATGAAATCTTCACGAATCGCATCAGGTCACGCTTGAGTTTGCCTACCATCGAGGTGGACAACACAAGGAATATCCCTTGGGGAACATCTTCAAGATCCTTGTATGTACGTATCACCCTGAACTCTTCATTGTTATTAAAAAGAAACGGTATCCAGGTCATGTTGGTGGCAATGGCAGGGGCAAGTATCACAACATTGCGCACCTTACCGTATTTGAGCAGACACTTGGCTCTATGATATGCCGCTGCAGTCTTGCCGGAGCCCTGCTGCCAGTTGAGAAGAGCATATCGCTTCTGGAACACAAGGTTCAGGTCATGCTTCTGCAACTGCGTGAATTCGCATACCTCGCCATCCTTGTTTATGAAGGTAGCATTGTCGAGATACTCGGTAAAGCCTGGATCCGCTTCCATATCGGAGAATGGCCGGCTCTGTATGTCATATAGCCTACGCTTACGGCGGATAAGCTGCTTGGCAGTGCGTATCTGTCGCATATTCTCTCCGGTCATAACCTCTGGCACAGGCAGTACTGTACTATTCATTACAAGGCCATTGACGCTCGCCACCCTGTGTTCCACCTTGTCAAGCAGTCGTGGTGCATACTGTTTGAGCTTGAAACCGTAGGAGGTCTTTACCAATGCCACCGCCTTGCGTGGCACGACATTCTGCGAGGTGATATATTTGCGTATGGTTGCAAGCACCTTTGCAGTGGTCAGTTTCTTACGTTCCCACTCCTTCATCTGCTCGTTGGTGGCATTCTCGGGAGGTTTCTGATTACGGAACTTCGTAACAAGTGCAACAGCCTTGTCAATATGCTTGTTGAGCCTCGCGTGAGCCTTCAACTCGTACATATACTTGGCTAGCTTATACTCGAACTGTTCCAGTTCCTCCTTGTCTATGCGGTTGGTCTCACGCATAAGGTCGAGACGCAGACGCTGCTTCATCTCACGGGTATTCCTCACTCGTTCCTTGAGTTCAGCCATAGAGACAAACTCTTCAGCATTGTAAGGATTCATCTCAATATGCTGTGAACGTCTCAGGAACAACATTATCTTTGTATTGAAGTTATCTACTCCCACAGACGAGAATGCATCAGAAGCGAGCCTTGTCTGCCCAATGAACGAGAACTCCGAATTGACTCTCTCTATTCTGCTCTTTTCCCAGAACTCATTCTGCATGAAGGAGACCGGAACGATGACCATCAGCATACCTGCCGGATTGAGAAGGTCAAAGGCCTTATCCATATAGTATTCCTGTGAAAGACGGGAATCGAACTTAAGGTTGAATGGAGGATTACCGATAATGATATCGAAGCGCTGCCCAGGACGGAACTGCTGTATGTCGCATCTCTCTATATTGGCATCTGGATAGAGGTATCTTGCGACTGCCACCGCCTTGCTGTCTATGTCAAAGCCAAAGGCATTGTGCTGGTTAGGAAGGTGATTGAAGAAGTTTCCCATTCCGCAGCACATGTCGAGAATCATATCGCCTGATGCAGGAGAAAGCACATCCACCATATCCCTGCAAACTTCGTGTGGGGTAAAGAACTGTCCCATCTCGAACTCCTTCTTTGCCTGGGCGTACTCATGGTAGCTGGCGTAGTCCGACTGCTTCAGTTCGTGCAGGCCTCCCAGGCCCGTATAACAGTTGTATATGCTCTCCGCCGGTATGAGTTCCTTGCCGGAATTGATAGCAAACAGAATCTTTTCGTTAATCTCTGCCCGCAGGCCCTGCGGTATCTGCTGTGGTATGATTTCATACATATGTCCTACTGTATCTATAATTTTTACTTTTGAACTGTTACTCATTCTTCATCCGCCAGGTTGTCCAATCCGAGGCGACGGTAGCAGCTTTCTGCCGCCGCTGCGTCCTTGAACTTTACATCAACACGACCGTTCTTGTAGAAGCGCATGTGCGTTGCATTATCTATGGTAAGGTCATACCACCCGGAAAGCCTGACATCATGGCTGTCAAACCTGGAGATGATGCCTATACCGCAATTGAGGAAATCCTCTGCACCGAATGCAATCCCCTCACATAAGACACTGAGATTTGTGTCATATCCGTAAGACAGGCTATATACGCCACGGTATTCCAATGTGATATCACTCCAGCCGACTATATTCTGAAAGATGATACGGTCTTTTTTCAGTTCCGGTCTCGCACGGCTCCATCGCGACGGTCTGATCATTTTTTGGAATCTTCTTACCAGTTCTTCCTCGGCAGTATCCCTGAATGTCCTGCCTCCCAGATGACTGATCACCATATCGACATATGTCGAATACACAGGACGTTCACCCATCTTCAAGGTATTCCCATCAATATCAGGAACAGGTACAGAGAGATGGTATGTATTGTTGAAATAGTTTATGATTCTGTAAGCAAACAGGCGGACAGCATGGAGGTTCTTGTCTACCAGTTCGTCCATACTGTCGAACGGCAGAAATTCATGCTGGATATAGCTCATCTTATCATCGCTTCTCACATACCTGTCACATTGCCCGGTTGGCTTTCCGCTGTCCAGATAGTCGAAGTTCAGTTCATCGCGATACTTCTCGGCCTCCTTCCTGAAGATGGAATACCAGTAGCCAATCTGGTCAAGAGTGCGATAGAGATTATCCTGCTGACTCAAGCAATACGCACGGTCCTGTGCGGTTATCATCTCCTCATTTCTGACCTGAATCTTGAGAATACCTGAGATAAGGTCCTGACCTACACCAGAAATCTTTTCGTTTAATGATTCTTGCATCATAGCTTTCTTTGTTAGTGACGGTCATCTTATAGCAGCCCTGCT
>JAFUJQ010000006.1 GCA_017473705.1 Bacteroidales bacterium | reverse complement strand
GTGACCGCGAGGAGCGACCTAGGGCGAAACTGGTGACTGGGGCTAAGTCGTAACAAGGTAGACGTACCGGAAGGTGTGGCTGGAACACCTCCTTTTTGGAGTTTGTTTTGACACGAGCTTCGCGGTGGATTGCAAGGCATGAGCCTTGTACAGTGAAGAGGTCTTTTTTACATACAGTCCCGTAGCTCAGTTGGTTAGAGCACTACACTGATAATGTAGGGGTCAGCAGTTCAAGTCTGCTCGGGACTACCAAGCATGGGGGTATAGCTCAGTTGGCTAGAGCGCCTGCTTTGCAAGCAGGAAGTCGTCGGTTCGACTCCGACTATCTCCACAACAAAGGCCTGATCAATCGATCAGGCCTTTTTCTGTCTTATATCTTATTTCAGATATGTCTGCAGGGCTTCGACGTAGTCTTTGAATGCCTGCAGGCCGGCGGGTGTGATTTTGCAGACGGTCTGTGGCTTTTTCCCTTTGAATCCTTTTTCTACTGATATGTAGCCTGCTGTTGTCAGCTTGTCGATCTGGACACTGAGGTTGCCTGCAGTGGCGCCTGTCGCCTCCCGCAGATAGACGAAGTCTGCCTCTTCGAGATTGACAAGTACCGACATGACTGCAAGACGCAGTTCGGAATGTAATAATGGGTCCAGTTTCTTGAACATGATAGTCTTACTTTACTCTTCTGTTCATCATTATTCCCGGAACGACAAGGTTCAGGATCGATGCGGCAGTTACACACAAAGGTGAGAATTCTTTTGCAAAAAAGAAAAGGGCGATGGTACAGCATAGTCCTGTAATGAATCCACCGGCTGTGATGATTTTGTTTTTCAGAACGAATCCTGTCATGACTGCTGCATAGCCAAGCAATGCTACGGTCAGGTAGCCTGTCAGATGAGGTGCTATGAAGGCGAATACGCCAGCGAGAACTGTTGCAAAGATTCCATATGCAAGCCATATCTGGCCGATACTCCTGCTTATGAAGCTTTTGCCTCCGTTCTTGCACTTGCCTTTTACGACTAAAGGATAGAGTGGCCATCCGATGACCGGAATGCCGAACCATAGGAAGTTCCATTCAAGTTTTCCGGTAAGCATCAGAAGCATCCATACTGCAAGAGAGAATAGAAGTACTATCGATCCCCAGAATATCATGGGGGTACCGGCATTTCTCTCAAAATCTTTTCTGCTCTTGTCTATTGCCTCGTTTATGATCTGAAGGCTCTTTTCAGGGGTCAATTCATTGTTTTCCATACAATTATACATTTAAATCCGTTTAACTTCCGGATTCTGTCTCCATCCTTCCGGACGGATGAAGGCGGAATCCTCCCTGTGATCACGGAAGCAAATATAAACAAGTTTATAATATAAACCAAATTTTATTGTATCCGGATTTCCTGGAGGACTATGCCGGGGTCGAGGAGATGGACTGTCACTTTGTGCTTCCCTGGCTGGAGTGACGAGATGTCTACGATTCTTGAAGAATAGCCTCTGAGGACGTTCCAGCGCCACTCGGCGGAGAAGTCTTCGGTATGGATTGAGAAGATTTCAGCAGGGAAACCGTCAATGCTTACTGCATATCTTGCATCTCTGCCTTCGTGGACATGCAGGTTGGCGAGTGTTCTGACTTCCAGATGCTTGGCACCTTCCGGTATGTCGACTGCATATTCCACAGACGGGGCTTCTTCCGGTGTGTATGAAGGAGTGTCAAACGGCAGGACTACGACTCCGTCCTTGAAGCCGAGCAGCTTGACTGTCTTTACGGATCCCTCGTCGGTATTCCTGATGGCCTTACCTTCAGATGCAGGAAGAGAGGCTAAAGCCTCTGCAGGGAATGGAGGATACAGGCCCATGAATATTGCATCGATGTGAGCGTCGGCCTTGAGGTCTGTGATTCTGAAATGGTTTTCTCCCTTTGTCAGCTTCAATGTTCCTACCTTGCTCCACATCGGACCGATGAGTGGCGAATGCCATATATTATTTATAGGTGTGGCAGAGGCTGCGAATGAATGGTCGTTGATGTTGACCCTGCAGAATATGTTGTCCTCGGCGGCTTTCGAGAAGTTCTCCACCGGGGTGATGGCATGGATCCATAGAGGGATCTCACCTTCTTTCCTGCTATCAATCACCACTCCGTCAGTCAGAGCATCCGCTGCATCCAGGAATCCCGGCTCAGGTCCCTTCATGACCTGCTCAATCAGTTCTTCTGTGCATACGGATGCAGCCATTCCCGGCGTATAATACCAATGGTATGGGTCCCATCGGAAGAAGTTGTTCCATTTTCCGTCAAGGAGTTCCTTGTTGTATCTTTCTGTCCAGTCATTGAGGGCGTGGTACATTTCAGTGGCGCGGGCTGCTTCCGCTAAGGCGGCTTCCGCGTCAGCGAAAGCGCCATGAGCCATGCTGAGGCGCGCCAGCAGCTGATATTCGTTGATCATCCATGCTCCGCGGACCGGGTATTCCACCAGTTCGAAATATGCCGCCTGAAGGGCCTCCGGGATCTCCGCCCTGAGGGCCTCCGCGCGCAGGGCGATGTCTTCCCAGCGTTTCAGACGTTCCCTGATTTCCGCTTCCGGATATTCTATGAACCATACATGTGAATCCTTGCCAGCTGCCTGCAGGCGATAATATTCATCATAAATGCTGCTGATCTCTGCTGCATATTTCTTCCCGAAAGTGCGTGAAGCCCACTCCTTTATGAATCCGTTGGCCTTATCAGGCGACCATCTGTCCAGGTCCCATGCGAGTTCCATGGCGAAGGTGATTTCCTTCTCTGCCGGCTTGATGTCTCCGACGTTGAATATCCATATCTTGCGGGCCCCGTAGGTGTATGCCTTAGTGAGTTCGGTGGATATGAAGGCAGGGGAGAGCGGGCTGAGCCAGATCCAGCTGGCCGGGTCTCCGTGGTAAGACAGATGGTAGTATATTCCAGCTCCGCCTTTCCTCTTCATCTCTTCCGGGTTGCAGAGGTTGCGGGTGTATCCGTGCTTGTCGTCCGACCACAGAAGGGTCACGTCGTCAGGAACCACCAGTCCTGAGTGGTAAGCATCCAGCACTTCTTCGTATGTGCAGAGCACCTGCGGAATTTCTTCAACCGGTTTATCGACGTTACGTCGTAGTATGTCCCTCTGGTCGTTTATCGCCTGCTGCATGATGGCGCAACGCTCCTGCGTCGTGCTGGCGCCTTCCATCGGATAGTCATGGATTCCCCTGAGTCCTAACGTGTAGGTGTTATCATATTTGCCGTTGGTCTGCACTCTCTCTTCCCAGTAGCGGATCATGTTGTCGCGGTTGGTGACATAGTTGAAGTCTCCCCATGTGCCGGCATTCTTCCACTCGTCCTCGTTGTTGCGAAGCATCTGCTCGCAGTGTGATGAGCCCATCACTATCGCATAGTCGTCAGCCAGACGGGCATTCTCGGGGTCGGCGTTGAAGGCCTGCGAGCCGTTGTGCATCGCCGGCCAGAGATAGTTTCCACGCAGCCTCAGCAGCAGTTCGAACACCTTCTCGTATACTTTGGGACCCACTTTGCCTGACTCCTTGTCAAAGGTCTGCTCGACCCACCTGGCCCAGCCGCCGAAACGCTCGTCATTGATGAATATGCCTCTATACTGCACATCCGGCTCGTCCTGCAGGAAGCGTCCGGGCTGCACATGGAGCTCCTTCTTGCGTGCAGGCGTCACGTCCGCCCACCAGTACCACGGCGAGACTCCGGCCGCCTCGCAGAGCGAGGTCAGGCCGAACGCCGTGCCGCGGCGGTCGCTCCCGGCAACCACCAGCAGAGGACGTCCGTCGAGATGTATGGTCTGGACTATATATGACTCCCATTTGCCATGCAGTGCTTCAATGTCTATCAGACCTTTATCGGAAAGACTGTCTATAAGATGCGACTGTCCGACAGTTCCTGCTATCAGAGCCGCCCCCTCTTCGGGCATATCTGTCTGCACTGCAGGCCTCAATCCGGTCAGCCTTTCGACATCGTCAGCCAGCAGCCCGGCAGCGATGCTCACGACGCGCGCATCGCAGCTGTCCACGCATATGCTGGCTGCTTTCGCACCAGCCAAAGGGAATGCTCCCTTGCCAGCTTTTTCTCTTACTTCCGGAAACCCGGCCAGTTCATGACTTGCCTGTCCGCATCCCGCTGCAAGCAGCAGGACTGCCAATAATGCCTTGATCTTCATAAGCGTTTCTGGTTCTAAAAGCACAAATATCGTTGTTTTTGTGCTTTTAACTCACAATTTTGCCGTCAAAAGCACATAATTCACCGTTTTTGTGCTTTTGAGCAGGTATCGTTATATTTGCATTTGTATATTACAACCGATATTATGAAGCGCTGCATTTTATCTCTGGTGTCACTGATCTTTGCTCTGCATGTCTCTGCACAGGGACCGGAAGTCCTTATACCTGCTCCTGCTGAAGTGACTGTCACGGGCGGTTCATATAAATTTTCGAAAAAGGGTCCAAAGGTAAAAGTACAGAGACTTCCGGAGGGAGAAATGCCGGCTGAGGCATACAGAATCATCATAACAAAGCGAGGAATCACGATTTCCACTTCCGACTGGGGGACCGAGGCTTGTCCCGGAGCCGGATTGAGCTATGCTCTCCAGACGCTTAATCAGATGACAGCGGACGGTACAGTCCACGAACTCCAGTGCTGTGAGATATATGACTACCCGCGCTTCCCATACAGAGGCCTTCATGTCGACGTTTCCAGACATTTCCGCAGCGTGGACTTCCTGAAGAAACAGATAGATGCGATGGCGATGTTCAAGATGAACAGAATGCACATCCATCTGACCGACGCAGCCGGCTGGCGCCTGCAGATCGACGCGTACCCGCGTCTCACCCAGTTCGCCGCCTGGCGTCCCGAGCACACCTGGAAAGAGTGGTGGGCCGGCGACAGGCACTATGCCGAAGAAGGCTCCAAGGATGCTTATGGAGGATATTACACCAAAGAGGAGATGCGTGATCTGATAAGTTATGCACATGCCAGACACATTGAGGTGATACCGGAGATCGAGATGCCGAGTCACAGCGAGGAGGTGCTGGCGGCATATCCGGAACTCGGCTGCAGCGGAGAGGCATACAAGGACAGCGACTTCTGCGTGGGCAATGAGGAGGTCTTCAGGTTCCTGGAGACTGTTCTGGACGAAGTGATGGAGATTTTCCCGTCTGAATACATTCACATAGGTGGCGACGAGGCTGGAAAGCAGCATTGGAAGACATGTCCGAAGTGTCAGAAGAGGATGCAGGAAGAGGAATTGAAGGACGTGGATGAACTTCAGAGCTATATGATAAAGCGTATGGCGCGTTATGTCGAGTCGAAGGGGAGGAAGGTCATCGGATGGGACGAGATTCTGGACGGAGGTCTGGCCGAAGGCGCGGCCGTTATGTCATGGAGGGGCACGGAAGGCGGAATCGCGGCCATGAACATGGGACACGACGTGGTCATGTCACCTGGCCGCTACTGCTACCTGGACCACACTCAGGATGCTCCGTTCAAGGAGCCGCAGTCCATCGGAGGTTATCTCCCTCTGGATTCCGTTTATGTATATGAGCCGGTGGAACCGTCTATGCCGGCAGACAAGGTTCATCACCTGAAGGGAGTGCAGGCAAACCTCTGGTCGGAGTATATCGTCACTGACGAGCATGCCGAATATATGTATTGGCCACGCGCCATAGCCATAGCTGAAACCGGCTGGAGCCTGCCGGAGAACAAAGACCTCAAGGGCTTCAGACATAGGGTGTTGCGAGTACTTGAAACCATGCGTGCCAAAGGCTACACGACATTTGACCTCAAGAATGAATATGGTGAGAGGAAAGGTTTCCTGACCGGTGTGGACCATAAGGCCAAAGGCTGCAAGGTCATATATAACAAACCTATCCAGGAGTGGTATCAGGCTGCGGGTGAGAAGACATTCACTGATGGTGTCACAGGAGGATGGACATACAGCGATAACCGCTGGCAGGGCTTCCTCTCGGACATAGATGTGACCATAGACATGGGCTCGGTGCAGCCAGTCAGCTATGTCGGAGGCACATTCATGCAGCTCATAGGACCGGGCGTCTTCATGCCTCGCAAGGTGGAGATTCTCGTGTCGGAAGACGGGGAGGACTTCACCCTCGTGGCGACCATCGAAAACGATATTCCGACATCGGCGGAAGAACTGACATTCCGCACATTCGAAACATCATGCGACATCAAGGCCCGCTATGTCCGCTATCACGCATACAGAAGCACAATGCGAGGCTTCCTTTTCCTCGATGAGGTTGTCGTGAATTGATGCTCATCATATTGTATTTTTAACTATATTTGCAAAGAATGCGTCATTGCGTGTTCTTTGCTTTTCTGTTTATATGGACCTTGAGTTTTTTCATAAGATGTTGAGTGTGGACTCCACTTCTGGAAAGGAAGCGGAACTTGCTGATATTCTGGCAGTTGAAATGGCTGCGCCAGGCCGCAAGGTGGAGACTTTCGAGGTGGGTGACGGGACAAGGAACATCCTCGTGTCCTGGGGCTCTCCTAAGGTAGTCTTCTGCACACATATGGACACAGTTCCCCCATACATCCCCCCGTATTTTACAGACAAGGCGCTACAGCGCCGTGACACTCGCGTCAGCGAGGTTTTCAATGAAAACCGAAGCAGCGATGTCACCCGTCGAACGGAGAGAGACGGCATGCCCCTCGGGGCTGTCAGCGAAGCTGACTGGGGGTGTAACATGGCCTCTGCCGTAGGCAGAGGAACATGTGATGCGAAGGGTCAGATATTTGCCATGTATGAGGCTTGCAAGGTTCTTGAAAGCAAAGGATATGAAGGCTTCGGCCTGCTTCTGCTTGCTGGCGAGGAGACCGGATCGTTCGGCGCCAAAGCGTTCAGGGAGCAGCATCCGGGAGCAGAATGGGTGATAGTCGGCGAGCCGACAGACAACTGCATGGCTTCTGCTGCAAAGGGTACCAAGGCTTTTGAGGTAAAGTTCACCGGCAAGGCCTTCCACTCGGGATATCCGGAGAACGGAGTGAGCGCAGTCCTTCTGTTCAATGACTTTGTGAACGCTCTCAGGAGCATAGTCTTCCCGAAAGACGAGATTCTCGGTGAGACGACATGGAACATAGGAAAGCTCGTGAGCGACAATCCGCAGAACATCCTCAGCGACAGTCTGACATGCAGAGTATATTTCAGGACTACATTTGAGTCAGACGAGATGGTCTGCAATATCATGAAGAACATGGCCGGGCCTGACGCCAGACTCAGATTCGGCAAGCGCAGGGTGCAGGACGGCTCCGACATGGTGGCAAAGGAAGTGGCTCAGTGGCAGGAAATGATGACAGTGACCGCATTGGGAGGCGATACTCCGACGAAGTTCGAAGTGCTGGAAGGATTCCCGTCAAAGCCGGTGTCATTCGGCAGTGACGCTCCGCAGCTGTCCAACTTCCGCCGCAAGATCCTCTGCGGCCCGGGCTCGATCCTCGTAGCCCATCGCCCGGAGGAGCACATACGCATGGAAGACCTGCAGACAGCCGTCCAGGCCTATGTGAAAATGTATGAGATAATTTTAGAAAAGTAATAGTGTAGTTTATGATCGTAATGAAATTCGGTGGTACTTCGGTAGCTGATTTCGAAGCCATCACAAGAACGATTTTCATCATCGGCAGCAAGCTTGACCAGAAGCCTGTCGTTGTAGTGTCGGCTCTTTCGAAGATAACCGACCTTCTTTATAAGATTTCCGATGCGGCAGCTTCTCAGGATTCCGCACAGACAAAGGAGCTTCTCGCGCAGCTTCGTGAGCGTCATGTAAACCTTACGAAGGAACTCCTTGAGCAGAGCCCTATGCTGATGGAGCAGGCTCTTGAGCGCGTTAACGGCATCTGCGACGAGCTGGATGCGCTTGCAAACGCAATCTGCGCAGTCGGTGAGCTCTCAGAGCGCAACAAGGCCATCATCATATCGAACGGTGAGCTCCTTTCGTCGACTATCATATGCCACACGATGAACGCCAAGGGCATAAAGACAGGCTTCATCGATGCTCGCAGGATGATGGTGACCAATGATTCATATCTCAAGGGTGAGCCTATAGTGGAGGAGATCGCCCAGAGAGTGCCGGGCGTCGTTGCCGAGGCATATGAGGGCATGAATGCCGTGATCACTCAGGGCTTCATAGCTTCCAATCTCGCAGGCGAGCAGACAGTCCTTGGCCGTGGCGGTTCGGACTATTCAGCATCCCTGATCGGCATGGCGATAGATGCTGAGAGGATAGAGATATGGACCGATGTGGACGGAGTCCGCACAGCAGACCCTCGCAAGGTCAAGAATACCAAATATCTGGAGAAGATTTCGTTCGAGGAAGCAGCTGAGATGGCTCATTTCGGAGCCAAGGTGCTTCATCCGCTGACCATAGAGCCTGCAGTGAAGAAGAACATTCCGCTCTATGTGCTCAACTCGATGAATCCGTCAGGAAAGGGAACGGCGATCCTTCGCAACGAACTCATAGAGGATGGAGTGAAGTCGGTTTCATTCAAGGAGAACATAAAGGTGATAAACATCTTCTCCATGAAGATGATCAACACTTCCGGCTTCCTTCGTCGCGTGTTCGAGATTTTCAGTGAGAGCAGGGTGTCGGTAGACCTCATCAGTACGTCTGAGGCCAACATTTCCGTGACGGTCGATGCTGCAGAGAAGATAGACAGAGTGGTGGAAGAACTTTCGGAGTTTGCAGACGTGATTGTGGATGACGACAAGGCTCAGGTGTCTGTGATCGGAAAGAATATCGTCCGTCTCAACGGCATGCTCAAGAAGACTTTCGCGCCTCTCAAGAGGACAAATGTATATATGATTTCGCAGGGTGCGTCGTTCGTGAACATCAGCTTTGTGGTAGACCGCGAAGAACTGACCGAAGTGGTCCAGGACCTTCACGACCACCTCTTTGACAACCCGGAAGACCTGGAAGTCTTCTAAGACTGTCATCCCGAGCTTGTCACCTTGTCATCCCGAGCTTGTCACCTTGTCATCCCGAGCTTGTCGAGGGATCTGAATGAATGAAAATGAATACAAAACTATACATAAGCGGCTACGGCAAAATGGGCAGGATGATCGAAAGCATCATCCTCTCGCGCGGCCTTGAATATGCCGGCTGGACCGAGGCTGTGACCGAGACCGATCCGGCTCTGGCCAAGGAGTGCGTATGCATAGACTTCACCACTCCCGATGCCTTCAGGGCAAACTACAGGTTCCTTGCAGAGAATTTCAAGGCGGTGGTAGTCGGCACCACAGGATGGGCTGACATCAGGGACGAGGTCGTGGCATATTTCGAGAAATGCGGCACGACCATGATCTGGGCGACCAATTTCTCAGTGGGAGTGAATGTGCTCTTTGCAGTTACGGACTATATCTCCAAGCTGCTGGCAGACTTCGGCGGCTACAGCCCATATATGATAGAGATGCACCACTGCCATAAGCTGGATGCTCCGAGCGGTACGGCGAAGACTCTGGCAGACATTGTGGATGCAAATATGGATGTGCATACGGACATCCAGTCTGTGCGCTGCGGAGAGATACCGGGCATACATACTATAGGATTCGAAGGCCTCAACGACCGCATCACCCTCTCGCACGAGGCGTTCTCCCGTCAGGGATTC
Source organism: Bacteroidales bacterium (assembly GCA_017473705.1). GTDB lineage: Bacteria > Bacteroidota > Bacteroidia > Bacteroidales > UBA932 > Cryptobacteroides. Next base: position 43,804 of record JAFUJQ010000006.1, on the reverse strand, counting down.
GCCGCAGGAGCGGTGGAAGCGGCCCTCAGGACCGAAGGCCTCACAGGTGTACATGAATTTAAAGATTTGTTCAATGAATAAGATTAATCTTACAGGTTGCGGAACCGCGCTCATCACCCCGTTCAAGGACGGTGAGGTGGATTATGAGGCGTTCGCAGCGTTGGTTGACCGTCAGGTTGAGGCTGGAATAGATTTCCTCGTGCCTCTCGGAACTACAGGCGAGACTCCTTGCCTGGAGGATGACGAGCGTATCAAGGTGCTGCAGGTCGCAAAGGAGCATTCGGGCGGACTGCCGATAGTTGTCGGCGGAGGCACGAACTCATTGCAGCACACCATAAGGAGCATGAAGATGCTCGAGCCATATGGCGTGGATGCGTTCCTGATTGTGGTGCCATATTACAATAAGCCTACACAGGAGGGACAGTATCAATATTTCAAGGCGGTGGCGGCTGCTACTGAAAAGCCGATAGTGCTATATAATGTACCAGGAAGAACGGGTGCCAACATGACGGCAGAGACTGCGTTGAGGCTGGCGGAGATTGATAATATAGTGGCGATAAAGGAGGCTTCCGGCAACAGGGAGCAGATCATGCAGATCCTCAAGGGCGCTCCGGAAGGATTCCAGGTGCTCAGCGGCAATGACGACGACACTCTCTGGATGATGCAGAACGGCGGCGCCGGCATCATCAGCGTGGCGTCGAATGTGGCTCCGGCGCTTCTGGCGGAGTTTGTTGATGCTGTGCGTGATGGCCGGATGGACAAGGCTGAGGAGATGAATGCCCGCCTGACTCCGCTCTTCAACAACTGCTTTGTGGAGAGCAATCCGATCCCGGCAAAGGCGGCCCTTGCGGCGATGGGACTCATCCGCAATGAGCTGCGCCTCCCGCTGGTCCCATCCCAGCAGACCACATACGACCTGATGGTCGAAACTATTAAACAGATAGGGTTATTATAGTCAACATAATCAGAATGATTTGTTGACCGGTCCGGGTAGGACCGAAATTCCCCCTGACAGGGGGATGTCACAATAGTGACAGGGGGGTAAGACATTAATTTTCAATAGAAAATTATGACAGATATAGAAAGATTCAATCAGACCATTGCCGATCTTGAGAGTGGCAAGGTCAGAGTTGCAGAGAAGGTTGACGGGGAGTGGAAAGTGAACTCCTGGGTAAAAGAGGTGATACTTTCCGGATTCCGTCTTGGAAAACTGACGGACATGACTCAGGGGCAGTTTTCCTTCTTTGACAAGGATACTATTCCTGCAAGACGATTCACCGCTGAGAACGGCGTCAGGATCGTTCCTGGCGGAAGCAGCGTGCGCGCAGGCGCATATCTCGCTCCGTCTGTGATCATGATGCCGCCGGCATATGTAAACATAGGAGCATTTGTAGACGAGGGTACCATGATTGACTCTCATGCCCTTGTGGGCTCTTGTGCGCAGGTCGGAAAGCATGTGCACCTCTCGGCTGCGTCGCAGCTGGGTGGAGTGCTCGAACCGGTCGGAGCTCTTCCTGTGATCATCGAGGACAACGTGTTCATAGGAGGAAACTGTGGTATCTATGAGGGCACTATCGTCAAGGAAAATGCAGTAATAGGCACGGGCGTGATCATCAATGCTTCTACTGCGATATTCGATGCGACTTCCGGAGAATACATCAGGGCCAATGAGAACGGCCAGATGGTGGTTCCGTCGGGAGCAGTGGTCGTGGCGGGAAGCCGTCCGATCAGCAAGGGACCGGGTGCAGAGCAGGGAATACACCTGTACTGCCCTGTGATTGTGAAATACCGCGATGCAAAGACTGCAGGTTCCATAACGTTGGAGGACATGTTACGATAGTATGTACGAAGAAAAGTTTTCAGAAGACGTAGGCTCCTTCTTCAGGTCTCCGGTCAGGGAAATCTTCAAGAAGGTGGACCTTGGCTCCATATATTCCTTTGCCGGAGGTTATCCCTCGGCAGAGACTTTCCCTTTGGAAGAGATCCGCAGGACCATGTCCGAAGTGATAGACAAGTATGCGGGCAAGGCGTTCCAGTACGGGGCGACGCAGGGCGTGCCGGAGCTTCGCGAGGCTGTGGCCGAGCGATGCGGCGTGCCTGTGGAGCGTGTGCAGATCACGTCGTCTTCCCAGCAGGGAATCGATGTGTGCACCAGAGTGCTGGTGGATCCGGGCGATGTGATCCTTACATCCAGTCCCTCATATCTGGGAGCTCTCCAGTCTTTCCGCTCATATCGTGCGGACATCAGGGGGGTCGCTCATAATGCAGACATAGCTGCATTCAAAGCGGAATATGAGAAGGTCATAGCGCAGGTCGAGGCTGAAGGAAAGAAGATAAAGTTCCTGTATATGATTCCGGATTTCCAGAATCCTTCTGGCGAGTCGCTCACGCTTGAGGAGCGTGAAATGCTTGTCTCATTGGCACAGGAGCACGATTTCCTCATCGTTGAGGACAGTCCATACAGAGAACTCAGATATGAAGGAGATCATATCCCGACAATGTACTCGCTGGATCCGGACAGAGTGATTCACCTGGGGTCGTTCTCCAAGATATTCGCCCCTGGTTTCCGCCTTGGCTGGGCCATAGCCCATCCGGATATTCTGGATAAAATATATGTCTGCAAGCAGTCCCTGGATCTATGTCCGCCGATATTCGACCAATATGTGGCGGCAGAATTCCTCCGAAGCGGACGCCTCGATGCGAACCTTCAGAAGAGCATAGCCCTGTATAGACGCAAGAGGGACCTGCTGCTCAGCCAGCTGGAGGAACATATGCCCGAAGGGGTTTCATGGACACATCCGGAAGGTGGCCTCTTCCTCTTTCTGACGTTGCCGGAGGGCTTTGATGCAGTCAGGTTCTATGATAAATCGCTTGATGCAGGAGTGGCATATGTGGCGGGAGAGTTCTTCCATCCCGACGGGACCGGCAAGAACACTATGCGCATGAACTTCTCCTTCATGTCAGAGCAGAAGATCCGCGAAGGAGTCGAACTCTTGTCAAGATTATTGAGAGAAACACTATGATGGTGACATTCTATAAATATCAGGGTGCAGGAAACGATTTCCTGATTGTTGACAACCGCGACGGCTCGCTGCGGCTGTCGCCGGAGCAGGTCGCAAGGCTTTGCGACCGCCGCTACGGCGTCGGAGCCGACGGCCTGATGCTGCTGGAGACCAGTGACAGTTATGACTTTCGCATGGTTTATTACAACTCTGACGGATCCGGCGGTATGATGTGCGGCAACGGAGGCCGATGCATCGTGGCATTTGCGGCTGACATGGGAGTCAAGAGCTTCGGGTTTGAGGCTGCAGACGGATATCATAAGGCTGAAATCCTCTCGGATGACGGCATCATAAAGACAGTGCGTCTCAAGATGACTGATGTGCAGGAAATCAAGGCATATGAGTCTCTGGAGGGCATTCCGGTGCCGTCAGAGGGCTATTTTCTCAACACCGGTACGCGCCATTATGTGCGTCTTGTGGAGGATGTTGAGAACTGCAGGCTCTTTGCAGAAGGACGCTTTATCCGGTACGCCAAGGAATTTCAGCCGGAAGGGGTGAATGTTAATTTCGTCGAGCCGTGCGGAGACTTCCTGAAGGTAAGGACATATGAGAAGGGTGTGGAGGATGAGACCAATGCCTGCGGTACGGGAATTGTTGCCTCGTGCCTGGCTGCATGGAGAAGCAGGGCTATGGAGCCGCAGCATATAGGTCCGGACCGATTCAGATATGATGTAAGGGCAAAGCGTGACGCACTGGCGGTCGAGTTCACGCAGAACGATGAAATGCTTGCTGTGGATGTCTGGCTGACAGGTCCTGCGGCATATGTGGCAGAAATAAAAGTGAATATATAATATGAAGAAAATCTTGTTTTTTATTGCGGTGGCATTCTCGGTGATGTCATGTCTTGAAGGAGGTTCATTCTCTCAGTCATACACTGCGGATGTTACTTTTGAGTTCCCTGATAACGTTTATCATAACAGTTTCAAGGACAGCCTGTACTTCATCCCGGTGGGGGAAAATGGTGTTACTGGAGAAGGCTTTGTATATGGAAACTATCCTCTGGTCTTCTCCCAGAAGCAGGTCGAAGGTGTGTTCCAGGGGGGCTTTATGATGTCTTATCTCAAGGGTGAGAAAGACGGAATGCTTACAAAACCTGCAGCGGATAATGACATTTATCGCGTGCATGCGACTGGCGGAGCATCCGCAAGCAAGACATATGCGGTGTTCTATGACAATCCTGTCGAGACGATGATGCCTGTGTACCATATCGAGTTCGGCTATAAGGATCTGGGCTCCTGCGCGCCAATAGCATGTTATGTCAATAATACGACATATGTCGCCCGCAAGATCCGTGAGCACTTCCAGGACGGCGACAGACTCATTCTCAAGGCTACAGGAATCAAGTCGGATGGATCAAAGACAGAGAAGAGCATCACGCTTGCCGAATATACAGAGGCAAAGGACTCGGTCATGTATAACTGGTCTGTGCTGGACCTCTCTGCTTTCGGAGATGTGGCTTATGTCAATTTCGATGTCACATCCACCAATCCGGAAGTTCCGGAATATTTCTGCCTTGACGGATATCTTGCGGCAATAAAAGTTGAATACTAGCACATGAAGACAAATCAGGAATACAAGAATGCTGCCCTGGCTGCCCTCAAGGGCAATTGGGCACCGTCTGTCATAGCATCTATAGTGCTGATGGCATTTACATATCTGATAATTGGACCGTACCTTGTGATGTATATGCTGAACCTTAATGGAATGACTCCTGGTTCACCCGGTCTCATTTTGGGCGTATATGCATTATACATATTCGGTGTCACTTTCGTTTTCAGTCCATTGAACATAGGATTTACATATGCATTCAACGGTCTTTATCTGGAAGGGGACAATGCCGTGACCGGAAACACATTCCGTTTCGGCTTCCGTCGCTGGGGAAGGAACGTATGGGGAATGTTCCTGGTAGGCCTCTTCACAAGCTTGTGGTCACTCCTTCTGATCGTGCCGGGAATCATCAAGTTCTATGCATATGCTATGACTCCGTATATCCTCATAGATAATCCGGAGCTGTCTGCAAATCAGGCGATCAACCTCAGCTGCAAGATGATGAAGGGCCACAAGTTCGACCTCTTTTTCCTCCAGCTCAGCTTCATCGGATGGGGCGTCCTCTCTGTCCTCACAGGCGGCATCGGCCTTCTGTGGCTCATGCCATATATGATGAGCGCTCAGGCTGCCTTCTACCAGGACATCAAGAAAGAATTTACACATACCAATATTAACAATTAAAACTTAAAGAATCATGTTGACATTTATCATCTGGCTCGTAGGAGTCATCTGCTGCATCTGGTGCATCAAGGATGTATGGAGCAAATCACACGTAGACGCTCTTATCAAGGTCCTCCTCACAGTCGGCCTTCTCTGCTTCAGCTGGATCGGCCTTGCAGTGTACTATTTCATCATCAAAGACAGGATTTAACCTGCCTCCAGAACTCAAACTTAACAGATTATGAAAACAAATCAGGATTACAAAAATGCTGCTCTGGCGGCATTGAAAGGCAACTGGAAGCCGGCAGTTCTCGCAACGTTGGCCATGATGGCTATCGCAGTGGCGGCTTCATTGCTCGTTGAAATGGAAAACTCTGTCCTTGTTCTTCTGGGCATTACTGTCACTTTCCTCGTATCAATGCCTCTTTCAGTAGGAATTTATGCTGCTGTCAGAAAGCTTTATGCAGGTGGAGATGCCAGACTGACTGAAAACATGTTCGGAGTGGCATTCGGCAACTGGACTCACAACATGGGCGGAATGCTCCTGATGGCACTCTACACTTTTGCATGGACTCTTCTTCTTATTGTTCCGGGCCTCATCAAGGCATTTGCATATGCGATGACCCCGTTTATCCTGAACGATAAGCCTGAGCTTTCTGCAGATGAGGCTATCGAACTCAGCATGAAGATGATGGATGGCCATAAACTGGACCTTTTCCTCCTTGAACTCAGCTTCATCGGATGGTACATTCTCGGTTTCTTTACATTCTGCATCGGATACCTGTGGCTGGTGCCATATGAGTATACGGCTATCGCTGCCTTCTACGAAGACGTAAAGACGGAATATGAGGCAAAGCAGCAGGTCGCTGCATAATTGTAATCTAGATAAGACCTGCAGGAATCTGCATTGTGATTTCCTGATATTCAGGGTCGACAGACAGAATCAGATCTTCATGGAGCGGTATCATTACTGCTCCATTTTCTGTTTCTACCTCGATGCAAGGATTGTTCGGGATGTCGATGAAGTCTGTGATCTCGCCGACTTCCGCCACTTCGAAGTCCTCTGTCATTTCATCCCTGTCTGTCATTTCATCCCTGTCTGTCATTTCGAGCGGAGTCGAGAAATCTCCGACCGGCGTCAGCAGCGTCCATCCCACGAGGGCGGCGAACCCGTCCTCCTCAAGAGACATTTCCGGAAGACTTTCGTCCTCCACATATACCGCCTTTCCTGCGATCTCCTCCACATCTTCCTGCGAACAGATGTCGGTCAGGCGGACCAGGGCCTTTGTATTGCCCCTCTTCGTAAACGATTCAATATAAAAAGGAACCGGAAGTCCATCAAAAATGATGAACACCGGTTCCTGTAGGTTGATATCTTCAGGAGCTATCTCACGGAAGCCGAGGACAAGCTCCCCGTCTGTTCCGTTCGATTTAAGAACCTGAGCTACCTGCTGCATAGAATTACTCAGCTGGTGTCTCCTCTGCCTCTGCAGCCTGTGCTGCAGCCTCAGCAGCGGCAGCCTCGGCAGCTGCGCGAGCAGCCTCCTCAGCCTCAGCCTTTCTCTTGGCGATAGCCTCAGCTCTCTCCTGATTTACCTTAGCCTCAGCCTCTACTGCAGCCTTCTGAGCGGCAGCAGCCTCCTTGCTGAGACCAGCCTTCTTTGCGTTGACCTTAGCAGCCTTCTCTGACTTCCACGCAGCGAGCTTGGCGTCTGCCTGCTCCTGAGTGAGAGCACCCTTCTTTACACCTTCCTGAAGGTGCTTTGCAAGGAGAACACCCTCGTAAGAGAGGATACGCTTTGCAGTAAGGGTTGGCTGAGCTCCTACGTTAAGCCATGCAAGTGCACGCTCTGCGTTGAGCATGATGGTTGCAGGGTTTGTGTTAGGGTTGTAAGAGCCGAGCTGCTCGATGAAACGACCATCGCGAGGTGCGCGTGAATCTGCCACTACAATGTGGAAGAATGCGAAATTCTTCTTTCCGTGGCGCTGAAGACGAATTTTAACAGCCATTGTGAATCTGTTTTAAATGATTAATAAATGTTACCTGGCTTTCCTACCCGAGGAAAAGCGCGCAAAATTAGGCAAAAATTAGTATATTTGCAACCGCACGCAATAAAAAATCATTGAAAATGAAAAGATTGACGCTTGTGTTGTTGTCATTTCTTGCCTGCATATTCTCGCTTTCTGCTCAGAGCCGTTTGAATTCAGACGCCGATGCGATATTGGGTGAGTATGAAGTAAGGCATCAGGGGGAGTATACTAAAGTCCGTGTGACCAAAGATACGGACGGAACATATAAGGCTCAGGTATATTGGGTGGAGAACAGGCTTGACGAGGATGGAAACGTCCGTGTCGACGAGAAAAATCCGGACAAGTCCCTCCGGCATGTGGAGTGTGACAAGATCATACTTTTCAGCGGCCTTAAATATAATAAGGAGAAATCCAGATGGGACGGAGTCAAAGTATATGATCCGACACGAGGTCTGAGAGCGAATGTCGTCTGCGAGTTTATGGAAGACGGCACATTGAGGGTGAAAGGCCATCTCCTCGGATTCTCTCAATCCATATATTGGAAGCCGATCAGACGAGTTTTTTAGGTGGAATACTGGATTTGTTGATTTTTTTTGAAAAATTTTGCTAAAAAAATTTGCAGGTTAAGATTTTTATCGTACCTTTGCAATCCCAAATCAAAGACGCGGTGGTGGTGAAATGGTAGACACGCTACTTTGAGGGGGTAGTGGGCGTAAGCCTGTGCGAGTTCGAGTCTCGCCCACCGCACTCCATTTCACACGAGGAAGTTTCATAAGAAGCTTCCTCTTTTTTTTGTTATGACGGGCCAGAAAAACGGAAGTTTTGTGTAAGTTTGTCAAAAATTGAAATGAGATGATACAGGCGAAAGGTATAGAGAAGGCCTTTGGGTCGTTGAAAGTGCTCAAGGGGATTGATTTCAGTGCGGAAAAGTCGGAGGTAGTGTCTATAATGGGCGCTTCGGGCGCCGGGAAGTCGACACTGCTGCAGATTCTCGGCACGCTGTCCACTCCGGATGCCGGCTCTCTCGTGATCGACGGCATAGATGTCCTGCAGCTCAAGGGTAAGTCGATGGCGGAGTTCCGCAACCGCAAGATCGGTTTCGTCTTCCAGTTCCATCATCTGCTTCCGGAGTTCACAGCGCTTGAGAATGTCATGATTCCAGCTTTTATAGCAGGCCGTCCGAAGGCGGAGGCGGAAGCTGCGGCGAAGACGCTGCTGACAGACCTCGGACTGGGAGAGAGGTTCACTCACAAACCGTCCGAACTTTCTGGCGGAGAGCAGCAGAGAGTTGCCATTGCACGCGCCCTGATCAACAACCCGTCTGTCCTGTTTGCCGACGAGCCCTCAGGTAATCTCGACTCGAAAACCAAGGAGGAGCTGCACAGACTGTTCTTCAGTCTCCGTGACAAATATGGCCAGACCATTATCATAGTAACTCACGATCCGGACCTTGCCAAAATGTGCGACAGGTCCCTCTACATGGTCGACGGACAGTTTGTATCAGAGTAGGGAGAGGGTTTGTTTTCAAAAAGTCATAAAAAGCAGTCCGATGAGTGTCTTCCGGTTCAAGTATTTCAATGTCGTGAATGAACGCAGTGCCATGAAGGTGAATACCGACGGAGTGCTGCTGGGGGCGGTCATGACCATATTGCAGACGGACAGGAGGCTGTTGGATATCGGGACTGGAACCGGTACTGTTGCTCTTATGGCGGCGCAGAGGGCTTTGGGGATCCCCGGTCAGGCCGGGGATGACGAGACGAAAGCCGGGGATGACGGGGTGATGGCCTGGAGTGACGTCATGATTGATGCGATTGATATTGATGAGCCTTCTGCGAGTGAGGCTGCTGTCAATTTTGCTGAGTCTTCTTGGGCGGAGCATCTCATAGCGCATAATCTTTCACTGCAGGATTTCGCTTCCGAAGAGCCCGCTCAGTACGACCTGATATTCTCCAATCCCCCATACTTTGAGGATTCCTGCGTAGCTCCGGATGAGAGGAAAAGCACTGCCAGGCATACTTCAGTGGGACTTTCATACCGTGACATATTCGAATTTGCGTCAGAGAGGCTGACCGGGAACGGCCGCGTCTCGCTTGTCCTCCCGGCGGACCAGGAGGCCTCCCTGTGCCGCTATTCCAGGATGTGCGGCCTGCATCTTTTCCGCATCATGCGCATCCGCACCGTAGAGCGCAAGTCCCCGATACGCATCATCGCGGAGTTCTCAAGACAAAGATGTGAGAGTCCGGCAGAGCAACTGCTGACAATAATGAATGAGGGAAAGTATACCCAAGAGTACCTTTCCCTCACTAAAGATTTCTATCTGTTCGCCTGACTATTTCTGCGGTCCTGGCTGACCTGGCCTGCCTTCGCCGCCATGAAGCCTGCGGATGTGATTTCTCCTGAATCTCTCCTCTGAGACATAGAGCTTGGCAACCTTCTCTACAGGAAGAACGGCCTTGTATTTCGCCGCCACTCCGTTCTCGACTTCGTTCATCTTGGCCTGCGCGGTAATGTACTTGTCAAGCAATGCGGCTACGTCCTTGCTGCCTTCCTCGATTGCCTTGTTTAGTTCCTTGTATGCCTTGATGACATTGTGCATGGCCTCATCCTTCTCCTTCTCTACCTGGTTGTATACAGGCCAGAATGCCTGCGCTTCTTCAGGAGTGAGCCCTATTTCTGTTGTCAGGAAAGCGATCTTCTCGCTCTGCATCTTCTCTTTCCAGTCCTCTCCGCATCTTTTGTTAGCTGATGCAGCAGTGCTGAAGCAAAGGATTGCCGTTGCCGCAGCGATTATTGTAATGATCTTCTTCATGATTTATTCCTTTGAAAGTTCTATGATGTCTTCTGATACTCCAGTATATATAAGGTATTCGATGATGTCGTCTTCGCTTACTCCGGCGTCGGCATACTGCTCGTCATTCTCTTCTTCATAAATCCCGAAGTCGGAATAATCACCGGCAAACACGATGTAGTCCTCCTGGGTGATTTCGTCCTCCGGAGATGTGCTTCTGAGGAAGAATGTGCCGGCGGTTACCATTATGATGAACATGGCAGCAATTGTCGCAAGCGGTGCCAGCTTCTGCCACAGGCTCACTTTCACGGCCACAGGCCTGACATATCCGCTGACTTCTTTCCTGAGGCTGTCGAAATATCCATCAGGGACTATGTAGGGAGTCTTCTTAAGCTCCGGGTCATTTAAAATATCTCTTTCCATTTTGTTCATCGCTTCTTTTAGACAAATCTTGTATAATAAGGTTTAAAATCGCATGCGATTTTAAACCATTTCTTCAAGCGCCTCTTTTATTTTGGTGTATGCATGATGGTATGATGCCTTCAGCGCCCCGACTGATGTTCCTGTGATCTCGGATATGTCCTCATATTTCATTTCGTCGAAATATCTCATATTGAAAACGAGCCTCTGTTTCTCGGGCAGTTTATGTATGGCCTTGTGCAGCTCACGCTGCAGCGCGTTGCCGTTGAAATATGGATCCTCGTCCACTTTCCCGGCCAGATATTCTCCCACAGCATCAAGGCTGATGGCGTTTTCGCGTCTGATGCGGCGCAGACGGTTCAGCGTTTCATTGGTGGCGATGCGGTAGAGCCATGTATAGAGGCGTGAGTCGCCACGGAAGGAGGGAAGCGCTGACCATATCTTGATGAATATGTCCTGAAGCAGGTCGTTGGTGTCCTCGTGGGAGCACAGGAAACGGCGGACGTGCCAGTACAGACTCTCCGTATATGTCTGTACGATCGCATTGAAGGCGAGCTCGTACTCGCCTTTCTGGCACAGATTTATGATATGTCCGTCATTCATCAGCATTTTAGACCGTCCGGATGGTTTGAGGTTTAAGCAAATGTACGGAATTTTCGAAAAATTCCGTATTTTATTATCTTTGCACCGATTATACGTATACGATGAAGAAAACAAGAAACTTTTGCATCATTGCACATATCGACCACGGCAAGAGCACCCTTGCTGACAGAATGCTGGAGATCACCAACACTCTGACCGCACGCGATATGGAAAACCAGGTCCTCGACTCGATGGATCTTGAGAAGGAGAAAGGAATCACCATCAAGAGCCATGCGATCCAGATGGACTATATATATAATGGTGAGAAATACACCCTCAACCTGATTGACACTCCGGGTCACGTCGACTTCTCTTACGAGGTGTCGCGCGCCATCGCATCCTGCGAGGGAGCGCTGCTCGTCGTTGACGCTACTCAGGGCATTCAGGCTCAGACCATATCAAACCTGTATCTTGCCATAGAACATGATCTGGAGATCATTCCGGTGCTCAACAAGATCGATGTGGACTCTGCCATGGTGGATGTCGTTACAGACCAGGTGGTGGACCTGCTCGGATGCAAGCCGGAGGAGATCCTCCTTGCTTCAGGCAAGACAGGACAGGGCGTGAAGGAAGTCCTCGACGCTATCGTCGAGAGGGTTCCTTCGCCGACTGGTGATCCGGAAGCGCCTCTTCAGGCCCTCATCTTCGACTCGGTGTTCAACTCGTTCAGGGGTATCATAGCATACTTCAAGGTGGTGAACGGAAGCATAAAGCCGGGAGACAAGGTCAAGTTCGTCAGCACAGGAAAGGAATATACGGCAGATGAGATCGGAGTCCTCAAGATGAAGATGCATCCCCGTCAGGAGATTCCATGCGGAAGCGTAGGTTACATCATCTCGGGCATAAAGAGCGCTGTCGAGGTGAAGGTGGGTGACACCATTACACATGTGTCGGAGCCATGCAAGGAGGCGATCGCAGGATTCGAGGAGGTGAAGCCTATGGTCTTCGCCGGAATGTATCCTGTTGAGACAGACCAGTATGAGGAGCTGCGCGCCTCGCTCGAGAAGTTCCAGCTCAACGACGCTTCGCTGGTCTTCGAGCCGGAGTCTTCGCTTGCGCTCGGCTTCGGATTCCGTTGCGGTTTCCTCGGCCTGCTGCACCTTGAAATAGTTCAGGAACGTCTTTTCAGAGAGTTCAACATGGACGTCATCACGACAGTTCCGAACGTGTCTTACAAGGTCTATACGACCCAAGGCGAGGTTCTCGATGTGCACAACCCTTCAGGCCTCCCGCCTGCAACCCTCATAGACAAGATCGAGGAACCATACATCAGAGCCCAGGTAATCTCAAGGTCTGATTATTATGGCCCGATCATGAAGCTCTGCCTTGACAAGAGGGGAGTGCTCATAAATCAGCACTATCTCACAGCTGACCGTCTCGAGCTTACATATGAGATGCCGCTCTCCGAGATTGTCTTCGACTTCTATGACAAGCTCAAGTCTATCTCCAAGGGATATGCGTCATTCGACTATCATGTGATCGGCTTCAAGGAAGCTAAACTCGTGAAGCTCGACATCCTCCTGAATGGCGATCCTGCGGATGCGCTTTCTACATTGATCCACGCAGACCATGCATATGATTTCGGTCGCAAGATGTGCGAGAAACTCAAGGAACTGATCCCTCGCCAGCAGTTCGACATCGCCATCCAGGCTGCTGTTGGAGCAAAGATCATCGCACGCGAGACTGTCAAGGCTGTGCGTAAGGACGTAACTGCAAAATGTTATGGCGGTGACATCACCAGAAAGAGAAAGCTGCTCGAGAAGCAGAAGCAGGGTAAGAAGAGAATGCGTCAGATCGGAACCGTCGAGGTTCCTCAGAGCGCCTTCATGGCAGTGCTCAAGCTCGACTAGCCCTCGTTACATGCAAGCATACAAAAAGCAGGACACCATCGCGGCGTCCTGCTGTTTTTCTTTCTGTGCAGACCCTGAAGGAATTGCACACATTTCTGGAAATCAGAATCTGCAGAAAGAGACGAATAAGATTCTTAACCGAGGGCAAAGATCGCGCTCTTTCTTGATACTGATGTTGTATGTTTTGTTGTTTTTGTAGTTGTTTTACGTGTTGTAGGTGCCTCAGTTGCGTTTTTTAGAAAAACGCTGTTTCGTCATGGTACCGGGTCGTATCCATGTCCTCCCCATGGATGACAGCGGAGAATCCTCCTGGCGGTGAGATAAAATCCCTTGAAAACGCCGTGTTTTCTGAAGGCCTGGAGTGCATACTGCGAACATGTCGGGGTGAACCTGCATGTCGGTGGCTTGAGAGGTGAGATGCACACCTGATAGAACCTTATCAGGAAGATGCATGGGGCTATCAGTATTTTCTTAAGCGTTTCTTTCATTGATCTTGCTGATAATCTGGCCTACTGACTGGAAGATCTCCTCATAGCTCAGGAGTTCTTTTGTGCTATACATGAAAAGCACATCCAGACCGCCTTCCACGGTCAGGTTGTGCTTCTGTTTCCTGTAGCTTTCGCGGATCCTTCTCTTGAGAAGGTTTCTCTTGACTGCCCTCTTGAAGTTCTTCTTGGGAACGGAAATCATGATCCTGTTGTTCTCCTCTCCTGTTCCTGCAAGAAACAGGAAGCGGATGTTCCCGGCACTGCCATGCCTGCCCTCGTCAAGGAGTCTTGAGATGGCGGTCTTGCCGCAGAGCCTTTCTTTCTTGGTCAGCGAGGTATTTGCAGCCTCAGTTTCCACTTTACTGGTTGTTTGTGAGATATATCTCAAGTGCCTTGGCTACTGACGGAGCCTCGGCTGTAGGTGCTGAAATCTCTATCTTCAGTCCAGCCTCTTCCATAGCCTTCACTATTGATCTTCCGTATGAAACGAACTTGATTTCGCCCTGGGTGAAATCAGGCTGGTTCTCATAGAGTGACTTCACGTCTGCTGGATTGAAGAGCACGATGAGGTCATATTTGTGCAGGTCCACATCCTTAAGGTCCTGTGATACGGGCTTTACGAAGACTGCGGTCTCGAAGGAGAACTTGCTTTCCTCGAAAAGGCGTGTGATCGCATCCTTGCTGGAAGATTCAGCTGTCGCTATAAGGAAGTTCTCTTCCTTGTGCTTGGTGCCGATGAGGCCTATGATGGACTCCGGAGTGCCGTCGCCGAAGAAGATCTTCCTCTTCCTGTAAACGATGTGCTTCTGGAGATAGTTTGCAACTGCTTCAGTTGTGCAGAAGTATTTCATAGTCTCGGGTACCTTCACACGCAGCTCTTCACAGAGCTGGAAAAATGCGTCTATTGTGGTACGTGCTGAGAAAACGATTGCAGTGTGGTCCAGGATGTTTATCCTCTGTGACCTGAACTCCCTCGATGTCAGGGGCTCTATCTTGAAAAATGGCTTGAAGTCGAACTCGACTCCATATTTTTCTGCAATGCTGGTGTAAGGCGAAGCCGTCTTCGGCTGCTGCTGTGATATCAGTATATTCTTAACGCTCATTATAAAATTTGGGCCTGTATTTCCGCCTCTCGCGGGCTTATAAAATAATGGCTGAAGCGACCAACGCTCCAGTCGGAATTATTTCGAGGGCGCAAAGGTACAAAAAAGTGGCGAAAAACGAGCAAGAAGAAATAAAAATTTGTGATTTTCTTAACAGAAATAACACGTATGTTGTTGCTGATATCCAAAGCATTGCGGTTTTGATCACCTCGTCAGAGGCGTCGAAGAACGCCATGACACCTCCTGTGACCAGCAGAAGCAGAGTCAGCATGCTGAAGAAAGTGTACGCAGACTTGCAAGCGGTACGGTATGTCTTCGGGTTCATCTTCTTCGGCTGCCATATGTGTTCCAGGAATCTTCTGAGCAGAATGAATGCTATGAATATGCCTATGATTATTCCCAGACGGCCGGCCTCTCCGATGCCGGCCATCCATTGAGGAGCATACAGATTGAAGCGGCAGGCTGTCAGGCAGAATGGAAGCACCATTGTCAGGGCCATGATGTCCCTGTCCCTGCCCAGCTGTACGCTTGCGTCAAGGTTGACGCTCTCCTTCCATCTGATCAGGCAGGCCAGCAATGACGGGAACACTCCCACCAATGTCTTGAGCAGGAGGAGAATGATGAAGAATGATATCAGAGCGAGAATATTGAACAGCATGTCAGTTTCCTCTCTTTGCCTTGTATCCCATTTCCTTCAAAAGAGCGACGACTCTGTCCCTGAAGTCGCCCTGGATGGTTATCTCGCCATCCTTGGCTGTTCCGCCTACTCCGCATTTCACCTTGAGTGTGCGTCCCAGCTCTGCCAGGTCCTCGGCGGTGCCGACAAATCCGGTGACAAGGGTCACCTGCTTGCCGCCTCTGCCCTTTCTGTCAATGGAAACTATGAGGCTCTGCTTCTCTGGCGCGAGAGTTGCAGGCTCCTGCTCCGTTTCCTCTTCATATGTGAAATCCGGGTTGGTGGAGAAGACTACTCCGAGTCTTTTCTTCCAGTCGTTGTCAGCCATTTGCAAGAAATTTATTTTTGCAAATATAGTATATTAAATTGTATCTTTGTGAGATTTAAACAATAGACAATGAATAACAAGAAATTCACCTTGTGGAACAGACTCACTGCGGTCTTCGTCTTCGTAGTGGCAGCTGTCACATATCTTCTTACAATCGAACCGACCGCTTCCTTCTGGGACTGCGGTGAGTTCATCGCCTCGTCATATAAGCTTGAGGTAGGTCATCCGCCGGGAAACCCTGTGTTCCAGCTCTTTGCACGTTTCTTCACAATGTTCACCGACAATATGCACGCTGCAGTTGCTGTGAATTCGTTGAATGCAATATGTTCGGCGCTGACAATATTCTTCCTGTATCTTACCATAGTGTTCTTTGCGAAGAGGGTTGTCAAGCCTTCTGAAGACGGTACATACAGCGTCGCCAAGGCAATAGCCATCTTCGGATCAGGCGCCGTAGGTGCTCTTGCATACACATTCAGCGACACCTTCTGGTTCTCGGCAGTCGAGGGAGAGGTGTATGCGATGTCGTCTCTCTTCACAGCGCTGGTCTTCTGGGCCATGACCAAGTGGTACGAGCAGGCTGACCAGCCATATGCCAACAGATGGATCGTGCTCATATCGTTCCTGATGGGACTTTCGATAGGTGTCCACCTTCTGAACCTCCTCGCCATTCCGGCGCTTGTGTTCATGTTCTATTATAAGAAGAGGGAAGACGGACACTATACTCTTTGGGAGTATGTGAAGATATTCCTTGTGTCGGTCGTGATCCTTGCGGTCATCCTCTTCGGCATCATCCCATACCTGCCTAAGTTCGCGGCATATGTTGACCTGTTCTTCGTCAATACGCTCGGACTTCCTTACAACAGTGGTGCGGCCTTCTTCGTGGCAGCCCTTCTCGCCGCATGCTTCTGGGGTCTCTTCAGGACCATGAAGAAGCAGCAGGTGTTCGCAAACACGGTCCTCCTGTGCTTCACCACCATCGTAATAGGATTCTCCCTCTTCACGATTGTAGTCATCCGCTCAAGCGTGAAGACCCCTACAAACGAGTACCAGCCGGACAATGCCTTCACTCTCTGCCGCTACCTCGGCCGTGAGCAGTACGGCAGCAATCCTCTCGTATATGGAGAGTATTTCGGTGCTCCATATGATATAGAGGAAACAACCTACTGGGCTCCTATGCCGGAGGGTGGCAAGGACAAGTACATCAAGGCTGAAGGCCCTGGGGATGTGAAGTATGACGCTGAGGGCAAGATGCTCTTCCCGCGCATGTGGAGCTCGGATTCACGCCATATCGCCTTCTACAAGTCATATATGCCTGGCGGAGGACATAAGATCCGTGGTGCGGAGCACGACAAGCCGACATTCTTCCAGAATCTGGGCTTCTTCTTCGACTACCAGATGAACTGGATGTACTGGCGCTATTTCATGTGGAACTTCGCAGGTCGTCAGAATGACATCCACAGCCCTTCTCCTGGAGATCCTTTCATCGGAAACTGGGAGAGCGGCATAGGATTCATCGACAGGTTCCGTCTCGGCGACCAGTACGACGCTCCGGGATATCTGGCGGACAATCCGGCAAAGAACCACTATTACATGCTTCCTCTGCTGCTCGGTCTGATAGGACTTTTCTTCCAGTTCGACAGGGACAAGAGGGGTACGTGGCTGACATTCCTGATGTTCTTCATGACGGGTATAGCCATAGTGATATATCTCAACCAGCCTCCATATCAGGTCCGCGAGCGTGACTATGCATATGCCGGTTCGTTCTATTCGTTCTCGATATGGATAGGTCTTGCCGTTGCGGCCGTGTATTCATGGATTGAAAAGCGTGTTTCCAAGCCTCTTGTTCCTGCAGTTGCAGTGACCGTCCTCCTCCTCGGAGTACCTACGCTCATGGCCTCTGAGAACTGGGATGACCACGACCGCAGCAACCGTTACACAGCGGTCGAGATGGCAAAGAACTACCTTAATTCGGTGGGCCCGAACGGTATCCTCGTCACTCACGGTGACAACGATACATTCCCTCTCTGGTATGCCCAGGAGGTTGAGGCTATCCGTCCGGATGTCCGCATTGCCAACACGTCCCTGCTTGGTACCGACTGGCACATCGACCAGATGAAGTATGCTGTGAACGAGTCTTCGCCGCTCGATCTTCAGGTCGGCCCTCGCCAGTACCTTTACGGCACCAACGAGTATGTGTTCATCCAGGACAGATTCGATACAATAATACCTCTTGCAGACGTGATGAGAATTTTCCGTCATCCGGATGTGAAGCTTCCTCTTACTAATAATAAGGAGGTTGATTATATAATCTCGAGGAGATTCTCAATTCCTGTAAACAAGGAGAATGTCATCAAGTATGGTATTCTTGACCAGAAGTACGAGGATCAGATCCCGGATGAGATCGTGCTCACCATCCCTAAGGACAAGAACTATCTCACCAAGCCTGAGATATTCATGCTCGACCTTCTTTCAAACTACCAGTGGGACCGTCCTCTGCACCTGCTCAGCATGGGAGGCGACATCAATGTCGGTATCAAGGACTACCTGATGTATGAGGGATTCTCATATAAGTTCGTTCCGATAAAGAACAGGA
Organism: Bacteroidales bacterium; assembly: GCA_017473705.1. GTDB lineage: Bacteria > Bacteroidota > Bacteroidia > Bacteroidales > UBA932 > Cryptobacteroides. The sequence goes on along the minus strand of JAFUJQ010000006.1, from coordinate 25,615 downwards.
TGAAGAGCACTGAGATCGGGTTTGCCGATCCTGAGGATCTTTACAACAAGATGAAGAATGTCTACTCGTGGGATGCCCTCAAGAGGACTGACTGGTTTGTGGACTATCAGAACTTCTACACTTTCTGCGGCGTGCTTTCGCAGAGGCAGCTCTTCGTCAATGTGGCGAAGGAGATGCTGAAGGTGGGGGATACTGCCCGTGCCGAGGAGATCATCGATATGTGCCAGGAGTGTGTTCCGGAGGAGAATTTCCCTCTCGACATGATCTATCTCGGATTCTCCAACGAGTATATGGTCCTTGACATGATCAACATCTATTATGAGTGCGGAGCGGACGAGAAGGCGTCAGACCTGGCATCAAGGTTTGCTGCCCAGCTTCTCCAGTCGGCAGACTTCTTCCTCTATAACTATGATTATGCGAAGAGAGAGTTCGAGGCGGCATGTGTCCACCTGTCAGACCTCCAGGACATAGCGGACTTCTACGGCAACACCGAGCTCTCGGAAGCCATAGAAAAATACTTCACCGACCGCCTCGCAATGGAAGAATAGACCGTCATCCCCGACTGATCGGGGATCTATCGCGCCAGGCGCACAAATACACTCAAAGGCAGATTCTTGCCGTAAGAGTCACGTAATACAAGTTCCCCGAAATCGAGGGACTTGTATGCGTTTTTAAGGCAGAACGCCTGCTTCACGATGGTCTCTCCAAGCACGGCGGAATAACCGTTCGAATAGAGGTTGAGTACCATGAAGCTGTCTTGGGGAGCGAGGATTGCAGCCACGCACTGGAGCATCTCGTTGAGGCACTCGTCAAGCTTCCACTTCTCTCCGTCCGGACCGTGTCCGTATGCCGGCGGGTCAAGGATGATTCCCTGATATGTGTTGCCTCTCTTGGCCTCTCTGCGCGCAAATTTGAGAGCATCCTCCACAATCCATCTGATGTTGTCCAGACGGCTCGCCTCCATGTTGCCGCGTGCCCATGTCACCACCTGACGTACCGAGTCGAGGTGAGTCACGTCCGCACCGGCTGCCTTGGCAGCGAGTGAAGCTGCTCCGGTATATGCGAAGAGATTGAGGACTTTCGGCTTCGGCTTGCCCTCTTTTTCCGCCTTCTCGACCAGCTCCTTTGTCTGCCTGTAGATATACTCCCAGTTTGATGACTGTTCAGGGAACACGCCCACATGCTTGAATGATGTGAGACCGAGCCTGAGCGAGAAGTTCAGACCTTCCTGTGCGCCGTTGTAGCGGATGTACCACTGGTCATCCATCTTCCTCTTGCGCTCCCATGTGCCGCTGTCCTCCTTGCCGGCCTTGCCGAATCCTGCCCCTGTCTTGAAGCGGGTGTGGATCATCTTGTTCCACTCGCCGTCCGAGAGGGACTTGTCCCAAAGGGCCTTAGGCTCAGGGCGGGCCATAATGAACGGACCGAACCTTTCGAGCTTCTCGAAATTGCCGGAGTCAATGAGTTCATAATCATTCCAGAATGCACCAGGGCTTTCAATAGTCATCATACGCGTCCAAAATTTCGGCAAAGATAGTTATAAATTGATTTTCTTGGAATAGTAGAAGAGTTTTACTAAATTTGTACGGAATGGCCGATCCCGAAAAGCCTAAACAGAGTAGGGTAGAACTTCTAATACATTTTGCTATGTTGACAGATGTATTCACTGTAAACGAGAATGTCAGCAACTGTGCTTCAGGATGCTGCGACGTATTCGGTTATGGCTGCACTTGCGCATGCAACAACAGCTAGTTCTGATCACTGAGTAGAGTCCTGCAAGGGACTCTGCTCATTTTTAATATTTCCCCGTTATGTTTCAAGAATTGATAAAGCGTGATGTCTACGCGATTCCGGCTGGCGAGTATTTCGGCAAGTCACCAGCTGCATGTTATCTTGTATATTCTCCTTTGGCTAATATATTTTTCCTGGCCCTTCCCGGTGATGTCGCTCTCCTTGAGCAGACCTTGAAGGAAGGCCGGTCGTCTCAGCTGCTTGAAAGACTGCTGGACCAGTCGGCATTCAAGGATTTCGCCGACCATGAAGTCAGTACGGAGTCCTTCTGCACATTGCACCTGCTGTTGAATGAAAAGTGTAATTTCCATTGCAGATATTGCTATTCAGCTGCCGGACGCTCGACCGCTGAACTTGATATGGACAAGATACGGACAACCCTGGATTATTTCCTTTCATCCCGCAGAACGGCGGTCAAGGACAGGACAGTCATGTTCATGGGTGGAGGAGAACCGGTGCTCTCGTGGAAGCTTCTCGAGGAATCTGTCGCATATGCGGAGTCTGTTGCAGAGCAGCAGGGTATAAAGGTCCACTTCTCCCTTACGACCAACGGTTCCATAATGACGGAAAGTATGCTTGACTTCCTGAAGGAACATGATTTTACGGTTCAGATATCGTTTGAAATACTGCCGGATGTGCAGAATTCCCAGCGCGGCTCATATGACGCGGTTGCAGCGAACCTTGTCCGCCTGACGGAGAAAGGCATCAACAATTATGTCCGCTCTACCATCACGGAGATGAATGTGGACAGAATACCGGAGATGGTCGAGTATTGCCACGAGCATTTCCCGAAAGTGACAAAGATGAGCTGTCAGCAGGTCGTCGATCCTTCATACTTTACCTCTCCTGAGGTCGTCGAGGATTTCTTCGGAAGATATTTCCGTTCGTATCGTGAGGGAGAGAAGAGAGCGGGCGAACTGGGCATAGTGCTGAGGTCATCGTCGTCTCACCTGCTGAATTATTCCAAGCGTGAAAGGTTCTGCTACAACCTTCTATGTCTGACTCCGTACGGTACATTGACGATGTGTCCGGACGTGTCTTCTCCTAATGAGGAGGATTATGCCGATTCCGTAATCGGTGAACTGACCGGAGAAGGCATACACTTCGACAATGAAGCTTTCGCCCGTCTTTCCCGCGGCAGCATCCATACGATCGACAAATGCAGGGACTGCTATGCGCGCTGGAACTGCGGCAGCGGATGCCCGAGCAGCCGCAGGGTGTATGATGCGGAGATCTTTGACGCGATCTGCGGACATTATCGCAAGATGCTGCTCCACAGCCTGATAGTGGCTCTGGCGAGAAAGCATACGGATGCCACAGGCAGAGATTTTTATGAAGACATCAGTTCAAAACTTTAGGAGATGGACAGTCAGATAATCATTGATAAGGACATTTTTGCCGTTCCTTCCGGTGACATCTGGGGGATAGAGGCGGACCGTGTCTATATGGTCTATGCACCACTGAACGGACATATATCTTTGGCCACAAGGGAGAATGTGGCTGCCTTGTGTGATTGCGCACAGGGACGGAATGCTGATGAAGCATCCCGGAAGGCTCTCAGCATGTTCCAGGCGAAAGGTGCCGTGCCGGTTCACTACCTTCCGGAAACCCCGCATGAACTTTACCAGATCGATATCCTTTCCAATTATACATGCAATTTCAAATGCATCTACTGCTATTCGGCAGCCGGACGTTCCAACAGGCAGATAGAGTTTGAGAAGATCAAGGCGGTGATTGATTATCTCTTCTGCAGCGGGAAGGAACAGAAGAATCCGTATATCATCAATTTCAGCGGTGGAGGAGAGCCTCTGATGAGTTTCGAACTGATCAAGAGGACGGTGGCATATATCGAGGAAGTGAACAAGGACAGGAATTACATCTACAACATCGGGCTGGTCACGAACGGAAGTCTGATCACACCTGAGATAATAGACTTCTTTCAGGAGCACAAGGTGGATATGGCCGTTTCTTTTGAGATTCTTGAAAGACTTCAGAACAAGGAACGTGGATCGTATGACAAGGTGTCGGCAAACCTGGACATGATGCTGGAAAGAGGATATCCTTTCGGAATCAGGACAACATTCACCCCGGAGAGTGTGTCGTGCATGTGCGAAATGATCGATGAGCTTGCGGCACGCTTCCCGAAGCTGAAGAAGGTGGTCTATGACACGGTCCTCGCTCCGGATCTGTTCGATTCTCCGGAGGACCTGCGTAGATACTACGACACATTCCTGGAAGAATACTGGAAGGCGAAGAGAAAGGGGGCCGGCCTGGGCATTTCAGTGGAAAGTGTGGCTGTCGAGATGCTGTCCATGGTGCGTGACAGGACCTGCGAGGGCAAGATTGTCCTGACTCCTATGGGGACGATATCAAGCTGTGCCCGAGTATCCTCGCCTCTTGAGGAGAAATATGAGGATTATGTATATGGAAGCGTGGAGGATGGGACCCTGGTTTTCGATCAGGAACGTTTCAAGGGCATCATCTCGCAGAGCAACATATACTCGCAGCCGATGTGTGCCGGATGCTATGCCAGATGGAACTGTGGCGGAGGCTGCCGTCTGTTCCACCATGCATTCAGTCCGGATTATGAGGCGGTCAGATGTGACTTCGTCCGCAAGGCCCTGAAGGTGCAGCTGTTCAATGTCCTTTCTGCCAATTTCCAAAAGGCTTCGGGCAAGGATCTGAAAGAGTTCATCAATGAAAAGATCAGCAGGAATGAGATCTGACCCCCATAATAAGAAACTCAATGTCCTCTACATCATCCCCAGGTACAGGACCTACGGGATGGAGGGTCACTATGTGATGCCTATGGGTATCCTGTATGTCTCGGCCTATGTCAAGAGGGAGGGCAACGTGAATGTCCACACCCTTAATCTGAATCATGTCGAGGGACAGGAATATGATATTCTTGAAAACTGCATCAGGGAGAATGCTATAGACCTTGTCGGTGTCGGCGGACTGTCCGGTGAGTATTCCGATCTTCAGAGAATCGTCTCATATGTCTCCGAGATTGACGGAAATGTGCTGATCCAGGTTGGAGGAGGTATCATGACTGCGGATCCGGAGGTGACGATGAAGGCTATGCCGGAGGTTGACTTCGGAATTATCGGCGAGGGGGAAAGGACTTCTGTGGAGCTCTTTGATGCGCTGATGGCAGGCAAGGACGTGTCTGCTGTGGATGGCCTCATCTACAGGGATGGCGATTCATTAGTGATTACAGGCAGACGTTCTGAGATCGATGATCTTGACAGTCTTCCGTTCCCGGATTATGACGGATTCAATTATGCCGAATATCTGCGCTGCAATCCAGATATGAGCGACGAGGGCAAGAAGTACTCGCAGGTGTCGGTGATAGGAGGAAGGTCGTGTAAATATAACTGTACCTTCTGTTTCCATCCGTCAGGCTCGAGATATCGTCAGCGTTCCCTGGACTCGATCTTTGCCGAGATAGATTATCTGGTCGGGAACTATGACATATCATATATCGCATTGAGGGAGGAACTCTTCGCGACTGACAACGAGAGGGTCCGCGAATTCTGCAGAAGAGTGGAACCATATGATTTCGACTGGTCAATCCAGTTGAGGATCGACAGCATAAACCAGGAATTGGTCGATATGCTGAAGGATACAAGGTGCAGGTATGTCTTCGTGGGTGTGGAAAGTGCGGATGACAATGTGCTCAGGAGCATGAGAAAGGGTATAACCAGGGTGCAGATCGAAAAGGCTCTGGACATGTTGAGGGACGCCGGTCTGAATTCCCGCTCCGGAGTGATCTTCGGTGATACGGAGGAGACCTATGAGAGTGCGATGTTCACCCTTGACTGGTTCAGGAGGAACTATGAGAAATACAGGATGTTCGTGGATATGATAATCGCCTTCCCCGGATCTGTCATCTACAGGAGAGCCTGCAGGAGCGGTGTGATCCCGGACCCCGTGCAGTTCCTGCAGGACGGATGTCCGATTGTAAATATATCCAGGATGACTGATGATCAGTTTGACCGCTTGGTCAAGCAGATCGAGAAGATCAATTACAGGAAATATATTGTAAGGCATTATAACAAGAAGTGATTATGTGGATGTTTGACGAAGCGGCATTCCGGAATCTGGATGCCCTGATGAAAATAGTCTCTCCCTCTATGGACGAGGTCGATATGGCCGCATATCTGCGCCAGAGGTGGTCTTCCCTCGGATTGACGGTGGATACGGATGTTATAGGGAATATCCACGCATGTGTGAAGGGGAACCGTGATGTCAATGTGGCGATCTGTGCCCATATGGACACGACCGCTGTGCAGATTACAAAGATTCTCCCCAATGGAATGCTTCAGTTCAGGAAGATAGGCCTCATCCCTCATGTGTTGCTGGGACAGAGATTGAACATCAGGACGGCAGGCGGAATCGTCACGGGAGTAGTGGGTTTTGATGCCACATCCCAGTATGGCCAGCCGAAGGGGCTTGTGGACGAGGATCTGTGGATTGACATATGCGCCGGTTCGCAGCAGGAGGCGGAGGAACAGGTGAGTGTAGGAGATCTCGGGGTCCTGAGCGGAGAACTCACAACCCTCAACAGGGACTGTCTTTGCGGTGCAGGTTTGGATGACAAAATAGGATTGTTCATCCTCGAAGAGTGCATGGGTTCCCTTGTGGGCAAGGATCTGCCTGTGAATCTTCACTTTGTCGCTACGGCCCAGGAGGAAGTCGGTCTGAGGGGAAGTGCTGCGGTAGCTTCGAGACATAAGTTCGATGCCTGCATAGTGCTTGACGTGGACTATGCTACCGATACATTGACTCCGCATGATAACCAGATGGGTTCTCTCAGGCTTGGCGCAGGAGCCGGTCTCCAGGTCAAGGCGGACAACAATCCGGTGATGAGGAGACTGGCCGGTGAGGTCGCGGCGCAAAGAAACATAAGATGTCAGACTTCGGTAGGACGTTTTCTATATGGAGGCACTGACTCTGCACCGGTGCAGATATCCGGTGGTGGCGTGGCTACGCTGAACGTGAGTGTCCCTTGCCGGTATATGCATTCTCCGGTGGAGGTCTGCCATAAGTCGGACGTTGAGGCGGTCATCAATCTTGTGTCTGCTCTAGTGGAGCACATAGCGTTTCGTCCTTCTGCATCATTCATCCCAGGAATCGATTGACATGACTGATATCTTGCTGGTGACCACAGGGAAAAGCCTGGTGAGGGATGCTCTGGAGATCCGACAGGATGTTCTTGTGCTTGATTGTTCTGTCGGGCGTGACTCCATATTTGTGCAGCTGGAAAGTTCTATGGCGGAAGGAGTCAGGATTCTGCTGACGTACCGTTGTCCATACATACTTCCGGAAAGGATCTTCAGCAAGGCCCTCGAGGGGGCATATAATATTCATCCGACCCTGCTTCCGGCCTATCCGGGCCTGAATCCATGGCAGAAGATATTTGAAGACGGGGTCAAGGAGTCAGGGGTTACCTTGCACAGAATGTCGCAGGATGCGGATGCCGGAGAAATCGTGGCCCAGGTTCCGTTCCGGATGACTTCTTCCGAAGACCTGATGTCAGCGCGGCATAAGTCCGACCGCGTGGCATTGACTTTAGTAGAGACTTATTTTTTTAATGACGAGTTATGATATTGACAAGTACATTCTCTCCAGATTCAACCGAACTCTTCGTTTCGATTGCAACTACCAGCCGACAGACTGCCGAAAATACCGCATTGGGTCCATATGACTTCTCTACCATAATGATCTCACTCCTTGCTTTCTTTGTGAGTGTAGCTTCACTTTACGTTGCCAAGCGTACATTGGACTCTCAGGAGCAGACTGAGGCCAATACCAAGCGGGTGAGCAAGCAAAGTCTTATAAAAATGGTGGAGCATCTTTTTGAACTGGCCTATGTAGATTACATCCGGTCCTGTGGCATCCTGCATAAATTCAGTCAGTCTTCCTTCGTTTTCAATAGTTATCCGAGCCTGGATCAGGTGTCGTATATGGCCTTCCCGCTGGAATATGTGCTGCTCGACCATTGCGGAGAGATCACAGAAGACAATCAGATAGCCCTCATAAAGCTGAAGCGGGCTATGGCCAGTTATAATGACAGGCTGGAATATAGATTCGACTGCTTCAGGGATTCATCCATTCCGGTTGACGTCAAAAAGCGCGAGGTGCAGAGACTGCAGTTTGAAAGTGCGTGGATGATGGTACTCATTGACAGGACCATGAAGCAGATGCGTGGTGTCGAGGATCTTGAAAATCCGTCTTCTGACATTGTGACTATCGTCAACCGTAAGAATGACGATATAAAGGCCGATGCACCGTCTGCTGCGTATAGTACGGCATCTATTGCTCCTATGCTTGATATCGTCAGGCATCTGTTCAGCCCGGATGTATGGAGCGGGTCAGTTGACGAGGCAATGAAGCTCAGTGTCTGCATTATGGCGGGCCTTAACAAGCGTGGCGAGGAATATGTGCCGATGATTACGCTTTAGGTCTTGGATTTCGCAGAAAATTGCTAAATTTGCTCGGATTTAGCAATTAACAAAAACAATTATACGATTATGCAACAGTTTATTGACAATTACGATTTCACCGGCAAGAAGGCCATCGTCAGAGTAGACTTCAATGTTCCTCTTAACGAGAAGATGGAGATCACCGACGACACACGTATCCGTGCAGCAATCCCAACACTCAAGAAGGTACTTGAGAAGGGTGGTGCTGTAATAGTAATGTCACACCTCGGCCGTCCAAAGGGCGTGACTGAGAAGTTCTCTCTCAAGCACATCCTCGGCCGCGTTGAGGAGCTCCTCGGAGCACCAGTGAAGTTCGCTGAGGACTGTCAGGCTGCTGACGAGCAGGTAGCTGCCCTCAAGATGGGCGAGTGCCTCGTACTCGAGAACCTCCGTTTCTACGCAGAGGAGGAGGGCAAGCCAAGAGGCGAGTTCGCAACTGACGAGGAGAAGAAGGCTGCAAAGGCTGTCGTGAAGGAGAATCAGAAGGCTTTCGTTGCAAAGCTCGCTTCTTACGCTGACTGCTACATCAACGACGCATTCGGAACAGCACACCGTGCACACGCATCTACAGCCCTCATCGCTGACTACTTCCCAAATGACAAGATGTTCGGTTATGTGATGGAAGGTGAGATCAAGGCTATCGACCACGTTCTCAAGACTCCGGAGCACCCTGTTACTGCAATCGTGGGTGGTGCAAAGGTATCTTCAAAGATCACTATCATCGAGAAGCTCTTCGACGCAGTTGACAACATGATCATCGGTGGCGGTATGGTATATACATTCAGAAAGGCTCAGGGTGGTCAGATCGGCCGCTCACTCTGCGAGGACGACCAGATGCAGCTTGCTCTCGACACTCTCAAGAAGGCAGAGGAAAAGGGCGTGAAGGTATATCTCTCCAAGGAGGTTGTGATCGCTGACGACTTCTCTAACGATGCAAACACCAAGATCGTTCTCAACACTGAGATTCCAGACGGTTGGGAAGGAATGGACGCAGCTCCAAGCACCCTCGCTATGTGGGAGGAGGTTCTCATGAAGTCAAAGACCATCCTCTGGAACGGTCCTGTAGGCGTGTTTGAGATCCCTGCATTTGCAAAGGGTACAAACCGCATCGCTGAGATCCTTGCAAAGGCAACATCAGAGAACGGAGCCTTCACCCTCGTAGGCGGTGGTGACTCAGTGGCAGCTGTAACTCAGATGGGTTATGCAAACAAGGTAAGTTACGTGTCTACAGGTGGTGGAGCAATGCTCGAGTACCTCGAGGGCAAGGAACTCCCAGGCATCGCAGCAATCCGCAAGTAATAAAGATTATATACTATATGTTTAAGGGTCGGTTGAAATGCCGGCCCTTAAATGTGTAAAACGCTCTATGTTAGAGCTTTATGTGAGATACTGCTATTTGCTGGCTGGCTCGGCGGACATTGTGAAATCTATTGTTGCTCCGCTTGTCAGGTGCTTGTGCTTGAGGAAGTTTTCCGTCCAGGCTGTGCAGTTGACCTTTTTCTTTGATATGTATGGGTCAAGTGGTTTGTCATGGCCGGCCTTGTTCTCTGCGTTGATGGTCAGGTCGCAGCCGTTTTCGAGATGCACCACGGCTTTGCGGAAGAGTGGAGCGCCTATGGCATACTCGTCTGATGCAGGGCATACAGGATAGAAGCCCAGCGCAGAGAATACATACCATGCAGATGTCTGGCCGTTGTCCTCGTCTCCGCAGTATCCGTCAGGAGTTGCCTTGTAGAGCCTGTTCATGACCTCGCGTACCCATTTCTGGGTCTTCCATGGCTCGTCTGCCCAGTCATATAGATAGATCATGTGCTGAGCAGGCTGGTTTCCGTGCGCATAGTTGCCCATGTCAGCTACCTGCATCTCGGTGATCTCGTGTATGCGGTATCCGTAGTAGCTGTCGTCATATACAGGAGGGACGACGAATACTGAGTCAAGCATCTGCACAAACTCTTTGCGTCCTCCCATCTGCTCCATCAGGCCGTCCACATCGTGGAATACAGACCAGGTATAGTGCCATGCGTTGCCCTCGGTGAAGGCTCCGCCCCATTTGTACGGACTGAACGGCTCCTGGAAGGTGCCGTCAAGGTTGCGTCCGCGCATCAGGTTGTGTGAAGGGTCGAAGACGTTCTTCCAGTTGTTCGAGCGGGTCTCCCACTTTGTCAGCTCTTCTGCAGGTCTGCCGAGCTTCTTTGCTATCTGAAGGATGCACCAGTCGTCGTATGCATATTCCAGAGTGCGCGCGACACTCTCGTGGATGCCTGTGTTATAAGGAATATATCCTATGGTATTATAGTACTCGTGTCCGAGGCGGCCTGTGGAACTGATTTCCGGGTGCACGTTCTCGGTGCCGTATACGATGCAGTCATAAAGTGTCTGCCAATCCTTTTTCGGGGTGACTCCCTTCATTATGGCGTCAGCCACTACGGAAGCCGAATTGTTGCCCACCATGCAGCCTCTGTGGCCGGGGCTTGCCCATTCGGGCAGGAACCGGTTCTCACGTGCGATGTTCGCCAGACCCTGCTGGATCTCGGCGTTCACTGAAGGGTAGACCAGGTTCAGGAGAGGGAAGAGACAACGAAACGTGTCCCAGAATCCGGTGTCGGTGTAGAGGTATCCGTCGCATACCTGTCCGTTGTAAGGACTGTAGTGCACAGGCTTGCCTTCCTCGTTGAGTTCGTAGAACTTGCGAGGGAAGAGCACGCTTCTGTATAGACATGAGTAGAATGTCCTGTATTGGTCGTCAGTGCCGCCTCCTATCTGTATGCGGCCGAGGACTTCGTTCCAGCGTTCCTTTGCCTTGTCGCGTACTTCCTCAAAGCTCTTGTCCTCGACTTCCTTGAAGTTGATCCATGCCTGCTCAAGGGATATGAATGACGAAGCGGTCTGAGCATTAACCTTCTCATCGCGCACTGTCTTGAATGAAACAGCGGCAAGGGCATGGTCACCTTTGAATTCCGATGCGCCTTCCAGTGCATTTGATGGACCGGCATATACGGTATAGTCCTCGATAGGCTTGTCGAATTTCACTACAAACCAGTTGCGGAAGTTCTCAGGAACACCCCCGCAGTTCTTGGTTGTATAGCCGACAATGGCATTATCTTCCGGAAGCACCTTTATATATGAACCTTCGTCATATGCGTCCACGACGATGCCGGATGTCTCGCTCTCTGGGAAGGTGAAAAGGAGGGACGCGGCCCTGTCGGTAGGAGCGATCTCCACATTTACGTCGTGGTCAGCCAGGTATACCTGATAGTAATATGGCCTGGCGGTCTCGCTGTGATGCGAGAACCAGCTGGCCCTTGCATCCTGTTCCACACGTGCTGCATCACGAACTGGCATTATGGCGAACTGCCCATAGTCATTGATCCATGGCGACGGCTGGTGGGTCTGCTCGAAGCCGCGGATCCAGTTGTGGTCATATCTGTATGCCCATCCGTCTCCCATCTTTCCGGTGGCTGGGGTCCAGAAGTTCATTCCCCATGGGAGGGCTATGGCCGGGTATGTGTTTCCTGTCGAGAAGGAATGCTCGGAGAGCGTTCCGACGAGGGTGGAAACATAGTCGGCCGGCTCTGTCACCAGCTCCGGCTCTTGCCTGCAGCCGGTCAGAAGGCAGATTGTCAGAATGATGAATAGTATTTTTTTCATATTAAATTATACCGTTCAATACGTGTAATCTTCCGTCGTCTATGATCTTCAGGATGAGCTCTCCGAAGAGGGTGTTCTGCCATGCGAACCATTCGCGGGTGAATACTTCCGCGTTGTCCTTGTGGAAGGACTCGTGCATGAATCCTGTGCCTGCGTCGGTGGTCATCAGCTGGCAGATGCACTCTCGTATCTCCTCGTCGCTGTCCGACGTGAATGCTTTCATCATGATGCTCATAGGCCATATGACTTCAGACCATATGTGAGGCCCTCCGATGCCTTCGCCTGCGGCTCCGCTATGGAAATACGGATTGGCTTCGCTCCATACGAACTTTCTCGTATTCTGATATATAGGGTCGTCCGCAGGGACATCTCCGAGGTAGCTCATCGCAAGAAGAGAAGGCACGTTGGCGTCGTCCATGAGGAACTGACTGCCGAAGCCGTCCACCTCATAGGCATAGATCTTTCCATATTCAGGGTGGTCATGCACAGCATATTCCTTCAGTGCCTGCTCCACCTCTGATGCGAGGTCGAGGCACTCCTGGGCGAGCTCCGCGTCATTGTTCACCTCGCGAAGAATCTCAGCCGCCTTGCGCAGCGATGTCACTGCCATGAAGTTTGACGGCACGAGGAACTCGAATGTGGTCGCGTCGTCAGACGGGCGGAATGCCGATGCTATCAGCCCGACTGGCTTGACAGGGTTGCCCTTGCCCACGACGCACTTGGTGTCAAGCTGGCGGTCTGTGACGCGCAGGAAGCGGTAGCTTCCGTGCCCGTCCTTGCGCTGCTGCTCCTTGAACGTTGCCACGATCTTGCCTATGGCCTCATGCCATACGGTATCGAATATGGTCTCGTCTCCGCATTTCTTCCAGTACTCATACGCGAGACGGACAGGATAGCAATGCGAGTCAATCTCCCACTTGCGTTCGAAGATATATGGATCAGCCATAGGCCAGTCTGTCTTGTTGGCCGCGCCGACCGGCTCCACATTGAATGCATTGGCATATGGGTCTATGCATATGCACTTGAACTGCCTGCGGATCACGCCGGCAATCATTCTCTTGAGTTCAGGATCCTCGTTTATATATCTTACATATGGCCATACCTGCGCTCCGGAGTCGCGTAGCCACATCGCCGGAATGTCACCGGTATAGACGAAGGTGTCCGGAAGTCCGTCTTCGTTCTCTACCGGATGTACCGTGGTGTCAAGAGTGTTGGGATAGCAGTTTGCGAACATCCACTTCAGGCGCGGATTCTCCAGCATTCCGACCACCCTTTCGATTTCTGCTTCCACGGCTGCGGATGTGAATAGGCGGTCTTCGGGAAGCGGACGCTGATCTTCATACTCGAGAGGCTCCTCGGGACAGTACCATATTCTCGGTTCCGCTCCCATCCTGATGACGAGCTCGCCTCCGGCAGCAATGTCCTTGTGCTCGATATATCCCTTTGTGTATGCCTTGCCGTTGAGGGTGATGCTCTGGATATAGCGGTTATCGTCGCTGTTGTCCTCGGTAGTTATTCTGAAAGTCCCTCCTTGGACAGTGAATTCAGCCTTGTCGAAGATCGGACTTCCAAACCAGTAACGTCCCGATGCCGGCTCCACCTCATAGAAGCCGAGCGATGACATGATATACCAAGCCGACATCTGACCTACGTCCTCGTTGCCTGAGAGTCCGTCAGGTTCGGCGCTGTAGAGGGTGCTGAGCACCTCGCGCACCTTATCGGCAGTCTTCCAAGGCTGGCCTGCCAGGGTATAGAAGTATAGAATATGATGGCTAGGTTCGTTTCCGTGTGCATACTGGCCGATAAGACCTGAGATATCCGGTGAGGTGAATTCGCCCTCGATCACCGATGGGACGGTGAAGAGGGAATCAAGCTTGCAGAGGAATGCCTCTTTGCTGCCGAAACAGCTTACAAGTCCCTTGAAGTCGTGAGGCACAAGCCAGGTGTACTGCCATCCGTTGCCCTCGCAGTAGTCGTCATTGCGGTGTGCTGATGAGAACGGATTGTATTCCTCACGGAATTTTCCCTTGCTGTCTTTGCCTCTGATGAATCCCAGCTCGTGATCGAAGAGGTCTACATAAGACTTGCTGCGGTTGAGGAAATACTGATAGTCATCTTCCTTGCCGAGCACCTTGGCGGCATTTGCGAGTGCTCCGTCAGCAAGCGCGTACTCAAGGTCGTAAGCTACAGATTCATGGAACTTGTCATATGGGATATATCCATATTTCATTCTATGGCCCTGACCTCTGTCAGGCCTGAGGGCCGAGGTTTTCATTGCTTCGAAGGCCACTTCATAGTCAAAGCCGTCGAGGCCTTTGACTATGGCGTCAGCCACCGGCGGGATGCCCGGGTTGCCGACCATGCAGTTGGTCTCACAGCCATGCAGGTGCCATACCGGAAGCTTGCCCTGCTCCCTGCAGATGGTGAGCATCGTATTGATGAAGTCAGTGTAGCGCTCTGGGATGACTATGCTGTATAGAGGCATGGCGGCCCTGTAAGTGTCCCAAAGGGAGAATGTCGTGTAGGTCGTATAGCCGGGATCGGCATGTACTTTTCCGTCTGCACCTCTATACTGTCCGTCTGCATCTGAGAATGTACTCGGGGCTATCATCGCATGATATAGAGCTGTGTAGAATATCTTCTTCGCAGTTGCATCCCTGGTGTCGATCTTTATTCTGGAGAGTTCGTTCTCCCACTTTTCTTCGGCTGCCAGAGCTACGGCTTCGAAGTCCCATCCCGGAAGCTCTGCAGCCATGTTGGCGCGCGCGCCCTCCATGCTCACAGATGAAATGCCTACCTTCATGAGTATCTGCTCACCTTTCTCAGTAGTGAAGTCAGCCTTTGCGAAGAGAGGCATGTGATAGGCATCATGTATCTGCAGGTCAGCAAACGGTTTTGAAAATTCAGCATAGAAATATATTCTTTGCGCATCTGCCCATCCTTTTGAATACCTGTATCCTTGAACGGCGTTGTCTCCGCACTGTTCGATGAATGTTTCTGTCGTCCTGTCCCAGCATCCACCGTTCAGAAGATCTATCACGATGCCGGCTTCTTCGGACTGCGGGAATGTATAGCGGTGCAAGCCGACTCGGTTGGTTGCAGTCATCTCCGCAGTTACGCCATAGCGGGTCAGAGGTACGCTGTAGTAGCCCGGGCGGACGATTTCGCGTGTACGGTCAGCATAGGACCATAGTCCCGACTGCTGGTCCACCTCCTGTCCGCGTGCGTAGGTCAGCTCCTCTCCTACAACCGGCATCACAGTGACGTCGAAAAGATCTCCGATTCCTGTACCGCTGAGGTGGGTGTGTGAGAATCCGATAACAGTGGAGTCGCTGTCATGGTAGCCCGAGCACCAGTCCCAGTCCTGAGGAATGCTGGTCGGGCCGAGCTGCACCATGCCGAAAGGCACATTCGCCCCGACAAACACATGTCCGTGTCCGCCGGTTCCGATCTTCGGGTCTACATAAGAGGTGAAGTTTTCAATGCTCTCTTTGGGCGTGCAACTGAACAGAAGCATTGCCGCAAACAATACTTTAATCTGGCGCATAAGTTATTAAGTATCAGTATTTTACGTTTACCTCGTGCTCCCTTTTGGCGGCACGAGGTTTCTGTAAGTTATTGATTGTCATGTATTTGTCCGGCAGCGTGTTTTTGGAGGAAGTCTGTGTGGCTGATCCTTCCTTTCATGTGTCTGCCTTTTGTTATGACCAGGAGGTCTTTGCCTTCGCAGTATGCAGGGTCGACCCTGATCTCCACCCTGTCGAAGCGAGGGGTTGTCAGGGTATATGACGGATGGCCCGGGCAGTCAGGGTAGAAGCCCATCATGGAGAATACGGCCCATGCCGACATTGTGCCTGTGTCGTCGTTGCCCGGAATGCCGTCCGGACGGGTTGTATAGTGCTTGTCAAGGAGATCGGAAACGATTTCTGCTGTCCTCCATTCCTCGCCCTTGAAGTAGCTGAAGAGGTATGGATATGCGATGTCGGGCTCATTTGCCGGGTCATATAGTCCTTCATCGAAGACCTTCTGCAGCTTATTCACGAAAGCCTTCCTTCCACCCATGAGCTTTGCCAGTCCGAGTACATCATGAGGCACATAGAACGTATAGTTCCATGCGCTGCCCTCGTGGAAGCCCGGCACCGCCTCGAAGTTCTCGCCCTGGCGAGGATTGAACGGCTCGAGGAAGCTGCCGTCGGCATTCAGAGGCCTGAATGTGCCGAATGCAGGACAGTAGTAATGTTTATATCGGAGCGACTGCTCAAGGAATCTCTCGGCATCTTCTGCATGGCCGAGGTCAGCTGCGAGCAGTGACAATGCGTAATCTGCGATATAGTATTCAAGAGCATGCGACACGGAGTTATCCCCGGAAGCGTCAGCCGAATAGAATCCGAGCGGAACGTATCCTTGCGAGAGATACGGGTCTATGTCAGGACGCATGAGGTTTTCCGCGCCTGGAGTTGTTGCAGACTTCACGAACGCTTCATATGCGGTCTCGATGTCGAAGTCTCTCAGGCCCTTCAGCCATGTGTCTGTGATGACAGGGATTGCCGGGTCGCCTTCCATGGTGAAGGTCTCGCGGCCGAAAAGTTCCCATTTCGGCATCCATCCCCATTCCTTATACATGTCTGTCATCGAGCGGACCATGTCTATCTGCCTTTCAGGATAGACAAGGGTCATGAGCTGATGCAGATTTCTGTATGTGTCCCACAGGGAGAATACGCTGTAGCGGTTCTGCCCGGCAGGCACCCGACCCACCCCGTCAGACTCCATCAGAGGATATTCTCCATTGACGTCATTCAGGATGCTTGGGTGTATAAGCGTGTGATATAGAGCAGAATAGAATACTTCCTTGTCTCTCTCCGAGCCTCCGGAAACCTTGATGCGCGACAGATCTGACTCCCATGCTGCCTCCGCTGCGGCCCTCACCGTCTCGAGGTTCGAGACGCCAGGGGCCAGCGGAGCCTGCTCCGCATCGAGATTCTCCCACGCGTTCTCGCAGCTTACGAATGATACTCCCATCTGCAGCTCCACCTGCTCTCCCTCGGTAGTCTCGAAAGAGAACCAGTATCCTATATCGTTGCCTGCGATCTCGCGTCCGTATTTCGTGTAGACCTTATATGTCCCGTCATCCGGAGTCCATGCTCCTTCCACCCCATCCATAAGCGGTTGGAATTTCCAAAATCCACACTCGGACGGCACCTTGTTGATGCGGATGGCAAAGTATACGGGGAACACAGCCTGCGAGTTGTAGCAGAACGTTCCGGCGAGCCTCATCCCCTCGATTTCGGTAGCGCTGACCTTGCGGATCCATGCACCGGTCTCGTTGGTCAGACCTTCTCCGAAGTTTACCAGAATGTTGCCCTGGCCCTCCGGGAACGTATAGCGCTCGACAGATGTACGGGTGGTCGCGCTGACCTCGGCCTTGATGCCATGCGCTGTCAGATCACATCCATAGTATCCGGGCTCAGCAGCTTCGTTCCGATATTCCGATCCATAAACATGGTAATCCACCATCAGCGGACCGCTTGTAGGCATGGTAAGAGCCAGACCGACCTCAGGGCAGCCTACGCCGCTGAGGTTTACGTGTGAAAATCCTGTAAAATATTTGTTGTCAGAACTATAAGGTGTACTCCACCACCTGCTGTCCTTGTCATATCTGTTCAGTTCAGATCCCATCACATTGAACGGAGACACGGACATCATGCCGTTAGGGCATAAGGCTCCGGGATTGGTGGTCCCATAGTTCGATGATCCTATGAACGGGTTCACGTAGTCAGCCGGCTTTGCCTGCTGGGCATAAGCCGGGAAACTGACTACGCAAAGTGCCAAAGCTATCAGTCTGGTGATATTCATGGTTATCTTCTGACGAGTTGATCACGGGTTTACAAATATAGCAATAAATTCTATAAAATGCGCTGGCGCGTAAAATTCTGACAGCCAATGTTTTATGAAAACCTCGTGCCGCCAAAGGGGAGCACGAGGTTTGCGTAAAATGCAGAAAGTCAGCTGGTTGGGCGCCAGCTGACTTTCGGTGTTTTATGCGGGAACCGTTATACGAGCGGCTCGCCGGTCATTGCAGCAGGCTGCTCTATGCCCATCAGCTTGAGGATTGTCGGAGCTACGTCAGCAAGCTTACCGTTCTTAACCTCCTTAACCTCGTCGCCAGCGTTCACCACGATGAACGGAACATCGTTGAGCGAGTGCGCTGTGTTAGGTGTGCCATCTTCGTTCACTGCGTAGTCTGCGTTTCCGTGGTCAGCTGTGATGAGGATCACATAACCCTGAGCCTTGGCAGCCTCCACGACCTTCTCGACGCATGAGTCTACTGCGGTGACCGCCTTGCGGATCGCCTCGTATACACCTGTGTGGCCGATCATGTCGCCGTTTGCGAAGTTAAGGATGATCAGGTCGTTCTTGCCTGTGTTGATAGCCTCAACGAGCTTCTCTGTAACCTCAGGAGCGCTCATCTCAGGCTGAAGGTCATAAGTTGCAACCTTCGGAGAGTTTACGAGGATGCGGTCCTCGTTTTCGAAGAGAGACTCTGCGCCGCCGTTGAAAAAGAATGTAACGTGAGCATACTTCTCGGTCTCTGCGATGCGGAGCTGGTTCTTTCCAGCCTTTGAAACCACCTCGCCGAGGGTCTCCTGCACGTTCTCCTTGTCGAAGAGGATGTGAACACCTGTGAATGAAGCGTCGTAAGGAGTGAGGCAGCAGTAGTAGAGAGGAATGGTGTGCATTCCCTGCTCAGGCATATCCTGCTGAGTGAGCACAGCTGTGAGCTCGCGTGCGCGGTCGTTGCGGAAGTTGAAGAAGATTACTGCGTCGCCTTCCTGGATCTTGGTGAGCGGTGCGCCAGAAGCGTCAGTGATCACTACCGGCTTGATGAACTCATCGGTAACGCCCTCGTCATATGAAGCCTGGATCGCCTCAGTTGCAGAAGTCGCATATGTTCCCTTTGCGTCAACGAGCATGTCATATGCCTCCTTCACGCGCTCCCATCTCTTGTCACGGTCCATTGCGTAGAAACGTCCGCAGACTGTAGCGACCTTTCCTGTAGACTGAGCCATTGCGGCCTCGAGGCCCTCTACAAAGCCCTTTCCGCTCTTAGGGTCAGTGTCACGGCCGTCCATGAAGCAGTGTACGAACACGTCCTTGAGACCATACTCCTTGGCCACATTGAGGAACTCATACACATGCTCCAGAGAGCTGTGCACACCGCCCATGGATGCAAGACCCATGAGGTGGAGCTGCTTGTTGTTTGCCTTCACATAGTCATAAGCCGCCTTGATCTCTGCGTTCTCGAGGAACTTGTGCTCGCGTGCGGCGATGTTGATCTTCACGAGGTCCTGGTACACCACGCGGCCTGCGCCGAGGTTGAGGTGACCTACCTCCGAGTTACCCATCTGGCCCTCAGGCAGACCTACGGCCTCGCCGCAAGCCTTGAGCGTGCTCATAGGGTACTGTCTGCGGAGAGCCTCGATGTACGGCGCTCCCTGCGTATAGATGACATTAGACTCATCCTGTCTGCCCTCGCCCCATCCGTCGAGGATCATAAGTAGAACTTTCTTGTCCATAATATTATCGTTTTATCAAATTTTCTTCAATTTTTGCATTCCTTGAAAAATGCGTGGCAAAGATACAATTTTCTATTTATATTTGTGTGCCAAACTATCATATATAAACGAATATGGGCAGAAAGAGAAGCAATCACGGCAGGGGCCGTGGAAAGAAGGAAAAGAAGGTTTTCCCGGTGGTTACGGGAAAAGTGCAGATGACTCGTGAGGGGTATGCCTTCGTCATAGTCGAGGGAGAGGAGGATGATGTGTTCGTGAAGGCGTCCAAGACGCGCGGAGCGCTGAACGGGGACATCGTCCGCGTTTCAGTGAAGCGCGAGAAGACGGACCGCCAGCGTCGCGAAGGTGAAGTCATCGAGATAGTCGAGAGGTCTCCAAGACCGTTCATAGGAATATTGCATATAGTCGGAAATCAGGCATGGGTGCTCATGCAGAGCCGTTTCATGCCATATGACATCACCATACCGTTCACCGAGTCGGACGAAGTCCGCTATCGCAGGCACAATGTCAAGGGGCAGTCACTCGCGGAGCCGAAGGACGACACAGGCTGGCTCAAACCGCTGGGGAATGATGAATATGCGATCCATAAAGTGTACGAACTGGGAGAGGACGGATATGGCAGGCAGGAGCTGAAGGCCCGCTCGGGCATGAAGGTCGCAGCCGTAGTGGACGATTGGCCGCGCAGCGAGGCGACCCCTCGTGGCCACATAGTCGATGTGCTTGGAGAACCTGGCGAGAACGACACTGAGATGCATGCTATCCTTGCAGAATATGCTCTTCCATATAAATTCGAGTCGGAAGTGGCCAACGCTGCAGATCAGATTTCAGAGGAGATCACTGCAGAGGACCTCAAGGACCGCAGGGACTTCCGCCAGACATTGACATTCACCATAGACCCTGCTGACGCAAAGGATTTTGACGACGCCCTGTCGTTCAAGGTGCTGGAAAACGGCAACTACGAGGTCGGAGTGCACATCGCCGATGTTACTCATTATGTGAGGCCGGGCTCGGTTGTGGACAAAGAAGCGCAGGAGCGCGGCACATCGGTCTACCTGGTGGACAGGACAGTGCCTATGCTTCCGGAGAAGCTCTGCAACAAGCTCTGCTCCCTACGTCCGCATGAGGATAAACTCACCTTCTCGGCAGTATTCGAGATGACTCCGCTCGGCCGCATCGTAGCCCAATGGTTCGGCAAGACCGTCATATATTCCGACTACAGGTTTGCATACGAGGAGGCTCAGGAGATCATAGACGATCCTAAGGCTGCCCACGAGGGAGTTCCTGCAGAGATAGTGTCGGCAGTCCTTACGCTTCATGGTCTTGCGACCAAGCTCCGCAAGAAGAGATTCGCGGCGGGAGCCATAAGCTTCGACCGTCCTGAGATGAAGGTCGAGGTGGACGAGAAGGGCCGTCCGGTGAATGTCTACCAGAAGGTGACCAAGGAGGCCAACTGGCTCATCGAGGAGTTCATGCTCCTGGCCAACCGCACTGTGGCGGAGTTTGTGGCGACCGGATGCAAGGGCGTCGGAGACGCTCCGGCAAAGGGCGCGCGAAAACAGGCCAAGACGTTTGTCTATCGTGTGCATGACGAGCCTAACCAGGAGAAGATAGAGAGCCTGCGCAACTTCATCGGCAACTTCGGCTACCGCATGGGAGCGACAACAAACGGCAAGGAAATATCCAAGGAGCTGAACAACCTGTTCGCCGCAGCCAAGGATACGCCGGAATACAACGCCATAGAGCTTCTCTCTCTCAGGACAATGGCCAAGGCTCGTTATGATACCGAAAACCTCGGTCACTACGGCCTTGCGTTCAAGTACTATACACACTTCACCTCTCCTATCCGACGTTATCCTGACATGCTCGTGCACAGGCTTCTGTCGCAGTATCTCTCCGGAGGACAGTCCGCTGAGAAGTCATTGTATGACAAGCTGTGCAAGCACGCCTCCGAGCGCGAGATCGTCGCAGCCGAGGCGGAGAGGGCGAGCATCAAGTATAAGCTCGTGGAGTTCATGCAGGACAAGGTCGGATATACATTCGGCGGCCACATATCAGGCCTCACGGAGTGGGGAATGTATGTGGAGATCGAGCCTACAATGATCGAGGGAATGGTTTCGCTCCGCGACATCCGCAGCGACTTCTTCGAGTTCGACCAGGACCACTATCGCCTTGTCGGCAAGCGCACAGGCATAGTTTATAACCTTGGTGACCCTGTCCGCATACGCGTCAAGAAGACCAACCTCGAGCAGAAACTCCTTGACTATGAACTGATCGAGACAGGCCTCGAAGACAGGATCTATGACCGCATAGACTACGAAAGCGGCCGCGGAACCTCATTCATCAAGGGAGAGGACGGCTCCTTCGACAACGTTACGGTCGGCATCAACAAGGCCGCCCGCAAGGAAAAGGTCCGCAAAGCCATCCAGGAATCAAAACGCAAAGCCCGCAAGGCAGCCGGCAAGAAGAAATAGACTATGAAAAAGGTAATCATCGCAATGTTTGCTCTCCTGCTCTGCATCGGAGCGGGAGCGCAGGAGACGGCAAAAGGACCGGAGGGCGAACCTCAGGTCCAGACACAGAAGGAGGCCATGTATAAGATAATCAAAGACGAGGTCCTGGACGGCGTACGCCATGTGACAGCGGTTCCGAGTGAGAAGGTCTGCTCGAAGCAGATAGACATCACCATCAAAGACGGCATCATCGATTCTGTCAAATTCACACGCGGATGCCCGGGCAACGCCCTCGGCATCGGAGCCCTCATCAAAGGAATGTCAGTGGAAGAGGCCATAAAGCGTCTCGACGGCATCCAGTGCGGCTCCCGCGGCACCTCATGCCCTGACCAGCTGGCCCAGGTCCTGAAGACTTTGGTTGACTAGTTCCAAAGGTTTCGGAAGAATTCCACGGCCAGGGCCACGGTTTTCTTCTTCCTGAAGGTGATCATGTGATTCTCGCCCTCCACCACGATCAGCTCTGACCTGTCGCCATAGGCCTCCACGAACTTCTCGCTGCAGGACAGTGGCACGATGGCATCCTTGCTGCCGTGTATCAGTCTGACGGGACCCTTGTAGGCCTTTGCCGTACCATATATGTCCAGTTCCTGGGTGGTGAGGATGTACTCCCTTCCGAGCTTCATGATGCCGAAACACTTCACATATTCAGGCGGGTCTGCCGGGTCGAACTCCGCTCCGAAGAACCTGCCGTTCCTGCATGCGTCCTGCACCACGGAGCCCGGTGCTATCAGCACCAGACCCGCAGGCTCCTCTCCACGCTCCGTCAGGATTCCCGCAGTCATAGACGCAACCACACCGCCCTGTGAGTGCCCCAGAAGACCGATTTCTCTCACGTATGGCAGCGACTTCGCATACTCCCACATTGCCAAGGCGTCTGCGATCTCATTCGCGATCGTCATCTTCTGCATCTCGCCCTCGCTCCTCCAATGTCCGCCGAAATCGAACCGGATCGAAGCGATTCCGGCTTCCGCCAGTTCCCTGGCCAGCGCCGGCATAGGTACTATGTTTCCGCTCGAGAAGATTCCGTGCATCAGGATCACCATCGGGCACTTTCGCCCGGTGGTCCCGGTCTCTGTACCTTCCGTGGTGGTTCCTTCCTTGGCTCCGACGGTCCACTCCTCCGGGTCGACCCCGTCGGGAAGCGTCACATCCATAGCGATGCCGCCTTGCGGACCATAGACCTTGAACTCGCGGGCGCCTCTTCGCGCCGCATCAGCTTCCGCTCCGCCCAGCAGCAGGCAGACAAAGAATGTCAGTGTGGTAAGTAAGTTCTTCATGATGACAAAGTTACCAAAAAAACACTCAGGTCCACTTTCTCGATGACCGTCCGACACTCAAAATCTCGATTTGATGTCGGACGCCCCAAAAATCAACCCATTTCCCATCATTTTGGGGACCGTCCGACACCTTTTTCGCCATTTTGATGATGGACGGTAGAGGTGGTGGGGCCTGCCCCTGCGAAGCGTACCGCACGTAGTTCCCGTCCGCTTCGCATCCCAGCCCGCCTTATTGAACATCCCGACCGGAAAATCACTATATTTGCAGAACTGGATGAAGAAGTGGTGAAAACTCAAGGGCGTGCGATAGCGGCAAACGCCCTGGGTGGAACATGGAAGTGAAACAAAAGCATATGAAAAAGACAGATTTGATGAGGGTATGCTACGGTGGCGTGACCCTGATGGTTCCGGAAATCTGGAACGTTGAAACCGAGACTTATACAGAACCTGACGGCAGAGAGTGTGCGATGATCGACATTTCGGCAGTTGAGGGAGATCCGAGGTCGATTGTGATCAGCTATGGGCCGATGCCTGAGGGCTCGGATGCGCTGATGGAGGCCGGAGGTACGTTTGAGGACCTGATCGGTGACGCCGGATCACAGCCGGACGAGGATCCTATATGTGAGTATGACTTCCTCGGAACAACGGGTTATGGTTTCGAGGTGCCTACAGAGGATGGCCTTGCATGCAACTTCATCTGTGCGGAGATTGGCGAAACAAAGCCTATGCTGTTCACAATCCTTACCACAGCAAAGGAGTACGAGGATATCGATGACCTGTTGGACCTCGTTGAGGAGAACATCTCATTCCAATAACAGATGGGCACTCTTAATAGAACCACAGCAGATCATAATTGTACCATAAGGCAGGCTGAGTGGGCCGATGCCAGGCAGGTCGCGGAGCTCTTGATGCTAGCCTGGCCTGTGGAGGAAATCATGGAGTCCAATGGCCTGACATATGACCGGCTGCTCGAGTCGGTTACGGCAATATGCGCCCTTCCTGCAACGATTTACAGCTGTGAAAATACATGGGTGGCCGAAGTCGACGGAAAGATAGTCGGTGCCATGTGCGGCTACGACGGGGCGGACTACCAGAGGCTCAAGCAGCCGCTGGTGGACCGCCTCGGAGAAGACTCAGGATTCGCTCAGCTTCATGAAACCGAGGCAGGGGAGTTCTACCTGGACTCGGTCGGAGTCCTGCCGGAGTATCGCGGCAGAGGCATAGCCTCACGCCTTTTCGAGGCGCAGATCGCGCGAGCCACCTCTCTCGGCAACTCCCGCATCGGCCTCATCGTCGATGAAGACAAACCCGAAGCGGAAGCACTATATCAAAGGCTCGGCTTCAGACATGTCGACGACAGAGACTTCTTCAGCCACAGGATGAAGCACATGGTGAAGATAGTGTGACGGAGATTATACCTTCTCCGAGCGCTTGTCTGTCCATGTTCCTATTCCTACTTATATGGATGCACTAATTTACTATGGTAATGATTCGTATCCTCCTAGGGTTGTGGTTTGATGTAGAAATAAGATGAATTACACCCTGAAGCATATCAAGAGGGCCGAGAGACATAATGGAAGAACTTCAGAACCTTTCCGCTGAGGAGTTGAGAGCTGTGATTGCTATGGTGAAGAAATCCTAAAATCTCGGGGAAACCGGGGATTTTGATAGAAAAAATCTCGGGGGAATCGGGGATTTGGGTAAATAAAATCTCGGGGGAATCGGGAAAATTGTTTGCAAGCGTGCTAAAACTGTAATAGTTTGAACAATCGCATTAATTGCCTTTAACTTTTATTCAGTTTTAATTATCTTTGTAAATTCTAGGTTCATTCATAGGACCTATTACAAGCGATGGCAAACTATTACGACTCTAACAAGGCAACAGTAGCTAACTCAAGAGGTTTTTTGCTGGGCAATCAAGAACAGCATTTTCCTTCCGAAGGCCTTTACTTGGGCGATTTGATGAGCGGCAGTATCATGCTGCCGGCACTATACGATTTGAGTAGTGGCAAGGGGTTGTGCTTCCTTTACAATAATGAGCATTCGCAGCGTCAAGCAAATGCCTGCCTTGAAAGGTTGGCATGTCGCATAGCATTAACCGTTCCGTCTCATTTATGCGACTTAGTGATCTACAATGGTGGAGATCCGACTGACGCCTTTATGGTGCATTCCCGCATGAACAAGCATATTGGAAAAGCCCTGTGCGCGTGACCCCCGAAGCCCAAGTGCCGTTGACCCTCGAAAGCAAGTTTAGAATGACCCCTATAAAGTCCTAGCCGGCGGGGTCATTTTTATTTTGCCCTACTTGTCTCCTTTACGTGCCTTTG
>JAFUJQ010000119.1 GCA_017473705.1 Bacteroidales bacterium | reverse complement strand
GTGTCACCTTCTGACAATTCCACACGCCAGCGAGGTATAGGATCAGACCACGTGCTGAATCTGTCTTTTGTCTCGTTTGAGTTTGTGCGTCTTGCCGTGAACGACTATGTGGATTTCTGCGGTCAGAGGTTCTGGATAACCGAGGAATATGTGCCTAAACAGAAGTCCTCCGTCGAGTGGAATTATGAATGCAAGTTCTATGGTCCGGAGAATATCATCGGCCAGGCACTCGTTCTGATGAATACCGACGGGGCTTATGAACCGGTATTCACATTGACAGCCCCGGCTTCTGAACACTTGGCTATGGTGGTCGAGAATATCAACCGTCAGACCGGCACGACTGACTGGAAGGTGGGTCAGGTGGAAGATACCGAATATCTGACCATAACATACGAGGGTGTATATTGTGATGAGGCGTTGCAGCGTATATCGGAGGCAGCCGGAACCGAGTACTGGTTTGACGGATTGACAGTCAATCTGTGCCGATGCGAATACGGTGAGGCAATCTCTCTCAAGTATAACGGAGGCGGTCTGAACATAGAGGTCGCTTCTGCGGAGAATGTAAAATTCTTTACAAGGCTGTTCCCGGTAGGAAGTACCAGGAACATAGATAAGTCCAAATATGGATATACCCGTCTCCAGTTGCCGGACAGGGCAAAGTATGTGGAGCAGGATACCCATCTGGGCATTGTCGAGCATTACGAGTCTGAGGCTTTCTCCGGAATATATCCTCGCAGGGTTGGAAAAGTCAGCAGTGTCAGGACAAAGGATGTCAAGGATGAGGACGGAAACCCATTCACGATATATTACTTCAAGGATGCCGATATTCCGTTTGATCCGAATGATTATGAGATCGGCGGTCTGGTCAAGCATATCGCTTTTCAGTCCGGCGACCTGAACGGGCGTGACTTCGAGGTGAACTATGATTCCGGTGCAAAGGAATTCGAGATAATAACACAGTGGCCATACGAGGATGACACGCAACTCCCGGGAGGGATGCTGGTTCCGAAGTCTGGTGATGAATATATCATCTACAACATCACACTCCCTGATGAGTGGTATGATCTTGCCGAGCAGGAATACAAGGAGGCTGTCGATGCTTATATGCTCAAGCACAGGAAGGATCACAGAGTGTATAAGGTTCCGACTAATTATGTGGATATAGAGAAGCGAGGCCTCTCCTTCGATATTGGTCAGCGAATCAGACTTGAGAGTGATGAGTATTTCCCTGAAACCGGATATCGTGAAAGCAGGGTGACATCGTTCTCGCAGAATGTGAACCGCCCATCAAAGTACGATCTTGAGGTGAGCGATGTTCTCTCGAGAGGAACGATCACAACCATTCAGGACAATATCGAGGAAGTCAGGACATTCAGCAGGTCGGCAGCAGGCAGTGTGCCGGCAGTGATCCGCAGCTGGGAGAATACCCCTGCATCGGACTTCAATATCTTCTCTGCAAAGAAGTCCATCAAGGAACACTTGAGCAGGCTTTATCCGGATGTGGCAGCAGCCTTGATAAAGTTCCTTGACGGTATCGAAATCGGGGAGTTCATATCAGGTATCGAGACCGGAACCGGTGCTTCCATTGACCGGGAAGGAAATGCGGAAATGACTTCGCTTGTGCTTCGCTCATTCCTGAAGGTACCGCAGTTGATATACAACAAGGTCAGCGTTACAGGTGGCGAAATGTGGAATACCGAGGGTGCTGTCATCAAGTCAGTCACCCCGGATCCGGACAGTGATACTGCATTTGTTCTCGAGCTGGAACTTGAAGATAACGAGACTGTCGAACTTGCGGTGGATGACATCTGCAAGGGTCATTACAATACCTCGGCAGGGTTCATCACATCGTATTTCAGGGTTACGGCGGTTGATGAGGCAGCAGGTTCAGTCAGGATCGTGCTTGGAGCGGAGTCGGAGGTTCCGGGCGGAGTCAATGCCGTTCCCGTGCCATATATGAACATAGCGAGGTACGGAAACTTTACGAATGAGGAAAGGCAGCGCAGCCAGTACTTCAGTTCATCAGAGCAGAGGATATCCATATTGTCAGGTGTCGATCAGTATATCATTCAGCCGAGACATTATGCTGTGGTGCTTGGAGCCATCCCGTCAGCCCTTACTCCGGACGATCTGCCGATAAGTGGCAAGCCGGGCGTTTACCTTGACAATGTGCTGGCCAGAAACTTCTTTCAGATAGACAAATCCGGCAATGTGGTGAGGATCATCCGTGACCGTGCATTATGGAATTACCAGACAGCCCTCAATGATCCGTATCTGTGCAATGCCGAGTACCAGGATGAGGTTTACCATAAATCCTGCAAATACAGGTGCATCGTGGAAGGTACCACGCAGGAACCCCGTTATGATTCGACGGACTGGCTGCTGGTTGCTGGCGATACGACCTTGAGTCTTGAGATAGAATCTTCGGATGGCGAGACGTTCCTGTATGGCCAACTCTCCACAACCCTGACGGCGGTTGTGAAGCGAGGTGTGAATGACATCACTTCCGAAATACTGGATTCTGACTGGACCTGGTCAAGAGATACCGG
>JAFUJQ010000050.1 GCA_017473705.1 Bacteroidales bacterium | reverse complement strand
CTGAAAATCTTATCACACCTTGTGTTGGTAGCATATATCTTATTGTTAATCAGCAATATAAAGATACAAAAAGTCCAGCAACTATCCAAAAATAATTGCTGGACCTGCAAGTTCTGAGGGGACTTTTTCAGCGGTCTCCCTTTTGACGGCACGCAGTTTGTGTATCTTGTTGATGCTCAGAGAATTTCTCCCCAGGCGGAATGTTCATTTAAACGGATAAGCGGTCTGGCGTGTCCTTTTGTATGTCGTGTTGTATTTGGAACGATTGGTCTGACTGACAGTCTTGGGATTGCGTTTTAAGGGATTGGGCAAGACGCATGCTATTGAAACCGCCTGATGAGTAGTCAGTTTAGAGGCATTGCAGTCAAAATTCCGCTGGGACGCGGCCTCGACTCCAAAGACTCCCGGTCCCATCTCGGCAATGTTCAGATAAACTTCCATGATCCTCTCCTTGCTCCACAGCAGTTCGATCAGAAACGTATAATAGGTCTCGAATCCCTTGCGCCACCAGCTTCTGCTACAGAAAGTGAAACAGTTCTTGGCTACCTGCTGGCTCACCGTGCTGCAGCCGCGTATCTTCTTACCCTTGGTCTCATGCTCACGCTTCATCTTCTGCAGTTCCTGCACATCAAAGCCATTATGCTCCATGAAACGTCCATCTTCGGAAGCCAGAATCGCACGTACCATGACCGGAGCAACATCTTCCAGGTCAACCCATGTGCGGACATTACGATACCCATCCACTTTTACATTCTGAACGCTGCGCTTGAGCATCAGCGGTGTCCACTTTACATGCACCCACTTATATAGCAGCACCCAAGCCACACTCAGCACCAAAAATGCCGTCACCAGCCTCAGGCATATTTTAGATAGACGTCTGAACATGGCGCAAAGGTAATAAAAATCCTGACAGTGAAGAATTCGCATCATATGGCCTTATAAAGGTCCACAGGGGCGACGGCATACTGATCCATTGATATATTTCTCTTGTCCATAAGCCTTTTCACCCTAGGAATTCTAGTGCAGATGTAACTTGAAACCTTACGAGGCTTGCACAATTCTATTTCCTGCTCCTTATATATCAACCAAACCAGCTCCGAACAATACATCTTTCCATTATCGAACTTGAATTCAAGATCGTATGGCTGTCCAAGATATTTACTGTATGGAATCCGCTTCGCAAGGCGCCGCGAAGGCCTTTTGACGCACCAGTTCTCATCCTTTGCCCAACTGATGAAAGTCGCAAATGGAGTGAGTCTTACAGTCTTTGAAGCCTCAAGAACTTTCAAACCGTCGGGAGTATCAACCACTACCCCGCAATGAGTCCATTTCGACATTGTCCCGAGCTTGATGTATGGAGCTTGTGACGATTGTCCTTCAATAAATACGACATCTCCTTCCTGAAGATCCGTAATATCAATGCTGTCACTGCACGAAGACAGCAACAGCACAGATATAAGAACATACATCCATCTCATGGCTTAGAGTCCGAAAATAGAATCAAACTCAGAATGGGTATAGTTCTCGACTACGATGGTATGACCTCCGCAACTGAACTTAAGGTTGACGCCATCATCCGTTTTGATTGTACGGATTGCCACTCCTTCATAGGTGAATCCTTTGGAGCCAAATGCATCAATTCTTGGCGCGATGTCCTTGTAACTTGCTACACAAAGATCCTTCACTTTCTGAGGCATAAGATTGTAGACTGTTACCAAAGTCTTGGTATCAAAGTCGATATCATCGTCCGAGCCAGCGATAGTGACAGTAACTGATGACGAGAAATTGTCTGCAGGAATGTTTGCAACAGTTGCAGAGACACAGAGAACAGTAACAAGCGAGAGAATCGCTGCAAAAAAGATTTTCTTCATAATGCTTGATTTTAGAGTATTATTTGTTTGCTTTCACTCTATAATGTCGCATCGAAGAAAAGATAAACAGGAAAATCAGAAAAATTTTACAACGTCATGAATCCATCCGAGTGGATCAGTAAGGAATTGTATCGGATATTCCCAAAAGACTCTTTGGATTGCGAGTTTCATTCCTCCTTTGGGCATTGAAAGGATGAGGGCGAGGACAGAGCAATGTACGAATGAGATGAAGGCAGTTGGTCTGGCAAGACCGCTGTGCACGGCTTGCGAAACCATTAACGACCATGCTTTCTTTCATAAATAATTGGCATTGGGTTAAACACAGAAAGTGTGGAGCATTGTCTATCTTACTGAAGGTTCTGGTAAAACCCGTGAAAAAACAAACAATACCCCACACCCGTATGATAGAGGCATACAAAGCGTATGCACAATATCGATACAAGGTGATGAGCGCATTTGTCTATCCCTTTTCACATAAAAATTTACCAGATTTTCAGTAAAGGATGAAGCAAACACTTTCATCAACAATATGTCTGTCGGATCACCGACTCTGCAAATATAATGATTTGCTCTCAAAATTGTTGTGAGGTATTGAAATTTTCTTTCATCTTAATTTTAATGTCGTTTGTCGTGAAAGGTAACCGCTCGACTAGACGATTTTAACGGTAAAGTATTCAAGTTATAGATACAACAATCGCCCGTGATCCTCGAAAATTGAGGTTATCACGGGCGATTATGCATTACGTCCTATTACTGCTGGCATTAAATATCCTGAGGGAAGTCCCAATGGATACACATTTATTTCTAGAAATTCCAGCTGACCTTCAGCATACAGTTTATCGGAGCCTGTGGATAGACGCCAATGCCGTCTGCCACGGCTCCGTCTTCTTCTACCAGGTTCTTCCAGCACCAGCCGTCGGCGTAGTACATGTTGTTGAAGACATTGTTTACATAGAAGGCTATCCTTATGCTGGATTTCTCCACTCGCTCCGCTCGGTCGAAATGACAACCATGACCTTTCCTGTTGTCATCTCGAGCGAAGTCGAGAGATCTCTTATTCAAAGGGATAGAATAGCTCACGCCAAGATTTGAAACGAAGTAGGCCGGGATCGATCGGCTGTCAGTCATCGTGTTGTCCATATACTGCTTGCCGACATATTTTCCATCCATAGACAATTCCATGGTCTTCAATGAGTTTGAAGCATGACACCAAGGCTTGAATGACAGTCGGGCCATTCCTGTGATAGACGGAGACATCAACATTATCGTGGTTCCGTAATTCATCGCCGTCGTCTTTCCTGTCTCGTTCCAGTTGTCATATGTGTCGACATGCTGCACATAATCTGTATAATCCTTGATTCTGTTGACACTTAGGGTGAGATTAGCATCCGCACGCAGCCAGGCGAGAGCCTGCCATGATGCAGCCAGTTCGACTCCCCTTCTCCACGAACGGGCGACATTCTCCTTTATGGCATATCCCACATTCGACAGACGTCCTGTCTCCAGAAGCATGTCCCAATATTCCATAAGATATATATTGGCAGAAGCTGAAATCTTCTCAGATGCATATGTATAACCCAGCTCGACATCGAGCATCTTCTCCGGTTTCAGCGACACGCCCTCATTTGCGACTCCCGCCTGGTCTGCGATCCAGGCATTCTTTATGTTCTCCTTGATGTCGCTGCGGCCTGGCTCGCGATGTCCCAATGCAGCCGAAACATACGCCTTCTGACGAGAATCCCAATGGAATGAGAGTCCCGCACGTGGGTTAAGGAACTGCCACTGAGTAGAATAATCCAAAGGAATCTGATCGTCTTCCGGACCGCTCATATCAAGCCACACTCCTCTATATTGCAGATCAGCATATGCTGTCATCCAGTCAAGAGGATTCCATTCGGCACGGACGAATGCATTGGCCTCCTGCTTGAGGCCGTTGTTGAGATACCATTTGTGTGAGGCATAGTCATAGGCATCACCCAGAATATCGCTCCACAGCACTTTTCCTATATGGTCACCGTCATAACGGGAAAGATTGATTCCGGCCGTCAGAGCAAGACGGTCTGAAGAATATTTAAGATCGGAGTTCAGCACGAAATAGTGATTGCCCATCGCCTCCTGCACTATGAAGTCGCCTTTGGAATCCTCTTCAAATATGAAATTATATTTGCTGAACCTCTTGCCTGCCTTGTAATTCTCATAATATCCGTCTCCCTTTGTCCAGTTGAATGTGGTGGTCCAGACAAGACGGTCTGTAAACTGGCGCGTATAGTTCAACTGAAGATGATGCTGCGTATAGTTGTCAGTGTCATTGTCATAGTAACGCACATTGCCATACTGGTCATAATATTCTCCGGCAGGGTTGTACCTTCGGTCTGCCTCATATTGAGCCAGATCTATTCCATGCCATGTGATGCCGGTATGCTGGTCTCCGAAAAGCCAGGTCAGTCGGAGCGAATTCTTTTCATTCATCCAGCCGAGGACCGCAAATGCTGACTGGACATCCGCGTATGCATTCCTTATGTATCCGTCTGTCAGACCACGAGAATACGCAAAGTCGAAATATAATCCCGACTTTGTCAGGCCTGTACCGACTGATGCCGCTGCCGTAAAAGTGCCATATGAGCCGTAGCCCAGATCTACGGAGGCATATGGATGAGCGCCTACAGAAGCTGTACTCATGTTGATACTGGCGCCAAAAGCACCGGGTCCGGCAGCAGATGTGCCCAGACCTCGCTGAAGCTGAACGCTGGACAGAAGGCCGGAAAGGGCAGGAATGTTCACCCAGAACACTTCCTGAGATTCCGCATCGTTAAGAGTTATGCCGTTGAGAGTCACATTGATCTGAGAACCTTTTGAACCACGGACTGTCATCTTCGAATAGCCAAGACCTGTACCGCCTTCATTCACCGTCACGACTGACGGCTGAAGGGCCAAAGCCATCGGAAGAGAGTTCATAGGATTAACGGCACGCAGTTCTTCACGCGAAACCATTGTGTAGGTTACAGGGGTAGACTCCCCTGCTCTTGAGGTGGATACCACCGCACTGTCAAGCTTCTCGACCGTGCCTTCGGGCTCCGCACCTTGTACGATGCCCGGGATCAGCGTCATGAACGCTGCAAAAAACAAAAAACCTCGCATAATGCTTACACATTTATGCAAGGGGCGTGTATACGATATACACATGAGATTCTGCTTCCTACGCCGGCATTATCCGGATCAGGTTCCTGGGTATGATCTCAGCCCCGGTCGCCCGGAGCACCCCTGCAATTATACAGTTCCCCGATCACGTCGGGGGATTACGTTATTTTCTTGTCAGTTTTATTTCATAAAGCTTCGGCCAGTTCTTACCTGTAAGATAAATCTTGCCGGTCTTTTCATCATAGGCTATGCCGTTGAGTACATCAGTATCAGGTGTGCGCATCTCCTTTGGCAGAAGTCCTCTGCAGTCAATGACTCCCTCCACCCTTCCGTCCTTCGGATCAATGATCACGATCTCGTCAGATGTATACACATTGGCCCATATCTTTCCGTCTATATATTCGAGTTCATTGAGCCAGCGTACCGGTCTGTCTTCAAGCTTTACCACCACCTTGCGCTCGGACTTGAAGTTTCCGTCCATGAAATGAAGGACAGAAGAACCGTCTGACGCGATAAGATTCTTTCCGTCATGGGTCAATCCCCATCCCTCACGAGGATATTTCCACGAAGTCTTGAATTCCAGGGTCTTGGCATCATAGACAAACGCTGTACGTGACTCCCATGTAAGGATATACAGATTGTCCCCGAACATCACAGAGCCCTCGACAAAGTATTTGTCATCGAAACGGATGATTTCAAGGATCTCACCTGTGGTCAGGTCAACCTTTCTGAAAGACGACCTTCCGTTCTGTCCTGTGCTCTCATACATCTGCCCGTCCTCGAAAAAGAGGCCCTGGGTGTATGCTCCGGTATCGTGAGGATACTCCGCAACAATTTCAAGAGTATACTGCTTCACAGACGCATCTGTACAGGAAAGCAGCAGAAAAGATGATAATAATATGCCTAAAAGTCTTCTCATTATGGCACAAAAGTAATCAAAAAAACAATATTGCGAAAATTTGATTAAATTTGCAGAATATTCAAAAATGGAAATGAGCACTTATTACATCATAATGGCAAGCATGGCAGTGATGGCTGTCATAGTCTTTGTGGCACTGTTCTTCTTCAAGGCCGGCTACGGATATCTGTCGTCATCCAACTGGGGTCCGAAGATCAGCAACAAGACCGCATGGGTACTGATGGAAGCGCCAGCTTTCATTTTCATGCTATATTACACAATAAGATTTGCTCTTTCCGGAGCTGATACAGGCAATTCGAAGGCTGTCCTTTACATAATGGCATCCCTCTACCTCCTCCACTACTTCCAGAGGTCGTTCCTCTTTCCTCTTATGATGAGAGGCAAGAGCACAATGCCGATAGCCATCATGCTCATGGGGCTGACATTCAACACATTGAACGCGTACATCATAGGCGGATGGCTCTACAGAGAAGCACCGGCCGGCATGTACGGAACTGAATGGCTCTGGAGTCCGCAGTTCATCATTGGATCGATCGTGTTCTTTGCCGGGATGGCCATAAACCTGCATTCCGACCACGTCATACGCAACCTCCGCAAGCCAGGGGACACAAGACATTACATTCCACGCAAGGGATTCTATAAATATGTGACATCGGCAAACTATTTCGGAGAGCTTACAGAATGGATCGGCTACGCCATCCTCACATGGTCTCCGGCCGGACTGCTCTTCGCAATATGGACCTTCGCAAACCTCGGTCCACGAGCGAAGTCGCTTACCGAGAAGTATGAAAAGGAATTCGGCGAGGAATACACTAAACTCAACAAGAAACATATTATACCATACATCTGGTAATGAGCGAATTATTCACACCTTACAAGATCGGTCCCCTCGAATTGAGAAACAGGACCATCAGGTCAGCCGCATTCGAAGCGATGTGCCCCGGTCAGAGGCCGTCAAAGGAGCTTTTTGACTACCATACAGCAGTAGCTCGCGGAGGCATCGGCATGACTACTGTAGCATACGCCGCTGTATGCAGGAGCGGACTATCATTTGAAAACCAGCTCTGGATGCGTGAGGAGATAGTGCCGGAACTCAAGAAGCTCACCGACGCAATACATGCAGAAGGCGCGAAGGCATCGATCCAGCTCGGCCACTGCGGCAACATGTCACACAGGAGCATATGCGGATGCATGCCTTACGGAGCCAGCAGAGGCTTCAACCTGTACTCCCCTACATTCGTCCAGAAGATGAACATGGAGCAGATCAACGAGGTTGCTGACGCATACGGGAAGGCTGTCGAGCTTGCCATCGAGGCAGGATTCGACGCGATAGAGATCCACGCAGGACACGGATACCTCATCTCGCAGTTTCTTTCGCCGTACACCAACAAGCGCCGTGACGAATTCGGAGGAAGCCTTGACAACAGGATGCGCTTCATGAGGATGTGCGTAAGCAAGGCTGTAGCAGCAGGAAAAGGCAAGGTTGCGCTTTTTGCGAAGCTCAACACACGCGACGGATTCAAGGGTGGCCAGGAGACTGACGAACTGATAGAAGTTGCAAAGGAGCTCCGAAATCTCGGCATAGAGTCCATAGTGCTTTCCGGAGGATTCGTAAGCCGTCACCCGCAATATGTGATGCGCGGACAGTTCCCGGTAAAGACCATCGTGCATTATTTCCCTTGGAGCAAATGGTGGCTGAAGCTGGGTGTGACACTTGCAGGAAAGATTGTAGCGCCTACAGTGCCTTTCAAGAAGCTTTTCTTCATGGAAGACGCACTGAAGTTCCGCGAGGCAATGCCGGACTTCCCGTTCGTATATGTCGGAGGCGTGGTTGACCGCAGGAGCGCGGACGAAGCCATAGAGAAGGGTTTCCCAATGATCCAGATGGGACGTGCCGTTCTTGAGGACACAGACTTCGTCAACAAGATGCAGGCGGATGAGAACCACTGCAGCGGCTGCACACACAGCAACTTCTGCATCGGCAGAATGTATTCGAAGTCCATGCAGTGCCATAAACATTGCGAAGACATAACTCCGGCCCTGGTCAAGGAGGTCGAGAGGATGAACAGGCAGAATGATGCTATCGAGCGCAAGCTCGGATACAAATAATCAGGCGGGATGACCTGTCGCGCCCTTCGGGGTGAGGAAAGTCCGGACTGGAGAGAGCGGCCTGCTGTGGAAAGCACAGATGGGAGTAATCTTATGAATGCCGTAACAGAAAACAAACCGCCCGAAAGGGTAAGGGTGAAACCGCGAGGCAAGAGCTCACGACGCCGTATGGCGACATGCGACGGTGACGGCACCAGGTCCAGCAAGGCCAAATATACTGGAAAGTCCGCAAGGGCAAAAGGGCTGCTCGTCCTTTTCCAGGGGGTAGGCTGCGAAGATAAATGACAGGATAAAACAGAAACCGGCTTACGGTCTCGCCTGACAGTTAAAGGGTTGGCTTTTCGCCTGCCCTTTTTTTTATCTCAACCTCTTGCAGAGTCAAGGCAGATTTGTTATATTTGCATTCCGTATGAAAACGGGATTTGATAACGAAAAGTATCTCAGGATACAGTCAGAACAGATTAAAAAGCGCATAGCGCAGTTCGGTGACAAGCTTTACCTCGAATTCGGAGGAAAGTTATTTGATGACCATCACGCAAGCAGAGTACTGCCTGGCTTCAAGCCGGACAGCAAGCTCCATATGCTCATGCAGCTGAAGGATGAGGCGGAGATCCTTATCGTCATAAGCTCACTTGACATTGAAAAGAACAAGGTGCGCGGCGACCTGGGCATAACCTATGATGAGGACGTGCTCAGACTTCGCGGAGAGTTCGAGAAGGTAGGTCTTTACGTGAGCAGCGTGGTCATAACACATTACAACGGTCAGTCAAGTGCGGATGCTTACCGCGCACGCCTTGAGCGTCTCGGCATCAAGGTATACTACCATTATACTATTGAAGGATATCCAAACAATGTGGCACTCATCGACTCCGACGAAGGATTCGGCAAGAATGACTATGTTGAGACCACAAAGCCTCTCGTAGTAGTCACTGCGCCAGGTCCGGGAAGCGGAAAAATGGCAGTATGTCTCAGCCAGCTATACCATGAAAACAAGCGGAACGTAAAGGCAGGATATGCAAAATTCGAGACTTTCCCAGTATGGAATCTGCCTCTCAAGCATCCTGTCAACATAGCATATGAGGCTGCAACCGCCGACCTCAATGACGTCAACATGATCGATCCGTTCCACTTCGAGGCATATGGAAAGGTCGCAGCAAGTTACAACAGGGACATCGAGATATTCCCTGTCCTGAGCGCGCTTTTTGAAGGAATATATGGAGAAAGCCCCTATAAGTCCCCTACCGACATGGGAGTCAACATGATAGGCTTCTGCATGAGTGACGAGGACGTATGCTGCAATGCGGCAAGAGAGGAGATAATAAGAAGGTATTATTATGCTCTCTGCAACCTTGCCGAGAAAGGAAACAACGAGAACGAGGTCAACAAGATTTCACTCATCCTCAAGCAGGCTAAACTTACAACAGAATACCGCAGGACTACGGTAGCTGCACACGAAAGGAAAGAACTTTCAGGAGTTGCGACAGCCGCCATTGAGCTGCAGGACGGAACAATCATAACATCAAGGACAAGTTCTCTCCTCGGTCCAAGCGCTGCGCTTATCCTCAATGCGACAAAGCATCTCGCAGGAATACCACACAGCGAGCAGCTCATTCCTGAGGAGATGATCGCACCTATACAGAAGACAAAAGTCACATATCTTCACGGACACAACCCTCGCCTTCATACAGACGAAGTGCTTGTCGCCCTGTCTATGCTCAGCATCAAGGACGAAAACTGCCGCAAGGCTATCGACCAGCTTCCGAAGCTGGAAGGATGCCAGATGCATTCAACAGTGATGCTCAGCGACGTAGACCGCAAGATCTTCAAGAAACTGGGTGTAGGGCTCACCTGCGACCCTGTCAAGAAGGCCGAGTAGTCCGAACCAGTACTGAAACTAACCGAAAAACCTATGGAACCGATCATCGCTCCTATCAGCGTAGACATCATCAAGTCAGAGCTGACACCAGCGAAAAAGCTGAGAAACACCAACAAGAGCCACAACGAGATCTATGTGATCAATCATCATGACTCCCCGAATGTCATGAAAGAAATAGGCCGTCTCCGCGAGGAGGCATTCCGCGATTCCGGCGGAGGAAGCGGCCTCTCCATTGACATCGACGAGTTCGACACCATGGAGAACCCATACCAGCAGCTCATAGTATGGGACCCGGACGCGGAAAAGATACTCGGAGGATATAGATACATCCTCGGCGGAGACATCAAGCTTGACGAGAACGGGCAGCCGCTTCTGGCGACAGCACACATGTTCCATTTCTCCAAGAAATTCGTAGAGGAATATCTCCCATATACAATTGAGCTCGGAAGAAGCTTCGTGACACCGGAATACCAGAGCAGCAAGGCTGGCGCAAAGGCATTGTTCGCCCTTGACAACCTCTGGGACGGTCTTGGAGCGCTGGCCATAGAATATCCGAACATGAAATACTTCTTCGGAAAGATGACCATGTATCCGGAATACAACAGACAGGCAAGAGACCTTATCCAGTACTTCCTTGCCAAGCATTTCGAGGACAAGGACAAGCTTGTCACGCCGTTTGAGCCGCTCGTGATCGAGACTCCAGAGGACTATATGAAGGGAATTCTCACAGAGGAGGAATTCAAGGATGACTACAAGCTCCTGAACGGAGAGGTGAGACGCCTCGGAGTGAACATTCCGCCGCTTGTAAATGCATATATGAGTCTGTCGCCTACCATGAAGGTCTTCGGAGGCGGCATCAACCACGAGTTCAGCGAAGCCGAAGAGACCTGCATCATGATATCATTCGATGAGATCTACGATGCAAAAATCGACCGCCATATCAAGTCTTTCTTCAAGGAGAAGATGGAAAAGATCAGGAACAGATTCCCTGCATTCTTTGAAGACATGGGCGACAACCTTTCTGACATGATCGCCTCAAAGCGTCAGCAGATCCAGTCCAAGATAGCAGCAAGAAGAATGAAGAGAAAAAAAAGAAGGAAATAGCATCGCTACTTCCTTCCGTCTATACGCTTCCGCAGTCCGTCCGACAGCGGAAGCTTGTTGTCTTTATCAGACCTGTCAAGCCACTCGGCCGCAAGCTGATAGTCGCCAAGCATATAGCAGCACACCGCAATATTGTATTCAGCGCATGAGCGCCTCATAGGATCATTCGTCGACAGAAGCGGGAACCATAGTTCCATAGCTCCCTTCCAGTCATATTGCTCAGCCCTGTCAAGAGGCTTGTACCACTTCTCATTGTCAAAGTATGTAAGGCTATACTGCTCGTGCTTCCATTGTGACTTGAACGGATCAGCGACCACCTTGCCTGACTCGAAGCCTTCATCTCCAAGAGCGGAAAAAGCCCTGCGTACTATCTCCGTAGAGGATTCATTACCATTTGAGTATACATCAGGCCTGGCTACGCTGCTTCCGGTAAATGTATGCACCTCCTCTGTTTCGTCCATACCGTCAAAGCAGTGCAAGGCCATGGTGAAAGGAAGTGAGCCTCTGCTCAGATATGCCGTTTCAGGAGAAGATTGAGAAGCGACACGCGTAGCGCCGCTCACTGTCATCGTTCCAAGCTTCAACGTATCGAACAAGAACACCACATCGGCATCGGTATCAATGAGAAGATTGAAAAGAGAATCTCTTGAAGCATAGTTTCCACCTTCCTGAGCCCTCATCCTGTATATGCCTATGCTTCCTTCTCCTGTACCATAATCCTGTTCGAGAGCATGAGCAAAGCCTTCAGCCATGCCGCCATTAAATGCGGTGGCGTTGTCGTCATCATTCTCCAGATATACGACTGAGACTATCTTTCCTGCAAGGTCGATTCCCGATTTGGAAGGATATCTCATTTCCAGATGGACAGCATGCCTGCTCGGTCCGCACGAGACGGCCAGACAGACTGCAATCAGTAAAGGAAGAAGGATTCTTTTCATAGTATCATACTTCTAACGGTTCTGCTATAAGGTCATACTCATCGGCGCCGACTATCCGCACCCTGATGAACTCACCGACAAGCGAATACGGATCAATGTCGCCCATCACTGAAGCGTCATATCTTACAAGAATCTCGCCATCTACCTCAGGGCTCTCGAATTCGCTGCGGCACACGAATACTCCGTCAACGAAATCATCCACGATCACATCGATTTCCGAACCGACTCTCGACTGGTTGAACTCGAGCGAAATGCCGCTCTGGAGTTCCATAAGGGCATCAAGACGCTCCTGCTTGGTCTTTGCAGAGATTGTATCCTTGAAGTGTTCCGCACCGTATGTACCTTCCTCTTCTGAATACCTGAATGCTCCGAGGCGCTCGAAACGCGCCTCTTTCGCAAACTCAAGAAGTTCGTTGAAATCCCTCTTGCCCTCACCCGGATGTCCGACTATCATAGTCGTGCGAAGAACGACTCCGGGAACCTTCTCACGCATCTTCCTTATAAGCTCACGGGTCCATGCACCGTCAACATTGCGATGCATGTTCTCAAGTACCTTGTCTGAAATATGCTGAAGAGGGATATCCATATATCTGCAGACCTTAGGATTATTAGCCATCTGGTCAAGGACATCCTCTGGGAATGCCGCCGGATATGAATAATGTATCCTTATCCATTCAATGCCTTCGACCTCGGACAACTTCTGCAGAAGCTCTGCCAGAGCACGGCGACGATACAGGTCCAGGCCATAATATGTGGTATCCTGAGCTATGACGATAAGTTCGCGTACTCCCTTGTCTGCCAGACGCTTAGCCTCTTCAACCAGTTTCTCCATCGGGACTGACTTATGTGCTCCCCTGATGAACGGGATAGCACAATATGAACATCTGCGGTCACAGCCTTCAGATATCTTCAGATATGCATAATGAGAAGGTGTCGTGAGATATCTTGACTCCCTCAATCCTTCCTTCGGTTCTGCACCTAACGCCCTGATGACCGGATCGAACTCACGAGCTCCGAACCACGCATCGACTTCCGGGATAAGATCCGGAAGTTCTGATGCATATCTCTGTGAAAGACATCCGAATACGATCACCTTTCCGACATCACCCAGCTTCTTTCGCTCAACAGCCTCAAGTACAG
The DNA here is from genome assembly GCA_017473705.1 of Bacteroidales bacterium. GTDB lineage: Bacteria > Bacteroidota > Bacteroidia > Bacteroidales > UBA932 > Cryptobacteroides. The sequence continues at coordinate 87,970 of JAFUJQ010000050.1, read as the reverse complement.
CCTGGACAGACTCCTCTTTGGCATCGCCGATAAATCCGCATGTATTCAGCAGGAGGACATCAACGGGAATATCCTCTCCCTCGGGAACGATCTCATAGAGGTCCTCCACCTGGGAAAGGATATGTTCTGTGTCGACCTTGTTCTTAGAGCATCCCAAGGTCACTGTCTGAAGCTTCATCATCGGCGTCTACTCCTGCTCTGCAGCCTCTTCAGGCTCTACAAAATCAAGAGAAGCGTACTTCTTGAGAGCGTTGTACCACTCTACAACCTTCTTCATGTGTGACACATAGAAACGGTCACGGTCATATGTAGGGAGAGCCTTCTCGAAAAGGGCCTTGAGCTCTTCAGGGTTTGACTTTGCCGATGGAGCATCAGCGTCACCGAGAACTTCCTTCATATTGAGGAAAACCTGCTGGAGCTTTACCTCCTCATCATCTGTATAGATCGAGATATCAGCAAGAGAAGTGATCTTGCTTGTTGCGCTCACCGAGCTTCTCTTCTTGTCTGCAAGAGCCTCAACCACAGCGCCTGTGCGTGTAGCTGAAATATAAAGGAACAATCCGCTCTGGCCTGAAACCGCCAGAATCTTTGTAAGGTCTGTTTTCATCTTTTATTTATATGTTTTCTGTTAATAATTCAATTGTCTTTCTTGTCCTTTCGCGCAACACCTCGAAAGTCGAGTCATTCATTATGACATAATCGACTCTTGGATCAGAACCCCCCTGGGACAGTTCATTCATAAGCGTCTGGGCGCGCATCCTGGCCAGCACCGCTTCGCGCGAGGCGTCATCGCGGGCGCAGGCCCTCCCTAGCCTTGTCTCGAACGGAGCATCTACAAGGATAACCTTGTCTGCAAATCCGTCGAACTGCGGTTTCTCCAGAACCGTGGCAGACTCGAACACCACATATTCAGCACCGCTTCTTTCCGCAAAAATTGCGAAATCATCCATCATCACCGGGAAGAGAAGACTTTCAACTTTTTCAAGTGCAGTCCTGTCAGAAAATATCCTGTCAGCCAGCAATGACGGTTGAAACTTTCCCTCATCATCTTTCAACACGCATCCCAAAGCTTCCTCGATTGCTTCGAGAAGGGATGGATATTCAATATACAGGGCCTTGGCCCTGGCATCTGCATTGTATTGGGCAGCAAAACCTTCGTCCGCAAAGATCCTGCATACTTCAGACTTGCCACTGCCGATGCCACCTGTTATGACCACAACCTTGGTCATCGGCTCTCCTCCACACATCTCACGAATGCCGGAGTCACCTCATATGTGATGACACCCTTAGGCAGCTCGGCGATCTTCACCGCACAATTACCTTTGAGAGATGTCTTGAAATCGTCGTAATCAACCTGTAGAACTATATTATCACGGATGTCCTCGATGAGCGGAAACTCACATCTCATCTTGAGGGTAACGACAGAAGGAAATATCATAAGTCTCTTCTCCGCCGGCACATTTACAGCCGACACTACTGCTTCGCTTTCAACCTCGACGTATCTTGTGACATCCAATTCATAATATATCTCAGAGGCAGGGATATTCACGCCCTTGATGCGCTCTACCGGAATTACACCGCTGATGCTCTCCGATATGTCGAAATGCCTGATAGGCTTGGTATAAACCTGCCGCACACTCTCCAGCAGATAAGGTTCGCCCTCGACAACCACAGAATCCGGCATCACCTTCAGGTCTCCCCTGTTCATATACTGTCCTTGAAATGAGAACAAAGTAACCGGAACTACAGGAACCTTCTTATGGTTGACTCTCGGAAAGCGGAAGAACAGGGTGTCCGTGATATAATGATCGACAGTGACATCCTCTCCGAAGATGAGATGAGAATGCTCCATCAGCTTCTCACCGGTCACGAAGAAACGTTCGTCATCATATCGCTGCAACGCAGAGGTGCTGAACTCCACCTTTACAGGACGTCTCGACTTGATATATGAAGCAATGATGTTGTATCCTGTGGCCCGGCCTCTTGCAGTGACATCCTGGCTTGCAAACGAGACTCCTTCATGTCCTTCCAGAGTTGCCACAGCGACCACTTTGGCCTTCAGGTTTGCATTATATTTCAGGGAAAGATTATGGATGAGCCAGACGCTGAAAGCCAGCAGGAGAGACAGGATCAGTATAATCCAGTCTCTCCCGCCGATATTCAAAGCGTCAAGCAATCTGTTGAACAGATTCTTCATCTTTTCCCCGGATGTATGGTCAGACTACTGTCTTGTAGGATCTGTGAAATCCTTTACGAGAGCCTGCTTGCTTACACGGATCTTGACGTTGTTGTCAACCTCTATAAGAACAGAATCCTCCTTGATCTCGCACACAGTGCCGAAGATACCGCCGATGGTAACCACCTTATCACCCTTCTTGAGAGCGTTGCGGAAGTTTTCGAGTTCCTTCTGCTGCTTTCTCTGCGGACGGATCATAAAGAACCACATAATCACGAAAATGAGGATAAGCATGACCCACATGGTCCAGCCACCGCCCTGAGCCGGCTGAGCAGCCTGTAAAAGTGTAAATGTATTCATCTCTTTCTATAAATTAAATGTTTTACAATAATCCTTTGCCCTCCTTTGCAATGGCGCCTTCGTTGACAAGATTCTGAACGAGTCTGTCAAGAAGTCCGTTCACGAATGCACGGCTCTTAGGGGTTCCATAATACTTGGCGAGCTCCACATACTCGTTGATGGTTACCTTGACAGGGATTGTCGGGAAGCTTACAGATTCAGCGAGACCCATCACGACCAGAACCACATCAGACAGGAAGAGGCGCTCCTTCTCCCATCCCGACACAGCATCTGCAACCATTGCAGAATATTTCTCATAACCCGCATATGAACTCTGGAGAAGCCTGCGGACAAAGAGCTTGTCGCTCTCTACGTCATCGCCTTTCTTCATTTCGCTCTGATACAGCGGCAGAAGGCTCCACGACTTACCCTCAACGAAATCCTTGAATGTGCGGCAGCACCATGAAAGCGCATATGGAAGGTCATCGACCCAATACATCGACTTCTCCTCAAGAATCATCTCAAGATCCTGATTGCCGTCGAACTCTTCCTCGAAAATCCTTGTAAAGAGTTTGCAGTCTTCTGCCAGTGAACGCTCAGGAGACTGCATATACTGTGCAAAATATTCCTTGGAAGCCACTGATGTCATCACCTTCTTCAGAAGGAGGTCATACTGAGCCCATGAGTATTTCTTCTTTGCCAGAAGCTTGTTGAGATCGATGTCCTCGGCAATCAGCCTTGCCATTTCATTCTCGGCGAACTTCATGTTCGGATTCAGGTCATCGTCGGTAGGCCTGAGCTTTGACTTCGCCGCATCGATCCTGTCTTTCGCCACCTGAGTCAATGCAGGAATGATGGAAAGCATATAGACATAAAGGTCGCGGGTAGCCTCGCAGGCCTGCTCGAGCTGGGCCTCCGCCTGAGCGAGAGACGTGCCCTCGGCGATGACGCTTCCATAGAGGACCTTGTAGGCCTTTATTCTGAGTATTCTTCTGTTAAGCATATTTCTATCTCAAAAATTTATGCAAATATACACTGAATTTCAGAAAAATCCCTAACTTTGTAGAGATTTACTAAAAAAGATAAGTTATGTATAGTGAGGATTACGAAGGAGCAAATGCTCAGGAGCGCTCAGGCGAGGATGTATATTCTAAACCGGTAAGAGCAGGAAAGCGTACATACTTCTTTGACGTCAAGGCCACAAAAGGCAAGGATTACTATCTGACGATCACAGAAAGCAAGCGCAGGGTGGATTCTAACGGACATTTCGCTTACGACAAGCACAAGATCTTCCTTTATAAGGAGGATTTCGAGAAGTTTGCTGAAGGTCTTGAGGAAGTGATCGCATACATCAAGAAGAATTGCCTCAAGGACGAAGGAGCCGCAGACAGATTCAACGACGTGGATTTCGAGGAACTTTAATTCATCAATACAAAGGACGGCACGAAGCTGTCCTTTTATTTTAATGACATATATGAAGAATTACGGATTCATACGTGTAGCCGCGGCAGTGCCGGCAATCAGGCTCGCAGACCCGGCATACAATGCAGAAGAGATATGCAGGCTCATAGACAAGGCCATTGAAGAGGAAGTCAACCTCATCGTGTTCCCCGAACTGTCACTCACAGGAAGCACATGCGGCGATCTGTTCACTAATGCAGCGCTGCTTAAAGGCGCAGAGGAAGGTCTGGACAAAATTGAACGCCACATGCAGAACAGATTCCTGGAGGAGGACATCTGTATTACAGCTGTGGTCGGCCTTCCGATATGCTATAACGGAAAGCTTTACAACTGCGCTGCAGTACTTGGAAACGGTTTCCTTGAGGGATACGTCCCTAAGATCAGCGTGACGGACAGCTCAATTTTCTCATCAGGAAACGACTTTCTCTCCCTTCCGTCAGACGAACTTCAAGTATTCACAATCAACTCTGCAATGCTGTTCCATCTGAACGGCACTACCTTCGCAGTTGAGATCGGCGACGACATCAGAAGGCCGATTCCTCCTTCTGCAGATCACTCCCTTGCGGGAGCTGCAATCATAGCAAACCCATCATCAACAGCTGAGATACTTTACACTGACATCTACCGCAAAGGGATCCTTCAGCAGCATTCTGCGAGGACACACACAGCATATATCCACGCATCGGCCGGTTGTGGAGAGTCCTCTACCGACCAGGTGTTCGCAGGGGCAACGGCCGTCTGGGAAAACGGAGACTGTCTTGCAGAGGGTGACAGATACAGGTCGGAATCAAGCATGACCATTGCAGACGTTGACTATGAGAGGCTCAGCACACTCCGCATGAAGGACGCTGCATTCAGGAACTGCACATCCTGCAAAAAGTACGAGTCAGTCATCATCGGATCCAACGAGAAGACTACAGACTTCGGTAGGAAGTTATACAGGCATATCGAGCCACATCCTTTTGCACCGGCAGGAGATCTTGACTACAGATGCAGGGAGATCCTGGACATCCAGACTGCAGCGCTTGCAAGAAGACTGGCGCACATCAACTGCAATACAGCTGTAATCGGCATCTCAGGAGGGCTGGACAGCACTCTGGCACTTCTTGTAGCAGCCATGGCTTTCGACAGGCTGGGCTGGTCAAGGGACAGGATCATAGGAGTCACAATGCCTGGCTATGGTACTACTTCAAGGACGAAGAACAATGCCACAGACCTGATGGACGCGCTCGGTATTACATCAAAAGAAATATCCATCGTGTCGGCCTGCAACCAGCATTTTGCGGATCTCGAACACGATCCGGAAGTACATGATGCCACATACGAAAACACACAGGCACGAGAAAGGACGCAGATCCTGATGGACCTTGCCAACAAGACCAACGGACTTGTAGTCGGAACCGGAGACCTCTCGGAGCTTGCGCTCGGATGGGCCACATATAACGGCGACCACATGTCAATGTACGGAGTCAATGCCGGCGTCCCTAAGACATTGGTGCGCAGCCTCGTGAAATGGGCGGCAGAGAACAGGTTCGATACCTGCAAGAGCGAAGGCACACGCGGAGTCAGGGAAATCCTCCTCGACATTGTAGACACACCGATAAGCCCGGAACTGCTTCCGGCAAACGACAAAGGAGAAATCCAGCAGGTAACGGAAGACCTTGTCGGCCCATACGAACTGCATGACTTCTTCATATATCATTTCATGAGGAACGGATACAGTCCGGAGAAGATTCTCTTCCTCGCGACAAAAGTCTTCTGTCATCCTGAGGAGCACTCGGTCTGTCATCCTGAGGCGCACTCAGTTTGTCATCCTGAGGAGCACTCAGTTTGTCATCCTGAGGAGCGGAGCGACGTGAGGATCTCTTATTACGACGAAGAGACCATAAAGAAATGGCTGAAGACCTTCGTCAGAAGATTCTTCAACCAGCAGTTCAAGCGTTCATGTCTGCCTGACGGACCGGCCGTCGGATCAGTGTCACTCTCCCCTCGCGGAGGCTGGCAGATGCCGTCAGACGCCTGGAGCACATTCTTCTCAGCAGAAATCTAGAAGAATTCAAAAACACATAAAAGGCCGTTTTTGTGCTTTAGACCCGAAAAAACAGGTTCAAAAACACGAAAACGGCCAATGTTGTGCTTTTAAATCAGCTGACTATAAAGTCTCGATGATCTTGGTAAACAGAGTAGTCATCTTTTCTGCAGCAGCGTTTGCAGCCTCGACTACATCATCTCCGTCATTTACATAATCCTCGGCATAATCGTCATGAGCCTCGTTTGTTATGACTGACATACCGAAGACAGGAATGTCCGAATGACGAGCTACGATCACTTCAGGAATAGTAGACATTCCCACTGCATCCGCTCCGATCAGACGGAAATACTTATACTCTGCCGGGGTCTCATACGATGGACCTGTGCCCGCAAAATACACTCCGCTGTGAAGCTCATATCCCAGACCGGCAGCAATCTCGAACGCCTTCATTCTCAGCTGCTTGTCATATGGGCGGGTCATATCAGGGAAACGAGGTCCGAATTCTTCCATATTTGGTCCGACCAGAGGGTTAGGAAGATGGTTGATATGATCTGTGATCACCATCAGATCACCTACCTTGAAGTCAAAGTTCACACCGCCTGCAGCATTAGACACAAAGAGATACTTGATGCCGAGAACCTTCATCACTCTGATAGGGAGCGTGACAAGCTCCATAGGATATCCCTCATAATAATGGAAACGACCCTGCATCGCCACGACGAACTTGCCGCCGAGCTCTCCCGCAATGAAGTTGCCCTTATGGCCCACGGCAGTTGAAACCGGGAAGCCCGGAATCTCCTTATATGGGATAACAATCTGGTTTTCAATCTTGTCGGCAAGCTTGCCAAGGCCGCTGCCAAGGACTATTCCGACATATGGCTTGCGCCCGTCAAGCTTCGCTGCTATATACTCCGCAGCGGTCATGATCTTTTCTACTCTTGGATCCATAGTTTCAATGTTTATCTGGATGACAGTCCTTCCATCTCACGGCGGGCCTGAGAAAGAATCTCTCTCTCGCCCGGCACAACACGTCCGCGCATCAAGAACTTTCCGTCACATATCACTGAATCAACGCAGTCCGAATGCGCTGAATAAATGAGGTTGGCAAGGAATGTTCCCGGTGAAAGGAAGTTGTAATTTTCCGTATCTATTATAATAAGGTCAGCAAGAGCGCCTTCCTCTACCTTTCCTATTTCAAGTCCGAGGGCCTTGCCCGCATTGACAGTCGCAGCGGCAAGAAGCTCATGCAGAGGCATTGCCGTCGGGTCATCCCTCCACGCCTTCTGGATCATTGCCGAAGTCTTCATGGTCTCCAGCATGTCGAGATTGTTCGACGATGCGCATCCGTCTGTTCCGAGACATACATTTGCTCCTGCATCACGAAGTTCGTTGTAACGGAACATATATCCGGAAGCCAATTTCAGGTTTGAGTTTACATTGTGGACGCAGGTCACTCCCCTTTCTCCGAGGATCCTGACATCATTGTCCGACACCCAGAGTGTATGGGCCGCAATGACATCAGGGCCCAATACGCCAAGGCTGTCAAGGTACTCGACCGGAGACATTCCTCCATGCTGCTCCATGCAGTCCTGGACCTCCTTGCGTGTCTCTGAGACATGTATATGAATCTTCAGTCCATGCTCGCGTGCAAAATCAACCGCCCATACAAGAAGCGGTTCGCTCACCGAATATATCGCGTGTATGGCTATCACGAACTGAGACATATGTCCCCACTGGCGCGAATACTCATACATCTCACTGCACTGTATCTTCTGGCGCTCGGCCTCGGCCGGATCGTTTCTGTCGCAGATGACATATGCCAGTGCACATCGGAGTCCCATCTCCATGGCAGCCTTATATCCCATAGGCATATGCCAATAATGGTCATTGAATGTCGTCGTACCTGTCTTGATCATCTCAAGGCATGCAACCTTTGTCGCATGATAAACATATTCCTCATCGATGTCGGACTCGACTTTCCATATCCTGTCGATCCACTCATGGAAGACGATATCCTCGCCCACTCCCCTCATCATCGCCATTCCAGCGTGAGTATGCATGTTCACAAGGCCTGGAAGAACGGCCTTGCCTGTGCAGTCCACGACCTCAGCACCTTCCGGGACCTCCACCACCGCACCGGCGGGAAGTATTCTGGAAATCCTGTTACCTTCCACAAGAATCTGGCAGAGAGATTCGTCATGAAGTATGTTTTTAAGCAAAATCGATCCCATAGGACATAAGCGTTTAAAGTTTTCAAAGTTACATAAAAATTCCTACAAATTGACGGGGAATGAAAAAATTATGCTTTTTATCAGGAAGGTTTGACAATTCAATAAAAATGCCTTATATTTACTTCGATTTTGAAACCACAAATGCTTTTTCATATAAAGTACTGAAACTGACACAAATCACAAAACTTTTAAATTCTATAGTAATGGCATTCAAAGGAGCAATTGAAGTAGACACACAGAAATGCAAAGGCTGCGGTGTCTGCGTCGAGAACTGTCCGACCAAGAGCATCGAACTTTCGAAGCTGGTCAACAACAAAGGTTATCATTATGCCGAAATGGTTGGCGAGGCGTGCATTGGCTGTTCAAACTGTGCAGTCGTCTGCCCTGATTCGGTAATTACTGTTTACAGAGTTAAAATCTAAGGGATATGGCAGAGAAAATTCTGATGAAAGGAAACGAGGCGATTGCCATATCGGCAATACGCAACGGTGCGGACGGATACTTCGGTTATCCTATCACTCCGCAGTCTGAAGTAATGGAAACCCTCATGAAGGAAAGACCTTGGCTCACTACAGGCATGGTGGTCCTTCAGGCAGAGAGCGAGACATCTTCAATCAACATGGTATACGGCGGCGCATGCTGCGGAAAGAAGGTCATGACCTCTTCAAGCTCGCCGGGAATCAGCCTCATGTGCGAGGGCCTCAGCTACCTCGCAGGAGCAGAGCTCCCTTGCGTTGTCGTGAACTGCCAGCGCGGCGGTCCTGGTCTCGGCACCATCCAGCCTAGCCAGAGTGACTACAACCAGTGCGTCAAGGGCGGCGGACACGGAGACTATAACGCTATTGTCCTCGCACCTGCTTCAGCACAGGACATGTACGACTTCGTTGACTGGGGATTTGACCTTGCATTCAAATACCGCACACCTGTCATCATCCTTGCCGACGGTATCGTAGGCCAGATGATGGAGAAGGTAGAGCTTCGTCCGGAGAAGCCACGCATGACCAAGGAGGAGATTCTGAAGGCCGCTCCATGGGCTACAACAGGAAAGACAGCTGACAGACCATACAACGTGATCACATCACTCGCCCTCGAATCAGACGTACAGGAGCGCTTCAACCAGAAGCTTGCAGCAAAGTACGAGGTCATCAAGGAGCAGGAAGTGAAATACGAAGAATACCAGACAGAAGATGCCGAATATGTTTTCGTGGCATTCGGATGCTCGTCACGTATCTGCGAAGCTGTTGTCGACCAGCTCCGCGAAGAAGGCATAAAGGCTGGTCTCCTCAGACCAGTAACCCTCTTCCCATTCCCGACCAAGAGGCTCGAAGAGCTCTCAGGCAAGGTGAAGAGCATGATGAGCATCGAGCTCAACCTCGGCCAGATGGTAGACGACGTAAGACTCGCAGTAAACGGCAAGTGCCCTGTAGGCTTCTACGGAAGACAGGGAGGCATCATCTACACACCTGATGAAATTGTAGAGGCGTTCAAGAAGTTCAACAATCTGAAATAAGCAAGACTATGAATATAGAAGATATCAAGAAACCCGAGAACATCGTCTACAAGAAGACCCCTATTCTGACAGACAATGTAATGCATTACTGTCCAGGATGTTCTCATGGAACAGTACATAAACTCATCGCCGAGGTCATCGAAGAGATGGGCATTCAGGAGGAGACCATCGCAGTCAGCCCGGTAGGCTGCTCGGTATTTGCATACAACTATCTCAATGTCGACTGGCAGCAGGCCGCTCACGGCCGCGCTCCGGCACTTGCAACTGCAGCCAAGAGACTCAACCCTGAAAAATATGTATTCACATATCAGGGAGACGGCGACCTCGCATCTATCGGTACAGCAGAGATAATCCATGCTTGCAGCCGTGGAGAGAACATCGTAGTGATCTTCATCAACAATGGTATATATGGTATGACAGGAGGCCAGATGGCTCCTACAACTCTCCTCGGCATGAAGACCGCCACTACTCCTTACGGACGTGACGCAAAGCTCAACGGATTCCCTCTCGTGCTCGCTCCTATGATCGCACAGCTTGACGGAACTGCCTTCATCACAAGACAGTCAGTTCACACTGCCGTTGCTGCACGCAAGGCAAAGGCAGCCATCAGGAAGGCATTCGAATACAGCCAGAAAGGCATCGGACTCTCATTCGTAGAGATCGTTGCTACTTGCAACTCAGGCTGGAAGATGAGCCCTACAGCAGCCAACAAGTGGATGGTGGAGAACATGTTCCCAAAGTATCCGCTCGGTGACATTAAGGACGTATTAAAACAGGAGTAATTATGAAAGAAGAGATAATCATTGCAGGATTCGGAGGACAGGGCGTCCTCTCTATGGGAAAGATTCTCGCATACTGCGCAATCATGCAGGACATGGAGGTGACATGGATGCCATCATATGGTCCGGAGATGCGTGGAGGCACAGCCAATGTGTGCGTCATCCTCAGCGACAAGAAGATCAGCTCGCCAATCGTGACAAAGTACGACACAGCGATCATCCTGAACCAGCAGTCGCTCGACAAGTTCGAGAGCACTGTCAAGCCTGGCGGTCTGCTTATCTACGACCCTAACGGTATCATCAACCCTCCGACGAGAACTGACATCAGGATCTGCAGGATCGATGCGATCAACGTTGCGGCACAGGTAGGTAACTCCAAGGTATACAACATGGCTGTAATGGGAGCATACCTCCAGATGAAACCTTTCATCAAGTCTGAGAACATCGACAAGGGACTTGCAAAGTGCATCCCTGCACGTTATGCAGACCTTATTTCTCTCAACAAGGCTGCAATTGAGGAAGGCATGAAGGCAGTTGAAGTCCTCCAATAAGGACTTGATTTGATATTTAAACTGAGCGAAAGTCAAAATCGTTTTGATTTTCGCTCAGTTTTTTATAAATTTGCACGTCAGGTTTAATTGTTTTGAAATGATAGACAGACTCAAAGAGAGGATAAAGCAGCTTATATCGGCCTACGAAACTGAAAGACAGGAGCGTAAAAGGCTGGAGACAGAGTTGGCGCAGTCTACTGCTCAGAACGAAGCCTACGCAAAGCAGATAACAGAGTTAGAAAGAACGATTGATAACCTTAAGCTTGCTGACGCATTCAAATCAGGCGACGCGGACAACACCGAAGCCAGAAAGAAGATCGACAGGCTCATAAAGGAGATTGACAGGTGCATCACTTTGATGGAGGGATAAATATGGCACAGAGCATAAGCGTAGTAATTGCAGACCGTTCATACCCTTTGCAGGTGAAGTCTCCGGAGCACGAGGAGATGATCAGAAAGGCCGTTGACGACATAAACCGCAGGGTGAAGTTCTACCTTGACAAATACCCTACAAAGGGAATGATCGAGGTTCTTTCACTTGTTGCACTGAATGTCGGCATAGTGAACAGCGGGCTGCAGAAACAGCTCGAGAACGCACTTGAAGAGGAAGGAGCGCTGCTCAAGGAGCTTGAGGCTTATCTTGACAACATTGAATAAAACAGCCGTTAGTTACTTATTTTTGCTGAAATCAACACTAATAATGTAACAGGGTTATCTCGGATAGGGATGACGGACCTAGGTTACCCGCATGGGGATTCCACGCAAGTGGGACGGAGGATGTCTGAACTGCACACCGGAACCCAAATCTTATTTTTTAAGATTTTCTGACAAACAGCTAACGGCTTTTTATAAATAACCTGACCAGTCTGCTGAAATGGAGACTGGTCATTTTTTGTTGAACTTAAACCATATATATAACGTTATGACAAATATTTTATTCTACATCCTGTTTGCCGTTCTGGGTGCTGTATGTGCCCTCGGCACCTACATATTTGTCCGTAAGATACTTCTTAAGGGACAGAAGGAGGAGATCATCAAGAAGGCAGAGCTCGAGGCGGAAGGCATAAAGAAGGAGAAGATCTTCCAGGCGAAGGAGAAGTTCCTGCAGCTCAAAAGCGAACACGAGCAGTACATCAACGAAAGGAATAAGCAGATCAACGAGATCGAGAACCGCCTGAAGCAGAAGGAGAACAGCTTGAACCAGCAGAATGCTGAGCTTGGACGCAAGAACAAGGAACTCGAACATCAGAAGGAGGCGCTCAAGGCACAGCTTGATGCAGCAAGCCGCAAGCGTGAAGAGTATGAAGAACTTCGTCAGGATGCCATCAGGCAGATAGAAGCTATTGCCGGAATGACAGCAGCAGAAGCGAAGAATCAGCTCATGGAAAGCATGAAGGCAGAGGCCAGGACACAGGCTCAGTCTTATATCAATGACGCCATGGATGAAGCACGCCTGACCGCAAGCAAGGAAGCCAAGCGCATCGTAATCAACACAATACAGAGAACAGCATCTGAAACTGCAATTGAGAATGCGGTAACCGTCTTCCATATCGAGAGCGACGAGATCAAGGGACGCATCATCGGACGTGAAGGTCGCAACATCCGCGCACTTGAGGCTGCTACCGGTGTTGAAATCGTTGTTGACGACACTCCGGAAGCGATTCTTCTTTCAGCTTTCGACCCTGTAAGAAGAGAGGTTGCCCGTCTTGCACTCCACCAGCTGGTAATTGACGGACGCATACACCCTGCGCGTATCGAAGAGGTTGTTGCAAAGGTGCAGAAGCAGCTCGAGGAAGAGATCATGGAGACCGGTAAGAGGACATGCATCGACCTCGGCATCCATGGAATGCACATAGAGCTCGTCAAGCTCATCGGTCGCATGAAGTACCGTTCGTCATATGGACAGAATCTCCTCCAGCATGCACGAGAGGTAGCAAACATCTGTGCCACAATGGCTTCAGAGCTTGGTCTCAATCCTAAGGTTGCGAAGAGAGCAGGTCTCCTCCACGATATCGGAAAGGTTTCAGACGAGGATCCGGAACTTCCACATGCAATCCTCGGTATGAAGCTCGCCGAGAAATACAAGGAGAAGCCTGAGGTATGCAACGCGATCGGATCTCACCATGAAGAGATCGAGATGACTTCAATCATCTCGCCTCTCGTAATGGTAGGTGACGCCATATCAGGAGCACGTCCGGGAGCCCGCCGAGAGGTCATCGAGTCTTACATCAAGAGACTCAAGGACATGGAGAACATCGCACAGTCATATCCGGGAGTAACCAAGACCTACGCCATCCAGGCCGGACGCGAGCTTCGCGTCATTGTCGGAGCAGACCAGGTGACAGACAAGGATGCGGAGACACTCTCGACCGAAATAGCAAGAAGAATCCAGGAAGAGATGGTATATCCTGGACAGGTGAAGATCACCGTAATCCGTGAAACACGTTCAGTAGCATTTGCAAAGTAATCCATAACACTAAACTGATAATGAAAAAGTTTTTGACAATTATCGCTTCACTCGCTATATGTGTCGCGTCATTTGCCCAGATAGCACCGTCCCAACTGGTGACATGGTCGTCGCACGTCGAGGAAGCTGGTGAGAAGGACGTATACAGAGTCATCTTCACCGGAAAGATTGCAGACGGATATCACACATATACTCTCGCAGACGAGTTCTCTGCAACAGAGGTGATGGATGCTGCCGTAGATGGCGGCGAGCTTGTTGGCGAGCCTTATGAGATCAGCACTCCGACTGAGGAGACTGACGAATTCGGCGACCCGGCAAAGCATTATTACAATGAGATAATCATCGCTCAGAACGTGAAGCTGACAGCTGACAAGGCTGCCTTCACAGGAACAATCTTCACAAATTCATGCACTGGTGGGGCATGCAAGGCTGAATACTACGATTTCAACGTATCAATAGATCCTGAATTTGCTGTCGCTCCTCTCGGTGATGGCACTTCAGTAGAAGAACCAGAAAAGAAGAACGGATCCATCTGGGGACTCATCCTTGAGGCTATCCTCTGGGGATTTGCAATGCTTCTTACTCCATGCGTATTCCCTATGGTTCCTATGACCGTATCTTTCTTCATGAAGGGTTCTGAAAATGTAGCGCAGGGAAGGTTCAAGGCTGCGATGTACGGTATCTTCATCGTTCTGCTTTACACAGTTCCGATCTCTGTGATCATCATGCTTACAAGGATCATCGGTGGTGACGCAGTGACAGCAGACATATTCAACTGGCTCTCGACACACTGGCTTCCAAATATCATCTTCTTCATCGTGTTCATGGTATTTGCAGCATCATTCTTCGGAGCGTTCGAGATCACTCTGCCTCAGTCACTTGTAAACAAGAGCGACAAGGGTTCTGACAAGAAGGGTCTCGCAGGTGTGTTCTTCATGGCGCTCACTCTCGTACTCGTGTCATTCTCATGCACAGGTCCGATCGTCGGCTCTGTCCTCATCAAGTCAACTCAGGGCGAGTTCTGGGAGCCGATGGTGACAATGCTTGCATTCTCTGTAGCATTCGCTCTTCCATTCACAATCCTCGCATTCTCCCCTTCTCTTCTAAAGAAATTCAAGCAGAGCGGCGGTGGATGGCTCAACTCAGTCAAGGTGGTCCTCGGTTTTGTCGAGATAGCTCTCGGACTGAAGTTCCTCAGCGTTGCAGACCAGACATATCACTGGGGAATCCTCGACAGAGAGGTATACCTCGCGATCTGGATTGTTGTATTCACACTCCTCGGACTCTATCTCCTCGGAAAGATCCGTTTCGAGAACGACGAGCCTGTCGAGCATCTCTCAGTTCCACGCCTCACTCTGGCTATCGCGGTCTTCTCATTTGTCGTATACCTCATCCCTGGAATGTGGGGAGCTCCTCTCAAGGCGCTTTCAGGATACATGCCACCTATCACAACTCAAGACTTCGTGATAGGTCAGGGAGGGCACCGAGCTCAGTCTGCGGCACCTGCTGAGGCAGAACAGACAAACGACTTTGGTCTTCACATGCCATTGGGACTCCACGGATACTTTACACTTGAAGAAGGTCTTGCTGCGGCAAAGGAGCAGAAGAAGCCTGTATTCGTAGACGTAACCGGTCATGGATGCGTAAACTGCCGTGAGATGGAAGCCAGAGTATGGGGTGACCCTAAGGTTCACGAGCTTCTCCGCAACCATTTTGTGATTGTCGCTCTCTACACTGACGACAAGACCAAGCTTGACAAGGAAGACTGGGTTACTGACGCTGAAAGCGGAAAGGTATATAAGGACCTTGGACGTGCAAACTCATACACAGCACGCACGCTATGGAATGTCAATGCTCAACCGAACTACGTGCTTCTTTCACCGGATGGTGAGATGCTGGTTCCAGTCCGGGGATACGATCTCTCTATTGATGGATTCGTCGACTTCCTGAAGTCAGGTATGGACAAGTATCATCACATGATGACCAATTAATACTCAAGAAGCCGACCTTTGATGTACATCCTCCGGCACTGTTCATCTTGATATATATATTTATATAAGATCGGTAAAAACAAAGAGTTCAGCAGTTTTCTGCTGAACTCTTTGTTTTTACCGATCAGACTCGAACAGATTGGAATTTCGTGTGAAATACATTATGACTCCAAGTATTAAGAACAGTGCCAATGAACCGACAAGCAGGCTTCCCGTCTCCATTTGCAAAAGGAGGTATATAAACGCATATAACAAGGCTATAGCTGTTGTGAAAATCATGGCGGTCCTTGACTTGAAAAATCCGTAGAAATATCCTCCAAGGGCAGCTGTTGTCATCACTGACGCAATGAGATAAGCAATTGAGAATGAGAGATATTCGCTAATCGAGAGCAGCAAGAGATAGAACAGGCAAAGAGAAAGTCCTGTCACAATATACTGCACAATATTGACTTTGCATCTGAAGATGCTCTCAACAAAGAAAATTGCCACGAACACCAGCATTACGATCAGGAACGAGTACTTTGTGGCCCTTTCGGTCTGCTGATACTGGTTTGCAGGAATATGGAAATCAACAAAGAAAGACTTATCGTATCCACTGAAGGTATTGATCTCAGTCACCACCCATTCCGCTGTAAAGCCATCTTCTCTCACCTCTCTCTTGCTTGGCAGGCAACAGCCGTTGAAACTCGGAGAAGGGTAATCTGATGTCAACGAAACAGTATAATTCTTCGCATTAGGCTCGAAATTCAAGGTGGCCATGCCATCTGACTTGACAGTTATCGCATACTCCAAAGTCAGATCAGCATTGAGAACTTGAGGAGAGACATTCACATAAAGTCCCTCTTTGTCAATTTCAAACAGATACTCTTTCCCATTGATGACAACAGCCGGGCGTCCTTTTAGTCCTTTGTGCTCACCCAGCGGAAGACAGAATCTAAAATCTCCTGTCTGAGATGTCAAGTCATTACCTTCCAATTGGAACTTTCCTGTTATTGTAATATCGGCTGTATATACCGGAATTTCGTAAATGGACCGATGCAGGATTTCCACATCTGCATTGCCCTCAAGATTTGCCTCGACCGCCCTTTTGGTGCGAGTCCTGCGTTCAGATTTGCTTTTCCCATTTTCTTCAGTCGTATACTCATAGCCAATCTGCAGTTCCGGTGCGTGGATAGTCTGTTCCCCGCCTCGAGAATGCCATATTTCCAAAGTAACTTCATCCTGAAGATCTTTCCTGTCATCAACAAGGCTGGAAAGCATCAGCATAGGGATCTGAAGAACGAGAGCGGTCACTACGACCAGAAGGCCTTTCATAAGCAGGCCGTTCCTTTTCTTTTTTTCTTGTTTTTCCATAATAATCTATATATTAGTGAGTGATTTCTGAAACAAAATTGTCTGAATTTCATCACGATTCAAAGCTTTTTCAAGGTGGTTTTACGAAGCACCTCCCACGCTTTACGAAACCCCTGTTTCAGCAGATTAAATTTTCTTTACTATCTTTGCGAAGATGAAAGAGCTGATATTAAACAACAGTGGCACGGAGATGATCAAGGTGCGTCCTTCCGACATCATTTACATTGAAGCGGAAGGCAACTACTGCACCATGCACCTGTCAGGAGGATATCGGCAACAGCTCTGGTTCAACAGGCAGAAGTTCATTGCAATCATCAATGAGCAACTCAGCACGGAAAAGCCTGTATTCATCGTTGTCGGACGCAGTTTCATAGTAAACATCACATATATATACAGAGTAAATCCAATACAGGGGGATCTCGTATTATATGACTCCGCCAATCCGTCACAGATTAAGCTTCATGCATCCCAGGAAGCACTTAACAAGATCAAAGAACAGTTTTTTAAGATATGAGTGAAGATAAAGACAACATATCAAGGCCTGATGATGAAGTTACACTGATAGGTGGTTCCGAATGGAGACCGAATCAGGACATGCCTGTCAGGAAAGAGGGTAAATGGAAGATTACTGCAATTTCACTTGCTGCCATTCTGATTATCGTGGTTGGCATATTTGCGGTACGGCATATTGTTCATCACAATGAATTCATTCATTCACGTAGCACAGAAGACATCCTCAATAGCCTGAAGATGCCGATGACCGGAGTCCCCGGCATAAAGGATGGCACAGAAGAGGCTATGGGCGTACAGCTGCGGACATACGAACTCAGCGGCCTGAAGGCACACTTCGCCGACTCTGTCCCTGACTACAAGGATTCAAGCATCTATCTGATAACAAGGAGCTCTGACTACAAGCTCATAAATGACAAAAAGGAGATCATCGGAGACTTCATCACAGAAGGTGAGATACTGGCCAAAAGCAATTGGAGAGCCGGTTTCATGATAATCGAAAACGGCAACGCCCAGATAGGCATCAACAGAAGTTCCAAGATTTTCAAGCACGCTCTGAACACAAAAGGTTCGATGTTCAGACAGTTCGCACTGGTTTCGGGAGGAGTCAAGTGCAGCAAACAGTTTGAGTTGAAAGGAAAGGTCACACGATGCGCCTATGCGATCCGGGATCAGAAACTATACTTCATAGAAACCGTCAATCCCGAGACCCTGCACGGCTTCTCTGACGCCCTTGTGGAACTTGGATTCATCGACGCCATCTATATAACAGGAGGCAGTCAGCCATATCTGTTCTACCGTACAGAAGACGGCACGTCACATGGAGAATACCTTGATGACAAACCACATGATTTAATAGTATGGACTAAATGAAAAATCTGCATCTTTTGATGCAGATTTTTCATTTAGTCCTAAAACTTGAAGCTGTCTTTCAAGGCCGTTGTCTTGTTGAACACATAGTGGTCTGGTGTGCTGTCCGGATCCTTGAAGAAGTATCCCACACGCTCGAACTGAACTGCAATTCCTGAATTGTCTTCAAGGAGGGCCGGTTCTGCATATCCCTTTCCGATTACGAGAGACTCCGGATTGAGGTAACTCTTGTAGTCCTCGCCTTCTGGTATCTGGCCCATCTGGGCCTCAGTAAAGAGCTTGTCATAGAGTCTGAGTTCAAGTTCCTTTGCATGCTCGGTTGACACCCAGTGGATGGTTCCCTTTACAGAGCGCCACTCGCCTGCTCCAGGCTTCGAAGTAGGGTCATATGTACACTTGATCTCTACGATGTTGCCTTCAGCATCCTTTACTACTTCCTGGCACTTGACGATGTATGTATACTTGAGGCGAACCTCTCCGTCCGGCTTGAGGCGGAAATACTTCTTAGGTGGCTCCTCCATGAAGTCGTTTCTCTCTATGTATACCTCGCCTGTGAACGGAACCTTGCGTGACGGTCCTTCCGGATCTGCAGGGTTGAGAGGAGCATCGAACCACTCCACCTTTCCTGGCTCCCAGTTGGTGATTGTGAGCTTTACAGGATCCTGTACCACCATATAGCGGTTTGAACGCTCATTAAGGTCCTGACGTACACACCACTCCATGAGCTGGAGATCGATGAGCTGCTCACGCTTAGCAACTCCCACCTTCTCGGCGAACATACGGATGGACTCCGGAGTATAGCCACGACGGCGGATACCACATATGGTAGGCATACGAGGGTCGTCCCATCCGCTTACAAAGTTGTTCTTCACAAGCTCAAGGAGCTTGCGCTTTGACATGACCGTGTATGTAAGGTTGAGTCTTGCGAACTCATACTGATGCGACGGGAATATGCCGAGCTTCTCGATGAACCAGTCATAGAGAGGACGATGCACGTCAAACTCAAGCGTACAGATCGAGTGAGTGATGTTTTCGATCGAGTCTGACTGGCCATGAGCATAGTCATACATCGGATAGATGCACCATTTGTCTCCTGTGCGATGGTGATGAGCATGGATGATACGGTAAAGGAGAGGGTCGCGGAACAGCATGTTCGGATGCGCCATGTCTATCTTTGCACGGAGTACCTTCTCGCCGTCTGCATACTTTCCTGCTTTCATTTCGCGGAAAAGCTGGAGATTTTCCTCTACGCTGCGGTTGCGGTATGGGCTCTCTGTTCCAGGCACCTGCACTGTGCCACGGCCTGCACGGATTTCCTCCTGTGTCTGGTCATCTACATAAGCAAGGCCCTTCTTTATGAGTTCCTCAGCCCACTCGTAAAGCTGATCAAAATAATCTGACGCATATCTCTCATTCTCCCAATTGAAACCGAGCCACTTGATGTCCTCCTTGATGGAGTCTACATACTCGGTATCCTCCTTTACAGGATTTGTATCGTCGAAACGGAGGTTAGTCTTTCCGCCATACTTCTTTGCAAGGCCGAAGTTGATGCAGATGCTCTTTGCATGACCGATGTGCAGGTAGCCGTTAGGCTCCGGCGGGAAACGGGTCATTACGCTTTCACACTTGCCGCTGGCGAGATCCGCCTCAATGATTTCCTCCAGAAAGTTAAGATTTCTGGTTTCGTTTACTTCCTTGTTTACCTCTTCCATATCTCTGGTAATAATGAATTTGCAAATAATCCTGCGAATATACGGATTTTTCAGTATTTTTGTGTCTTCAAATCAGTTTTTTAGCAATATGATCAGATCTATGACAGGCTACGGCAAGGCCGAAGCCATATTGGAGACAGGAAAGATAACCGTAGAAGTCCGTTCACTCAACGGAAAGACCACCGACATAAGCATCAAGACATCAATGCTGCCGAAGGACAAGGAAATGGCAGTGAGACAGAAGATAGCATCTGCCCTTACACGTGGAAACATCGACTTTTTCATAACATATGAGCCTAATGCCGCCGACAGTGCCAAGAAGATAAACATGGACCTTGCCATGGAATATTACCATCAGATCAGTGACCTTGGAGGAAAGCTGGGAGCACACAATCTGTGGAGCCAGAATCCGAATGACCTTCTTGCAATGATCCTTCGCATGCCAGAGGTGATGGATGCCAAGAAGCAGGACGTCATCACTGACGAAAACTGGCCTGTTGTGGAAGCATGCATTGACGAAGCGCTCACAAACATCAATGCATTCCGAGCACAGGAGGGCGAGGTACTTTACAAGGACATAACCGAGAAGGTCGCAAACATTCTTGAATATTCTGCACAGGTGGAGGCCCTTGAGAAAGAGCGGGTAGAGGCGATCAGAGAAAAAATTTTGAGCCGTTTTGCCGAGCTCAAGGTCGAGCCAGACCAGAGCCGCCTTGAGCAGGAGATGATATTCTACATCGAAAAGCTTGACATAAACGAAGAGAAGGTGCGACTCCGCCAGCACTGCAAGTATTTCCTTGATACCATAGCCAACGAGGAGTGCCCAGGCAAGAAGCTTGGCTTCATAGCTCAGGAGATGGGACGCGAGATCAACACGACCGGATCAAAGGCCAATCACACCGAGATCCAGAAGATCGTGGTGAAGATGAAGGACGAACTGGAGAAGATAAAAGAACAAAGTCTGAATGTGCTGTAGGCTCATTCAGGCTTTGTTCTAATCATTACAATACCGGTATTATATACTGGATTCCGAGCGAGATGCGCTGCGTATGTGGCTTATGGCCACCTATCGCCAGCGCATTTTCTGTCAGGTTGAATCCCTTGTATACATAGTGTGCAAACACTTTGAAACCCTTTTCCTCGGTAAACGGAAACCATTCAAGACAGCCCTGGGCATTCCATGCTGTCATGTACTGTCCCGCATTGAATAATCCGTTATCCTCATATACGCCCGCCGTCTCATACGCACCCTTTATATACGCATTCCATTTTGGAAGGAAACGATAGTCGACATTGGCTATGACAGTGAAATACTGAGTATGCTGGGCTGTCATGGGCTGACTTGAAAGCGTTGTAATACGATGCTGTGTATCAAGTCCAGAGCGTTGATACAGGACGTCCAGGTATGCCAGGACCGGTCCCTTTTCGTATATGTTTCCACACATCAGATAATAGATGTTCCTCCCCTTAGCGAGCTGGCCCGCTGATGCAGAATACTGAAGGTTGATCGCACCATCAGCAAACCATCCCATCCAGCAGGCTGATGCAAGAAGCGGGAATTTTGTAGGCTCTATTCCCTCAGGAAGACCATGGATGTACATGTCATTGTCAGTTCCGCTTCTATGGTTCACCACTTGGAGATACAGATGTTGAGTGGGGCTCAGATATACTGAGCCTTTCAACCCGGTCTGAAAAATCTCAAAATTATTGTTGAATTCACTGAACTCTCTGACCAGCAAGCCATTGACATAACCTTCATAGCCTCCTACAGCAAGGAACTGCTTTCCTGCTACAATGTCAAATCTGTCATTGACACGCCATTTGATATTGGCATATTCGATTGAAGAGGCTATGTTCTCTACTGAATAAGGATTGCTGTATCTGTTGAACGACTGGCGGAAATGGTAAGACAGATGATCCGTCAGTCTTCCATAAATCTCGAACCTGACACGATTCATCTTGAACGACATCTCGTCGAACTTTCCGGCTGTGAAATAAGCATTCGCTGATGAAGCGAACTCTAAATTGATATGTGACTTGATCTTCCTTATCTTATATCCGTCATTCTTCACAGAATCACGACGGTCGATGATACTTTCAACAAGAGTATGAAGATCCTCATCGGCAACAAGGGTCTTCGGATTCTGCGCGTATGAGCAGACCGAGACAAAGATAAACAGGGATAATATCAGTTTTTTCATAATCATTTCAAGTGTGCCATACATTAGCACATCAAAGGCTTACCTTTGCATCATAAACTTAAAACAGGAGGTAAATATGTGGCTCGCAGTTATTATTTCAGTTTGTCTTGCAGTTGAAGCACTCAGTTATATTTCTGGTGGCGAATTAAAGTTAAGCAAGAACGAGGAAGGGTCGGAGGCATAGCCGCAGGCTACTCCGACCAGTCCTTGAATGCATCCATGATCACAGTCGGATGTCCGTCCTCGGTGAAAGCGCCTAGCTTATACTGTGACGGGCGGCATTCCGGTTCCCAGTAGAAGACACCTTTACAGATACCGTCAGTATTTTCGATTGACTCACGGATTACACGCGCAAGCTGGCGCCTGCTCTCTTCAATGACCTCCGGCTTTGATTCATCAACAAGAAAGCCGGTTTCGACGATCATCACGTCACATCCGAACTTCTTGCCGACGTACTTGATATTCTCAATGCAATCTGTGATTGTGGTCTCTGCATCATCGCGGAATCCCCCATCCATGGCCCAATATGGATATAGTGACATTCCTATCATGTCCCACTTGGCTCCGCCTGCCTTGAGGACTCCGAGATTGAAGTCATACAGGTCCTTGTCAAATCCATTGTCAAGATGTACCATCACTATGGCATCCGGGAATACAGACTTGCATGCATCATATCCTGCTGCAAAGAGGCCGGCATACTGCTCAGGGTTATTCACAACGTGTCCCATAGATTCTATGATCGTGGTATTGCCGTTCTCGTCAAGCTTCGGCCAGCCGTATTCATTAGACTCGACAGTCCAGAGGAAACCATTTCGGGTCTCATTGCCGACCTGAATCCACTTAGGAGTGATGCCGTTTTCCTTAAGATAAGAGAGCACTTCAACTGTGTGGGCTGCAAGGTCTTCCTTCATCTGCTCATATGAATGGCCGCTCCATGCTGCAGGAATGTTCTGCTTCTGCGGGTCTGCCCACCAGTCGCTGTAATGGAAGTCGACCATTATGGCCATGCCAAGAGCCTTTGCACGCTGGCATTTCACCAGAAGGTCCTCCTTGCTGCACCAGTTGCCATGCGCAGAAGGATCCACCCACACACGATGACGGACCGCATTGAGCCCAAGGTCCTTCATGAGAGCCGTACATTCCATTTCTTCTCCGGCAGCATTGTAGAACTTATGACCCTTAGCCTCATACTCTGTAATCCATCCCAAGTCTGCTCCAAGCCAGAAATCAGGCTCGGACTTACATCCGGAAACAATAGATACAAAGACTGTCAAGGCAGCTATGAGAGTAAATCTTTTCATATTAAAATCCTGGTAAATCAATAAATAAAGTCGGAAGAAGGAGGAGGAAACCCAACACTATCAGCAGAAGGATGAATTTCCAAATCCATTTCACCCATTTTTCATATGGTATCTTAGCCACTGAAAGGACAGCCATGAGGACTCCAGAGCATGGAGTGATCATGTTTGTGAATCCGTCACCGAACTGGAACGCCAGCACCGTCGCCTGACGGGACACCCCTATCATATCTGAGAACGGAGCCATGATCGGCATCGTCACCGCAGCCTTCGCAGAGGCTGACGGAATGAACAGGTTGATGAAAGTCTGGATGCCATACATGGATCCGAGGGCGCCGACACGGCCCGAACCTTCAAGGGCGGCTGCCATTGAGGCAAGCATCGTGTCTATGACCTGTCCATTCTTCAGGATCACAATGATTCCTGCAGCAAATCCGATGATCAATGCTGCTGAGAATATATCCTTGGCTCCGGCAATGAACTCTTTTGCAATCTTGTCTGCAGAATACCCCGCAGAGAAGCCCGCAGCGATGGCAAGCGCCATGAACAAGGCACATATTTCTGAAAGATACCATCCATAACCCATAGCGCCGACCACAAGGAATACTATTGTGAACATCAGAAGGTTAAGGATATACATTCTGGCCGAATTCCTCAAGGCGAAGAAAGATGCTATGGCAAAGAGGCCAGTAAGCACCCACATCAGCCACGGGGCTTCATACGAAGCCTGTCCGAGCTTTATGGCACACCCGTCAGCATAGAATATCGAAAAGAGGACCAGCACTATGCAAAGAATACCATAGCAGATCCATGCTCTGCCCCTGCCCGATTCTTCAGAGGTTTCTACAGCCTCTTCTGACGCAGCAGCCTCCGATACCGGCTTACGGATGCGTCTGGCGTACCATAGGACAAAAGCTATGGCGACTGCCATCAATATCACCCAGCAGAAAATGCGGTATTCTATTCCGGAGAAGAGCGGGAGCGAAGCCATGTCCTGAGCGATGCCTATCGTGAAAGGATTCAGCATAGCGCCGGCAAAGCCGACATGCGCGGCGACATACACCATGCATACACCCACGAAATCATCATATCCAAGAGACCTGGCAAGCGGGATCACAACTGCTACGAAAGCGATCGTCTCCTCGCTCATTCCGAATACGGCCCCGAAGAGGCCGAACAGAAGCATGACAAGAGTGATCACAATGTTCCCTACTCCCAGCTTGCGGACAAGTCCGAACCTTTCAAGACTCCGGACCTTGGAAATGAACTTCATGATTCCCTCATCAACAGCCTTAGTGCTGTTGACAACCCAGAATGCTCCTCCGATGATCAGCACAAAGGCAATGATGCCGGCCTGCTGGCTGAATCCCTCATACAACGCGGAAAACACCTGCCAGGTCTGCGGCTCGCCACCCGGCACAAGCCAGGTCGCTACAGCGCATACCAACAGCACAGCGAATATGATGACATATGTATTCGGAACTCTTATCTTACCCATTATGTGCCGCACTCTGAAGCACTTCCGTCAATGTCGGATGTGTGTGAATAATGTCCTTGAACTGTTCTATGGTTGCTTTGCGTGAAATCAGCGCGCACACTTCCTGTACTATGTCTGAAGCGTGGGGACCGAAGAGATGACATCCAAGGATTTCCCCTGTTTCTGCGTCAACTACCAATTTGCAGAAGCCGTCAGTCTGAGCCATGGTCACTGCCTTTCCGTTCGCACGGAAGAAGGATTTCAGGCATTTGACAGATCTTCCAGCCTCCTTGCATTCGTCTTCAGTCATGCCGACGGAAGCAGCTTCGGGAGTCGTGAATACGGCTGCCGGCATCACAGAAAGGTCGATATCGTTCTCAATGCCCATTATATGGTCAAGGGCGACGATTCCCTGGAATGTAGCAGCATGAGCAAGCATCATCTTGCCGTTGATGTCGCCGATCGCATAGATATGCGGAACATTGGTCTGCATGGTCCTGTCATCGACAACAATCCCTCTTGGCGTGAATTCAATGCCTGCATCAGCGAGATTCAGTGAGTCAACATTAGCCTTCCTTCCTACTGCCATCAGGACCTTGTCTGCCTCGACGGTTTCTTCCTTGCCTTTGCGAGTGTAGGACACCTTGTATATTGAGGAGTCATCAACAGTTATTCCTTTCACCTGAGCCTGAGTATTGATCTCTATGCCTCGTTTTCCAAGACTCTGCTTGAGTCTTTTCGACAGATCCGAATCAAAACGAGGGAGTATGTCCTTGAAGTATTCAAGTACGGTCACCTCGCTGCCGAAGCTGCGGAAGACCGAAGCGAACTCAAGACCGATGACTCCGCCGCCGATGACACAAAGTCTTGACGGGACTTCCTCAAGGTCAAGTATTTCTTTGGAAGTGAGAACACCTGGAAGGTTGGTTCCTGGGATTGGCAGGGATGCCGATACCGAGCCTGTCGCTATGATTATGTAGTCGGCAGTGTATTCAAGGGATTTCTCGACTCGTCCTTCGGTCTCGCTCGAAATGACAGAAGGATTGCTCGGAATGACAGAGATTGTATGCTGGTCTTTGAACGATGCCTTGCCGCGGACCAAGGTGATCAGTTTGTGACCAAGCAGGCCCTCGACTCCGCCACGCAGCTGCTCCACGACAGCATTCTTGCGTGCCGCGACAGCCTTGAAGTCAAAGTCATATGACAATCCGGTCACACCGAAGGCTTCTGCCTCACGCAGTTCCTCCAAGACTTCAGCATTCCTGCAGAAGGACTTGGTCGGAATGCAGCCTTCGTTCAGACATGTTCCTCCGACATGTCCTGACTCGACAAGAATGACCTCCACTCCCCTTTTTGCAGCAAGGAGGGCGGTTTCATAACCGCCCGGCCCTGCACCTATGATGATGATTTTCATATTACATGTCTTTATATCTGAGCACCGGCTGACGTGCCGCTGTCGTTTCATCGAGACGACGCACAGGAGTTGTATGAGGCGCGGTCTTCAATGACTCAGGATCAGCCGAAGCCTCTGCCGCAATGTGCTTCATGATTTCTATGAATCCGTCCAATGTCTCCTTTGACTCGGTCTCTGTCGGTTCGATCATTATTGACTGATGGAACAGCAGAGGGAAGTAGATTGTAGGAGCATGGAAACCATAGTCAAGCAGTCTCTTGGCAATGTCCAGAGTCGTTACTCCTGTAGACTGGTCCAGAAGACCGTCAAAGACGAATTCGTGCTTGCAGACTGTCGGAATCGGCAGTTTGAAGCAATCCTTGAGAGACTCCTTGATGTAGTTGGCGCCAAGGACAGCAAGCGGCCCCACCATCTTGATATTCTGCTTTCCGAGCATCAGGATATATGTATACGCCCTCAGAAGAACGCCGAAATTGCCCATGAATCCTGAAATCTGTCCACATGCCTGACATCCGCACATGCATTCTGGAGAACATCCGCATACCTCCCCGAATACTCCTGCACCTTCAGGTGAATTCTCGCAGCGGCATGTACCGTCTGCAATATAGAGAGTACCGTCTTCATCCTCCATGACCTTCGGAACAGGAAGATGAGATGCAAGATGGGCAGCAACGCCGACAGGACCCGCACCTGGACCACCACCTCCGTGAGGTGTGGAGAACGTCTTATGCAGATTGAGGTGCATCACGTCAAAGCCCATGTCGCCCGGACGAACGACTCCCATGAGAGGGTTCATATTGGCTCCATCATAGTAAAGCAGACCTCCACACTCGTGAACAAGTGCTGCAATCTCCTTTATATCCTTCTCGAACAGACCTAAGGTATTCGGATTCGTCATCATGATGCCCGCAATCGTATCATCGAGAAGTGGCTTAAGATCCTCAACATCAACAAGTCCCGCTGCATTTGACTTGACCTGGACAATCTCCAGACCGCAAACCGCGGCCGAAGCCGGATTAGTTCCATGCGCGCTGTCAGGGACAATGATGCGGGTACGCTTCATGTCGCCACGCGACATATGATATTTTCGGATTACCATAAGACCGGTAAGCTCTCCATGAGCTCCCGCGAAAGGATCGAGAGTGAACTCTGCCATTCCGGTTATTGCCGACAGGGCATGCGAAAGATCCTTGTATAAACGGAGGGCTCCCTGGACTGTCTGCGCCGGCTGGAGCGGATGCAGGCCAGCGAATGCCGGCATTGCCGCGATCTCTTCGTTTATCTTCGGATTGTATTTCATGGTACAGCTTCCAAGAGGATAGAATCCTGAATCCACACCGAAGTTCATCTGTGACAGATTGGTATAATGGCGTACGACATCCAGTTCGCTCACCTGAGGAAGCGCCGGTGCTGCCGTACGCTGAAGGCCTGCAGGAAGATCAGAAGCAGATGTCTCCCATTTGTTGACCGGCAAAGAGTATCCCTGTCTTCCTTCCTTGGAAAGATCAAAGATCAGTTTATCGTAGTACTTCATGCCTGTGCCTCCTCCTCACTTGAAAGACTTTTGATTATACATAATACCGCATCAAGATTGTCCTTTGACACCTTCTCGGTAACGCAGAAATTCACAAGGCCAGGTTCAACCTCGACGGCTCCGAATACACCGCACATCTGAAGTCTGTCCTGCAGCAGTTCCACTGGTACAAGAGACTTGAGAGTGAATTCCTTGAGGAACGGCTTGTCAAAAGCCTTCTCAAAGAGGCCGGTCTCAAGGAGACGGTCGTGCAGATAGTGGGCTCCACCATAGCTGAGATCGTTTACCTCACGAAGACCGCGCGGTCCCATGAGAGACATATATACTGTCACATAAAGGGCCATCAGAGACTGGTTTGAGCAGATGTTGCTGGTCGCCTTTTCGCGGCGGATATGCTGCTCGCGTGCCTGAAGCGTAAGCACATAGGCGCGCTTTCCGTCGACGTCGCGTGTCGCTCCCACGATTCTTCCCGGAAGTTTGCGGACATGGTCCTTGGTGCAGGCCAGGAAGCCGACATACGGTCCTCCATAGCAAAGAGGCACGCCAAGACTCTGAGAATCTCCGCAGACAATGTCAGCCCCCCACTCGCCCGGAGTCCTGATCACAGCAAGCGATGATGGGTCGGAATACACCATCAGCAGACCCTTCTGCGCATGAACAGCATCGGCAAAGCATGTCAGGTCTTCTATCACACCATATTTGTTGATGCCCGGGACAAGGACTCCCGCCACATCACCGGCAGCAAGCTCGGTAAGAAGTGCACCATATGAAGTGGCACCCTCATGGCAAGGGATTAATCCCAACTCTATTCCGTTATACTTTGCGTACGTCCTGACCACTTTAATGACCTGCGGAAGGAGGCCTTCAGACAGAAGGACACGTGTCTTCTTCTTCGTTGCAGCCATTGACATCATCACAGCCTCTGCTGCTGCTGTCGCGCCGTCATACATGGACGCGTTGGTGCAGTCCATTCCGGTCAGTTCGGTTATCATAGACTGATACTCGAAGATATAGCGGAGCGTACCCTGGGAGACTTCCGGCTGATATGGTGTGTATGCCGTAAGATATTCCGAACGGGAAATGATATGAGGAATCACGGCTGGAGAATAATGGTCATATGCTCCAAGACCGCACAGACAGAACAGGTTTGTGTTCTGCTCTGCAAGCTCTTCGAAATACTGACGGACCTCAAGCTCGGACATTGCGTCCGGAAGGTCGTACTCTTCACGGTAGATGACATCCTGAGGGACATCGGAGTAGAGATCCTCAAGGGACTCCACTCCGATTCTGTCCAGCATCTGGCGCACATCATCTTCCGTATGTGGAAAATATGCGAATGCCATAGCCGTAAAATTACTCGTTAGCGCACATTGCCTCGTATGCCGCCGCATCCATAAGGCCTTCGAGCTCAGAAGGATCGCTCATCTCGACCTTCATGATCCAGTTAGCAAAAGCGTCTTCATTCAAGAGCTCAGGGGCATCCTCAAGAGCCTCATTGATCTCGACAACAGTTCCTGATACAGGGCAGAACAGGTCGCTGGCAGCCTTCACGCTCTCGACCGCGCCGAACTCCTCGCCTGCCTCAAGTTCATCGTCAACCTCAGGCATATCTACATATGAGAGGTCGCCCATAGCATGCTGTGCGAAATCAGTGATGCCGATAACAGCAACATTACCTTCTACCTTAACCCATTCGTGCGACTCGCTGTAATAGAGTCCTTCTACTGTCTTTGCCATAATTTTATCTGTTTATTGTAAGTTATACCGAATTTTTAATCATCACTTTATTAAAGGGCAGAAGTCTACCGGGAAAATCATGGCAACTTCAACCCCCAGTCGCTTACCGCGACAGCCCCCAAGGGCATGCCGACATAACTCCGTTCTGTCGGGCGGCCTCACTGCTTCGATGTTTTGACAAACATCTCGCTGACGTGAATGCCGCGGCGCTGATGCGCCTTATTATTCTATTTTTTATAATTGGTTTCATAGAAACGGCGCTTTGTCACTACGCCAGGGAATACTTTCTTGCGGATGCGGATCTCCACCTGAGTTCCTAGCTCGGTGTATGCTTTGTCCACCATCGCCACACATACGCTGCGGTCGGTCGAGATCGAACGATATCCTGTGGTCACGACTCCTACCTGCACACCATCCACCTCTACAGGATATCCTGCACGCGGAATGGCCTTGTCCTGGAGTTCTATGCCGACACTCTTGCGTGTCAGGCCTGCTTCCTTCTGCGCAACAAGGGCATCACGACCGATGAACTCGGCCTTGTCCTTTATCTTTGTGAACATTCCAAGTCCGGCCTCAAGCGGAGTAATCTCCTCGCTGAGCTCGTGGCCATAAAGCGGAAGGCCGGCCTCGAAGCGAAGGGTATCACGGCAACCGAGGCCGCATGGAACGACTCCTGCAGCAAGAAGTACATCCCACATTTTGCCAATCACCTCATGCGATGCATATATCTCAAATCCGTCCTCGCCGGTGTATCCTGTGCGGCTGACGATCATGTCGTCTGTCCTGTAATATGTATAGAATCCAAGTTCTGCAGCCGGAGCCAGTCCGAGAGTCTCGACAGCATATTTCTCAGCCTCAGGACCCTGAAGGGCTATCTGTCCCCACATATCCGACTGATTGTCCACCTTGACATCATAGCCTTGAGCCTGTGCGCAAAGCCATTCGTAATCCTTTGCAATGTTGGATGCATTCACAACGAGAAGGTACTGATCCGGAACGAATTCCTTATAGACCAGGAGGTCGTCGACTGTTGTTCCGTTCGGATAAAGCATCATTCCATAGAGTATCTTTCCGTCTTCCATGCCTGCAATGTTGTTTGAGAAGACATGATTCACGAACTTCTCAGCATCCGGACCGCTGACGAAGATCTCGCCCATGTGGGACACATCGAACATTCCGGCCTTCTGGCGTACTGCATTGTGTTCATCCGTGATGTTAGTGTACTGGATAGGCATGATGAAACCTCCGAAAGGGCTCATCAGAGCGCCCAGGGCCACATGCTTGTCATAAAGACAGGTTTTCAAAAGATTCTCTTCCATATGTCAATATATTTGATATTCCTTTTCAATCTCTTCTATTGCCGCCATCTGACCCGGAGTCAAGGTGATTTCTCCATCTGTAAACCATGATACCAGATGATTCTCCAGGCTTTCGGCTGAAGCCAGCACAGGACTCACGTCCTTGTAATCAGAAAGATTCACAACCCTTTGTCTGACTGACTCTACGCCATGTCTTTGAAGTTTCTCTACAGGAGGCCGTATTGCCTCGGTCAGAGCGTCAAGGTCAGTCGAATAAAGCAAAGTCCCATGGACTATACTGCGGTCCGGCAGCTGATGAAACGCGTTGCCGCTCACCTTCCTCCCGTCCACCATTATGTCATTACGTTCTGAAGCCACCGCAGGAAGGCCTATGGAACATAAAGACGCGGCCAATGCAGACATATACCTGTCAAAGACCGCTGATACCTCTCCCCTGCCGGAGATATATGAAATCATGAGATTGCCCATATCGGAGTATACGCAGCCGCCTCCGCTCTTGCGACGGACGATTTGGACGCCGGCCTTGAGGCAATAATCCATATTCACCTCATTTTCAAGGACCTGATTGCGGCCGATGATGACAGTCGGCTGCACACGCCAGACAAAGAAGCACTCGCCGTCTACATTCCTCGCCACATAATCTTCTGCGGCGAGATAGAATGCGAGACTCCTGCATCTGTTGTCCGGAAATATGACGTGCCTCATGATTCACTTTTAAAATCCACCAAATTTAAAAAAAATATTTCTAAAAAATGAAAAAATCATCCATGGAAATCGTGTCAGGTATCATATATGTTTTGACGGACTGCAAAAGACTGAATTATGGAAAAGAGAAACGGACTTACATTCAGAAGAATATTCAGATATCTGATGGAAGAAAGATACTACCCGCAATTCGAGAAGACTCACATACTCTTCGAACTGGACGGAAACATGGCTGTGCTGGAATACGAGGAAGGCATCCTGTCGGTCAGGGTATTCTTCAGAATCGATGAAGATGCATATGACAATTTCCTTGAAGCATCGAACATGTGCATGCTGAAATGCTTCATGGTGAAGCCGGCGATTCTTGAAGACAGCAAGACCATCATGTTCAGCTGTGAAAACATCTGTGAGAATTTCAAGGACTTCAGCCGCTTTTTTCCACGGATGATTTCTGAGCTGCGCCAGGGTCTGAAAGTCCACAAAGCGCAGATGAAGGAGATACTGCTGGGCGAAGAGGTTGCAAAAGCAGCGCTGCCCGCCGTGGAGGAAGCGGTCCTCGAGGCGGGCAGCGGCAGAAAAGTATTGTCCTGACTACTTGGTCTCAGGAAGGAACTTGTTAAGAAGCACGCATCCAAGGATGGCGGAAACAACCGAGCCGCAGAGGACTCCAAGCTTCGCCTGATTGAGGAGTGCGACTCCAGATGCGCCAAGACCGGCGTATGACAGGTCGGCAATGAACATTGACACTGTAAAGCCGATTCCGCAGACCACGCAAACGCTTGCGAATGACTTCCAGTCTGCTCCGGCAGGCAAAGTGACCACCTTGAGGCGCACGGCAAGCCATGAGAAGCTGAAGACTCCGACAAACTTGCCGACTACAAGGCCGACCATTACGGCAAGGCCTACTCCTGAGAAGAGGCTTCCGATGCTCATCTGAGAGAGGTCGATTCCGGCGTTCGCGAAAGCGAAGAGCGGGATGACTATGAAGTTGATGAGGAAATGGAGGTTGTCCTCAAGATCCTGAAGCGGACTGATCATCTTGTCGGCAGCCGACTCGATGCTCTTGAGAGTATGTATCTCCTCGTTGGTCAGCACCACAGTGTTGTGAAGATCGTCCACCTCGATCACAGGGAACTTATTGATATTCTTTCTGATACGCTCGAGATAGTGGCCTGTACCCTTCTTGAGTGTTGCAGGGATGCAGAATGCCACGATCACTCCGGAAATAGTCGCATGAATTCCGGAATTGAGCATCATGTACCAAAGGACGAGACCGACTGTGACATAGAAAGCTTTCGAACGTATCTTGATTATATTCGCAACTACCATCAGCGCAACACAGGCAGCTGATAGAAGCATGAACATCATGTTTATGTTCGAAGAGTAGAAAAGAGCAATTACAATTATGCCTCCGAGATCGTCGGCCACAGCAAGAGCTGCAAGGAATACCTTGAGTCCGACAGGCACTCTGGTCTTGAACACAGCCAGGACACCGAGTGAGAATGCGATGTCAGTCGCCATCGGAATGGCAAGTCCACGCTGCATTGCAGCATCTGACGGGCATACAAGGGCGAAAAGAAGCACAGGAACGAGCATACCGCCGCAGGCTCCGATTATAGGGAGAAGCGCCTTCTCTCTGGTCGAGAGTTCGCCAACCCTGATCTCTCTCTTGATCTCAAGACCTACAGAGAGGAAGAAAATTGCCATCAGGAAGTCATTGATGACGGCTCCCAGGCTCATCGCATGACCATTATGGCTGAAGAAATTGAAATTTCCGACAGAGAACATGACTTCGTTCTGCCAGAGTCCGAAATACCAATCCTTTACTACAGGGATATTGGCGCATATGAGGGCAAGTACGGTGAAGAATATCAGCACCATACTTGAGTTTACGTGTCGTTTGAATTTACTCAAGAAACTATAGTTTGAATGTGACATAGTGATAAATAAGTTAAGTTAAAATATAAGATACGGATAGAGCCCTGCTAAATGATGAGTTTCCTCAGACTGATCAGATGATGGTCTGTCTTCTCCTTTCCGGACGGATAGAGAAGAACGCGCGAAAACACCTTCAGGTCGCACGATATGGTGTTAATGGAAACTTTGCTGCGGGTCATTGAAGAACTGCAGTGACTTCTCTTGACCGGCATTCTCGAGCCTCTTGGATTCTTGACTTCCGAAGCGGATGTACCTGTGGACGCAGGTGCAAGAGCATCGGCATCGCCATAATCCGGATGAAAATCAGCAACGGCTTCTGCCAGACAGAATGGATGTACATCAGACACAAGACAATTGACAGCCTCCCTTTCATTGATGGAAAGAAGGCATAAAAAGGCCAGGACGGCCATAGATATCAAGGTATTTCTGTACATCACACTACTTAAACGGGCGCAAAAGTAGTCAATTTTTCAACAATATTGCGAGTTTGGACATTTTTTTATAAATTTGCCGCCTGTTTTTCGGGCGCTATTGTGCACCCATGAATGTAGACAAATATAATACTATTAAGATATGGCTAAAGAAATCAAAAACGAAAGGGCTGAGGCGGTAGTCGAGGCAGTTTCAAAGACAGAGCAGTTCTTCAATGAGAACAAGAAGACCCTCCTTTATATCATCGGAGGCATCATCGTAGCTTGCGCTGCATTCTTCTGCTGGCACAAGTTCATCCATCAGCCTAAGGTTGAGGAGGCACAGGGACAGATGGCATTCGCTGAGGAGAACTTCCGCAACGCAGCTGACTCTACAGGATATGCGCTTGCTCTCTACGGTGACGGCAACGTCCTCGGATTCGAGCAGATCGCAAAGGAGTATGGCAACAAGGCTGGAAAGTCTGTAAACTTCTACGCAGGTGTCTGCGAGTTCTACCTCAAGAACTACGAGTCTGCAATCAAGTATCTCCAGGCATACAATGGAAAAGACGAGATCCTCGCTGCGCGTGCTCTTGCATGCATCGGCGACTGCTATGTAAACCTCGAGGACTACAACGCAGCTCTCGGATATTTCGAGAAGGCTGTTGCTGAGGGCGACAACGCATTTGCAGCCGAGTACCTCCTTGACGCAGGTCTCGTTGCTGAAAAGCTCGGCCAGAACGACAAGGCACTCGGATACTACAAGCAGATCAAGGAGAAGTATCCTATGTCTATGCAGGCTTACGACGTTGACAAGTACATCAGCCGCATCGAGGCTAAATAATTTTTGAAGGATTATGGGAAGAGCATTTGAGTTCCGCAAAGAGAGAAAGTTCAAAAGATGGGGTCACATGGCCCGCGTCTTCACCAAGATCGGAAAGGAAATCACTATCGCTGTAAAGCAGGGTGGCGCTGACGTGACAGGTAACCCACGTCTCCGCGCGCTCATCCAGACTGCACGCAGCGAGAACATGCCTAAGGACAACATCGAGCGCGCCATCAAGAGAGCGACCGACAAGGACCAGGCAGATTACAAGGAGGTAGTATTCGAGGGATACGGTCCTCATGGTATCGCAGTTCTCGTAGAGGCAGCTACCGATAACAACAACCGTACTGTGGCTAACGTACGTTCATACTTCACTAAGAGCGGCGGATCGCTTGGAACTTCAGGCAGCGTTGACTATATGTTCGACCGCAAGTGCATGTTCCGCATGAAGACCTCAAACCCATACGACCTTGAGGAGCTTGAGCTTGAGCTCATCGACTATGGCGTAGAGGAGATCTTCGAGGAGGAGAACGACAACGAAGAGACTGAAATCGTGCTTTACGGTGAGTTCACAGCCTTCAACGGCATCCAGAAATGGATCGAAGAGAATGGCTATGAGCTTGTTGCAGCTGAGTTCACACGTCTCCCTAACGTAGAGCTCAAGGTTCTTGAGGGTGAGGCAAAAGCTGATGTCGAGAAGCTCATCGAGCGCATCGAGGAGGATGATGACGTACAGAACGTATACACTACAATGCAGCCGTAATTTCGGATAAATAACTAAAAGATGGCCGGTAATCGTTGATTGCCGGCCATCTTTATATCATAATTCCGCCCCAAATTCGTGAGTTTTCACCACACAGAGCATTATTGCGGCGTAATAAGGTCATCTGTGGCAAGGTTTTACTTGCCCACATCAAAAAAATGTTAACTTTGCCAAGGATGAAAAAAATATTTATATGAGTATTCAACACGAAAAGATCAAGGAACTTGTAGAACGTCGCGCCTCTGCGCGCATGGGCGGTGGACAGAAGCGCATCGATGCGCAGCACGCCAAGGGCAAGTTCACGGCACGCGAGAGGATCGCGATGCTTCTTGACGAAGGCAGCTTCGAGGAGTTCGACATGTTCGTCCAGCATCGTTGCAGCAACTTCGGAATGGAAAAGACCAAATTTGAAGGTGATGGAGTAGTGACCGGAATGGGCACCATAGACGGCCGTCTTGTATATGTGTTCGCACAGGATTTCACAGTAGCAGGCGGCTCAATGTCAGAGACCATGGCACAGAAGATCTGCAAGGTCATGGACATGGCAGTCCGCAACGGAGCGCCTTTCATAGGCATCAACGATTCTGGCGGAGCACGTATCCAGGAAGGCATATGCTCACTGGCCGGATTCGGAGAGATCTTCGAAAGGAACATCCTTGCTTCAGGTGTCATTCCTCAGATTTCCGGGATTTTCGGTCCATGTGCCGGAGGTGCGGTATACTCCCCTGCCTTGACTGACTTCACTGTGATGATCAAGGACACATCTTATATGTTCCTGACTGGTCCTGGCGTTGTAAAAACCGTAACCGGCGAGACTGTCACACAAGAGGAGCTCGGCGGAGCGAGCGTGCACGGAACAAAGAGCGGCGTAGCGCATTTTGCTGCTGAGAACGAGCAGGAGGGCATCGCAACCATCAAGGCGCTGCTCAGCTTCCTGCCTTCAAACAATCGTGAGCAGGCTCCGTCTGTCGAAACCAACGACCCGGCAGGACGTGTCGATGACGCATTGAACGAGATAATCCCTGACAATCCCAACAAGGCTTATGACATGTACCAGGTAATCGGCAGCATAGTCGATGACGGCAAGTTCCTCGAGGTTCACAAGAGCTGGGCGAAGAACATCATAGTAGGATTTGCACATATGAACGGAAGGTCTGTGGGCATTGTGGCAAACCAGCCTAAGATTCTTGCCGGAGTGCTTGACATCAATGCTTCACGCAAGGCCGCTCGTTTCGTGCGCTTCTGTGACGCATTCAACATTCCACTCGTAACATTGGTTGATGTGCCGGGGTTCCTTTGCGGAACGCAGCAGGAATATGGCGGCATAATCACGCATGGAGCGAAACTGCTTTATGCATATGGAGAAGCAACAGTGCCTAAGGTTACGGTCACATTGAGAAAGTCTTATGGCGGAGCGCATATCACAATGAGCTGCAAGCAGTTGCGCGGAGACATCAACTATGCATGGCCTTCTGCGAACATCGCCGTGATGGGTGCCGAAGGAGCGGTTGAGATCCTTAAGAACATTGAAGCCAAGGAATACAACGACCTGTTCTGCAACCCGTACAATGCGGCAAGCTACGGATATATCGATGATATCATAGAACCGCGCAACACCAGATTCCGCGTGATCCGTGCGCTGGAGCAGCTGGCAGAGAAGAAGCAGGAAAATCCTTGGAAGAAACACGACAACCTCCCACTTTAATAATATAAGGTATGGATACATTCATGTTATTGCAGGTGTCGGAGAACGTTGTGCGCAAAAGCGCTGAAATGGCGGCAAGAGACCCTCACGGGATCATCATCACCGTCGTCTCAGTCGCAGTTGTATTCACGGCTCTTGTAGTGCTGTACTTTGCATACACATTCGTCGGCAAGGCTGTCAACGGCAAGTTTGACTGGAAGAGCCTCGCCTGCCGCTTCAAGAGAAAGGCGACGTCCAAAGGCAGGCCTTCCGAAGAGGAAGCTGTGGCAATCGCTATGGCGCTCGACCAAGAGCTCAACGGAGAAACATATGCAGCCATAGGACTTGCGCTGCACCAGTACCTCAACGACACAGTCCACGACAACGAAAGCTATATCATAACAATAAAAAGAAAAAAATAATGAAACAGTATAAGTTCAAGATCAACGGAAACGAATACAATGTCGCTGTAAATTCAGTGTCAGGAAACATCGCAGATGTCACTGTAAACGGCACACCATATCAGGTGGAGATGGAAAATGCTCCGGCAGAGCCAGTTCAGCAGGTCAATCCTGCGGCACCAGCTCCTGCAGCGGCTCCGCAGCCCGCTGCTCCTGCGGCCAAGCCGGCAACAGGTGGCAAAGCAGTCACATCACCGCTTCCAGGCGTGATCATCGCAGTGAAAGTCAATGTCGGAGATGCGGTCAAGGCCGGTCAGGTCGTAGCCATACTCGAAGCCATGAAGATGGAAAACGAGATCCAGGCAGAGTCAGACGGAACAGTTACAGCTGTGAATGTAGCAAAGGGAGATTCAGTACTCGAAGGAGCAGCAATAGTTACTATAGGATAGTATTATGCATACAGTTATAGAAAGCCTGCAGCAGTTCCTGCAATACACAGGCTTCGCAAATATGACGTGGCAGCATGTCGTGATGATCGCCATCGGCGTAGCCTTCATCACGGTCGCCATAAAGAAGGACTGGGAGCCACTGCTTCTGGTACCTATCGGCTTCGGCATGATCATAGGCAACATTCCTTTCACAGAAGGGCTTCAGATAGGCATATATGAACAGGGATCCGTAATGAACATCCTCTATCAAGGTGTTCAGAAGGGCTGGTATCCCCCTCTGATCTTCCTTGGGATAGGAGCCATGACAGACTTCTCGTCACTGATCTCGCAGCCGCGTCTGCTCCTGATCGGAGCCGCAGCGCAGATAGGAATTTTCGGAGCATATGTCGTAGCTCTTCACCTGGGCTTCACACCAGCCGAGTCAGGAGCGATCGGCATCATCGGCGGCGCTGACGGCCCGACAGCCATCTTCCTGTCATCAAAGCTTGCCCCGCACCTGATGGGAGCCATCGCTGTGTCGGCATACTCATACATGGCCCTTGTGCCTGTGATCCAGCGTCCGATCATGCTTCTGATGACAACGAAAAAAGAGCGTCTCATACGTATGAAGACCCCAAGGCCGGTAAGTCAGAAGGAGAAGATCATCTTCCCTATCGTCGGTTTCATACTCACAGCCCTCATTGTGCCTTCAGGCATGCCACTGCTTGGAATGCTGTTCTTCGGCAACCTATTGAAGGAAAGTGGAGTTACCAAGCGCCTGGCTGAGACAGCACGCGGTCCGCTCATCGATGTTGTGACCATACTGATCGGAGTAACAGTAGGCTGCTCGACACAGGCAGATGTATTCCTGACAACGACATCGGTCAAGATCTTCGCTCTGGGTCTGATGTCATTCATAATAGCAACCATCTGCGGCGTCGGTTTCGCCAAGATTATGAACCTGTTCTGCAAGGAAGGCAACAAGATCAACCCTCTCATTGGAAATGCCGGAGTGTCCGCCGTCCCTGACGCAGCACGAGTCTCCCAGAACGTCGGCAGAGAATTCGACCCGAGCAATCATCTGCTGATGCACGCCATGGCACCAAACGTCGCCGGAGTCATCGGCTCAGCCGTAGCAGCCGGCATCCTCCTCAGTTTCCTCGGATAATCGCTGGCGCTCATACATCTGAGTATCAACACATTACCAAAAGCTCGTGCTCCCCAAAGGGAGCACGAGCTTTTAACAACACGCTGAACATCAGGGATATACGCGCCATCTATGAATATTGATGAATTATGTCTATATTTGTAGTTTGTGAAAACCGATTTCACAACCCGGTCTAAGCGGGTCAAAGCATATTTCATATGATTACATTGAAAGACAAGATACTGATTCTGGACGGTGCCATGGGTACTATGATCCAGAAGTATGGACTGAGTGAAGGTGATTACCGTTGCGGGCCTTTCGCGGAATGTGCGAAAGAACTTAAAGGCAATAATGAATGCCTCAACCTGACGCACCCGGAGATCATCAAGCAGATTCACAAGGAATACATTGCGGCAGGAGCCGATATCATAGAAACCAACACATTCAGCGCAAATGTCATTTCACAGTCAGAGTACGATTGTGACAGATATGCTGCGCAGATGGCATTGGCCGGTGCACGGATTGCTCGCGAAGCGGCAGACGAAGCGGCTGAAATGGCCGCGGCTGTGGGACTGGAGCGCAAGGTGTGGGTAGCCGGAAGCATGGGACCGACATCCAAATCACTGTCGCTATCACCTGACGTGTCAGACCCGGCTTTCAGGCCATATTCTTTTGACGAGATGTATGAAGCCTATCGTCAGCAGGCGGAAGCGCTCATACAGGGACATGTCGATCTGCTTCTTATCGAGACATGCTTCGACGCGTTGAATGTAAAGGCTGCACTCAAGGCCATATCCGACATTCATGCAGAAGAAGAAAAGATTCCTGTAATCATTTCGGTATCAGTCGGTGACAGAAGCGGCAGAACGCTTACAGGTCAGACATTGGAAGCATTCTATACGGCAGTAAGCCACTACCCTCTCCTGGCTTTCGGTCTTAACTGCTCTCTCGGAGCGGCAGAGCTCATGCCGCTGATTGAAGACATCAGCAAATGGTGCAGATGCGGCATCAGCTGCTACCCTAATGCGGGACTTCCGAACGAGATGGGCGGATATGACCAGAGTCCGGATGACATGGCTCAACAGGTAAGGACCATGGCAGAGAAAGGCCTGGTCAACATCGTGGGAGGATGCTGCGGAACAACCCCGGAGCATATCAGAACCATAGCAAAAGCTGTAAAGGACATCAGTCCGTCCACCAGAACAGCTTTATCGGTGGACAACACACCCCTGAAGGTCAGCGGGCTGGAAACCGTGACAGTGGATGTGAAACATAACAATTTCACGAATATAGGAGAAAGGACCAATGTCGCTGGCTCAAGAAAATTCGCCAGGCTGATTGCTGAAGGGAAATACGACGAAGCTCTTCAGATCGCGGCGAAGCAGATTGAAGACGGAGCCGGCATCATCGACATCAATATGGACGATGCCATGCTGGACAGCACGAGAGAAATTGAACGTTTCGTAAGATACATTTCCAATGACCCCGCTGTCGCCAAGGCTGCTCTCATGATAGACTCGTCACATTGGGACACACTGCTGGCAGGCCTGAAGAATGCACAGGGAAAGTGCATAGTGAACTCCATCAGCCTCAAGGAAGGGCAGGAGGCATTCATAAGCAAGGCAAAAGCCATCAAGGAACTCGGAGCCGCGATGGTAGTCATGGCCTTTGACGAAGAAGGACAGGCCACCACATATGACAGAAAGATTGCCATATGCCAAAGGGCATACGAACTGCTGACAAAGAAGGCCGGAGTCGCCCCTAGCGACATAATCTTTGATGTAAACATACTTTCGATAGGCACAGGTATCAGCGAACATGCCAGATACGCAGTCGACTTCATCGAAGCGGTCAGATGGATCAAAGGAAACCTGCCTGGTGCGTTGACATCCGGCGGAGTGTCAAACCTGTCATTTGCATTCCGTGGCAACAATGCAGTGCGAGAAGCTATGCACTCGGCCTTCCTGTATCATGCGATAAAGGCCGGCCTCGACATGGCCATAGTCAATCCGTCGATGCTGCAGATCTACGACGAGATCGAACCCGGACTTCTGAAATGCGTGGAAGATGTGATCTTCGACAGGGATTCCCAGGCGACTGAAAGGCTGATCGTCAAGGCTACACGCTTGAAGGAGGAGATTGCCGGTCAAGCCGGCAATGACGAAAGAGGCGGCAATGACGGGAAAGGCGGGACTCAGCAGGCCTGCGAAGACTCCGGAGGGCGGCTTACCGAAGCCATCGTCAAAGGCAGGTCAAATGACTTGGAAACCGACCTGAGGGAACTGATCGACAAGGGAGAAAGCCCTCTGAGGATCATCGAAGGTCCATTGATGGCCGGAATGGAGACTGTCGGGAAACTGTTTGGAGATGGCAAGATGTTCCTGCCACAGGTCGTAAAGTCTGCAAAGGTCATGAGAGATGCAGTCACGATCCTGGAGCCATACATGGGCAAGGACGACAAGGCGTCCGAAAAACCCGTAGTGCTCATTGCCACGGTCAAGGGCGACGTCCATGACATAGGAAAGAACATAACCGGCATAGTCTTGACATGCAACGGATTCAATGTTCACGACCTGGGAGTCATGGTCGACAAGGAGATTATCCTGAACGAAGCGGAAAGACTTGGCGCAGACATTGTGGCAGTCAGCGGACTCATAACTCCGTCGTTGTACCAGATGGAAGAAATCTGCAGAGAGATGTCTGCACGTGGCATGACAAAGCCACTTTTCATAGGAGGAGCAACAACATCGGCCCTTCATACCGCAGTAAAGCTTGCTCCGCTGTACGAACATGTATATTATGGCGCGGACGCCTCAGCAGCAGCCGTCATGGCAAAAAAGTATACGATGGATCCTGAGACATTTGAGAAAGAGCAGCATAAGGAACAGGAGCATCTCAGAGAACTATATGAGAAGGGAGAGGAAGCAGGGCCTGCCCCGTGCGAATGTGACGCAGATGTGGGAAGATTCCCGTTTGAGAGCTACCTTGAAAAATGCCCTCTTGACATCCCGGCCAAGGAACTTGATCCATCTGAGGTAATGCAATATTTCGACTGGAGGATGTTCTATGCGATATGGGGCGTGAAATATGGAAGCGCCTCTCCGGAAGCGATGGAACTCATGCAGCTGAGACAGGATGCAGAAGACGAGCTGGCTCTCGGAAATTACAGGATCATGGTTTCAGCCAGATTCATCCTTGGATCATCGGACGGCAAGAGCATCATAACACGTGAGAGGAAGATTCCGTTCATGAGGCAGGAAACAGGAGAAGGTCTCTCGCTCTGCGACTACGTCATACCGCAGAGTTCGGGCAGACGCTCCCCTTTCGGCGTGTTCACGATCTGCGTAAGACCAAGAAACGCCGCCCATGAAGAGGGATGCTGCTGCCCTGCCTGCAGCAACAAGTATGAGGACATGGTGGCGAAGACGGTCAGGATGACACTGGCAGAGGCTGCCTCGCAATGGCTTGACGCACGGCTTGCTGACAATGGAACAAAGATCATAAAGCCAGCTGCCGGATACTCAAGCTGCCCGGACCACACGCTCAAGGACGAGATACTGGAGATGCTGTCCGGAAGATTCGGCCTTGGCATCAAGCTGACCGAAAGCTATGCCATGATTCCTGAGTCAAGCATCTGTGGATTCATATTCATGCATCCCGATGCGAAATACAGCGAGATCCGCAGAATCAGCAAAGAACAATACGAAGAATATGCTTCTGTCCGCGGCATGGACGAAGACAGAGCAAGACGTTTTTTAGGACATCTGTTGAAATAGACTATGAAAGTAACAGACATATTGGCCTCCAGCAACAAGGCCTTCCCATCATTGGAAATCGTACCGCCCCTCAGGGGCATGACTAAGAATGAACTTCTCGAAAGCATTGCACCTTTCATGGAGTTCAGTCCTAAATACATCAATGTCACAAGTCACAGGGACGAATACGAGT
The DNA here is from genome assembly GCA_017473705.1 of Bacteroidales bacterium. GTDB lineage: Bacteria > Bacteroidota > Bacteroidia > Bacteroidales > UBA932 > Cryptobacteroides. The sequence goes on along the minus strand of JAFUJQ010000050.1, from coordinate 44,758 downwards.
TCCGCGAGGAAAGCGACGGCAGCTTCAGCAGACATCTTGTGCGCAACCGCATAAGCGAAACCACAGTATGCGCCTCCATCATGGACAGGTATGACGTGACCGTCATTCCTCACATAATCTGCGCTGGCACGACAAAGGAAGAGATTGAAAGCAAGCTGGATAACCTTGCATTCCTCGGCATCAACAATATAGTAGCGCTGAGAGGAGACAGCATGAGCAGCGAAAAGCGCTTCACGCCGACTCCCGGAGGCTACAGCTATGCCAACGAGCTGGTTGAAGGCATAAGGAGCTATCAGGGAAGCAGTTCATACAGAAGGAGCCGAGGACTTGAAACCGACGAAAGATTCTTCTGCATAGGAGTAGGCGCATATCCGGAGAAACACTTCGAGGCGCCCAACATCGAAACAGACATCATGAACCTGAAGAGAAAGGTAGACGCAGGCGCAGACTATATAATCACGCAGATGTTTTTCGACAACAGGGTATACTATGAATTCGTAGACAAATGCCGAAAAGCCGGAATCACTGTCCCGATCATACCTGGCTTGAAGCCGATATCGACATTCAAGCAGATAAGCATGCTTCCGGAGTCGTTCTCGCTGGACATTCCCGTCGAACTGACTGAAGAGATCAAGAAGGCAAAGGACAAGGAAACAGTATACAGAATCGGGTCGGAATGGTGTGCGATGCAGTGCAAGGACCTGATTGCCAACGGCGTCCCTGCAGTACATTTCTACACCATGGGGAAAAGCGAAAATATCGTAAGCATTCTGAAAGAATGTTTTTAATATTTAAAAGCAATATTGGTTGCTTTGTCAAGCTTTTATTATTAGATTTGCAAGATAGATTAGAATATTTAATCAAATACACATAATTAAGCAAAAACATGCAGAACAAATTGCAAGAACTGACAGACAAGCTCTACAATGAGGGTCTGGCAAAAGGAAAACAGGAAGGCGAGGAACTCCTTGCCAAGGCAAAGGTTCAGGCAGAAGAGATTGTAGCCAAGGCAAAGGCCGAGGCTGCAGCTATCGTTGCTGCCGCTAACAAGGAGGCTGAAGATCTTAAGACCAAGGTACAGGGCGACCTCAAGATGGCCGCAAGCCAGAGCGTCGCTGCAACCAAGAAGGACATCGAGACCCTCGTGGTTGCAAAGATGACCGGAGCAGAGGTTGCAAACGCCCTCACTTCAGCTGAATTCGTAAAGGAAGTGATCCTTGCTGTTGCAAAGGGCTTCAACGCAGACGAACCTGTAGACCTCGAGGTGATTCTTCCTGAGGCTCTCAAGAAGGATCTCGAGCCTTTCGTGACATCTGAGCTCGCAAAGGTGCTCAAGTCTGATGTCCAGGCATCATTCACCAAGAAGATTGCCGGCGGATTCACAATCGGTCCTAAGGATGGCGGCTACTTCATCAGCTTCACAGAGGAGACATTCAACGCCCTCATCTCAGAATATCTCAGACCTGCAACCAAGAAGATTCTCTTCGGATAATGAACAATTACGAATACATCATAGCAAGTCTGCCGGACATCACCACCGGATGGAAATTCGGTGAGAAGACTCCGGAGGACTACATTGAAGAAATCGTCAACCTCTGCTCGGAAAAGGACAGGGAAACGATTGCCTTCCTCATGGACGGCTACAATGACGAGAAGCTTGACGCCGCATTCTACAGCGCCGCTCTCGCTCATAAGGACGCCTTCATAAGGGAGTTCTTCCGTTTCGACCTGAATGTCCGCAATGCAAAGGTGAAATATCTGAACAAGGCGCTTGGAAGGCCTATGGACAAGGATGTGCTCACATTCGGTGAAGACACTGATCCAAAGGTGCTTGAGGCTGCAGCATCTGAGTTTGAAGAAGCTGCAGATATGGAAACGGTCCTTTCACAGACTGACATCCTGGTCAGGGAGAGAGGTATTGACGACCTGATGTGGGACAAGATCAGCGATCTTACCACATTCAACTATTTCGACATCGACGCCATACTCGGATTCATCACAAAGATGAACATCGTCGCAAGATGGTTCAGACTCGACGAGCAGACCGGACGCGAGATGTTCCAGAAGCTTGTCAATGAAGTAAGAGGCACATTCAAGGGTGTCGAGTATAACGGATAATTACAAAAACACAAATAATCATTATGAAAACAACAGGAAAGGTTACGGGTATCGTATCAAACCTCGTTACAGTCGAAGTCAACGGTCCTGTGTCTCAGAATGAGCTTTGCTTCATCACTGTCGGTGATACAAAGCTCATGGCCGAGGTCATCAAGGTCAACGGCAAGTTCGCAGCTGTACAGGTGTTCGAGAGCACCCGTGGACTCAAGAACGGCAACGAAGTGGAGTTCGAGGACAAGATGCTCGAGGCCACTCTCGGCCCAGGTCTTCTCTCAAGCAGCTACGACGGTCTGCAGAATGACCTGACTACAATGACTGGAGTATTCCTCAAGAGAGGAGAATACACCGACCCGCTCAACCATGAGAAGCTTTGGGACTTCACTCCTATAGCCAAGCCGGGCGACAAGGTAGTCGCTGCCGACTGGCTCGGAGAAGTGAAGGAAGGATGGCTCCCTCACAAGATCATGGTTCCGTTCGCATTCAACGGCGAATACACTGTGAAGTCTGTAGCTGAGGCAGGTCAGTACACCATCGACCAGACCGTGGCTGTCCTGACAGATGCAGCAGGAGAGGACATCGAAGTGAACATGTACCAGAAGTGGCCTGTAAAGGTGGCCATCAAGGGATATAAGGAGAAGCCAAGACCATCACGCATCATGGAGACAGGTGTGCGTGTAATCGACACACTCAACCCTATCGCTGAAGGCGGTACAGGCTTCATCCCTGGTCCGTTCGGCTGCGGAAAGACCGTGCTTCAGCACGCGATTGCAAAGCAGGGTGATGCTGAGGTCATCGTGATGGCAGCCTGCGGTGAGCGTGCAAACGAGGTCGTGGAGATCTTCACTGAGTTCCCTGAACTCATCGACCCTCACACAGGACGTCACCTGATGGAGCGTACCACCATCATCTGCAACACTTCAAACATGCCTGTTGCAGCACGCGAGGCTTCAGTATATACCGCAATGACAATATGCGAATACTATCGCGCAATGGGACTGAAGGTCCTTCTCCTCGCCGACTCCACATCACGTTGGGCACAGGCTCTCCGAGAGATGTCGAACCGTATGGAGGAGCTCCCTGGTGCCGACGCATTCCCGGTTGACCTTTCAGCAATCATCTCAGCGTTCTACGCACGTGCAGGTATGGTTGTCCTCAACAACGGCGAGACGGGTTCCGTAACATTCATCGGTACCGTATCACCAGCCGGAGGTAACCTCAAGGAACCTGTGACAGAGTCTACCAAGAAGGCTGCGCGCTGCTTCTACGCTCTCGAGCAGAACCGCGCAGACCAGAAGCGCTACCCTGCCGTGAACCCTATCGATTCATACTCAAAGTACCTCGAGTATCCGGAGATCCGCGAGCACCTCGCAGAGAAGATCAAGGCAGGATGGGTAGAGATGGTAGAAAAGACCAAGAACATCATCCGCAAGGGTAAGGATGCAAACGACCAGATCAACATCCTCGGCGACGACGGTGTGCCTATGACTTACCACGAACTCTTCTGGAAGTCTGAGCTCGTTGACTTCGTGATCCTCCAGCAGGACGCATTCGACGCTATCGACGCACTCTGCCCTATCGAGCGCCAGAGCTACATGCTCGAGCTCGTACTCGGCATCTGCGACATGGAATTCGAGTTTGAGAACTATGAGGAATGCCGCAACTTCTTCAAGGAAGTCATCAACCTCCTCCGTCAGATGAACTACTCTGAATTCCAGAGCGAGAAATTCAATAACTACAAGCAGCAGCTTACAAATCTCCTCAGCAATGGCAACTAAGGCATTTCAGAAAATATACACACAGTTGGAGGCCATCACAAAGGCAACCGTAGCGCTCCGCGCACAGGGAATCTCCAACGATGAGCTCGCTGTCGTGGACGGCAGACTTGCTCAGGTCGTAAAGACCAAGGGTGACCTTGTCACTCTCCAGGTTTTTGCCGGCACCGAAGGCATCCCTACTAACGCTGAGGTGACATTCCTCGGCGCCCCTCCTACCCTCAAGGTAAGCGACGAGCTTGCCGGCCGTTTCTTCGACGCATACGGCCGTCCGCTCGACGGCGGTCCTGAGGTTGAAGGAAAGGAAGTGCAGATCGGAGGTCCTTCAGTAAACCCTTACAAGAGAAGACAGCCTTCACAGATCATCCCTACAGGTATCGCGGGCATCGACCTCAACAACACCCTCGTGTCAGGACAGAAGATTCCATTCTTTGCTGACCCTGACCAGCCATACAATAACGTGATGGCACAGGTTGCACTCCGTGCGGACGTAGACAAGATCATCCTCGGAGGTATGGGTCTTACAAACGACGACTACCTCTACTTCAAGCATGAGTTCGAGGCAGCCGGTGCGCTTGACAAGATCATTTCATTCGTGAACACCACAGAGCAGCCTCCTGTAGAGCGTCTCCTCATCCCTGACATGGCTCTTACAGCAGCAGAGTACTTCGCGGTAGAGAAGAACGAGAAGGTGCTCGTACTCCTTACCGACATGACCCTCTACGCCGATGCCCTGTCGATCGTGTCAAACCGTATGGACCAGATTCCTTCAAAGGACTCTATGCCAGGTTCGCTCTATTCCGACCTTGCAAAGATCTACGAGAAGGCTGTTCAGCTTCCTGACGGAGGTTCGATCACCATCATAGCGGTCACTACTCTCAACGACGGTGACATCACCCACGCCATTCCAGACAACACCGGATATATCACAGAGGGACAGCTCTTCCTCCGTGCGGATCCTGACTCAGGAAAGGTCATCATCGACCCGTTCCGTTCACTTTCACGTCTGAAGCAGCTCGTACAGGGCAAGCAGACACGCAAGGACCACAGCCAGGTGATGAATGCCTCTGTACGTCTCTATGCCGATGCTCAGAACGCAAAGACCAAGCTCGAGAACGGTTTCGACCTCAGTGACTATGACCACAGATGTCTGAAGTATGCAACTGCTTATGCTACAAGAATCCTTGCAATCGACGTCAACATCAAGATCGACGAGATGCTCGACACGGCTTGGGAGCTCTTCGGAACATACTTCACTAAGGCAGAGACCGGCATCAAGCAGGAATTCATTGATCAGTATTGGAAAAATTAGTCCTACTGTCATTTCGACCGTAGTGGAGAAATCTAAATTTTATGGCAATAAAGTTTCAATATAATAAGACATCTCTTAACAACTTGAACAAGCAGCTCAAGATGCGTAAGAATGCCCTCCCTACCCTTAAGAACAAGGAGTCGGCGCTGCGCCTTGAGGTCCGCAAGGCCAAGGAGTACTCAGAGAAGCTTATTGAAGATCTTGATGCCGCCCTGAAAAGATACGACTACCTCGCAGCCCTTTGGAACGAATTCGAGCCGGGTCTCATAGCAATCACTGACGTGACCCTGGAGACCGTCAAGGTCGCCGGAGTGAAGACACCGGAGCTCAAGGACATCCAGTATCAGATAAACGACTTCAACGCCTTTGCAAAGCCGGCATGGTATGCAGACGGAGTCGCGATCCTGAAAGAGCTGTCAAGACTCGGAATCGAATCCGAGGTCTACAAGGAAAAGGCCCGTATTCTTGACTACCAGAGAAAGAAGACCACTCAGAAGGTAAACCTATATGAGAAGGTTCAGATTCCGGGATATCAGGAGGCAATCAGAAAGATCAAGCGATATATGGAAGACGAGGAGAACCTCTCCAAGGCAGCTTCCAAGATCGTGAAGAGCAGACATGCAATCGAAGAAGAAGAGGAGGAGCAGAACAATGGTAGATAAAATGATGAAATACTCCTTCATTCTCCTCAGCGGGGAGACTGAAGGCTTCCTGGAGAAGCTCCAGGAACTTGGCGTCGTCGACATCACCCGTTCTGCGAAGCCTGTTGATGACTGCTCTGCTGCTATGCTTGACTCAGTAGCTGCTGCCAAGAAAGTGATCGGCAGACTGGAAGGCATAAGCTATGAGAAGGATTCAGACTTTGAAAAGGTATCTAAGGCATATGCGGAAGCATCCACTCCTGTTGACGCAGTCAAGGAAGCACAGCTGGCACTCGTAGAATCAGCTGAACTTGAACTTGCAAAGGCAGCAGCAGAAAAGGATGTAAAGGCAAGGCTTCCTTGGGGCGACTTTGACAAAACACGTCTGGATTCTCTTGAAACTCTCGGTTACACCGTGAGGTACTATTCTGTAAACCGAAAGGCATATTCAGCAGAATGGGCTGAGACATATCCTCTTGAGGTAATATCTGAGGACAAGAATAATATCTGGTTTGTTACTGTCACTGCAAAAGGAGACGAATACTCACTCCCTGTCGATCCGGTTGCCGCACCTGAAGCCTCATGGAAAGAGGCACAGGCTGAAGTTGACGCTTTAACGGAAAAAATCATACAGGTTAAGGGACGACTCCTCAGATGCAAGGATGCCATCTCCCAGATAAAGGCTGAGTGCACAGAAACTCTGGTTGACCTCGACCTCTATCTTGCAAAACTGTCTACAGAAACAGCAGTGGACAACCGCATCAACGTACTGGAGGGATTCGCGCCTGTAGAGCATGATGCAGAACTTTGCAAGGCATTTGACGAAATGGGCATCCTTTATATAAAGGAGGAGGCCGCAGAAGAGGACAACCCACCTATTAAATTGAAGAACAACTGGTTTTCAAGTCAGTTTGAAGTCCTTACAGGAATGTATGGAATGCCTGTTTATGGCGAATTCGACCCGACTTCAATCGTAGCTCCGTTCTTCCTCCTGTTCTTTGCAATGTGTATGGGAGATGCCGGATATGGTATCCTGCTCATCCTTATAGGCATGTTCCTCAAATACAAGATGGCAGACAGCGGACTTGGCAAGATGCACAAGCTTGTGACCTTCCTCGGAATCGGAACGTTGGTTATAGGATTCTTCCTTGGAACATTCTTCGGAATGAGCATCCTGGAAGCTTCCTGGGCGCCACAATGGCTCAAGGCGATATGCGTTGACGGCTGGTTCCCTGACGGAAAGATAGCCGGTTTCCCTGCACAGATGGTTCTTGCTGTGGGCATCGGAGTATTCCACATCTGTCTGGCAATGGTGGTCAAGACAATCGGATTCACTAAGAGATTCGGCTTCAAGAGCACCATCAGCACCTGGGGATGGACACTTCTGATAGTAGGTGGAATCATCCTAGCTGCTCTCGGAATGATGAATGTAATGGGACCAATGGCAATGAAATGGGCTGTAATAGGACTGGCTGTGATCAGCTGCCTTGCAATCTTCATATTCAACACTCCTGGACGCAACCCGCTGGTGAACATAGGATCAGGACTCTGGGATACATATAACATGGTCACAGGACTCCTTGGAGACGTGCTCAGCTACATCCGTCTATATGCTCTCGGGCTTGCCGGAGGAATGCTCGGAAATGCATTCAACATCATGGGTACCATGATACTTGACATTCCTATTCCTGCTCTGAACTGGGTGTTCTGCATAGTGATCCTGATCTTCGGACACGTTCTCAATCTTGCGATGTCATGCCTTGGAGCATTCGTACACCCGCTCCGTCTGACATTCGTAGAGTATTTCAAGAATTCCGGATATGAGGGTACTGGAAAATTCTACAGTCCCCTCACAACTGATAAAGAAGAATAAAAACAATAACAATTAAAAACTTATAACATTATGAACGAAATTCTTGGTTATCTTGGCCTCGGCCTTATGCTTGGCCTCGCAGGCATCGGATCTGCTTATGGTACAACAATCGCAGGTAACGCTGCAGAAGGCGCCCTCAAGAAGAATCCGGAGAAATCTTCAAGCTACATGATCCTCTCAGCACTTCCTGCAACACAGGGTCTCTATGGTTTCGTAGGATTCCTCCTCTGGCTCGTTGTCTTCAAGCCTGACTTCACTGCTCAGGGACCTATGCTCTTTGGCGTTGGCCTTGCAGTAGGTCTTGTCTGCCTTTTCTCAGGTATCCGTCAGGGCCAGGTCTGCGCTAACGGTATCGTCGGCATCTCACAGGGCCACGACGTACAGACCAACACCCTCATCTACGCCGCTCTTCCTGAGTTCTACGCGATTCTTGCCCTCGTTGCAGCTATCATGGCAGTGCTCTAAGAGAATATAATCAATATAACTGAAAAACCAGTCCGAAGTCAGCTTCAGACTGGTTTTTTCATATAACAAAGTTTTTAGTTATATTTGCCATATTAACGGAAACCCGAAAAGTATGGCATTCAATATATCTGATAATACGAGATGTGGCGTGATCGGCTACGGCAGCTGGGCGACAGCTCTGGTTCACACATTGGAGCGAAACAGGATTGAAGTGTGGTGGCACATCAGAAATGAGGAAGTGATGGAAAGCCTTCTCACAGAAGGCAGGAATGCCAAATACCTCAGTGACGTCGAGTTCCATCCGGACTTCATACATCCGACACAGGATATCAATGAAGTAGTAAGAAACTGCGAGATCATTCTGATAGCTACACCGTCAGCATTTCTCAAGAATGTCATGGAAGAACTCACCGAGTCACTTGACGGCAAGTTCATACTTTCTGCAACCAAAGGTATAATATCAGACGACAATTCGACAATTACAGAATATTTCAGAAACTCCTTCGGACTCTCATATGACAACCTTGGCCTCATATCCGGCCCATCACATGCAGAGGAAGTATCACGAAACAAGCTTTCATACCTTACAGTAGCTTGCAAGGACGAAGAGAATGCCCGAAAGATCGGTGAGATGTTCAGGAGCAATGACTTCAAGGTCAGCTACTCTACCGACATATACGGCATTGAATACGCGGCAATTCTCAAGAACATCTATGCCATAGCCTCAGGACTCGCCTATGGCCTGGGATATGGAGACAACTTCCGGGCGGTGCTCACCGCCGCATGTGCGAAGGAACTGACAAGGTTCATCAACGAAAGCTATCCGTTCGAGAGGGATACAATGAACTCGGCATACCTTGGCGATCTGCTTGTGACCTCATATTCATCATTCAGCCGCAACCGTCGTCTCGGTCAGCTGATAGGACACGGATGCACGGTAAAGAGTGCTCTCAACGAGATGACTATGATTGCTGAAGGCTACTACGCAGCCGCATGCATAAAGAAAATCAACGAAAGGCACAACATAGATATGCCGATCGCCGACATGGTATATGACATACTCTACAAGAGAGTAAGTCCTAGAAAAAGAATGAAAGAGCTCACAGCGCTGCTGTAAGCTCTTTCATTCTTTTCCAGACCATATCAATATTCATCCGGAGCATACTTGAAAGGATCAAGCGGAGACTTGTAGTCGCAGTAATCTGACTCAACAAAGAATCTCTCAAGCTCTATCTTTGCATTCTCAAGGGAATCAGATGTGTGCACTATATTCTCCTGAGCGCTCAGGCTGTAATCTCCGCGGATTGTTCCCGGAACAGCCTTGCTTCCCTTTGTCGCTCCTGCCATGTCCCTTACAACCTGAACTGCGCTGTATCCTTCCCAGCAGCAGAGGATCACGGGAGCGGCCATCATGCCGTCGCGAAGCCAAGGGAAAAACGGACGGTCAAGAAGATGAGCATAGTGGACTTTCAGGATTTCTTCATCAAGCTGTACCATCTTCATCGCTACAAGCTTCAATCCCCTTTTCTCAAATCTTGAGATAACCTCGCCTATGAGTCCTCTCTGAAGGCATCCAGGCTTAAGTATTACAAGTGTTCTTTCCATATTGATTATGTAGTAAATTATGATTTGCTATGCTTCCAGAGGTCTTCTTGACAATGGCATTGTCATGCATCTGGCGCCACCGCCTCCTCTAGGCAGCTCCGAACCATCTATGGTCAGCACGCAAGGTGAATTCCCATAGACAACGGAATCTGCAGTTCCTGATATGAAGTCATTTGCCTTTACAATATCGAATCCGCTTTTTGAAAGTTCTTCCAATGTGTGGATGTTTCTTGCATATGATATGACCTTTCCCGGCGCGAATGCAAAGAAGTTCGCTCCGCTGTGCCACTGTTCCCTTTCCTGGTCCCACTCGTCCGCACCTCCGCAAACTATAGGTTTGAGATCCATTCCGAGCTTCTTGAGCACACTCAGCAGGCCGGCCACAGGACGGATGCTGGTGACCTTTCCGTCTTCAATGACAATATGAACTGTCTGATACTGATTGGCTTGAGTGATTAATGGTTTGAAAACCATACATTTGTCATTATCCAGAAGAGTAAACACCATATCCAGATGAATGAATGACTCCGGCTCGGAAGGAAGTTGCTGCACTATGACATTATATCTCCCGCAAGGAACCGACTTGCGGAACCTGTCAATCATGAAGTCGATTCCCTGAGGCGTTGTCCTGACACCGTTTCCTATGATAAGTATGTCTTCCCTGGCTATGAGGATGTCACCTCCTTCCATGATCACTTCAGACTTATCTGTCTGGAGGTAATTTGCATCGACCACGGTGCATTCGAATGCCCCGCTGTTGCGGTATATGGCATCCATGATGAATGACTCGCGCATTCTCACCTTGTTAGCCATTCGGCACACGAGAGCCTGGTTGCCTATGGTCACTGCCGCATCCCGGGTAAAATAGAAGTTGTAAAGCGGATAAAGCGCGTAATACTCATTTTTCAGATAGGCAGTCAGAGTATTGATCCTTGCCGGAAGGCCCTCTATCAGAACCCGCGCAAGATCTGATGACCTCATCTGCATGAGTTCCTCATAATACGGCATTACATCTTCAGTCGTACAGATCCTCCTTATAAGATCCTCGCGAGGCTTGGCCTGCTCAAGGACATCTATCAGAAGGGAACGCACTTCATATACATCCGCAACTTTCGAGAGAACTCCGTAAAGCTGCTCGTATTCCGACTGAGCGATGGAGAGGTTAAGGATATCACTGTATAAGGCCCTCTGGACATTGAGAGGTGTCATGTTTTCCACTTCCGCTCCGGGCCTGTGTAAAAGGACCGCATTGAGTCTTCCGATTTCGGACTGAACCTCGATCTTTAATTTCTGCTGTGCCATAATAATAAGGCCGATGGCCAATTTTTGTAAATATAACCAATTTAATTGAGACCGCCAAATCAACGCAACAGGCTGATTCTTAAATTATGAAGTCCACAGTCAGTATGAGGCGAATCAGTATCTGCAGCTTTAAGGCCCACCCTGACCTTGCGCTCTTTTACAGGCTCCTGCAAATCTACCTTCATCCTGTAGGCCCTCTGCTCATCCGACACTCTGAACCCTGCTGTTGCAGTTTTCTCAAATCTGTTATATGAGCGCAGGATCACTTCCATAGCTTCATTCCGGACCTCTACCAATACTTTTTCCGTTCGATTCTCCGTCCTGTAAGGATTCAGGTGTTTCATCATGGTGTTTCCATCAATCCGGAGTTCCACCCCGTTGCCTGCGCATACGTCAAAAAGCACAAGTGCAGGTTTATCAGATGAAACAAAGGTCCTTAGGAGATAATTCGAAAATCCAGCCGAAGGCATCTCCGCCGGATAATCGTCAGAAGATTTCCATTCATCCACACGATCTGTGTCTATTGCGTGATCGAAAGTGCCTCCACGCATCCTTCCCAAGGTTGCACCTGACACATTGACGCCTGACGCCAGATCGACCGGACTGCTGGCGTCAAGGACAAGCTCAATCTCTACATCACCGAGCGTCAGGGATATCTTTCTTCCGACTTCTTCTGAGGTATATGATATCTCCACGGATGAGGCTGGACGACGCATATCGACATTCCATTCATATCCCACGACACTTCTGTAGTTGCTGTAATAGTCAAAGCAGGAATAGCTGCAGCACGGAGTTGCGTTGTCCCATGAAAGCACGGTATCGGAAGGCAGAAACTCCTCCTCCGGTTCATATAGCCCTTTTGAATGTTCCACCTTTATGACATACACATCTACAGGGTCAAACATGTCAGGAGTGACATGGATCTTACGTCTGACACCTGGCAACGTAATCATCCGTGAGTCAGGACATTCCCCTGTAAGAAGCAGATAAAGGACATCCCCTTTCCGGGTGACGTCACCCCACTCGAATTCAGTCATGTATGGAGAAGGCTCGGCACCATAGATCGCATCGCCGTTCTTTTCCAGCCATCGTCCTATGGACATGATCACTTCACTCTCAAAAGGTACGATGCTTCCATCCGAGGCCGGACCTATATTCAAGAGGTAATTTCCTCCACGCGAAACGACGGCGATCAATGTGCGAAGTTTCTCGGCGACCTTGTCCTCGACATTACCCCTTTCCTGCCAGCTGCGGTAGCTCCATGTTTCGGGAAACATAGACGCCGCGCTCTGCCAAGGGGCCTGGAGCGCCGTCTGCGGCAGTTTATTGTCAGCCATCACCGCAAAGTCGTATACATCATTCCCCAGACGGCCGCTCACCATGCAATCCGGCTGCAGGGACTTCACCAGATCATACAGTTCACGGCTCTGCCATGGCTCGAGAGATCCCATGTCGAACCACAGCTCTGATATCGGGCCGTAAGAAGAGAGCAGTTCACGTACCTGAGCCTTGTTGAACTCATGATGTTCGGGAGTCACGAAATCTGCATTATGGCTTGAAATCGGGTAGGCATAAGGGTGATTCCAGTCTATAAGCGAAAAATACAGACCAAGACGAAGTCCTCTGCGGGCACAGGCATCGGACATTTCACGCACATAGTCTCTTCCGGAAGGGGTCATGTCGACGCAGTCATATGTCGTAGTCTGTGTATTGAACATGCAGAATCCGTCATGATGCTTAGTCGTGAAGACCACGGAGCGCATTCCTCCCTTGACTGCCAGATCTGCAATCGCATCAGCATCGAATCCTACAGGATCGAACTCATATGCGGTCGCAGCATACCAATCTGAGAATATGCCTGCAAAAGACTGGATCTGTTCACTGTAACCTTGTCTGACCGGTTCCCCGTCCCATACGCCGCCAAGCCTGGAATACAGTCCGAAGTGGACAAACATTGAATATTTGTCTGACTGCCAGGTTTGTGAGCACAGATCACCAGCGAAAATCAAGAGAAGAGCAGACAGCAGGACAGCCTTTTTCATAAATACATATTTTTATGCTAATATACTGATATTTTCACTATTTTTGCATAAAAGGAAATCATTATGAAAGGTAAAATCATCGGCATAGCGTCGCTTATTCTTGTTCTCGTACTTGCAGGCTTCATCTACTTCAAGTTCTACTTTGTCTTCGGAGAAGGAGTCAAGGCCGGAGAGCTGAATTTCGTTGTCCGCAAGGGATATATATTCAAGACATATGAAGGCCGTGCCATTCAGGCCGGCTTCGGCAAGGGAAAGGGAGCAAACGCAGGATCCATTCAATCATACGAATTCGACTTCTCCATCACCGACCCCGCAATTGCAGACTCACTGATGAGATGTGGCGGAAAGCTAGTGGAACTGCACTACAAGGAATATCTTGGAGCATTGCCTTGGAGAGGGAAACAGGAATACATAGTAGACAGAATAGTTTCAGTCAGAGATAATTAATGACAGATATGACAAGATTTTTCACAATCCTATGCCTGATGAGCATAGGATTCACTTTGTCTGCTCAGCCAGGCACAATCGCAGTTCGTGAGGCAAATCAGCAGTCAGGCAAGATCCTGACGATGGAAGAGACCATACTTTCCAGAGAACTGTCCCCGGAAAACCTCTGGTGCACATGGGGCAGCAATGAGGACATCATAATGATGAAGAACGGCCGTGCCGTTTCATTCAACATCAACACAAGGCTCGAAAAGCCTTACAAGCCGGTTCAGCGCAAGGAAACGATATACACCAAGAACAAGAGCATCTACTACCGCACTGACAAGGGGCTGGTGCTGACCGTGGCCAAGAGCAAGGATCCGGACATCACATATGGCGAATATGTCAGCCGCAACGAGTTCGGAATCAGCGAGGGAATCTTCTGGGCACCGGACAGCAGCAAGGTCGCCTTCTACAAGAAAGACGAGAGCAAGGTCAGTTCATTCCCTCTCCTTGACATCACGACAAGGACCGGAACGCTGAAGGAGATCAAGTATCCTATGGCGGGAATGGATTCGGAAATCATACAAATCGGGATTTACGATCTGCACACATGCAAGGCCATATATTTGAAGATCAACGACTTTGGCGAAGATCAGTACCTCACCAACATAAGCTGGACTCCGGATGCGTCAAAGATCATTGTCCAGGTGCTGGACCGCAGCCAGAAGCATATGCACATGAACATGTACGATGCAGGAAACGGAGCATTCATCAAGACAATTCTGACTGAAGACAATGACAGATATGTGGAGCCACAGGATCCCGTATGGTTCGTCAAGGGTTCGGACAATCTGTTCATATACAGGACAGACAACAGGGACGGTTACAGAAACCTCTATCTGTGCGACTTCAAGGGCAATATCCGCAGGATTGCAGAGACAGACGCCGACCTCGCTTATGTCGGAAACGACGGAAACTACATCTGGTACACTTCTGCTGAAATATCCCCTATCGAGAACCACTTGTTCCGCGTGAGCATCAAGGTTCCAGATTCTTCATCACACAAGGGAGCTGAGGGCGTCAGGATAGGAAAGCCCCGTCAGCTTACGACTGAAGAGGGATGGCACCAGATCGAAATGAGTCCCGACTGCATGCACTATATCGACTCATGGAGCAGCCTCAATGTACCAAGAATGACCAATCTGTGCACATCTGACGGCACAGCAATAAGAACCTTGCTTACGGCTGACGATCCTACGACCGACTATGCATACACCGAGATCACGCTCGGCAAGGTAAGAAGCGCAGACGGAAGATTCGACAACTACTACCGCCTTATAAAGCCGAAGGACTTTGATCCCGCCAAGAAGTACCCGGTAATCGTATATGTTTACGGAGGCCCGCACTCACAGATGGTCAGGAATACATTCATGGGTGAGCTTCGCAGATGGGAGATGTATATGGCCCAGAGAGGCTATCTCGTATATGTGCAGGACAACAGAGGCACGCAGAACCGTGGGGCAGCCTTTGAAAAGGCTATCCACAGACAGTGCGGCCAGGCCGAAATGGCGGATCAGATGGAGGGCGTGAAGATGCTCATGGAACTGCCTTATGTGGACAAGGAACGCATCGGAGTGCACGGATGGAGCTACGGAGGATTCATGACCATCTCACTCATCACAAACTATCCGGATGTATTCAAGGTAGCCGTGGCAGGCGGTCCGGTCATCGACTGGAAGTGGTACGAAGTGATGTATGGAGAACGTTACATGGACAGTCCTGACGTCAATCCTAAGGGATATGAGAAGACAAGCCTGATCAACAAGGCCAAGGATCTCAAAGGCAAACTGCTCATATGCCAAGGAGCGATAGACCCTGTCGTGCTTTGGGAGCACAGTCTCAGCTTTGTCAGAGAATGCGTGATAAACAATGTTCAGGTAGACTATTTCCCATACCCTTGTCACGAACACAATGTCATAGGGAAGGACAGAGTGCATCTGCATGACAAGATATCCATGTATTTTGAGGACTATTTGTAGACCGTATTTCAAAAGACTTTGCTAAATTTGCGCTGTTTTTGCGTTTTTAGACAATGAAATCAGTAAAAGAGATATACAAGATAGGAAGAGGTCCCTCAAGCAGCCACACAATGGGACCGTTCAAGGCTGTCAGTAACTTCGTCGAGCACCATCCTGAGGCAAAAAGCCTGAGGGTTACGCTTTATGGGTCATTATCCGCCACAGGCAAGGGCCACCTTACAGACAGAGCCGTCATTGACGCCTTCCATGGCGGTGACGTAGAAATAATCTGGGAGAAGGAGAACCTTCCATTCCATCCTAACGGCATGGAAGTAGCCTCAGTAGACAGCGATGGCAACGTCTCGGACAAGTGGACATATTACAGCGTCGGAGGAGGAGACATTGTCTGCATCGAACACCCGATCGAGGCAGAAGACGGCGGCGAGGTATACCAGATGAACACAATGAAGGAAGTTCTCGACTGGTGCAACTCTACCGGAAGGTCTTTCTGGGAATTCGTAGAAGAGAACGAGCGTGGCACCAAAGGATTCTGGGAATATCTTGAACTGGTATGGAAGACCATGCAGAAGGCTGTCGAGAGAGGCATCGACGAGGAAGGCGCTCTTCCTGGCCCGCTCAACATCCGAAGGAAGGCCGGCAGCTACTTCATCAAGGCTGACGGGTATGGTGACGTCCTGCGTACAAGAGGCCTTATCTTCGCCTATGCTCTTGCAGTCAGTGAAGAGAATGCTTGCGGAGGTACAATCGTCACAGCACCGACCTGCGGATCATGCGGAGTGCTTCCGGGTGCATTGTACCATCTTAAGAAAGTATATGGATTCAGCGACCAGCGAATCATCAGGGCACTCGCGACAGCGGGTATCATCGGCAACATTGTCAAGCACAACGCATCGATTTCCGGAGCAGAAGTTGGATGTCAGGGAGAGGTGGGAGTTGCATGCGCAATGGCAGCCGCAGCAATCACACAGCTGATGGGAGGAAGCCCGTCACAGATCGAATACGCCGCTGAAATGGGATTGGAGCACCATCTCGGACTCACATGCGACCCTGTATGCGGAATGGTACAGATCCCATGCATCGAAAGAAACGCATATGCTGCAGCCAGAGCGATGGATGCCAGCATCTATTCCCTCTACACTGACGGACGCCACAGAGTGTCGTTCGATCAGGTTGTGAGGGTAATGAAAGAGACCGGGAAGGACCTTCCTTCTCTTTACAAGGAGACCAGCGAAGGCGGTCTTGCCAAACACCTTGACTAAAACTATGGGCAACAGAAAATTCGACACCTGCTTCTTCGAGAGGTACGCTCAGATCACACTTGAGACTCTGCTTGGGGAAGATTACGCCGACCTCGTGAACGAGGACAGGCCGGACCTTCAGAAACCGGACAAGAGCCTCGGTATAGAAGTGACAAGAGCCATGGAGCCGAAAAAGGATGTTGCCAATGCGATGCTCAAGGAGATGGCCGGTCTTCCCGTAGAGGACGAAGACCGGGAAGAAATGGACCAGATCATCAGGAGCGGATACGGATATGGTCTCCAGGACGGAAAGTATATCGGTTCGCTTGAGTATGAATATTGGGCCCTCGCCCAGCCGCTTCGCAGGATCATAGAAAGCAAAGTCAGCAAGGTTGCATCAGGATTCTATGGAGAATTCGAAGAATTCGGCCTCTACATATTCTGCAAGGACGACCTCACTCCTGAGGAGGTCAGACTGACATTGGAATACACCAGCGATCTTCAAAGGCATCTGGATGTCAAATATTCAAAACTGTACCTCTCGCTGATAGACAGGCTGTATGTCTGCGACCTCACAGAAGTGAACCGTCTCCATCACCCTACTACAAAATACACATCCTACGAGATAACCCGCAGGATGTGCAAGAAATTTTTCCTCGAATCTTTGGAATAACTACAGATTCGCAGTCTGTGCCGCAGCAATTGCGGCCGCCTTTGCGAAGTCTTCTGTATGGTCTGCGTAAAGAATTCCTCTCGAAGAATTTATGAGAAGGCCGCCGTGGTCATTGGAACCATGCGCAATCACCTCTTCTGCTGACCCTCCCTGCGCACCGACACCTGGTACAAGGAAGAAGTTGTCAGGACAGAAGCTGCGCAGCTCTTCCAGCTTGTCAGCCTTTGTTGCACCGACTACGAACATCATGTTATCCGGAGTTGATATTTCCATCATCTCCTCCATGACTGCCTGATACAAAGGTTTGCCGTCCTTCTGAGCATTCTGGAACTGATATGCAGAAGCATTTGAAGTAAGTGCAAGCACGATAGCCCACTTGTCCTTATACTCAAGGAACGGAGTGACGCTGTCCGCTCCCATATAAGGAGCAATGGTAACTGCATCGAAATCCATCTCCTCGAAGAATGCCTTAGCATACATCTTCGCCGTATTTCCGATGTCTCCCCTCTTAGCATCAGCAATGAGGAATATCTCCGGATACTTTGACCTGATGTAGTCAACTGTTGCATCAAGAGCGCGCATGCCTTCTATGCCATAGCACTCGTAGAAAGCAAGATTTGGTTTATATGCCACGCAATGTGCTGCTGTAGCATCAACGATCGCCTTGTTGAACTCCACGATAGAGCGGGCCTTGCCGCTGAAGAGCTGGCCGTTGAGGGCAATCTCACCATGAGAAGCAAGTGCCTTTATATGCTCCGGCATCTTGTCAAAATCCACATCCAGACCTACACAGAGCATGCTCTTCTTTGCCTGAATCTGCTGATATAACTGTTCTCTGTTCATAACTATCCGATTCCGGTGGTATGGTGTTATTTTGAAAACCGTGGCCGCCCGTGGCCTCGTGAACGGGAGGGGCCCGCCGCGCAGCGGTGGGAGGGATTTAGTTTTCAAAATAACACCATACCGCCATATTGTATATTTAGTAATATCTATAGAATAATGCGATGGCTTCCATGCCGGCGAAGAGCTGCTTGAGGAGATAGCTTTCGTTCGGCGAGTGGATCGTATCCCTCTCAAGACCGAATCCCAGCAGAAGCGGATCAATCTCAAGAATGCGCTGAAGGTCAGCAAGGATCGGAATCGATCCGCCGCCACGTGACGGCACAGGCTCGATGCCGTAGACTTCGGTCATAGCCTTCTCCGCTGCCTTGTATGCAGGTGACGAAATCGGAATAAGGAAACCGTTTCCTCCATGATGAGGCGTAACTTCCACCTTAACATAATCAGGCGCAATAGCCTTGAAATGCTCCTCAAAAAGCCTTGTTATGGTCTCGCTGTCCTGGTTTGGAACAAGGCGCATGGAAATCTTCGCATGTGCGACAGAAGGAAGTACCGTCTTTGCACCTTCACCTGTATATCCTCCCCAGATGCCGTTTACGTCAAGACATGGACGGATGCCTGTACGCTCGAGCGATGTATATCCTGCCTCACCCTTGACCTCCTTGATATCAAGAAATTCCTTGTATTCCTCCAGATCGAACGGAGCGCGAGAAAGCTTTGCTCTGTCCTCTGCAGAAAGTTCGACCACGTCATCATAGAATCCCTTGACAGTGATATGCCCATCCTTGTCAATAAGAGATGATATCATGTCGCAAAGCACATTGATCGGATTTGCCACAGCACCGCCGTAATGACCTGAATGAAGGTCCTTGTTCGGTCCTGTAACCTTTACCTCCACATATGACAGGCCACGCATTCCACAGTTGATGGAAGGTACTGACTCTGAGATCATTGTAGTATCTGAAACGAGGATGATGTCTGCTGCCAGACGCTCTTTATTCTCCTTGGCCCATGCTGCAAGCGACGGACTTCCGATCTCCTCCTCTCCCTCGAGGATGAACTTGACATTATGCTTCAGTGTTCCCTGACGCATCATGAACTCAAATGCCTTGATATGCATGAAGAGCTGTCCCTTGTCATCATTGGCTCCGCGAGCATATATTGCTCCGTCCCTGATTTCAGGCTCGAACGGATCAGAATGCCATAGCTCGAGCGGGTCTACAGGCTGGACATCGTAATGTCCATACACAAGGACCGTCGGAAGCGACGGATCGACAAGCTTCTGACCAAACACCACAGGATGTCCTGTCGTAGGGTAAACGGCAGCCTCATCAGCACCAGCTTCCATGAGAAGTTCCACTAGTCTGTCAGCACAGCGCTTCATATCCGGCTTATGCTGCTCCAGAGAGCTCACAGACGGAATCCTCAACAGTGAGAAGAGTTCGCCAAGAAATCTTTCCTTGTTAGTTTCAATGTACTGTTTCATTGTATTATGTGTTAGTGTTTGTTAAAGATTGTAGTATAATGACAGTATCCAGGCAAAGACCGGCTTCGGCAGAAGCCATTTTGCAAATACAGCCAGACGTTGAAGGAACGATGCCACTACATAATTATATGCCGGCCTCTTCTTCATGACTATGCGAGACAACTTTTCTGCCAGATATTCCGGCTTAAGTCCTCCTGTCTCATCCTTCTCTATACCTGCCAGCGACCTTTCATACGAAGGGTATGCCTGCGCCACATCAGCCGGACATACCGATTTGCGTTTTGCTGTGAAGTCTGTCGAGAAGTCGCCCGGCTCGATTACTGTCACCGAGACCCCTGTACCACGAAGTTCAAGACGAAGAGCCTCGCAATATCCCTCGACAGCAAACTTGCTTGCAGAATAAGCTCCCTGATATGGAAGACCCATGAGGCCACCTATGCTGCTCATGCAGAATATCCTTCCTGAGCCCTGTCTCCTCATGACCGGCACGACATGTGACACCCACCTTACCATGCCCATGAAATTGACATCCATCTGCCTGTCGACTTCTGACGGAACACAGTACTCCAGAGGTCCTCCTATGCCCATACCGGCATTGTTGATGAATGCATCCAGCCTGCCTTCAGCATCCATGAGCTGAGCAAAGGCATCAGCCACAGCAGCCTCATCCTGGACGTCTGCATAAAGGTATGTCACACCTTCAATAGGCTCTACAGGACGTCGGACTGTACCATACACCTTGTGCCCGTCCTTTGCAAGACGTGTTGCGATGGCCTTTCCAAAGCCCGATGAAACGCCGGTTACAAGTATTACCATATATTAAAGTATTTCAAGAGACTTGAAGACCTTGGTCAGCTTCTCCACCGCAAAGTCAACCTGCTCCTTTGTATGAGTTGCCATCAAGGCAAATCTGATGAGTTCATCACCTCTGGCAACTGCCGGAGCAATGACCGGAGTCACAAATACTCCTTCCTCCAATGCCAGACTTACTATGGCCATGGCCTTCTCTGTATCACGCACAAAGAGAGGAATGATCGGAGACTCTGTCCTTCCGGTATCGAATCCTGCTTCCTTGAACGCCTTCTGCGCATACCTTGTAAGTTCCCAGAGATGATCGAATCTCTCCGGTTCAGTCTGCATTATTTCAAGGGCTTTGCCGGCAGAAGCAACTGCAGCAGGAGTCATAGAAGCACTGAAGATCAATGCCCGTGAATTGTGCTTGAGATAGTTCAGGATTTCATGATCGCCAGCAATGAATCCGCCGAGCGATCCGAATGACTTCGAGAATGTTCCCATGATGAGGTCGACCCTGTCCGTCAATCCGAAATGATCAGCAGTGCCACGACCGTTCTTTCCAAGAACTCCGAGAGAATGCGCATCATCCACCATTACAGAAGCGTTATACTGGTCGCAAAGGTCGCATATCTGCGGAAGCGGAGCGATGTCACCTTCCATAGAATAGATACCGTCGACAACAATCAGCTTGCAGCTGTCTGGTTCACAGACCTTGAGCTTGCGCTCCAGGTCCTCCACATCGTTATGCTTGAACTTCAACACTTTAGCAAAGCCCAGACGGCTTCCGTCAATGATAGAGGCATGGTCCTGGGCATCGAGAAGTATGTATCCCCCACGAAAACCGAGAGCGGAAACCACTCCA
The DNA here is from genome assembly GCA_017473705.1 of Bacteroidales bacterium. Lineage (GTDB taxonomy): Bacteria > Bacteroidota > Bacteroidia > Bacteroidales > UBA932 > Cryptobacteroides. The sequence goes on along the minus strand of JAFUJQ010000050.1, from coordinate 23,266 downwards.
AGGTTGACCTGCATTCCAGTGCTGTATGTAACGACTTCCTCCTTGCCGACAAATTCCGCCAGCCTCTGTTCCAGATCTACATGAATATCCAGAGTGCCGTTGAGAAAGCGGGAACCCGAACAACTTGAGCCGTACTTGTCTATGGCATTTTTCGCCGCCTCCTTGAGTCGAGGATCATTGGAGAGTCCCAGATAACTGTTCGAACCGAACATCAGGACATCCTTTCCTTCAATCTTCACGACTGTCGACTGTTCCGAACTTATAGGTGTGTAATATGGGTAAATACCCTTTTCTTTACACTGCTGCGGAAGGGTATATTCTCCACAGATGCGGGTAAGTAATCTTTTCATATAGGTTAAGGTTATTTTTCCAATCTTGACTTGGCGTAGTCCAGTGTCAGCACAAATACATCTTCATCAGATGAAGGCGCCTCATACATGACATCAGTCATGATCGCCTCGCAGATTGAACGCAATCCACGTGCTCCAAGTTTATTTTCTATAGCCGTATCAACTATCAGGTCAAGTACTTCCGGCTCTATTTCAAGCCTCATTCCGTCGAGTTCGAACATCTTCTCATACTGGCGTATGAGAGCATTCTTTGGCTCGACAAGTATCCTCTTCAGGGCATCCCTGTCAAGGTGGTCAAGGTATGTGATCACAGGGAGACGTCCTATGATCTCAGGTATCAGTCCGTAAGAGCGAAGATCCTGAGCCTCTACATACTGAAGCAGGTTGTTCTTATCAATCTTCTGCCTGTCTGTCGCACCGAAACCTATGACCTGCGTATTGAGTCTCTGCGCGATCCTGCGTTCTATGCCTTCAAATGCTCCGCCACAGATAAAGAGGATATTCTGTGTGTTTACATGCAGGAACTCCTGCTCAGGATGCTTGCGTCCTCCCTGAGGTGGCACATTCACCACGCTACCCTCAAGAAGCTTGAGCATGGCCTGCTGGACGCCCTCTCCAGAGACATCCCTCGTAATTGACGGATTGTCGCTCTTGCGTGCAATCTTGTCTATCTCATCTATGAAAACTATTCCCCTCTCAGCCTTTGCCACATTGTAGTCCGCTTCCTGAAGAAGACGGGACAATATGCTTTCCACGTCCTCTCCTACATATCCCGCCTCTGTAAGAACGGTTGCATCGACTATTGTGAAAGGCACGTCGAGAAGTTTTGCTATGGTTTTGGCCATCAAAGTCTTACCGGTACCGGTAGGACCGACCATCAATATATTTGACTTTTCCAGTTCAAACTCGTTGTCAGACGCCAGATTGTTGTTGAGTCTTTTGTAATGGTTGTAGACTGCAACAGCAAGGAGTTTCTTTGCCCTGTCCTGACCGATCACATACTGGTCGAGAAATGCGTGAATATCCTTTGGCTTGTACTTGGTCTCAACTGTTCCGACAGGTTCAGTTTCGTTTCTGCTGACGTCCCTGATATAGTCTTGAGCAATCTTTACACAATCGGCACAGATACAGGCATCAATACCCTGAAGCAGAAGCGAAACCTCACGTTCGCTTCTGCCACAGAACATACAACGGCTTCTCTGGTTATCAGATTTTGCCATATTTACTTTTTCTTCTTAGTGAGAATCTCGTCGATCATTCCATACTCGAGAGCCTCCTGAGAGTCAAGCCAGAAATCGCGGTCACCGTCTGCGTAGATCCTCTCAATAGGCTGTCCCGAATGCTCGGAGATTATAGTATAAAGTTCCTTCTTGGTCTTCTCGATCTCCTGAGCAGCTATCAAGATGTCAGAAGCCTGCCCCTGGGCTCCGCCGATCGGCTGGTGAATCATGACTCTGGCATGCTTGAGGGCAGATCTCTTTCCATGTGCTCCGGCACAAAGAAGTACCGAACCCATCGAAGCAGCCATTCCAGTACAGATTGTCGCTACATCAGGCTCGATTATCTGCATCGTGTCATAGATGCCGAGACCCGCAGAGACAACGCCGCCTGGAGTGTTCAGATAAAGCGAGATATCGCTTGTATTATCAGTTGAGGCGAGGAAAAGAAGCTGGGCCTGGATGATATTTGCAACATCATCATCAATCGGCACACCCAAGAAAATGATGCGGTCCATCATAAGACGGCTGAACACATCCATAGATGCAACATTAAGTTTTCTCTCCTCAATGATTGTAGGATTGATGTATGCATCCATCACAGACTGATATCTGTGCATTGTCATCGAGCTGATTCCATGCTCAAGAACGGCGTACTTCTGAAATTCCTTATTCATAGCTTTGTGTATTTGTTTTTTAAAAAAACAAAGGCCAGCTTAGCGAGCCGGCCTTATAGTGTGAACTAGTTCAACTCGCGGAACTTGTCAACTGAAATCTTCTTTTTCTTGAGGGTAACAACCTCGCGTACAGCTGCAAAAGTCTTCTCGTTCTCAACCTGGTCAAGAATTCTCCTGCCCTGCTCCTCCTGTGCAAGGATGTTCTTTGCGAATGCCTCAAGCTGCTCCTCTGGAACGTTGTTCATTCCATACATGGCGAACTGATATGCAGCAAATCCCTTAGCGCTTGCAAGGAGATCAGCCTCCTCGATCTTCACGCCATACTTGTCCATGAGGTATCCACGAACCATCTGCCACTTGTAGTCAACAATGAAGAGATCCCAATCCTTCTCGATGTCCTCCATTGTGAACTTGCCCTCATTGATGACATAGATCCATCTCTTGAGGAACTTCTCGGCGATGGTAAGGTTCGCCTTCTCAAGAAGATAAGTCTTGGCATCCTTTGAGAAACGGAAGTCTGCCTCCTGTGCATACTCGGCACGGATCCTCTCCTCGATCTTTGCATCGAACTCCTCCTCAGTCTTTACACCGAAGATCTTCTCGAATGTCTCCTCTGTAAGAGGCGCATTGACAAATGTCTTAACGCTCTGAACAGTCATCTTGAACATAGGATCAAGAGTTGCAAGCTCGTCCTTGCTTACCTTGAGCATCGAAGCGCGGTCAGTCTCATTCTCGAATGCCTCGTTTACGTTCACATCAAGAACATCACCTGGCTTTACGCCAACGAATGACTCTCTGACTGCCTCAGCAACATTGCGAAGAGCTACATATGTACCCTCAACCTTGGTCTCACCCTGCTCGAAGTCAACGATGATGAAGTCATCAGCCTTTGCCTTCTTACCATCCTCAAGTGAGCCATACTGCTTGAGGAGATTGTCCTTCATCTCCTTCTTTGCAGCCTCGGTTACAGTAATTGTGTAATATACGATCTCGTCATCCTTGGAAAGCTCGAATGAAACCTCAGGATTCTGCGCGATGTCAAACTTGAAAGTGAAGTCACCTGCATTAGCCCAGTCGTTCTCAGGATTATCCTCGCTTGGGAGCGGCTCACCGAGAACCTTGAGCTCATTCTCACGGATAAAGTCGTTGAGCGCCGCAGAGATCACATCATTCACTGCATCTGCAAGAGCCTGCTGGCCATACATCTTCTCTACGAGAGACATTGGGACCATACCCTTTCTGAATCCTCTGATATCAGCCTTCTTTCTGAAATCATTGAGCTTCTTCTTTCTACTGTCAGCATAGTCCTCAGCCGAAACTGAAAGTGTCAGTTCGAGGTTGAGGTCGTCAATTCTGTTCTGTTCAATTTTCATATCAATTGTTTTTAATCATTTCCCACTACATGGGCGCACAGGCGCCTGTAAAGCGCGCAAAGTTAATCATTTTGCGCGACATTTCAAAATATCACTTCCCGGTCTTATCCTTTCTCTTCGGATAGGACACACGCGAATGATACATCTGCTGAAGATATGTCTTCATCACCTGACGTACGACATTGACCTCCCTCAAAGAGATGTCAGAATCCGAAAGCTGTCCGTCATCGGCCTTTCCGTCAATGATCCTGTCGACCAGACTCTCTATGCTGGCCGGCGAATAATCCTTCAAACTCCTTGACGCCGCCTCTACTGCATCACAAAGCATCAGGATCACTTCCTCCTTTGTCGAAGGCTTGACACCATTGTAATAGAATTCCGAAACTTCATCAGGGTTACCTCCCTCGTTGAGATACTTATTCAGGAAATATCCTGTTGCAGTGGTACCGTGATGCGTACGTATGAAGTCCTTCAGAATGTCCGGCAATCCATACTTGTCCGCCATGGCTAGACCGTCTGAGACATGGCGGATGATTTCCTGAGCACTTTCCTTTGGAGAAAGGCCCTCATGAAACTTGACGCCGGGAGTTTCATTCTCGGTAAAGCACTGCGGATTGGCTATCTTTCCCACATCATGGTATAACGCCGCGGCTCTGATGAGCGGTATATTGGCCTCAATGGATCTCGCAGCAGCATCTGCAAGATTCATCACCTGAAGAGAATGCTGGAATGTGCCAGGAGCCTTATCTGCAAGAAGACGGAGAAGAGGCCTGCTGGTATCGCTGAGCTCTACAAGCTTGGATGACGAGACAAGCATGAACATCTTCTCGAAAAGGTAGATCAGCGGATATCCGGCAACCGCCAGGAATGCAGCGAGCAGCAGCTGCCAGAGCTGCCTTATGTTCATCATGCCTTCAAGACCTTCGACCAGCCTGAATCCGCCCCACACGACCGCCATCACTGCAAAAGTCACAAGAGCCAGGACAAACTGAAGCCATCCTTTATTGAAATAGTCAAACACATAGATCGCTGCGATACCTCCCGACAGATATATGAAGAAGAGCTCTACTCCGTCAGGAGCTGCTATCAGCATCGGCAGCAGAGATATGAGATACACGAGAAGCACAAGCCTCCTGGTAAAGAAAGCCAAAAGATATAGAACTATCAGAGTAAACGGAACCATGTAGAAATAAGATGGTTCTATGTCTACCACCACGAACGACGAGACGGCTGATATCGTGAAAACCAGAAGGATATACAGGTATTTGTTAAGCTGCTCGAAGATATGGTAGTTGCAGAAATATATCGAGAAGAACAGGATCAGCACAAGGAATAGTGCAATCAATGCATTTCCCAACCACTGAAGGAATTCCGGACCGGCATATCCCACACAGGACTCATATTCCTTCCTGTACGAGTCAAGGAGGAGTTCCAGGTCGGCAGTCACAAGCTCGCCCTTCGACACGAGGGTCTGGCCTGCCTTTATGATGCCGAGAGTCGGAGATACAAGGGACACATTCTCTTCATGAATAAGATCCGTAACCTGCTGGTCGAAGACAAGGTCAGATGTCACAAGAGGGGCCAGAAGCGCATTGTATATCGAATCCACAGGTGCGTCAGGAAGAACCGATGTCAAGGACGCACAAAGAGCCGCACCGGCTTCTTCAATCGTATAGAGTTCTTCAGCTGGGACCTTGGCAGCCCTCATATCTCTCTGTACGTACACGAATCCGGCAACATCAGGCTGCCGGGAAGCCGGCATGACACCTTTCGAATATATATCCTGCAAAGCCACATTAAGCGCTGGCCTTGCAGAGGTATATTTACCCAGATCCGCTGACGCCAATGCCGACTGCGCCGCCTGGAATACCGACGGGTCATATCTGTAGACCGGAATGACACTGGATCCGGCTTTCTGCAGATCAGACTTCAACTGTTCTTCAGATTTAAGGAGAGGAAAATCAAACTCTGATACAAGATCCTCATACATCCATGGGGAGCCTTTCTTATAGTCATATTGGAATTTCGGACTTCTCGGCATCACCACCGTCAGCAGCGCAAAGAGCACCACCAACGGCAAATACACCTTATATCCTCGAGGAAACCTGCTTTTCTCCATAACTTTTATTTTATCGGTTCAAATGAATATCTGTCAGCGACATATGCCTCTATGCTGTTTTCCTGCATGAGTTCAACAAGTCTCCGGCACACCTCTGATACATTTTTCCTGCCACAGACCGTTATCACAAGTTCTCCCCTATAGACCTCGACGGTGACAGAGAACGCCTTGGATCCGGAAGGCACGACAGGATAGAATTCTGTGACAAGCCTCTGCATGCTGTCAGGAAGCATGACATTTCCTACTCGTGTTATCTCATATGTCGACTTGACGGCATGACGGGCCTTGAGTTCATCAAAACTTGCATTGAGATCCTCCAATGTGTGCGACTTCTCACATGCCTTCTCCACTTCAGCAATGACCGTCTGTGCGCTGTAAGCCAGAGTGTCATTCTTCAGCTGAGCCTCAAGAAGCTTCTTCTGGGACATCAGCACAGTATTATACGGATAGTCGGAAAGGTTTCGGTTATAGGCCAGATATACAGGCGTATGATATGGTCGCAGAGACGGCGACGGATAGTATGGCCTGAGGTTGACCTTTACACCAGCAACGACATATTCTCCCACCTCTATCTCACTTCCGATCAGTTCATGGACAGCATGCGAGAAGAATGGAGCCACATATGTGATCGGTATGTTCGTCATGTCAAGATAGTCCTTCTTGAGTTTGGATACAGGCACTCTCACCTGGACCACATCCTCCTTATCGCTCTGCACCGGGGCTGCCACAGCTGCCTTTGCATCCATATACCACACAGGGCGGGACGCGACCGCGTCATCCATATGCGGCATCGGATCCTCGCCTTCCGCCTTGAAATATTCGCCGGACAGCAGTTTCACCGACCCGTCGGTCCTGACCGGATATCCCGTCAGCTCAAGATATCTCAACAGGACAGCCTTGACAAATGACATCATTCCAAACTCATCAGCTATTGCACGATGAAAATCAAAAAAGACTGTCTTATGAGAGTATGACACCATAAACAGATACCCTGCCAGAGCCGGATCGTCAAAGGTCTTCGGCAACGATACCGAGGCCTCGAAAACAGGCACCGGAGCATCTACAGGACAGAACACATACTCTTCATTCTCCAAAGCCAGCCCGACAGCAAACTGCGGAAATCTGGCAGTACCTTCCGCGAGAGCCTTGGCCAGGATGTCAGGGCTTATATGCATAGTCAGTGCCGTCACAATACGTGACGACACTGATGCACCGGCCTGCGAGCCGTATAAATATGTCCTCCCGCAAAGAGGAGGAACAAGATATTCCTTCATAAGCAGCTAGATTGCCATGTCCACGATGTCGTTCTCGTCGCCATCATAGTATCCGGCATCAAGCTTCTCACGGACCTCTGTAAATGCCTTGAGCGTACGGTCCACATCCTCCATGGAGTGAGCCGCAGTAGAGATGATGCGGAAGATGACCATACCCTTAGGGATTACAGGATAGATGACAACCGAACAGAAGATTCCGTAGTTTTCACGGAGGTCTACAGCCATTCTTGATGCCTGTCCGACACCGCCCTTTATCTGCACTGGTGTAACACACGCTTCTGCAGGTCCTATCTCGAATCCGAGATTGCGGAAACCGTCCTGAAGAGCCTTGGTGATGGTGAAGAGCTTCTTGCGGAGTTCGTCACCCTCCTTGCTTCTGATGATCTCAAGTCTCTTGAGACCACCCTCTACGAGTGCCATAGGAAGAGACTTTGCATAGATCTGAGAACGCATGTTGAAACGGAGATAGTTGATGATCTTCTTAGGACCTGCAACGAAACCGCCGATAGACGCCATTGACTTTGCATAGGCTCCGATATAGAGGTCTACCTCGTCCATCACCCCGAAGTGCTCAGATGTACCGCGGCCGGTAGGTCCCATGTTACCGAATCCGTGAGCGTCGTCGATGAGGATTCTGAACTTATATTTCTTCTTGAGTTCAACGATCTTGTCAAGGAAACCGAGAGCTCCTGTCATGCCGTATACACCCTCAGTGATAAGGAGGATGCCGCCACCTGTCTCTTCGCAAAGCCTTGTTGCTCTCTGGAGAGTCTTCTCGCAGCTTTCATAATCATTATGACGGAAGGTCATTCTCTTTCCCATATGCATGCGCGCGCCGTCGATGAGACATGCGTGAGCCTCGGAGTCATACACGATCACATCGTGACGGTCCATGAGAGCATCTATGGTTGAAAGGATTCCCTGATATCCGAAGTTGAAGAGGAATGCATCCTCCTTGCGTTCGAACTCTGCAAGCTCACGCTCAAACCTTTCGTGAAGATCGGTGTGGCCTGTCATCATGCGGCTTCCCATCGGATATGCAAGTCCCCACTTTGCAGCAGCTTCAGCATCTGCCTTTCTGACCTCAGGATGGTTTGCGAGGCCAAGGTAGTTGTTAAGACTCCATACAAGAACATCCTTGCCCTGAAATTTCATATGCGGGCCAAGCTCGCCTTCAAGCTTCGGGAACATATAGTAGCCGAATGCCTTTGCAGCATACTGTCCGAGAGGACCACCTGAATGCTTCTCGATTCTTTCAAAAATGTCAGTCATAACTGTCAGATTATTGTTTTGGTTTAGTACTTTCTATAGATTATGCATCAATATTTGCATAATGTGCGTTCTGCTCGATAAACTCGCGGCGAGGCGGCACATCATCTCCCATGAGCATTGAGAATGTACGCTCTGCCTCTGCAGCGTTCTCGATCGTTATCTGGCGGAGAAGGCGTCTCTCAGGATCCATGGTAGTCGACTGGAGCTGCTCTGCGCTCATCTCTCCAAGACCTTTGTAGCGCTGTACGAACACGCCCTTGTCCGAGCCCTTTCCAAGCTGGAGAGTAGCCTCCTTACGCTGAGCCTCAGTCCAGCAGTATATCTCTTCCTTACCCTTCTTAACGAGATAGAGAGGCGGAGTTGCGAGGTATACATATCCGTTCTTGATGAGGTCCTGCATATAGCGGAAGAAGAATGTCAGGATGAGTGTGGCGATGTGGCTTCCGTCCACGTCGGCATCGGTCATGATGATGACCTTATGATAACGGAGTTTGCTGAGGTTCAGAGCCTTGCTGTCTTCCTCTGTTCCGACCGTCACGCCGAGAGCTGTGTAAATGTTTCTGATCTCCTCGCTCTCGAATACTCTGTGTTCCATAGCCTTCTCGACATTCAGGATCTTACCTCTAAGCGGAAGGATTGCCTGGGTCATACGATCGCGTCCCTGCTTTGCCGTACCGCCCGCAGAGTCTCCCTCGACGAGGAAGAGTTCGCACACCTCAGGATCGCGTGATGAGCAGTCAGCCAGCTTGCCAGGCATACCTGCACCTGACATCACGGTCTTTCTCTGAACCATTTCACGAGCCTTGCGGGCTGCGTGACGCGCTGTCGCTGCGAGAATAACCTTCTCCACAATCATCTTCGCCTCCTTAGGATTTTCCTCAAGGTAAAGCTCAAGAGCAGCCGCAGTGGCCTGTGACACAGCAGACACAACCTCACCGTTTCCGAGCTTGGTCTTTGTCTGGCCCTCGAACTGAGGCTCTGCCACCTTCACCGAAACAACTGCAGTAAGTCCTTCGCGGAAGTCGTCCGCTGCAAGGTCGAACTTGAGTTTCGCAAGCATTCCAGCCTTCTCAGCATAGTTCTTCAAGGTCCTTGTAAGACCCATCTTGAATCCCTGAAGGTGGGTACCGCCTTCTATTGTATTTATGTTGTTTACATATGAATAGATCTTCTCAGTATAGCTTGTGTTATACTGGAGAGCGATCTCGATCGGAATGATCTTGTCTGTCTCGAGATAGATCGGAGTCTCGATGAGCTTCTCAGCTCCGCCGTCAAGGTACTCGACGAACTCCCTGAGTCCTTCCTTTGAATAGAAGACATCACTTCTATAGTGTTTGGTCTCAAGCTCGTTTCCGCTCTCGTCCACATCGTTCACGAGAGTCCTCTTGTCCGTAAGGGAGAGGTGTATGCCCTTGTTAAGATAAGCGAGCTCGCGCAGACGGGCTGCGAGAGTGTCGTATTTGTATACTCTTGTCACCTGGAATATCTCCGGATCCGGATGGAAGGTCACGAATGTACCTGTATCCTCAGCATCACCAACGACCTCGACCGGCTTGTATGGCTTTCCTTTCGAATACTCCTGCACGAAGACCTTTCCTTCGCGATGGATCTCAGCCTTGAGATAGTCCGAGAGGGCGTTCACGCAAGACACACCTACGCCATGGAGACCTCCGGACACCTTGTAGCTGTCCTTGCTGAACTTACCACCGGCATGAAGGACGGTGAGAACCACCTCGAGGGCCGAACGGTTTTCCTTCTCGTGCATTCCTGTAGGAATACCACGGCCGTTATCCTTGACTGTTATCGAGTTGTCTTCGTTGATTGTCACTTCAATATGTGTACAGTAACCGGCGAGAGCCTCGTCGATACTGTTGTCAACCACCTCATAAACCAGATGATGGAGACCTCTTTCTCCTACATCACCGATGTACATCGAAGGTCTCTTCCTTACGGCCTCAAGGCCTTCCAGAACCTGGATACTATTCGCGGAGTACTGCTCCGCAGATGTGCTGTTGATTACTTCTTCGCTCATTATCTTTGTTATTCTTTACAAACGGACAAATATAGCAATTTTTCCTATAAATTCAAGCAAATTCCAACGGTAAAATTGATGCCGTTTTCGGCATACAGAGGGTTGCGCTGGATGGTCATGTCAAGCAGGTTTCCACCCCTGAGCCAGAACGACATGCTTCTGGTTGCAGCATATTCGAAATATACTCCAAGGTCCGCATATCCGGGTATTCTTGCCTCATATACCTGGTCCTGGAGACGGTCGGCCACACTTCCTGCCCTTTCCGTTGCAAACAGGCAATCCACCCCGGCATAGATTCTTCTGCTCCAGTTATACTCAATGGCGACATCTCCCGTGAATGCGGACGGCAGGAAGAGTCCCGATGTACCTTCTGCCCCTTCCCGGCAATGCGCATAGGTGAGATTTCCGTCGAACATGAAACTTTCGTTCTTCAACCTCCAGTCAACCGACGCATAAAGCTTCTGATAAGGAGCATAGCCGAAGCCTGCAAGGTATTGCGGCTCAGAGGCATAATGCACCTGATCTATCACAATAGCGTCAAGAAGTGCATTCTTATAATTGACATAACCTCCACGGAGGTCATATGAGAACTTCGCACCGATTCTTCCCGCAAGGCCGACAGACGCGGACACGCGCTCCACCGTAACATCCATCACAGGCCAGAAGCCGCGACCGAAAGACGGGTCGAAATGATGGTTCTCCTTGAGGAGTGAGTTGTATGTATTAAGCCTGCTTCCACCGCCAACATGAGCATACAGCCTCACGGCATCCGGAATGACATCGACCCACGCCTTTATGTCGGGATACAATATCTGCTCATCTGTCGGAAACGCCGCCTCCATGTCCTTTGACCTCAGAAGGGCTGAAACACGCATACCTGCATCCACACTCCATCTCTTGCCGTTGAAGACATAATGAGGAACAACGTTGAACTCGGCCACTGTAGAAGCGAAGTCCGCATGAGCATATGAAGCCATGACCAGGCCAGCGTCAAAGAGGACATTATGCCTTCTCTCAAGAACCTGTCCTATGGTTCCGCCAAGATTGAAAAGATGTTCAGAAAGACGTGATCCGACACCGCTGCTCTCGGAATTATCCTCCGCGAAAGAATAGCCTGTCTTGATGTCATACATGAAATATGTATCCTTGTCAGACTTCGATGCCACACCGAAACTCGCGTCAAAACTGTCATAATGTCTGGTCTTGACCTGATCCTTGCCTGCTACTCCATAATATGCCAGATCGAAACGGAAAGCACCTTCCTGCCAGTCATAGCCGCCATCCACTCCGGCACGGGTCTCCAGGTCATACCCTTTCCACTCGGAACGGTCACCGCCCGACTGCAGCCATCTGTCGACGACAAGAGTCTCCCCGGCGACAGGGGTCGGCTTGAAAGCACGATACGCTCCCACGTAGGAACGGTGCATGGCATATACGTCAAGAGTGAATCCCTTGCTTCTGACCGGAGACCATACAAGGTCAAAGGTCGGATGCAGGGTATATCCGGCTCCGGCCTTGAGGTACAGACGCTTCGGCGCCTGAACAGAAGATGCCGGTTCCATTGTAAGGACATATGGATTGAATTCATATGCACCCATATAAGGCTTCTCGAAGACAGAATAGTCAAAATCAAGGTCAAACCTGGCCACGGTATCAGGTATGGCCATCTCCACTGAAGGCTTATGCACCTCCATCAGCTGACCCTCATACGCCCTGTTCACGACAACTGTCGGATCAAGATCCTGAGCGTGTACCGCATATGGCGCTGCGCAAAGAAGCGCCGCATATAATATCGTTTTCTTCATAATCTTCAATCTTTATTCAACCGACATGAGTTCCTGAAGCTTCTCAAGACGCATCTTTACATTGTCCATCACGTCATCATCAGCACCCGACGGTCTGTATCCGTCGCGCACACTCTCGAATGTCGCCTTGGCCTGCGCAAGCTCATCCCTGTCCACGAAAGAGTCTCCCAACACGATGAAACTCTTGGCAAGCCAATAAGTCTGAGGGGAACCCGCGTCAGAGAAAGCATACACCTTATTCTCAACATCAGAAAAATCAGCCTTGTCGTAACTGTCGGTGATAAGGACATATGCAGCCTCGGCACCATACGCATCTGAAACGTCAGCCGCCAGGCCCTCCATGATCGAGAGTGCTTCAGTCCTGCGGCTGGTAGCCATATAAGACTTCGCCTTGACATACTCAGCCTCACGCTTGAGCGCAGCATCCATCCTGCTGTCAAACAGCACCTTATCGGCATTCTTCAACGCCTCAGCCCACATCCTGCCTTTGTATGCAGAACGCATCATGCCGACCATTGCTGTCAGCTTGTTGTTCTCGAACCTGGCAGATGCATAGAGCGACGAATACCCTCCGAACGCATCCTCCCAACGCTCCAGCTTATATGAGAGTTCCGAGAAATTAAGCATCGAAAGTTCCACAAAAGAACCGGATCCGTCAGCAATGACCTTCTCATAGCTGTCACAAGCCTGCTCATATTTGCCAAGCTGCTTATACGAATCTGCAATGTAGAATTCGGCATTGTATGCATATTTGCCTGCCGGATATGTGTCAAGATATGACTGCAGAGAAGCAAGGGCCCTCTGATAGTTGCCCGAAAGGTAATTCTGTTCGGCTGCGTTGAATATCATCTTTTCTTTCTCGTCCGCAGTCTTGGTAGCTCCCTTGCCAATGCTGTCGATATATCTCAGGTACTCCTCCGGCTCATTCTTGGTCTGATATATGGACTCGATTGCAGCAAGGGCATCCTCGGCATAGCCGGAAAGCGGCATATCCTCCACCACAGCCTTGTAATAACTCAGAGCTTCATTGAACTGCGACTGATTCCTCGAAATCGAACCCAACTCGATATATGCCTTCGCCACAAACGTCGTATCCTTTGCAGTATCTGCAAGCTTTCTGAAGCATGCGAATGCTGTGTCATCCTTTCCCCTTACCACATAAGAGCGTCCAAGCTCATAGACAGCCTCAGGATAGAACTGCGATGAAGGCTCTGCATTCAAAGCATTCTCAAGCAGAGTGATCTTCCTGTCAAGATTGCCTGACAACCCGTATGAAAGCGCTGACTGGTAATATGGATATATGTCATTCACATTATAGAAATCCCGCACTGAGAGGTCATATGCCGCGCTTGCACTCTTATAGTCCTTGGCTATGAAATGACAGTCTCCTATTCTCTCCAATGCATCTTTCCTGAACTTGACCTCTGAAGCCTCCAGATAGGTACTGAACCACTTTCTGGCAGTCGCGTAGTCATTTTCCTTGAAATAGCAGTATGCTATGTTGTACGGAATCAGGTACGACTCGGGCTGACGATAAAGAGCAGACTGGTTGTACAGTTCCGTAAAGAGTTCCCTCGACTGCCGGAACTGATCGTTCCTGTAGTATGACTCTGCAAGCCAGTATCTCGTCAACTGATTGAAACGGCTGCCTTTATCGGAATAGTAGCCCGCAACCCTGAGACATGGTATAGCCATACGATATGAACCAGTGGAAACAAGTTGATGCGCCCTGAGATAATTGGCCTTCATGTAATTGTTCCTCATGTCATCATCAAGCTCGTCGATCATTCCGTAAGCATCGACCGCACCTGCATAATCCTTTTCATGAAGCGCCGCGACGGCCATATAGCTGTATATCTTGTCATCTTTCTCCCTGTCGGAATATCTCCGCATATAATCCTGGAAGACAGAAGGGTCATTGTTGATGTCAAACGCCAGTTTCGCCCAGTTGAAAAAGGCATCCTCTGACACCACCGGATCGTAAGGAGACATGGATGCATCCCGAAATGCAGTCAGGGCGGCCACCTTGTTCCTTGTCTGGATATAACTGTAGCCCATATGATAGTTGGCGATCTGCCCAAGAGAATCGGTCCGCATCTCCATATTGCTGAAACTCTCTATAGCACCCTTATAATCCTTTACAGCATACAGGACCGAACCGCTGTAGAACCAGTCCTTCCTTGTCTTTGGCTCACCATTGACGTTAGCAGTCAGTTCGTAATATCTGCGAGCCTCCGAAGCATTGCCCAGCACCAGCCACGACTCAGATATTATCCTGGCAAGATGAGGCTTGCGTTCGTCGGACAGCGTCTGATATATTTTTTCTCCATATCTTGTCACATACTCATAGTCCTTGAGCATGAAACGGCACTCCATGATGTAATAGTTCGCCATCTGCGTGAATCTGGCATCAAGGGAAGCCGCCTCAAACCATCCGAGCGCCTCGAAGAAATTCTTCTTCTCATAATTGATGTAAGCTATCGAATACTTTGCTGGTGATGTATAATCCGATATCGGACGCTTCTCCAGCTCTACGAACCTCAGGAGAGCTCTGTCGGCATCCCCCCTCTCCAAATCGCAATATGCCTTCTTGAAAAGATACTCATCCACCTGGGACTTCTCAATCTGCGTAGGGGACACATTGTCAAGCAGCTCGCCGGCCTTGACATAATCCTGCACGTCAAAAAGATTAAGAGCATGGCGATACATGATCTGCGGTACCAGCACCGAATAAGGACACTCCTCCATGAATCTCTTCATGCGAGACTCATATCCGGGCACATTCATGATTACATCACTTAATATGGCATGACCTTCAGGATCGGCCTGAGCCGATGCTTCGGAAAGATTCTCAAACAAAAGCCTCGAACGGCTGTGCATCCCATTCTCCTGCAGTCGCAGAATCTCCCTGTACTCTCTGGTATGCGGTGTGACAAGCTTAGTAGAAGTACCGTCCACTGCTGCTGAAAGCATCGTCGAAGACAGCACTGCGGCGGCAAAAGCCGACAATATGAATTTCATATTCATCATCAGACAAAAATTTTACAAATTTAACCAATTTCCACTATATTTGTGTGATTAATATCATTTTTTAACATGTCAGACACACCTATAATCTCTTTCAGAAACGCAGACATCCTTAACGGAGAGGCTACTGTAATCTACGGACTCAACATGGATGTCTATCCGGGTGACTTTGTATACATCGTCGGCAAGGTAGGCACGGGAAAGACATCGATAATCAGGACCATAATAGCGGAAAACCCGCTTGAGCAGGGAGAAGGCAAAGCCTGCGGGTTCAGCCTGAACGGAATTTCTCAAAAAGAAATCCCGTTCCTGCGCAGAAAGATGGGTGTTGTGTTCCAGGACTTCCAGCTGCTTATGGACAGGAGCGTGGAAGACAACCTACGTTTTGTCCTGGAAGCGACAGGATGGAAGGACGGAGAAAAGATTGCAGCAAGGATCACGGAAGTCCTGGTTGCAGTCGGAATGGAACGCAAGGCGCACAAGATGCCGTTCCAGCTCTCTGGAGGAGAGCAGCAGCGCATCGCCATAGCCCGCTCGCTTCTCAACGAACCTCAAGTCATTATCGCTGACGAACCCACAGGAAACCTGGACAACGAGACAGCTGACGGTATCATGCAGCTTCTGACCAGGATCAACATAGAGAAAGGCACAGCTGTCGTCATGGTGACCCATAACAGGCAGATATTCGAGAAATACCCGGGCAGAGTCATGGTCTGCAAGGACGAAGTCTGCAATGAGCAGATGCCTGACACACCCATTGACCTCGAACTTACCATCTGATGGAAAGACGCGACCTTTTCCACAGAGTGACCAAGTGGTTCTCTGAGAACATGGAGTCACCGCAGACAGAGCTGCACTACGACTCCCCTTTCCACCTGCTTATAGCAGTGATTCTGTCCGCACAGTGCACAGACAAGCGTGTCAACATGCACACGCCTCAGATATTCACACGGTTTCCAGAGCCGTCAGACCTCGCATCGGCATCTTTTGACGAGGTTTACGAGCTCATCAAATCGATATCGTTCCCGAACAATAAAGCAAAGCATCTGATCGGAATGGCGAAGAAACTCGTCGAAGACTTTGACTCCATTGTGCCTTCCGACACGGAGCTTCTCGAGACAATGCCGGGCGTAGGCCGCAAGACAGCAAATGTAATAGCTTCCGTCATATATGACAAGCCGGTCATAGCCGTAGACACACACGTGTTCAGAGTCTCGAGAAGGCTGGGACTCTCCGATGGCGCCACGGTCGAGGCCGTAGAAAGAGACCTCACAGAAGGCTTTGCTCCTGAGCTGCGTCCTACTGCCCATCACTGGCTCATCCTTCATGGCAGATATGTCTGCACGGCACGCAAGCCAAAATGCCAGGAATGCGGACTGAAGGACATCTGCAGGGAATACATTGAAAACAATGTCAGAATATGATCAGGCCGTTTCCTGAAGACTTCAGGGTAACACTCCCCTTGTGTCTGGACAACCCTTTCCGCTACTCTCCGCACCCGCTTGTACAGAAAGCAGCGGAACTGCTGATGCACGAAATAGATTCATCTGAGGAACTGTCGTCGATGCTTGCGGAAGGAAAGATGCTTGGGGTGCTGGCAGTGGAGTCAGAAGGCAAGACAGGGTATCTTGCCGCCTTTTCAGGGAATGTCGGAGGCAGGAGTATTATGGATGGCTTCGTTCCGCCAATCTATGACCTCACGGACCCTGACGGACATTTCAAGATGAAGGAAGCGGAAATCAGCTCCCTGAGCAAGGAGATTGCAGAACTGGAGCAGAACGGGATGCTCTCAAGTCTGAAGGCCGCACTGACAGAGGCCGAAAGAGACATGGAAGAAGAGATAACGGTGCAGAAAGCCAGGATGGCACTCTTGAAGCGTCAACGCGACGAAATAAGGTGCGAAACCGAAGACCCTTCAGCAACAGGACGCCTTATCCTCCAGAGCCAGCATGAAAAAGCCGAACTCAGACGAATAAAGCGCAGATGGGAAGAGAAGACGGAAGAGATAAGATCCAAGATCGTCGCATTGTCAGAATCCATCGAGCAGATGAAGCGTAAAAGAGCCGTGATGTCTGACGAACTGCAGAAATGGATTTTCAAACAGTATATAGTACACACCTCGGACGGTAAATCAATGTCAATATCTGACATATTCGCCGGACAGGGACTTGTGCCTCCCGGAGGAACAGGCGAATGCGCAGCTCCAAAACTGTTGAACTACTGTTTTGCCCACGGGTACAGGCCCTTGTGCATGGGAGAATTCTGGTATGGTAAGTCACCTGACACAGCTGTAAGGACGCACGGGCATTTCTATCCATCATGCACAAGCAAATGCGGGCCACTGCTCAAACGCATGCTGGCCGGATATGATTTCCAGCAAGATACGGTTCATGGAACTCCTGTGATACTGCATGAAGACGATTCGATAATTGTCGCATCAAAGCCGTCCGGAATGCCATCGGTTCCCGGATTGGACGGCAAGACCTCCATGCTGGAATGGCTTGGCACTGCCAAAGCTGAATCCGTCCACCGCCTCGACATGGACACATCAGGACTGATCATATTTGCAAAAGACGAGAAGGCTGCAGCCTGTCTGAGAAAGCAGTTTCAAGAACACACCGTACACAAGACATACCATGCCCGCCTTTCCCATAGTCCTGAAGGCAGGAGCCTGAAATCCGGTGACAAAGGCAGGATAAACCTTCCTCTCAACGCGGACTATGACGAGAGGCCGAGACAGAAGGTAGACATTTCACATGGAAAGGAAGCATTTACAGAATACGAAGTGGCATCGATCACCACAGACGGAACGGTCGATATCATATTCAGACCATTGACTGGCAGAACACATCAGCTGAGGGTGCATTCCGCTCACATCCTCGGCCTTGGCCATCCTATCCTCGGCGACGTGCTCTACGGTGGAAGCTGCGCACCACAGCTTTGCCTGCACGCTGCCAGCATCACCTTCAACCATCCGGAATCCGGGATCACGGTCACATTCTCCACTGACATCAACCACTATTGACAAAAGACCGGCCCGCATATCTGCGAACCGGTCTTGTACCATATGTCTTGGAAGAATTACTTCTTCTTTGCGTATCTCTGATAGAATTTGTCAACGCGACCTGCAGTGTCGACGAGCTTCATCTTACCAGTGTAGAAAGGATGAGAAGTGTTAGAGATCTCAAGCTTTACTACAGGGTACTCAACGCCCTCGATTTCGATGGTCTCCTTAGTGTTCGCGCATGAGCGTGTGATGAACACTACGTCGTTTGACATATCCTTGAAAGCTACAAGACGGTAGGTTTCGGGATGGATTCCTGTTTTCATAATGCTTATAAAATTTAGTTAACTAATTTTGCGGCGCAAAAGTAATGTTATTTTTTCAAACATGCAACACTTTCGGGATTTATTTCACCCTATATGGCTGATCGTCATATAACAGGAACTTCTTTGCCTTCCTTATCCACTTCTGTTCCTCCACCTTCACATGCTCACGCATCTCCTCCGTAGAAATCTTGCCTTCTATATAATCCAGAAGAACAGGATCGGCAAGCTTAGCTGCAAAGCCATCCTCCAGACGGAAGTCCTCATACCTTTCCTTAAAGAACCTCATCAGCTGCAGTGTATGCATAAGTGAGTGGTATTCAACACCAGGAGTACGCATCAGCTGATAGCCATAGCACCTTTCCCCGGCATATCTGCCGCAAGAAGGTGTGAAGGAGCATGGACGGAGCATGATACCCTCTGCAACGGGAACCTGCTCACGATGAGCAGTCTTTATGAAGGGTGCACCGAAGTATTCATATGGGCGGGCCGTACCAATGGCCGGTGTAATATTCGTATTGTTCCAAAGTCCCCCTCCACTATATACATCACAGGTGAAGAGACCCGGAATATCCGAAGCTGGCGCTATTGTCCAAGGCATCAGATGATGATTGGAATCCGTAGCAAGAGCAGATATTACATGGAGAGCGAACTTTGCTCCTATTTCATGATAATACAGATTCGCCAGCTCACCAAGTGTCAAACCATGCCTGTGTGCAACCTTCGGCACGTGCAGCTCCGAGTCTTCCGAAGGCATCGTGCCCTCCACCACCCTTCCGGCTGGATTGATATGATCTACAATATACAGCGACGGAGATTCATCCTTCATGGACTTCAAGACTTCCATCAGATGCATCACATCCTTTGTGTAGTTGAAGTATCGTGATCCGACATCCTGTATCTCCACGACAACTGCAGACAGTTCACGAAGATACTCTTCAGTGAATTCTATATGGTTCGTGAGAGGAGTGAGTTCCGTATCCCTCGGATTGAATATGACTTGAAGATTACCTCTTTCCTGGAATATGTCATAGAGGTATCTGCCACGGTCGGTGTCCCAGCAGTTCTGAGTACAGAAGCATCCGACCTTGCCTTCCTGCAAAGCCTTGTCGAGCTGCTCCTCCAATGATGTTGTCCTGAATGAGAACATTATTTTATATTCTTGTATACTACGCAAATTTACATTTTTATGAGTGCAATTACAAATTAAATATTACTTTTGCAGCCCAAACTGATAAGCGATGAAAGCAATCTGGACAATACTCCTTCTGATAGCATCGAATGTATTCATGACATTCGCATGGTATGGCCACCTGAAGCTCCAGGAAATGAAAATCTCCACAAGCTGGCCACTTATTCTTGTAATCCTCTTCTCATGGGGAGTAGCCTTTCTTGAATACTGCGCCCAAGTGCCTGCCAACAGGATAGGATATGTTGAAAACGGAGGACCGTTCAACCTCATGCAGCTGAAGATCATCCAGGAGGTGATATCCCTGACTGTTTTCACAATACTTGTAACCGTCATGTTCAAGGGACAGTCATTGCAGTGGAACCATTTTGCCGCATTCTTCTGCCTGATAATGGCTGTTTTCTTCGTTTTTCTGAAATAATTGCATTTTTTGCAAAAAAAATTGCAGAAAAATTTGGAACATTAAAAATTTTGCGTACCTTTGCAATCCCAAAACGATAACACGGTCGGTTCGTATAACGGTTAGTACTCAAGATTCTCAATCTTGCAATAGGGGTTCGATTCCCCTACCGACTACCAAGAGCAGTCAGCAGACTGCTTTTTTACTGAAGTCCTAAAACATACGGGGGTATAGCTCAGTTGGCTAGAGCGCCTGCTTTGCAAGCAGGAAGTCGTCGGTTCGACTCCGACTATCTCCACAAAAAAAAGACTTGATTTAAATTAAATCAAGTCTTTTTTTTGTATGTTTTTTTTGTGTTTTTATTAACACACTACTTTATTTTGACAATTTCCACCGGCTGGGTCTGTACTTCGTCGAGCGGGTGTGACTGGTATTTCACTTTATGAAAGTCAATGTCGTTCAGACTGATGCAGCGGATGTTGCTGTTCCATGCTGTTCTGTAATAGAACTTCATCGCCTGCTGGTCTGTAGCTGCAGTGAACTGTGTTGCGCTTGGAAGTCCCTTCGGGATGTCCGCTCTCACATGCTGGCTTCCGATCGGAATGTCAAAGTTATTCAGGATGTGGAATGCCTGCACTACTGTGTCAAAGCCTGTCGCCCATACCGGAGCTGTCGTCTGGAAGAAGGTCGCGCGTACAAATCTTGACGGTGATGTAAAATCACCTGGAAGACCTAGCATTCCGCTTCCGTGCCCGAGAGGCTGCAGGGTGATGCCTGGCTTTATTGTATTGTCAGCCGCCGAACCCGGCTGAAGATTGATATAATTGTTGAGATTCGTCATATGCCACTGGAATCCCGGTGCATTTGTGAGTACGCCAAGAGGATTCTCATAAAAATGTGGAACACCTGCCACAACTTCAAGAACAACCATTCTTCCGTCAGGCTCCGCAATCCTCCAATGTACAGCACCTATCTTATGATTCAATGTGACAAGGTCGATCTCGCTGATCGCATCCTTAAGTTGATCTATAGTCGAGAACTGTGAAAGGACCCAGGACACAAACTGCATGTCGCAGAGTGTCTTGTCATTGTTTTTCGCATCATATGCAGCATATTCCCCATACTGTGGAAAAAAGAAAAGTCCGGCGGACAATCCCGCTTCATTAACGCCTTCCACAACGAAAGGCTCATACTCTGTATATATGCCGATATATCCGTATACTCCCTTGTATTTCAAGCCGTTATCACCACTAGGCGTATATGATTGATGTACATGTCCGCGAGGTGAGACCACATATCCGCACTGCATCGGAGTAGCTGCCCATTCAACTGTCCTTGCAACAACATTACTGCCGTCCTGAGCTCTGAGAGATATGCCTGTGCATGCGTCAGCATCGATAAGCGACAAGCCCATGAATGCTATTGCAAATAAGATAAGATACTTCTTCATATTCTTCTAATTTATAATTGTTATAAAACCAGAAATAGCAATGTGCAGACCAAACGAGTTTTCCTCTGGAAAAATCATCAGAATGGAAGTCCATAAATGGCATGTCCCTCAAGTTCGTTCTCTATCTTCATCAGACGGTTATATTTGGCTGTACGCTCCGAACGGCTCAGCGACCCTGTCTTGATCTGTCCTGCACCGACAGCGACAGCAAGGTCAGCAATTGAAGTATCTTCCGTCTCGCCAGAACGATGGGAGATAATGGTTTTATAGCCATGACGATGTGCGAGCGAAATTGTCTGCAGCGTTTCCGTAAGAGTCCCTATCTGATTAGGTTTGATCAGAATGGCGTTAGCTGCATGCTGCGCTATGCCTCTGGAGAGATAATTGACATTTGTAACGAAAAGATCATCACCTACAAGCTGACACTTGTCTCCGATCTCAGAAGTCAGAAGCTGCCACCCCTCCCAATCATCTTCAGCCATTCCATCCTCTATAGAATCTATAGGGAATCGGTTAATGAGAGATTTAAGATACAATACCTGATCCTTGGATGACAGAATCTTTCCTCTTTCGCCCTCGAACACCCTATAATCATATCTGCCTTCACGATAAAACTCTGATGATGCGCAGTCGATTGCGAGAGTCACATCGATTCCCGGCACGTAACCAGCCTGTTCAATTGCAGAGACCAAAATTTCAAGAGCTTCTTCCGACATCGTTATGAATGGAGCGAATCCACCTTCATCTCCTACTGAAGTTCCAGCTCCCCTGTCCTTCAGGATCTTCTTGAGTTTATGGAAAATTTCTGAACCAATCTGTATAGCGTCAGCAAAAGTATCAGCACCGACTGGTCTGATCATGAATTCCTGAAAAGCCACAGGAGAATCACTATGCGACCCCCCATTGATGATATTCATCATAGGAACAGGGAGAACATTAGAGCAAGGTCCGCCCAAATATCTGTATAAAGGACATCCCAATGCTAAAGCAGCGGTCTTTGCAA
This sequence comes from Bacteroidales bacterium, assembly GCA_017473705.1. Lineage (GTDB taxonomy): Bacteria > Bacteroidota > Bacteroidia > Bacteroidales > UBA932 > Cryptobacteroides. The sequence goes on along the minus strand of JAFUJQ010000050.1, from coordinate 751 downwards.
CAGCGAGAGAGACTGCAAGAATAGCATTTGCTCCAAGTTTATGTTTAGAAGGAGTGCCATCAAGACTGCACATGATCGCATCGATGGCTATCTGCTCGAAAACAGAACGACCGGCAAGAGCCGGACTGATGACATTATTAATATTAGATACAGCTCTGAGAACACCGGAGCCAAAATATCTGTCAGGATCTCCATCACGGAGCTCCAATGCTTCATGAGTACCGGTAGACGCTCCTGAAGGGACAGAAGCCTCTGCTCTGATACCATTCTCAAGCTCTACCTCTGCTGAAACTGTAGGAGTTCCACGCGAATCCAGAATCTCCCTACCATAAATATGTTTAATCTTCATAATGAATTGAATTTTCAACTCATCATTTCAAATATTTCGCCAAACTGCTCCTGGCGCTCATCTCCCTGCAGCCCAGCGACTTACGCAAAGCTCGTGCTCCCCGTCGGCGGCACGAGCTTTCTGCAACGCGCTGACCGTCAGCGCGTTAGCCGCCAGCGGCCGGGCGGGTGCCCCTCGCGGCTGTACAGACCTGGTGAGGAACGGGGCCGGACACGCTGCAAGACACGCTGCCGGACACGCTGCCGGACACGATGCCAGACACACAAAAAAAAGACCTCCGGAGTCGAATGACTTCGAAGGTCTATAGAAGAAAGTGGCAGCTACCTACTCTCCCACCTGGTGGGGCAGTACCATCGGCGATGGCGAGCTTAACTTCTCTGTTCGGAATGGGAAGAGGTGGAT
>JAFUJQ010000118.1 GCA_017473705.1 Bacteroidales bacterium | reverse complement strand
TAGCATTCAGCATTATGACCTCTGCGATCTCGGTCGAGTCGATAGGATCCTTCAGATACCTCGGATGGATAGGGTTGAAACGGTGGGAATACAAAGGATCATCAAAATTCACCGCATAGAATGTAGGCTTCTTATCAAAGCAGTCATAACTATCCAGCAGCTCATTGAACACCTTCCGGGTCAGGTCAGGATACTTGTAGTCGTAAACAAACATCGCATACCCCTTCTGAAGCATCTGCCGGATGAAATGACCATAAATCGCAGCCGACTTACCGCTACCGGGAATTCCCAGGATCATCACTGCCCTCTCCGGAGACACTACATTGCAGTACGCGTCGTGAAGTTTTCCATCATACTGGTACTTGATGGGAATGTTCACACTATAGCGGTTCTCGACGAGTTCCTCACACTGCGGAAACGTATCCCAGTACTCCATAAGATTGGCATCGAAACACCGATACTTCCTGCCAAGCAGCACAGCCCCGATTGTGAACAGGACATATCCGACAACCGTACATAAGACAAAGAACAGTCCATTACCGAACCACTGGGACACCATAAACAGGACACCACCTGAACACAACGGCACAAGAATCTCCACCCAGGTCGAATCCTTCGACTGACCGCTCCGCACCACAAACGAAAGCAGACAGAAAAACAGACAAACCATCCTCACCGGCCACTGAACGCCTAACAGACCTGACCGATACACCTCCAGCATCAGCGTATCAGTAAAAGCCCCGCTCATCCCCATCCTGCACCAGAACGGATAAGCATAATAATACACAATCAACAGGCATAAAGCCCCTGACAACATCAGAAACGCCGAAAACATCGGCTTCGTACTCGCCTCCATATCTCTCTCCTCAAATCAAACATCATCAGCGTCGCCTCCTGCCACGCCTCATCATCTCCTCATCCTCATTCTGATTCGTTGAATCCTCATTCAACATCTTCATCGCCAGATCAGTCACGTCAAGAGCCGTATCTAAAAGTGGCGACAGCCATTGCACTTTTTGCTTCTCATCTCCGGGCCAGTGCGTGAGCCTCTGCTCCTCGAACATTGCTGCCTTGACATTCGGCAGTTCGCTCGCCTTGAAACAACATTTCGCCGTATGGTCGATGAAAGTCGCACCGAAGATCCTGCCATCCTCCGTCTTTGAAAAATGCACCGAGATACCGGTCTTCTCCAACATACGGCGAAAATGTTCCTCACTCGCAGAGTGAGGCAAAAGCGACCTTACGATACTTCCCACACGCCCCTTTTCCTTCTTCAACGCTTCCCCCTTGCAATCCTGCATATGCTTGCGTATTTCCTCCACCGACGGCACTGCCAGTCTCTTTCCGGATATGCCCCCGGTACAACGCCTTCCGCTCTTCGGGTCAAGGCCATAGAATACGAGATACTCCTTTCCTCCGCGTTTCTTGTAGTCGAAGTCCACATTCAGCGTATTCATAAGCATCCGGAACTGCGGTTCCGTCGTGAAATGATACCTCATTGCGTGAGAGACAAGCATCTCGATCTGACGGGAGTAATTTCCTGCCTTCGGAGTAAAGCCCTTATACACCCCGAACTCCTCCGTACGGCTGTCCTTCTTCTGCCCGTTTCCGACCTTATAACCGAACTCGGCTGCAAGGTCCTTCAATATCTGATGACACCGCTTCCGCTCATTGGAGTCATTTATCTTCCGACCTTCCTTGTCCACACGTACCGAGACGATATGATAATGCACACGATCAATATCCGAATGCTTGTAAACGATATAAGGCTGGTCGCCATAGCCTAACTTCTCCATCAGTTTCTTCGCAAACTCCTCAATATCCTTATCGGACATCTTGTCATCCTTTGACGGATCTATGGAAGCGTGGAAACTCATCTTCTCGCAACGGAGACTCCCCCTCTCATACTCCTCGAAAGTAGCCATCGGATTGCTCGGGTCAGGGATATTCATCGTGAACAGAACACTCGCCTCCCCTGCCTCCACCTTTGACTCATTATACCTTATGCTGATACTGCAATGAGCCACAGGAGCATTTATCTTCACCACCATAACAACCCGGATCAGCCATCCTCATCAAACAGCAGCCCCTCCGTTGCAACGGCTGAACCGTCATCCTCACCATCTGCACCATTCAACTTGATATAGTCGGACACCTCCTTCTCGATAAGGCATACCTTCGAGACCATCGTATCCATCATACGCTTCATATCGGTCATATCGTGTTCAATATCAGTGGCTGATACGATCATACGACCCTGCCTGTCTCTGAACTTGGCAAGGGTATTCAATGTCTTCACACGCTGATTATAATTCACGCCGACACGCCTGATCTCCGCACGAAGAAGTTCGATCTGCTTTGATAGATTAGCCTCGTTACGGGATAGATTTCTACGTCTGCACCTCGTTGAAAGCAGACTTTCCCGAATGAATCTGGACCTGTTACGATACCCTGCAAGTCGCATCAGGGTAGCAAGATTTTCATACTCTGATTCCGAAAACCTCACATTTACATAGTGTTTTCTTACCTCTCTCACTTGTCAATCTCCTCTACACTTTGTGTCACAAATGATCTCCCGCACGAAACCCGACCGGAACTCTTGCCAGGACTGCCGGAAACATAGGCGACTGCGGAGCCTATGCCCCACCGCAGGTGGCAAGATGGCTTCTGGGAAGCCAGTGTTCGTGACACGAACACACATCTTGCAATCTGGACTAACGCTCAGATGAGTTCGCCAACGGGAAACCTTTTGGCAAACTTAAGAAGGAGATGAAAGAATGACAAATTTTAGGAGTATTTCTATGGTAAAAAGCGGTAAAATTTGGCG
>JAFUJQ010000060.1 GCA_017473705.1 Bacteroidales bacterium | reverse complement strand
TTTCCTTCGGATGCTCTTGTGTTGATTCGTGATGAAAAGGTATCCGCCGTTCACTCCGGTGACGAGGTGGATTACTCGATTCTCCCGATCAATGAACTGATCGAGACTCTGAAGAAAAAGCTGGATGAGCGTTTTCCGAACAATGAGTTTGATACCGGATACGCGGATCATGCTCTTTCGGGAGCATCGTGGAAGCTGCCCGGACAGAAAGAGGATCTGATCGGCACTTACACAAAAACCATTGCTGCAATGGGGCAGACAAAGCTCGCAGATAAGCTCGTTCCGGGTATTCGCTTTATGACATCGGATACCGGTATAGCATCCGCAAAGGTTTCAGCTCTCCTGCTTGGAGGTCAGCACCCAATCCACATCGGCGGTTGTGTTGCTGTGGATCACAGACACGGCAAGAAGATCTCAGACTTCGATACGGCACTTGACCAGCTGTTTGCACAGTTTGGTAAGAGTATGGAGCAGCTTCAAAAGCTCCTGAGCATCAATCTTCTTTATCCTGTAAATGCGATGAAGAGAGTGTGTAAGAAGCTGAGCATGCCGAAAAAGGCAGCAGTGGAAGCCATTGCAATGTTCGAGATGAGCTGCGGACCTACCGCAACTGCACACGACGTTTTTATGGCAATGCAAGAGATTCCGTACAATCTCAAAATCCAAAATACTCCCGAAAGTAAAATGCTCTCCATCGAGGAAAATATGGCAAGAGCATTGACACTCAACTGGAAGGAGTACGATCTTGCAACAGGAGTGGATTACTGATGGCAGCACCGATACTTTTGTGCGATACCGCCGGTATGACCAATGCAAGATGGCTTGAATGCCGTATGCACGGTCCAAAGGGAGATATTCCGTATACGACCGGAGGAAGTGACGTGGCAGCCATTTTCGGTGTATCACCGTGGGTGACGCCGCTTGAACTTTGGATGATCAAAAAGGGCAAGATGAAGCCTCCTCCTAAAGCCAATGCGAACACCTTAGAGATGGGGCATATGCTTGAGGATATCGCTGCATTCTGGTACGGAAAGAAAACGGGTAACACCGTTATCAACGACACCAACATGTATCAGCACGCAGACTTTCCGTTCGCTCTCGCGGACTTCGACCGCAGATTTATCCGAGCATCGGATGGCGAGCGCGGGATCCTCGAATGCAAAAGCTGCTCTTGGAGAGTTGCAAAGGAATGGGACAACGGAGGATATCCGTACAACTACGAGCTTCAGCTTCGATTCTATCTTGCGGTAGCAGACGTGAATCACGGTGCTTTCTCGGCAGTTTGGGGGAACAATCCCGACCAGGATCTGGCTCTTCCGACGCTTGAGCGAGATAAGAAGCTTGAAGACATGATCTTCGAGAAGCTGGAACGCTGGATATGGAGTCTTGAACATGATGTTCCGCCGACGATGGACAATATTCCGACGTCGCTTGCGCTGAAATCCCTTGCGAATATCTATCCGAGGAGCGATGCAGCACTTCCCACAATGGAGTTCCCGATAAAATACGAACCCGATCTGAGGCGGATGAGTGTCCTGCAGACTGAGATTGGGGAATACCAAGAAGAAATCAAAAAAAGAACAAAGGAGTTTGATGCACTCTCAGTGCGATTTGCGGAGATGATGAAGGCACACGAAAAGGCGGTTCTCGAAACCACCACCGATAAGCTTCTCATCGACTTCGCCACAAGAATATCGAACAGAACCGACACGGCAGCTCTGAAAAAGAACCATCCGCTCGTTTATGCGGACGTGGTTAAGGAGTCCTGCTCGCGTAAGATGAAGGTCTCTGTTCAACCGTTATAAAAGGAGTTACAAAATGGGAAATAAAGATTATAAGTTTGATGCTCATAAGGGCTTCGAGTCCTTCTGGGCACAGGCAATGATGTACTCCATGATACTGAAGGATCGGTATGAGCCCGACACCTATATCTGCTCGCCCTTGCGTGCAGAAACAGTAAAGCGATTGGAGATGAACGTCAGCGCTGTGCGAGCCTATATGAGCTACGCGATTATGGAAATGGGGCTTTCCGCAACGGCGCCTCACGCATTTCTGCCGATGGTACTGAATGATGACGTGCCGGAGGAGCGAGAGGTTGCTTTGAAGTTCGGTCTTATTCTTCTGAAAAGATGTAAGAGATTGTTCGTCTGCGGAGGGCATATCAGTCCGGGAATGCTCGGAGAGATCACCCATGCCTTTAACCTTGGAAAGGAGATCAGAGTATTTAACAGAGGCGTTTACGGTGCGATCAAGGAAATAGCCGAGAAAAACGGTTATGACCTCGACCTGCTCGTATACGATACCTCTCACCGTTATCTTTCGCTGTCGGCTGCGGAAATCATCCCGCATGACGATGACGGGGAAGGAGAC
>JAFUJQ010000117.1 GCA_017473705.1 Bacteroidales bacterium | reverse complement strand
TGTTTTAGATTAATATACATAACATATAACCTCACCACCTACATTGAGGTCACGTGCCTCCTTGTCAGTGATGACACCCTTTGAAGTCGAAAGGATAGCGATACCGAGTCCGTTGAGGACGCGTGGCATGTTCTCGACGTCAGTGTACCTACGGAGACCTGGCTTAGACACGCGCTCAATCTTCTTGATAGCTGCTGTCTTGGTCTGCGGATGATACTTGAGAGCGATTTTGATTGTGTTGCAAGGTGTACCTTCAACTACCTTGTAGCTGAGAATGTAACCCTTGTCGCAAAGGATCTTTGTGAGGGCTACCTTCATCTTTGAAGAAGGAACCTCTACAACCTTCTTTCCTGCCAGATAAGCATTACGTATTCTGGTGAGGAAGTCTGCAATTGGATCAGTCATTTTTTTGTTTTGTTTTTAGTTGAAAACCGACGCTCGGAAGCGTCCGATATCCAAATTGTTAATATTAATAATAATTATATGTTACCAGCTTGCCTTCTTTACGCCTGGGATCAGACCGTTGCTTGCCATCTCACGGAACTGGATACGGCTGATGCCGAACATACGCATATATCCCTTTGGACGTCCAGTGAGAGAACAACGGTTGTGCATGCGGCAAGCAACTGAGTTCTTAGGGAGCTTGTCGAGAGCAGCCCAGTCACCTGCTTCCTTGAGAGCCTGTCTCTTTGCAGCGTACTTAGCAACCAATTTCGCGCGTTTTACCTCGCGAGCTTTCATTGATTCTTTTGCCATTGTATTCTCTTTTATTAGTTATTCTTCTTGAATGGAAGACCGAATGCCTTGAGAAGTGCGTGTGCCTCCTCGTCGGTCTTTGCTGTAGTCACAAATGTGATCTCCATTCCGAGGATCTTGCTGATCTTGTCGATGTCGATCTCAGGGAAGATGATCTGCTCCTTTACACCGAGAGTGTAGTTACCCTTTCCGTCCATCTTCTCAGAGATACCGTTGAAGTCTCTGATTCGTGGGAGAGATACGCGGATAAGTCTCTCGAGGAACTCGTACATCTTTACATCACGAAGAGTAACCTTTGTTCCGATAGGCATTCCCTTACGGAGCTTGAAGTTCGAGATGTCCTTTCTTGAGTGAGTGATCACTGCCTTCTGACCTGCGATGATAGTGAGCTCCTGAGCTGCTGTCTCTACAAGCTTCTTGTCACCTGTCGCGTCGCCTACACCCTCATTGATGGTGATCTTGACGAGCTTAGGACACTGCATCACTGTAGTGTAGCCGAACTCCTTCATGAGCTTTGGCACGATCTCCTCCTTGTATACCTTCTTCAAAGCTGGAACGTAACCTGCTGGTACTGCTGCAACTTCTGCTGTATTATTCTTCTTTGCCATTATTTAATCTCCTCTCCAGATTTTTTAGCATAACGGACATTCTTTCCATCAACCATCTTGCGGCCGATTCTTGTAGGAGCACCTGTCTTAGGGTCAACTACCTGAAGGTTAGAAACGTGTACGCTTGCTTCCTGTTTAACAATACCGCCCTGAGGATGCTTTGGGCTTGGCTTTGCGTGCTTGCTTACGATGTTGATGCCCTCAACGATTGCGCGATCCTTTGAAGGGATAACCTCGAGCACCTTACCGGTCTTACCTTTGTCGTTACCGGCGTTTACATAGACTGTGTCGCCTTTCTTGATATGTAACTTCTTCATAATGATTTCTCTTTAGAGGACCTCTGGTGCCAGTGAAACGATCTTCATATAGTTCTCGCGAAGCTCTCTTGCTACAGGGCCGAAGATACGAGTACCTTTAACCTCACCTGCATTGTTGAGAAGAACGCAAGCATTGTCATCGAAACGGATATATGATCCATCCGGACGACGAATCTCTTTCTTAGTGCGGACAACTACAGCCTTTGAAACTGCGCCCTTCTTAGCGTCACCGCCAGGGATTGCGCTCTTGACTGCAACTACGATCTTGTCGCCCACTCTTGCATAACGGCGGCGGGTACCACCCAGAACACGGATACAAAGAACCTCCTTTGCACCGCTGTTGTCTGCCACCTGTAAACGTGATTCCTGCTGTATCATTGTTACTTAACTTTTTCTACGATTTCTACTAATCTCCAGTTCTTGGTCTTGCTCAAAGGACGAGTCTCCATGATGCGAACTGTATCGCCGATGCTGCACTCGTTCTTCTCATCGTGAGCTACGAACTTTGTGGTCTTCTTTACGAACTTGCCGTACATTGGGTGTTTCTCTTTTCTTTCAACTGCAACCACGATAGACTTGTCCATCTTGTTGCTGACCACAACACCTATTCTTTCCTTGCGAAGATTTCTTTCCATGAGAATTCAATTTTTAGTTCTGTGCCTCTTTCTCTGCAAGGATAGTCATCATACGTGCGATGTCCTTTCTTGCCTTGCTGATCTTTGATGTATCCTCTAATGGAGAGATAGTGTGGTTGATCTTCATTGTTGCGAGGTTAGCCTTCTCAAGCTCGATACGCTCGCGGAGATCTGCGATTGACATTTCGCGAATTTCAGATGCTTTCATTTTCTTTCCTCCATTAAATTATTCTACATAGTCTCTACGTACCACGAACTTTGTGGTTACAGGGAGTTTCTGAGCGCCAAGGCGAAGTGCCTCTCTTGCCACCTCAAGTGACACGCCCTCAGCCTCGATGAGGATACGGCCTGGAGTTACAGGGCATACGAATCCCTCCGGATTACCCTTTCCTTTACCCATTCGCACCTCGGCAGGTTTCTTAGTGTAAGGCTTATCAGGGAAGATTCTGATCCAGATTTTTCCCTCACGCTTCATGTAACGTGAAACAGCCTGACGTGCAGCCTCGATCTGACGGCCTGTAAGCCAGCAGTTTTCCAAGGTCTTGATACCGAAAGAGCCAAATGCAAGCTGGTTTCCTCTCTGAGAGAGACCTTTCATGCGGCCTTTCTGCTGCCTTCTGAATTTTGTTTTCTTTGGTTGTAACATT
>JAFUJQ010000116.1 GCA_017473705.1 Bacteroidales bacterium | reverse complement strand
TTATTCATATGTCATTTGTTTAAAAATCACTATATTCGCGACGGATTTAAGCCGTGGCAAGAAAGAGATAATCGTTTAGTGCGCAAGTCCCCGCCCGCGAGGTCTCACCTATGGGTAACACTTCTCCATGCATTCCGGGGCACCAGCCTAAGCATCCTTCGGGATGCTTTTCTGCTTATATGGCGTCATCCAACAGGCCCTCGGGATTGCTGTCAAGTCTCATCTCCTCTTCAATGCTGGCTGTATATATCTGTGAGGTAGCTGGAGATGCGTGACGCAGGACACGCTGCACATCCTTCCAGTCTCCTCCGTTCTTCAATATCAGGACACCTGTCGTATGGCGCAGTGAGTGTGCGGAATACTCATGCCCATCCAACCCAATTGCCTTGAGAGCTTCTTTACACAGGTATTGGATGCTTCTGGGCGCCATCCTGACACCTTTATGTCCTTTCCCTTCGGTAACAAACAATGGGTCAGTCTTGCTACTGGCTTTCCTCTGGCCCAGGTATTCCTGGATAGGTCCCCATACAGGCTGTCCAAGAATGACATACGCATCCTTCTCATCAGCACCCTTGCCCCAAACTTTAAGGACTCTCTTTCCCCTCTTTCTGACCACATCCCCTATGTCAGCTCGCGAGACCTCAATCGTCCTCAATCCAGTCCTGAGTATGAGGTTCACGATAGCATAGTCTCTAAGCGATCTCTCCTTCAGGTAGTCAAGGAGGGATGCGGATTCCTGAGGTGACAGCGCACATTTCCTGAATCCTTTCCTCCCCCTGGGAGGCCTGACAGAACGGGCGATGTTGGGATATAGAAGACTAGTCTCTGTCCAACTATAGAACATCCTTACGGCAGTAACATAACCGCCTATAGTCAATGGTGACAGCTTCTCTTTCATCAGGGAATTCTTGAATGACATGATATCTGCCGGAGACAGAGTTTCAAGACTTCTGCCTGATGACCTTATCCATTTGAAGAATCGCACCAGCCCCCATCTGTAAGTCTCACGACTGGTTTCCATTATGTCAAGTCCATTTAAAAAGGAGGTGAGAACCTCATCATAGTCAGCTCCATCTCTGACAGGAAGTCCTCCTGCCTGATGGCTACCCTCTATCTTACACAGTCCAGCATTCATATTCATCGCAACTAACTTCAATAACGAGTATACGATGTTACTCGTGTTACCAATTTTATAGCTGCAAAGTTAAAGATATTAAATATATTTGTTAAAACTCCTTAATATAATCATACTCTAATCTGACTCTAATCTCACTATAATCCATGGAACGGATCAGTAATTCTAGGGTCATCACTTTGTGTAATATTATTGAGTCTGAAAAGTTCTGCAGCTATAATAGAGTCAACCTCGTTCTGGATTCTGGTCATATTATCATCCAATACCTTCTCATACGCAGATTGACGTTCACTGGCTATTATCATATCCAAGAGAGCGTCACATTCTTCTGATGTCATCTGAGAAAGCATCTCCTCGGCTTTCTCCTCAAGCAGATCTGCAGGATAGACGACATCTCCCTGATGTATCTGATTCTTGCAATATTCAAGAAGATATTCTCTTTGATGCGATCTGACATGTTGCTCTGCCTCATCTTCACCGAAATCCATCATAACCGGGAGCTTCTTCCATTGTTTCATCTCCTCTTCAAGAGCCTCTCCATCCCTGTATATCCTTGCGCAGAAGAGCTTCTGCCGTATCGGGTGCTCGAATGTGTCAGCCATCTTTCCGATGAATTCTCCCTGAGACAACGTTCCGATCCTACTTACCGGCATAAGCTCCTCCTTCTGTCTGGATATATTGATAGAATCATTCGAGCGGCCGATTGTCTCACTTTCCTTTACCATGTCAGTCTTGCCGAACATCTTGCTCATTCTCTCTGCCGTCTTTCCGGTCACCTGACCTGAAATAATGCTGGCGACATTACTGAAGATAACCTCAGCCTCTTTATCTCCATAGTCACGGATTAGCTGACTGAGATCCTGCATGCCGAGAACTGTCTTCACTCCGTTTGATCTGGCCGTTGCCATCAACAGATCCAGACCTTTCAGGTAGAGTGTAGGCAATTCATCAAGCAATATAGCGCATGGACGTTTGCCGGGACGGTTTACGTTCTTGAATATTCGTGAGGTATAGAGAGCAAGGGCAGAGCTGTTTATTGCCTGCCTTGCCGGGTCATTGCCAAGACACAGGATCTTAGGATGCTTAGGATCGTTGATATCCAGAGACCCGTCATCACCACTTAGAATCCAATATAGAGTCCTGTCCGCAAGCTTGACGATCGGTATCTGTGCACTGGTAACCATACCCGTCAACTGTTCGGAGGCATTTCCTTTAAGTGTATTTGCAAAAGGAGTGGCTTTTGCACGTATCTGAGGATATGAATTGAGTATCTTTATGACGTCCTTTGAATCTCTGGAGACTAATTCAAGCACATGAGGGAAGGTACAGTACCGGCCGTTCTCATATATTCGCAGAAACCAGGTGGCTGCATCAAAATACAGACGACCTGAGTCAGTAAAGAAGTCCTCTTTCTTCTGTGCAGACTTATTGACATTCTGCATGACAATCTCGGCAACCTCTGAAGCATCAGCCGGATCCTTGAGGAACTCCGGGCTGAATGGATTGAAACGCATTGAAGTTCGGGGATCCGAGAAGTTTATGATGCAGAATTCAGGCTGGACATCATATCGATGCCTGTACTTGAGGTACTGATTATATGCGTTTATAGTAAGGGAGGGAAACTTGAAGTCATACAGCAGCATGGAGTTCCCGTTCCGTATCAGGGTCTCTATACACGGCTCAAAAGCGGAATATGTCTTTCCTGAGCCCGGGTTACCCATCACGATGAGACCGCGCTCCAGCGAAATAAGATTCAGCCAGCCGTGATGCATTCGTCCTTCAAACAGATATGTCGTCGGTAGGTTTACCGAAGAAGAAGTCTCTATCAGTTCCTCACATTGAAGGAAAGTCTCCTGCATCTGGTCATACTGCTGACGGCTCGTCCTTCTGGATAGCATGCGGCATGTCCAGAAAACCATACCGGCACCGACAGATGTAGTCATCACATATAGAGCAGTATACCATACAGGTAGAAAATATAGGATCAACCCGATTCCTCCCACTGTCACCAATGTGCTTGCCGGAACTGTCTTCAACCTTCCAGTCCGGCTTAGCAGGCATGGACATACCAGCAGCAAGACTATGATCTTAGATTTATAGGAATGAGAGAAGGCTCCACCAGAATGGAGCTTAAGGAAGACCGAGTCGGCTATCGTATTTGTCAGCCCAATGCTTGCAAGAAGCGGATGGGCATAGTAATACAGGTTCGCCAGCAGAATCAGCGAACCTGCCAGAATCATAAAGAAGAAGTATTTCTCGGTCTCCTGCTTTGTATT
>JAFUJQ010000059.1 GCA_017473705.1 Bacteroidales bacterium | reverse complement strand
TTGTCAGGATGACAGGCAGAAGACCTTATGCAGATGAGCTTTTCAACGGAATGAAGAAGAGGCAGAGCGACTCTTCCGAGGAGAGACCGTCCCGAAAGCAGCATATCCGACAGAAGCCTAAATCAAGAGTTCGCAAGATGGGACTATGATTAAGTATTCACCCTTTAATTCGTAACAGTATGAGATTGAAAATTTTTATGCTCTGTCTGGTGGCTCTCTTTGTCAGCCAGACATCGAGGGCGCAGTGGGTGGTGACAGACCCCGGCAACCTCGCACAAGGCATCATCAATGCCACGAAGAACATCGTGCATACATCCTCTACGGCAAGTACGATGATTCAGAACTTTCAGGAGACAGTAAAGATCTATAAGCAGGGAAAGGAGTACTACGATGCTCTGAAGAAGGTGAAGAACCTTGTCCGCGATGCACGCAAGGTACAGCAGACCATCCTGCTTGTAGGCGACATTACCGACATCTATGTGAACAGCTTCGAGCGTATGCTGAACGACCCCTACTTCACGGTGGAGGAACTCAGTGCCATTGCTCTTGGCTATACGAAACTGCTTGAAGAGAGTGCCCACCTGCTTAATGACCTCAAGACGGTGGTCAATGAGAACGGACTCTCGATGAGCGATAAGGACAGAATGGATATTGTCGATACCTGCTATTCAAGGATGCTGGAGTACCGCTCGCTTGTGCAGTACTACACCAACAAGAACATCGGAGTATCGTACCTCAGAGCGAAGAAACAGAATGATGTTGACCGTGTGATGTCCCTCTACGGCTCGCCGAGTGAACGCTATTGGTAAACCTCAAACACTACGCTTATGGTACTATTAGCAGTAACATTTGACAATCTGCATCAGATACTCCAGAGTCTGTATGTGGATATGATGCCCCTCTGTTCGCAGATGACGGGTGTCGCCAAAGGACTTGCCGGATTGGGTGCTCTCTTCTATGTCGCCTATCGTGTCTGGCAGTCGTTGGCAAGAGCCGAGCCTATAGATGTCTTTCCGCTCCTGCGTCCCTTTGCTCTCGGATTGTGCATCATGTTCTTCCCGACATTGGTGTTGGGTACGCTCAACAGCGTAATGTCGCCCATAGTGACGGGAACGCACAGAATCCTTGAAACGCAGACCTTCGATATGAACGAGTATCGCAGGCAGAAGGACAAATTAGAGTTTGAGGCGATGAAACGCATTCCCGAAACGGCCTACCTTGTGGATAAGGAGACCTTCGACAACAAGCTCGATGAGCTCGGTGCGTTGGATGCGATTGAGGCTTGCGGAATGTATGTGGACCGTGCGATGTATAACATGAAAAAGGCTGTTCAGAACTTCTTCCGTGAACTGTTGGAACTGATGTTCAATGCCGCAGCCCTTGTCATAGACACGCTGAGAACATTCTTCCTCATCGTCCTCTCGATACTCGGACCTATATCCTTTGCGATAGCCTGTTGGGACGGCTTCCATGCTTCACTTACGCAGTGGTTTGTCCGATATATCAGCATCTATCTGTGGCTTCCCGTCAGCGACCTTTTCAGCAGCGTGCTTGCACGCATACAGGTATTGATGCTACAGAAGGACATCGAGCAACTGTCTGATCCCAACTTCATCCCTGACGGGTCAAATGCGGTCTATATCACCTTCCTCATTATCGGCATCATCGGATATTTCACCATTCCGACAGTGGCCAACTGGATAATCCAGGCAGGCGGCGGTGCAGGTAACTACGGCAGGAACGTAGCCCAGACAGCGAGCCGCACGGGATCGATTGCAGCAGGTGCGACAGGTGCCGCCATCGGCAACATCGCAG
>JAFUJQ010000049.1 GCA_017473705.1 Bacteroidales bacterium | reverse complement strand
CGGCCTCTCAGGCCATTCCTGACCACTTTTTTAGACCCACAGAAAAAGCATTTTTTTAAGCATATCAATGATAATCTTTACAAATGTAAGAAAATCAGTTGATTACAAGGATTTCATCCTACAAAATGTCCACCCCGCCAGTTTTGATACTGAATAGTTTTTGCCATAGTCTTTGATTAGAATTCTCCGCGAGCGGCCTGACCGATGGTGATTTCGTTTGGAACGAGCTTGCCGTTCTTCTTGATCTGGACTGTCACGCCGAAGTGAGTGTCAAAGAGTTTCTCTGCATCGCCGACCTTCATGCTGCCTTTGATCTTGAGGCCTTCTGCCGCTCTGGTGTCAACGGTCTTTGCTGTCTTGTCATTGAGCTGCTTGAGTGTGAGATCGCCGTCAGCTATCTTCTGACCTTTGTAGAATACGAGTTCCACACCGAATGCTGTTTCAAACTCAGCCGAAAGAGTCTTGAGCTTCTTCTGAGGTGAGACATTGAATTCTGCCTTTGTGAAGTTGTCCTTGATTTTGTCAAAGAGTCCCATAATGATTTGTTCTGCTCTCCGTCCCTGAGAATTTTAGGTTATGGATGCAGAAAGCGTGGGACGAATTGCTCATTTCAGCTGATAGGCCCTAGGAACTGCCTTGGAATCAAAATAAGCAACAGCCCACGCTGAACCTGGCCCGAAGGGCATGGATACAGGTGAGGTAGTCTGCTTATCCTCATTCCGAAATGAATTTCCTAGGTTCATCAGCAAGGGTAAAGCAAAACACTCTCTGTGTTTCAGTATTATTTTCTACAAAACTAAGAAAACAATCACTTAAAAACAAGCATTCAGGCCCGATTCTGAGGGCTGTTGCAGTTTTATTTTACAAAATTAATCAAAAAGACAACCCTCGCGGATTGTCTTTGCTTGTCTTTTATGGTTCGTATGGCCTGTATGCTTCTCCTCTGCCGAACAGGCCCTGATAAAAGTCCTGTTCTTCTTTTGGAAGCCGTGCGGTGCTGATCAAAGGTTTGGCTCCAATAATATCAATCAGCCTTTGATAATGATCATTCTGAAGAAGCGTATAATGAGACATGAATGAACTGATGAGTTCTTTATCAGTCGTAATCTCAGTATAAGTTTGCCATATTGCAGGCAAGCCCTCCATTGCAACCGCCATCTCGCTATAGGAAAATTCCTGAAAAGGAATATCCTTCAATCGTTCTTCCAGATCCCCATACAACCTCTGCATTCGCTCTTCAGTATCTCTATAGACCGAGTCACGGAACGCCTCTTTCTCTGACTGAATCCCTCTCGTATGAGCGATCTGTATATATGGAGCAATTATTGCCGTCAATATGAATATGGAAAGGATGACAAGAGCCGGCAGATGACGTCTGGAATACGCACGTATAAGCGCGTCGACATTGCCATATCTCCGGTCGGGAGACTGGCGCGAAGCCTTGGAGGATATGAACGCATTTCTATTGCCTAAGATATCCTTCATGATAAGGCCAAGCGAATAGATGTCGCTCCGAGCATCTAAGGTCCCGCGTCTGAGCAACTCCGGAGAGGCATATTCCAGCGTACAGCCGAGGGTCTTGAGGAGATAATGAGCGTCGTCGTCTGACAGGCCGAAGTCAATGATCTTCACATTGTTGTCCGAGCGGGTGACCATGATGTTTTCCGGTTTGAGGTCATTGTGAATGATACCTTTCCTATGAATATAGGCAACGGCCTCGAACAGCTGCATCAACACCCTCCTGCGGAGTCCCAGATCTGGATTTCCGCTAAGGAAATCTGCCAATGAACAGCCGTCGACATATTCCATCACGATTCCCTCTCCGAGTTCGGGTATGGTGTCATAGGTAAAGACATATGCTATATAAGGATTGTTCAATGTCATGGACAATTCATACTCCCTTCTTATCAAGGATGTCAGCATCTCGGAATTATCCCTGGCTGTCTTGAACATGAAATGCTTACCTTCCCTGCTTACTCGATAAAGACGCGATGTGGAAGTCTCACGAATAAGCACGGAATCAGTATATGAGCTGTTTGCAGCACATTCTGATGTCGCATATAAAGCCGAATCAATACCCATATAGCTTGTCCCGTTTTGTCTTTTATTGTCTTTTGCACATTCCGATTTGGCAGGCCAAATATAATCATTATTTTTGTCGCTGATATGGGCATCGATTCAAATATTCCACAGATTGCGACACTCAGAAAAGCAATAGAGGGCAGCATAAGCTTCCCTCTGTCTGTGCATGGAGACTTCCTCAAGCTTTCCTTGCTTATCGGTCAAAAAATCGGTGAGCACATATCAGAAAGTACGCTCGAGCGCGTATGGGGCTATTCCACACGACACTATGATACGGTATCCGTCCGCACACTCAATGTCCTTTGCCGTTTCATCGGCAAAGGATCATGGAAAGAATTCAGTGACGAACTCAAAGGTGTACTCACTGGTGATTCAGAGCTGTTTGCGTCTACAGCCGTATTCTCATCCGACCTCAATGTAGGTGCACGCCTCAAGCTTGGATGGCTCCCGGACAGGATATGCATAATAAGGTATCTCGGCGACAACCGCTTCGTGGCGGAAGAAACCCTGAACGCCACGATTCAGCCGGGCGACACATTCTCATGCATGCAGTTCCAGAAGGGACTTTCCGTCAGCATGGACAACTTCATCCGCGCCTGCGATGCCTCCACTGCCGGCGCTTCTTCACATGAATCCCTCCGCTACATCGTCGGACAACATTCCGGCCTTACGCTTCTGGAGGTGCTGTAGTCTCAGCCAAAGCATCCTGAAGGGATAATCCCAAGGCCTTTGCCACTCCTTCGCCGTATGCAGGGTCTGCATAGTAGCAGTTGCGGATATGGCGCTGCTTTATGAAGATTTCCGCATCGCCCATTGCTCTTGCTGTGTTTTCGCATGTTGCCTGCTGATCTTCCTTGCTCATGAGCCTCCAGAGTTTGCCGGGCTGTGTATAATAATCGCTGTCATATTCACGCTCGTCGTAGTTATACACATCGCCCATTGATGCAAGAGGCGGTTCCTTTGCAGAAGGCTTATCTTTCCATTCACCATAACTGTTAGGCTCATATGACAAGGTCCTGCCTTGGTTGCCGTCAGTGCGCATCTGTCCGTCGCGATGATAAGAGTGGAACGGGCAGCGAGGACGGTTGACAGGTATTTCATTGTAATTCACCCCAAGACGGTAGCGCTGCGCATCACCATATGAGAACAGACGGCCTTGAAGCATCTTGTCAGGAGAAAATCCTATTCCTTCTATGACGTTTGCGGGATTGAAGGCGGCCTGTTCCACCTCTGCGAAATAGTTCTCCGGATTGCGATTGAGCTCAAGTATGCCGACATCGTGCAATGGGAAATCTCCATGATACCATACTTTGGTAAGGTCGAATGGATTTACCTTATAAGTACGGGCTTCCTCTTCTGTCATAAGCTGCACCTGCATCAGCCAGCGAGGGTAATCCCCTCTTTCAATCGCTTCGAAAAGGTCCCTCTGATGTGACTCACGATCTTTGGCTATGATGGCTTCAGCCTCTGCATCGGTGAGGTTCTTTATGCCCTGCAGGCACTTCAGGTGGAACTTCACCCATGTGCGGTGATTGTCTTTGTCATAGAAACTGAAGGTATGGCTTCCGAAACCATGCATATGACGGTATGAGGCCGGGATACCTCTCGGAGACATTGTTATGGTCACCTGGTGAAGAGCTTCGGGAAGGAGTGTCCAGAAGTCCCAGTTTGAATTTGCTGAGCGCATTCCGGTGCGAGGATCGCGCTTGATCGCATGGTTCAGATCGGGGAATTTGAGAGGATCTCTCAAGAAAAACACTGGGGTATTGTTGCCTACAAGGTCCCAGTTGCCTGTTTCTGTATAGAATTTCATCGCGAAACCTCTGATGTCACGTTCCGCATCTGCAGCGCCGCGTTCACCTGCAACCGTCGAGAAACGGACGAAGCATGGGGTCTGCTTGCCGACTTCAGAAAAGATGGATGCTCTCGTATATTTCGAAATGTCATGGATGACAGTGAATGTTCCGAATGCACCTGCGCCTTTGGCATGCATTCGTCTTTCAGGAATGACCTCACGGTCAAAGTGTGCAAGCTTCTCAAGAAGCCATGGATCCTGCAATGTTACCGGGCCTCTATGCCCTGCTGTCTGTGTGTTCTGATTGTCAGCTATCGGACGACCATTCTCCGATGTGAGCCGTTTCTCGTCGTTCGTTTTCATAATGTGAAAGAATTTGATGAAACGGCGCGTCTCTAAAATTGTGCCAGTCTTCCTTGCCACGATACCGCGTGCGTTTTTATAGGAAAACTGCCCGCGATACCCCAAAATTTATGGATATCGCGGGCAGTTTTGGTATGTTTTCGTACTTGATCCCCGATCGGAGCCGGGGATGACCGTCACGTTTGCTCCTAGTACTGATCCCAGCTCTTGATCTGGATGTCGTCGATGGACATCGCGCAGAATGCTCTGATGAATGCTGTCGCAAGACGGGCATTCGTGATGAGCGGAATGTTGAAGTCAACAGCTGCACGACGTACATAGTATCCGTTGGTCAACTCCTTGTGCGAGAAGTTCTTAGGGATATTGATCACAAGATCGAGCTCCTTGTTGGCGAGCATCTCCATAGCCTGCTTGTACTTGCCGGCAAGTTCTGGATCCTGCGCCTCTGTAGGCCAGATCACGCGCTCAGTAGGAACACCGTTCTCAGTCAGATATTTAGCAGAACCCTCTGTGCCGTAAAGCTTGTATCCTCTCTCATGGAGAAGCTTGCATGCATTGAGAAGGTCGGCCTTCTGGAGAGCGTTTCCTGATGAAATGAGGATGTTCTTCTTAGGTATCTCATATCCTACAGAAAGCATAGAGTTAAGGAGAGCCTCATTGAAGTCATCACCAAGACATCCGACCTCACCTGTAGAGTGCATGTCCACTCCGAGGACAGGGTCTGCCTGCTGAAGTCTTGAGAATGAGAACTGAGAAGACTTGATACCTACATAGTCAAGGTCGAACGCCGACTTGCGAGGCGCTGCCGGCTTGAGGCCAAGCATCGCTTTAGTTGCCAGTTCGATCATGTTGATCTTGAGCACTTTGGAAACGAATGGGAAGCTTCGTGAAGCACGCAGGTTACACTCGATCACCTTGATGTAGTTGTCCTTTGCAAGGAACTGAATGTTGAACGGTCCTGTGATCTCAAGGGCAGAAGCAATCTTCTTTGCGATCTTCTTGATGCGACGGACTGTCTCGACATAGAGTTTCTGTGGAGGGAACTGGATCGTAGCGTCTCCAGAGTGTACTCCGGCGAACTCTACGTGCTCAGAGATTGCATAAGCAATCACCTCGCCTCCGTCTGCCACAGCATCAAACTCAATCTCCTTGCAGCGCTGCATGAACTCAGACATCACAACAGGATGTTTCTCAGACACTTCCGCAGCAAGACCGAGGAAGTTGCGAAGTTCCTCGTGATTGTAGCATACGTTCATCGCAGCGCCTGAAAGCACATATGAAGGGCGAACGAGTACCGGGAATCCTACCTGCTCTATGAACTGGTCAACTTCATCGAAGTTTGTAAGTTCCTTCCACTTAGGCTGGTCGATGCCGAGAGCGTCGACAATAGACGAGAACTTATGACGGTCCTCTGCCTTGTCTATCGATGTGGCCTTTGTTCCGAGGATGTTCACCTTGTTCTGATCAAGTCTGAGAGCAAGGTTGTTAGGAATCTGTCCACCTACCGAAACCACTGTTCCGTGTGGATTCTCAAGGTCGTGGATATCCATCAC
This sequence comes from Bacteroidales bacterium, assembly GCA_017473705.1. GTDB lineage: Bacteria > Bacteroidota > Bacteroidia > Bacteroidales > UBA932 > Cryptobacteroides. Next base: position 5,098 of record JAFUJQ010000049.1, on the reverse strand, counting down.
GCGCTCGAATGTGAGCTCGTCGAAGTAGAGACGGTCGCACATGTCATAGTCTGTAGACACTGTCTCAGGGTTGTAGTTGATCATGACTCCCCTGTATCCCTGGTTGCGAATGGTCTGGAGAGCATTAATCGAACACCAGTCGAACTCTACCGAGCTACCGATGCGGTATGCACCCGATCCGAGCACGATTACCGAATTCTTATCGTGCTGATACTTAACATCATGGTAGTTACCACCGTATGTTAGATACAGGTAGTTTGTCGCTGCCGGATAGTCCGCAGCAAGAGTATCGATCTGCTTTACGCACGGTACAATACCATGACCCTTACGGAATGCTCTGACGATGTCTTCCGCCATCTCAGAGTCCATTCCTTTATATAATGCGTTAGCTACCTGAACGTCTGAGAATCCCTGGAGCTTAGCCTTCTTGAGAAGCTCGAGAGGCATCTGTTCGCAGTTGTCATACCTGCTCATTTCCTTGTGCGTATTCACAATACCCATGAGCTTGTTCAGGAACCACTTGTCTATCTTTGTGAGGGCGTGAATCTGGTCTACGGTGTAGCCGGCCTGCATAGCCTTTGAAATCACGAAGATGCGGTTGTCGGTAGGCTCATTGAGTGCCTGGTCTATGTCGTCAACCTTGATTTCCTTGTTGCCTACAAAGCCGTTTGCGCCCTGTCCGATCATACGGAGACCCTTCTGGATGATTTCCTCGAAGTTGCGTCCGAGAGACATGACCTCACCCACAGACTTCATGCTTGAGCCGATCTTGCGCGATACGCCGGTGAACTTCGAGAGGTCCCAGCGTGGAATCTTGGCCACGACATAGTCAAGGGCGGGTTCGAAGAAGGCTGGAGTCTGCTTGGTCACTGAGTTCTTGATATCGAAAAGGCCGTAGCCGAGGCCGATCTTTGCTGCCACGAAAGCGATAGGGAATCCTGTCGCTTTCGAAGCGAGGGCTGACGAGCGGCTGAGGCGTGCGTTCATCTCGATCACATAGTACTCCATCGAGTCTGTGTCGTATGCGTACTGGACGTTACATTCTCCGACGATGCCGATATGACGTACCATCTTGATTGCAAGGTCGTGCAGGAACTGGCATTCCTTTGCGCTCAGAGTCTGTGTCGGAGCCACTACAATAGACTCTCCAGTGTGGATTCCGAGAGGGTCGAAGTTCTCCATGTTACAGATGGCGATGCAGTTGTCATAGCGGTCACGCATCACTTCATACTCGATCTCCTTCCAGCCCTTGAGAGACTTCTCCACGAGCACCTGAGGAGAGAATGAGAATGAGCTTTCGCAAAGAGTCACGAGTTCTTCCTCGTTGTTACAGAAGCCGGAGCCGAGACCTCCGAGCGCATAGGCTGCACGGACAATCACCGGATAACCGAGTTCCTCAGCAGCCTTCTTGGCGTCTTCAACGGTCTCCACCGCATGAGACTTGATGGTCTTGACGTTGATCTCTGCGAGTTTTGCATTGAAGAATTCACGGTCCTCGGTGTCCATGATCGCCTGAACAGGCGTACCGAGCACCTTTACATTATATTTCTCGAGGATGCCTGCCTCATAGAGAGCAACTCCGCAGTTCAGCGCCGTCTGACCGCCGAATGCGAGGAGAATGCCCTGAGGGGCTTCCTTCTGGATGACCTTTTCTACAAAGTATGCTGTAACGGGGAGGAAGTATACTTTGTCTGCGACCTGCTCAGATGTCTGGACTGTCGCGATGTTAGGATTGATGAGGATGGTCTCTATGCCTTCCTCTCTGAGGGCCTTGAGGGCCTGCGAGCCTGAATAGTCAAACTCTCCGGCCTGACCTATCTTGAGTGCTCCCGAACCGAGCACGAGGACTTTCTTTATGCTGTTGTCAATCATAATTCTTGTCGTCCGCCAGAATGTGTATTTTTTAAAAACTAAATCCCTCCCACTCCTTCGGAGCGGGCCCCTCCCGTTCACAAGGCCACGGGCGGCCATGGTTTTAAAAACTACACATTCTGTCTGTTATTATAATTTTGATATAAATTCATCTAAAGGGGTAACGTTTTCCGCGAGACCGACGCAGACCTCTGGATGGAAGTTAAGTCCGATGAACGGCTTGGTCTTGTGGCGGATGCCGTCTACTGTGCCGTCATTGAGGTTTGTGAAGTATACTTCCCAGTCTGACGGAATTGACTCCGGCTTGATTGTGCGGTATACGTTCTGCGCTGTGATGTATGTGCGGTTGCTGCCCTCTTTGCGGGTCGGCTGGTTGGAACTTCTGTGAGGATGCTCGAGTCTTGCCATCTCGCATCCTGCAGCTTTTGCAATAAGATGGTATCCTACGCCGAGGCCGAATACCGGCTTATTTCCGGCGAGGACCTTCTTGAGAATCTCCAGTGTCTCTCCATAATTGCAGAGGCATCCCGGGCCGTTTGACACATATACTCCGTCATATTCCATCTCGGTGAAATCGTAGTTGTAAGGGACTCTCACAACCTCCGCTCCCCTTGCGATGAGGCCGCGGATGATGCTGTGCCTTGCGCCGCAGTCTACAAGCACTACGCGCTTGCCGGTTGTAGTCGCCGCCTTGCTTCCGTTTACATTCTCGACGTCCTGGGCAGGCTTTGCCTTATATGTTATCGGCTCCTTGCATGTCACCTCAGCCGGCGACGGCTCCTTGACAGCCTCAGGCGCCTTTGCGCCCTCAGGGATTATGCAACCCTTCATCGGCCCCTTGTCACGGAGAATCTTCGCAAGCTCCCTTGTATCAATGCCATAGATGCCTGTAAGGCCCTGCTCATTCATCCACTGCTCAAGGCTCTTGACTGCCTCCCAGTTGCTGTAGTCCTCACAGTAGTCAAAGATAACCAGACCGTTTGGCTGTATCTTCTCAGATTCGAGATTCTTTGAAAGGCTCTCGCCGAGCAGTTCTTCTGACGGAACTCCATAGTTTCCGATCAGCGGATAGGTAAGGCAGAGGATCTGCTGGTTGTAGGTCGGATCGGTCAGCTGCTCCGGGTATCCTACCATCGAAGTGTTGAAGACCACTTCACCGCCCACAGCCTGTGTGCAGCCCAATGAATAGCCATGGAATTCCAAGCCATTCTCCAGACGAAGTGTTGCTTTAAGTTTCATTCTATATATTTGTTAAATTTTAATTTCTTTTCATGGTTCACCATCTCCCGCCCTACACGATCATTCCCTTTCTCTCCGGCCTTCGCGTCATTCCGACTCGCCCTCACGTCATCCCCGACCTGATCGGGGATCTATAAAAAAACGACCACTTCTCTAAAGGAGAAAATGGCCGACAGTAATAGTTAAATGGGAAAAACAAGGCTGTGCATTAACTGGTAATGCGTTCACATTCAGATATGTTCCTGATGCAGCTCGTTTACACATATTGTTTCCCATTAGTAAAACCTTGCGAAGATAGTAAATTTTGACTGATTTCCGCAAATTTAATTGTATTTTTGCAACGATAAAACTTAGTGGCATGTATATAAGAAACGAAGATACGATTTGTGCACCGGCGACGGTGCCTGGGACAGGAGCCATTTCAGTAATCAGAGTCAGCGGTCCTGAGGCGTTGGCGATTGCAGACAAGGTAATAGCCTGCAGAAACGGATCCATCTCCGAGGCTGGTGGCTATACAATCAAATTCGGTACTGTTTCAGATGCTGACGGACGCGTCATCGACGAGGTTCTCGCGAGCGTTTTCCGCGCCCCTCGTTCATACACGGGAGAGGACTCTGTCGAGATCTCATGCCACGCTTCCTCGTATATCGTTTCAGAGATCATTTCACTCCTATATGTGGCCGGAGCGCGTGCTGCCGAGCCTGGAGAATTCACACAAAGGGCTTATTTAAATGGTAAGATGGACCTTGCTCAGGCAGAAGCAGTTGCAGATGTGATTGCATCACAGAACGCAGCCGCTCACCACATAGCCTTCAAACAGATGAAAGGCGGCTTCTCTTCAGAGCTTCGCGACATGAGGACAGAGCTTCTCGAACTGGTCTCACTGATGGAACTCGAGCTCGATTTCAGCGAAGAGGAAGTCGAGTTTGCAGACAGGTCGAGACTTGACAATCTGCTCGTCGAAATCATATCGCACGTCGGTCGTCTCATCGACTCCTTCCGCCTCGGCAACGCCATCAAGAACGGCGTTCCGGTCGCAATCGCCGGCGCCACCAACACAGGCAAGAGCACCCTGCTCAACGTTCTCCTCGGCGAAGACCGCGCAATCGTTTCCGACATACACGGCACCACCCGCGACACCATAGAAGAGACCTTGAACATCGATGGCATCCTCTTCCGCTTCATCGACACCGCCGGTCTCCGCGAGACCTCCGAAGTGGTCGAAAAGATCGGAATCGAGAGGACGTTCAAGAAGATTTCCGAGGCCTCAATCGTGCTTGGTATGGTCGATCTGACAAGGGATCCGGAGACCACACTTGAGACTGTTTCTGACATCCTTGACAAGGTCGACTTCAGCAGCCAGAAACTGGTAATTTTGCTTAACAAAACGGACATTTTCGATATTAACAAAAATGTTAGCACAATAAACACTATTGTTTCGCTTATTGATAACAAAGGATTTAAGGCACAACTCGCGAATGAAGGGGAAATTCATGGCACAGAGAGCAATATTGAAGAAAACAGCTCGAAAGATGTCGTAAACATCCTCCCGATCTCAGCAAAAACAGGCTCAGGAATCCGCGTTTTACGAAACCTTTTAGCCTCGACTCAGCGCGACCTCCTCGGCGACAGCGACACCACCCTCGTCACCAACCAGCGCCACGTCCAGGCCCTCACCGACGCTCGCACTTCCCTCCTCCGCGTCCGCGAAGGCCTCGCCTCCGCCCTCCCGACCGACCTAGCCGCCCAAGACATCCGCGAAGCAATCTACCACATCGGCTCCATCGTCGGAGAAATCTCGACGGACGAAGTCCTGGGGAATATCTTTCGGAATTTCTGCATCGGAAAATGAGCCGTTGATAAAAAACGAGCAAAAAACGATTATAATTGATTACTAAAGAGTCACTTAGTGGCTCTTTTTTATTTGCCCTAAAATCTCGATAAGTACCGTATTTCATCGAATTTTAGCACTTTTTTGGACATTTTT
>JAFUJQ010000115.1 GCA_017473705.1 Bacteroidales bacterium | reverse complement strand
TTGTCGGAGTGTTTCTCGGCAAGCAGGTCGAGCAAAGGATAGTGTGGCATCAGGCGATAGACGCTACGCTCGTGCCAATATGGAAAGCCTTTGGCATCATTCATTACCCACTGCATTAAATTCTCGTCAGCTTTCGGAAGAAAGCCGTCCATTGTCATCGCTGCTATGATCTGAATCTTTGCCATATCGTTACCTCCGTCCAAAAAAGAAGCGTGGTCATCACGCATCCGAACAGAGGCTCTGGCATGGGCCTAAGGAGAGTACGTAACACCACGCTATGCCATGGGCATAGCATAAGCATACGCAATACTCTCCTTTACTTCAACTGCCAGATTTCTGTTCGGGATTCTTGCGAACTTATGTCTATATAAACGGACAGAATCAACTAATGTTCTGCTCCAGTATTTCAATTTTGCGGCTCAAAGATACAACTTTTTGCCGATACGCGGTTCATATTACCCCCACAATCATCATTTTATGCCGTACTTTTTCATCTTACGGTATAGTGTAGATGAGTCAACATTGAGCATTTGAGCCGCTTTTGTCTTGATGCCGCTGCACGACTGCAAGGCTCTGATGATGCTCTGTTTCTCCTGTTCCTCGTCCTTTAACGGAAGCAGTGGAGCCTCCGGAGTTTCTATCGGCTTTGCCTGTGCAATGTTCAAATCCGCATAGTCAATGAGCGTATCTTTGGCTATCAATACCGCCCGTCTAATCTTGTTCTGCAACTCCCTGATGTTACCTGACCAGGAGTGTGAGAGCAACAACCGTTCCGCTTCTGCGGTAAAGCCTTCAGTAGCCTTGCGAAGCTCTGACGAGAACTTCTCGCGGAAGAAGTCGGCAAGCGGAAGAATATCTTCGGGGCACTCACATAGTGACGGCTGGTGTATCTCAAACTCACCCAGTCGATGATACAAGTCCTCACGGAAACGACCGTCAGCAATAGCCTTCTCCGTATTCTCATTGGTTGCAGATACTATACGCACATCTGCCACACGCTCCTTGCTTGAGCCGACAGGCATAAATGTCCCCTCCTGCAATACACGAAGCAACGAGGATTGCATATCAAATGGCAAAGTGCCTATCTCATCAAGGAATAGCGTACCACCTTTGGCGGCATCGAAGTAACCACCCTTGTCTGTGTCTGCACCCGTAAATGCCCCTTTCGTATGTCCGAAGAACATCGAGGCGGCAAGTTCGCGAGGTATCGCTCCGCAGTTCACCGCCACAAAAGGCTTATCCTTGCGGTTGCTATGGAAGTGAATGGTTCGAGCAACGGACTCTTTACCTGTACCATTTGCCCCGAGAATCAATACTGAAATATCCGATGGAGCAACCAACTCCGCCATATTCATAGCTTCCTTTGCTTTCGGGCTTGTACGCTTGAAGAGCTCCTTCTCCTTACTGCGTATTGTTGATACGGGCTTTAGCAACTCCTTGACCATCTCCACCAACTGCTCGTGGAATACCGGCTTGGCAAGATAGTCCTTTGCTCCCATCTTGATTGCCTTGACTGCATCCGTTACCGATGCGTACTCAGTCATTATCACAAATGGGATATCCATCTTCTCCTTGTTAATCCATTCAAGGAGGTGTATGCCGTCACCTTGTGGCAGTCGCACATCGGAGAGTATCAGGTCGAACGACTCCTTGCGTAGCAACTTATGAGCAAAGGGTTCATTAATAGCCGTTGCGACTGCATATCCTTCACGCTCCAGCCAGTCTCTAATAATCTGTGATAGGGTTATATTATCCTCTACTATCAATATTCTTTTCTTCATCGACTATTCTTTCTATCTCATTTCCGGCATCCTCAATCAGGTGCTCTATGTGGGTTATTATGTGATTCGTGTGGTTCAACACGGTTTGAGTATCACAGTCCGTATCCTTCAGGACATTGCGATAAGCAAGCAGAATCTCATCCATCGATACCATCTCCCACATCGGGAACATACGATGTGCTATGCTTCGCATCGACTCCCTATTCTCGTCTGTCATTGCAATCTTCAAATCAACAATATCCTTCTCGCAGGACTCAATCATCGTTCTCAGGATTTTCTTCTTGTCCGATACATTGGCAAGCATCACGGAGAAATCGGTTTCGCTGCCTGGTTCGCGTCCCTTGACTACTGAAGCAATGACCTTCAACAGTTCATTCATGGAGAACGGCTTGAAGATGCAGCCGTCAAATCCTGCCTCAA
>JAFUJQ010000048.1 GCA_017473705.1 Bacteroidales bacterium | reverse complement strand
GCTGGTGAGATATCCAAAGACCATCAACGAGACTGACCTTGCGGAGTTTGCCGATACGCTCATGCAGGTGCGTCCTCTCCTCACACCTTATCCCGAGTCCACCGCCCAGTGCATCGAGGTAGCGGAGAAGATCTACGAGATTATTAAGGAGTACCTCAAGGACGAGGAAAAGCAGAAGCAGAAGGAGTCAGCATCCGGTCAGGGTGACCCGCAGGGAGACCAGCAGGAGTCATCAGATGAGAGCAGTTCAAACTCTACAGGTTCAGGTTCCGGCAGTGGAAGCGCTGGACAGTCATCAGGAAAGAAGATGACATCAAGGCAGATCGCCAAGAAGGTAGAGCAGGACATGAATGATGTCTTCGACTCGATAAAGGAGGCCCTCGAAAGCCTGACAGGAGATCCGGACAAGTCCAACATCTCATCTGATTCCCAGTCGGAGACCGTCAAGGCTGAAAGGAACCTGGTAGGCAAGATCTGCGAGGGCAGAGCCGAGCGCGGCACGCAGAAGGGATGTGTCGTCATCAAGGAGAAGCCTTACAAAGACAGGTATATGGATTCACTCTCACGAGTACGTAAGTACATTCCTGCAATCTCGAAGTCTCTCAAATGCTCATCGATGGAGTACAAGCTCATCCACAGAGGCATGCGCAGCGGAATGCTCGATACCGGCAAGATAGCCGAGGCGTTCCAGGGAGTACCGACAGTGTATTTGAGGGAAGGTCAGGTCAAGTCAGATAAGATAGCGGTCTGCATCCTCATAGACGAATCCGGCTCTATGTACGGAGAGGGTGAGACGGCTGCAAGAGATACGGCGGTCCTTCTGAATGAGGCAATCGGCACTCTTCAGAACGTTGACCTTTACATCTATGGTCACAGCACAGATGGTGGTACAGCTCTCTACGTCTACAGAGAGAAGTCCTTCTGTCCGAAGTATGCCCTTGGAAGCACAGACTCCAGATGGGGTAACAACGACGGAACGGCTATCCGCGAGGCTGCCGCGAGAGTGCGCAAGCACACCAAGGAGAATGTCCTCTTCTTCATGATTTCCGACGGTGCTCCGAACGAGAGTGTGGAGACCGTAAGACAGGCAGTGCTTGATGTCGAGAAGCAGGGCTTTGCGATTGTGGCTGTAAGCATCGAGCCTCAGTACGACCCTTCGCTGATGTATCACAGGAACGTCAACCTGACGGACATGTCAAGACTGGCAGTGGACCTAGGCAAGATGGTCAAGAAAGCCATTGCAGACAATACTAACCGTAAAATCCAATAATCATATGAATACAAATACACAGACAAACGTTCAGCAGACGCTCTTCAGCGGAGACAACGAGCTGATGAAGATTGACGTCTATCTTGACACAAGGTTCGGACAGGGATCAATCCAGGCCATTACACTCATGGCTGATATAGCGGAGCTCAAGAAGATGCTTGCCGAAGAGGTCGTCCACTTCGTCTTCGAGAAGACCGACGGAACCCGCAGGGATGCCTACGGTACCAGAGCCATAGATGTCATCAGGAAATACGATACAGGATCTACGACTCAGAAGCCTCAGAGAGCATTCAATGGAACATTCCCTTATTTCGACATCGAGAAAGGGGAGTGGCGCTGCTTCAAGGTGGACAGGTTCGTGATGATAGACAAGGATTACACACTCTAAAAGATTAAAGATATGACAAGAAGTGATGAGATGATGCTGTCAGCTATTCGATTACGGGTGGCGATGCAGATGAACGGCAGGGACGTGACCGTCGAGGGAGACCGCGTGAAGGTTTCCCTCCATGGAGTGCCAGCCATGGTGGTGAGGTTCGACAGCGGTGACGTGAGAGTCAACGGAATGCTGCAGGTGTCCCGCAAGAGCGCCAAGGTGCTCAATGCGGTATTGAGAACCTATACTGACTGTACGGTGGCCTCTGTGGAAGGCTGCTGGGTGCTTGAGAGCAGGGACGGCCAGAGGATACCGATGACAGGTATCATGGCGACGGTTCCTATGACACGCAAGGCGAAGGCCTGCAAGATGGATAAATATGTAAACTATTAAATATCAATAATATGCCGAATTGGTGCTCAACAAGATATGCTTGTACTGGAGATCAGAATGAACTTCAAAGCTTATATGAAAGAATGAATAGACTGGCTCAGATGAAGGAACCACTTAAACCCAATGGGTTTGGCACGACTTGGCTCGGTAATCTGGTTGAAGATCTCGGCGTGGACTTCAATAAAGTTCAGTGCCGTGGCTCATGGGATGGTCTTGAGCTGGATGGAGGTGTCTTGAGGTTCTGGACAGAGACAGCCTGGTACAGATGTACGGAGGTGGAAGACCTGATAAAGGAGAAGTATCCGTCTATTGAGATATTCTTCCTATGTGAAGAACCTGGAATGTGTATCTACGAGAAGAATAGTGACGTATACTTTGACGAAGAGTACATTGTAGACTATTCTGCTGGAGATAGATATTACCTGTCTGAGGCAGATGCCTTGAATGAATTGTCAGAAGTCTTTGGTATAGACTTCGCCGATATAGATGAAGCAATGATTCTTGTTTCAGAACATAATGACAACGAAGATAATGATGACGACCAGATATATGTACATAAGTTCGAACTGGTAGACTGACAATTATAAGATGCGAGAGTCGTTTTGTAAGATGAATTATAACAAAACGACTCTCTGCGTGCTTCTGACATGGTGTCGTGTAAGATAGATTTTAGCAGTTGTAAGATTTTTCAGATAATGATGTATTTTTGTAGAGATAAAAAACTTCACATCGGCTTTGACGATCCGGATGCATTCTCTGGTCATGAAGAGCAGGTCATTGAGGAGTTTCGTCGAGTTCGGGATGAGATACGAAGTGAAATGTCTAAATTATAAAGAGATGATGAACGTGTTGAAAATATATTCAGCACCCCTTCAAGGATTTACCGAGGCTGTATGGCGCAATGTGCATAGTACCGTTTTCGGTGTCGTGGACGTCTACTGTACGCCTTTCCTGCGCTATGAGCATGGTGAGATACGCAGCAAGGATGTGCGCGATGTGAAACATGAGAGCAACAACGTCGAGAGCCTTCTTCCACAGATAATAGCCGCTACACCAGATGAGATGCACCCTCTTATGGAACTGCTTGCCAATGAGGGCTATAGGAATGTGGATCTGAATATGGGCTGTTCGTTCCCTTTACAGGCCCGCAAGAAGCACGGGGCTGGGCTTCTGCCTCACCCCGATATGGTTGCCGAGCTGATGAAGGCAACGACTGGCTATCCGGGCTTCACCTTCTCGGTAAAGATGCGTCTCGGATGGGAGAGTAAGGATGAGTGGCGCGCGCTGATGCCTATACTCAACGATACACCATTGAGCCATATAACTATTCATCCCCGATTGGGTATTGAACAGTACAAGAAGGCTGCCGACATAGAGGCTTTCGCGGAATTCTATGCTGCATGCAAGCACCCAGTAATATACAATGGTGACATACTCACATTGGAGGATATCAGACGCATTGAATCGGAGTTTCCGCAGTTGAAAGGTATCATGATAGGCCGCGGGCTTCTTGCCAACCCGGCACTGGGCATAGAGTACCGCGATGGCAGAGAACTGACCGATCGTGAACTATGCCACCTTGTGCAGCAGATGCACGATGCGATGTTCTGCGAACTCTCACAACGTCTCCAGGGCAGCACGCAGTTTCTTACAAAGATGAAACCCTATTGGGAGTATCTGCTCCCTTCTCTTCCTAAACGACTGCGGAAGCCTATCCTGAAGGCCACAACCATAGAGAAATATCAGTCGGCAGTGACTGAGGCATTGAAAGGGGACTGGTAGGTCGTCCGTACAGACTATATGATATATAAAACAATAAATATTGCTATATGAAGATAATAAACGATACTTTCAGCTGCGGAATAAGGACAGTTATAGCTAAACCGGAAGGAGTCTGCTCGCAGGCGATCGAGCTCAAGATCTTCGGTGACGAGATACTTGATGTTGCATTCTATGGCGGATGCAACGGCAACCTCAAGGGCATCGCCGCACTCGCCAAGGGACAGAAGATTTCTGACGTGAAGCAGAGGCTTACGGGTATCACCTGCGGAGGCAAGAATACCTCATGTCCGGATCAGTTCGCACAGCTGCTTGCTGCCATTCAGTAGAATAGTTTGAAGCAATCAACAAAAAAAGTCAGCCATAATCACAAAATGTTGATTTTGGCTGACTTTTTCTGTCGGATGTGATATCCCTATATGCCTCTTTCACGGCAGATGGCTTCGTAAGCCTGATTCACTGCCTTGAATTTCTCTTCGGCAGCCTTCTGTACATCCTCGCCAAGAGTTGCTACCTTGTCCGGGTGGTACTTGATGGCCATCTTACGATATGCCTTCTTCACCTCCTCATCGGTAGCGCTAGGCTCGATCTCCAGGATGCGGTAGTTGCTATCGTTGCTTGGACGGAACTGAGCAAAGGTGGAATCCACTTCTGCCTTTGACAGACCGATATAGGTTGCGATCGTCTCAAGGATGTCGACCTCCCTCTGATGAAGTCCGTCACACGCGCCGAGAGCCACGAGGTAGTGGTACAGCTGCAGACGCTGCGAGTAGTCCATGCATGAGCGGATCTGTCCACATACCTCATAGAGGTTGTAGTCCTTGGTTAGAAGCTCTCTTACGATCTCTTCCGCCTCACCTCCTGCTTGCGCTCCGAAGTTTCTTGTGAAGAAACTGCGCAGGGTTGACAGCTCCTGTGAAGTGGTCTTGCCGTCAGCCTTGATGACTGATGCCGACAGGACCAGAAGGCTCATGAGGAAGCTGTTCCTCTGACCCTGGTTCCAGGTCTGGTCTTCACCATAGACAACGGTCGCTTCAGCGAGCTTCTCTACCCTTGACGCGAAGTAATATCCCAGGATTCCTCCGATAGGACCGAACATGGCCCATCCGAGTGCTCCGACAATCCATTTCCCGAGTCCCATCTTACTTCACCTGATTCTTGAAGTCAGGACATGGCTTGAAGGTAGGGACCTTGTGCTCAGGGATCACTACGGTTGTGTTCTTTGTGATGTTGCGACCGGTCTTTGCCTTTCTTGTCTTTACCTCGAATGTACCGAATCCACGGAGATATACATTCTCACCCTTTGCCATAGAACCCTTTACTGCTTCCATGAATCCTTCAGCTACTGCCATCACTGTGTTGGCCTCGATTCCGGTGCTCTTTGACACCTCTTTTACTATTTCAATCTTTGTCATTGTCGTTATTATTTTGGGGTTGCGAAAGTAGCCGTTTTCTTCCTTATTACCAAATATTCATCGTTCAATGTGTAAAATATACGCAAAATATTTGCCCGTTTCGGATAAAATAATTTACTTTGCGTAAAATTTACACAAGTATGACAAAAGGAACATATACATATGAATATCCAAGACCATCGGTGACTACAGATTGTGTCATTTTTGGATTTGACTCTGATGGTTTGGCAGTCTTGCTTATTGAGAGGGGAATAGAACCGTTCAAAGGGTGTTGGGCATTTCCTGGAGGATTTATGAGAATGGATGAGGATGCGGAGACATGTGCAAGACGAGAATTGGAAGAGGAGACTGGGCTCAAGGCTGATTGCGTGGAGCAGTTCGGAACCTTTACAGATGTTAATAGGGATCCTAGAGGCAGAACGGTGACGATTGCACACTATGCTTTGGTTAAGAAGTCTGAAGTCAAGGGTGCTGATGACGCCGCCCAAGCCAGATGGTTCCCGATTGATTCCGTACCGTCTCTTGCATTCGACCATGACAGGATCCTTCGCGTGGCACTCAAGGCTCTTAAGGAAAAGATACATTTCGAGCCGATTGGATTCGAACTGCTTCCTGAGGTATTTACTATGCCACAGCTTCAGGATCTCTACGAGTCAATCCTTGAGGTCAAGTTCGATCGTCGAAACTTTGCCAGCAAGATGCTTAAGTTAGGTATTCTGACAGAAGTAAACGACGGAACAATACGTAAGGGAACACGTAACCCTATCAAGTATTCATTCAATCCGGACAGCTATAGCCAGATGAAGGCTAAAGGCTTCCGATTGGAGTTTTAATGTTATTGTAATTATGAAGAATTATCTTTTAGCTGCAGCGATCGGTGATATCGCTGGAAGCATATATGAACCACGTTCACGAAGAACGAAAGATTATGATGCCGTAGAGATATTCGGACCTTCGGTAAGGTTCACTGATGATACGGTAATGACATTCGCTTGTGCTGAGGCCCTGCTGTATGGACTTGACATGAGTGAAAATATCAGGAGGAGGGCACTGCAGCATCCTAATGCAGGATATGGTGGAAGATTCCGCCGATGGATCCATGGTGAGGATACCGAGGCTTATGGAAGTTTCGGAAACGGCTCTGCAATGAGGTGCTCTGCTGCCGGTTGGCTTGCCGATACGGAAGAGGAATGTATCAGCCTCGCCGAGGCTACGGCTAAGCCCACCCATGACCATCCGGAAGGAGTCAAAGGTGCGGTTTCGATCGCATTGGCAATCTTTCATCTGAAGAATGGCAAGGACAAGGCTTTCATACGAAAGGAGATCCTGAACAAATACTATCCTCAGTGGGCTTCTCTATCATACGATCAGATTAAGCCTGACTATAGTTTTGACTCAACATGTCAGGGTTCTGTAGGACCGGCCATCATATCGTTCCTTGAGTCTTCGGACTATGAGGATTGTCTTCGTCTTGCTATCTCACTTGGAGGTGATGCGGATACTCTTGCTGCAATTGCAGGGCCGCTGGCGTATGCATACTATCGAGATATTCCTGAAGACCTGTTTGATGATGCGTTGGAGATTCTTCCTGGTTGGATGAAGAAGGTTAACTCTGACTTTGACAAGAGGATAGCGGACTAATATCATATAAGATTAATGAAGCAGTTCAGTCGGTTACGTTATGTAACCAGCTGAACTGCTTTTTTATTTGTCAGTGATGCATTATCGGGATGCCTGTGATGTGTCGCGAAGGTATGTAACGAGCACAATCTTCCAATGCACCGTGCTCATACTCTTCGCATCTGTCATCAGCAAAATAGACACTCATATCTGAGCATCGATTTTCCCTTGACTGCCTTGTCCGTTTCTCTCGTTCACCTTCTGTCTGCTCAACATCACCGACAGTCCCGAATAAGGATAGGGTGTCGGTGATGAACTGAAGTTCAATCACTATAATCCAGACAGATATGGAGAACAGTAAGCAGGTCCAGCAGGACAACAACCTCTCGATATATGAGAGCGTAAGAAACGTACCCAAGGAGGCCAAGAAGGAAATCGAGGCCGGAAGGCTCAAAGGCAAGAACGACATCAACCCGATGTGGAGGATCAAGAAACTCACGGAGGTGTTCGGTCCGGCAGGATTCGGATGGTACACCGAGATCGTGAGGACATGGACTGAGGCCAGCGAGAGTGGTGAGATGGCCGTATTCGTAGATATCCACCTGTTCGTCAAGAAGGACGGAGAGTGGAGCAAGCCGATTTACGGAAACGGTGGCAACAGGCTCATAGCAAATGAGAAGAAATACGAGAACGGACAGCAGGTCTACATCCCGTACCTCGATGACGATGCCTACAAGAAGGCGTACACAGATGCGATCAGCGTGGCGGCGAAGGCTCTCGGAGTCGGAGCGGATGTCTATTTCGAAAAGGATGTGTCAAAGTACGACACCCAACAGTCGGCAGATGCACAGCCTGTCCAGCAACCTGCTGCTCCAGTTCTTCCGAAACTCACCTCCAAGAGTGCGACATGGAAGTCAGCGGTAGCGTTCACTGCATCGCTCAAGGATGACGCGGAGACTATCTCCAAGAAGATCAGGCTCAAGTATACGATCTCGGATGAGGATCTTGACCTCCTCTTGAAACAGTCAGGTAAGAAATCATAAATACATACGGATATGGCATACAGAGTAATACGCCCGGCCACTCATCAGGAGTGGCTGGATGAACGCAAGAAGGGCATAGGCTCATCAGAAGCGGGAACAATCATGGGAGTGAACAGGTTTGACACTCCGTACAGCCTGTGGCGCAGGAAGACCGGCGTTGACGGTCCGATTCCGTCCAACGAGGCAATGGAGCTTGGACATCACATGGAGCCTGCAGTGGTGACGATGTTTGCTGCAAGGACAGGTGCAGAGGTCTGCAAGAGTTCCGAAGGCGACTGGATAGCTGTCGACAAGAAGCGTGAGTACCTAAGGGTGTCTCCTGATAGACTCTTCTATGAGGCCGGTGCAAGGCACATCAAGAGCAACCTCAGGATCCTTGAGTGCAAGACCACATCGGTGGCTGTGGATCCGGAGGACTTCCCGGTGTACTGGTACTGCCAGCTTCAGTATCAGATGGGAGTGATGGGCGTGAAGAAAGGTGCGGTAGCATGGATATCCTCATATCCTAGGCTCAACTTCGGATACAAGGAGTTCGACTTCAATCCGGAGTTCTACAAGGCTCTGACCGAGTCCATCGAGCAGTTCTGGCTCATTAATGTCTGCGGTGGCATTGCTCCCGATGACATCAACTCGGAGGATACTTTACTGAAGCATCCGACATCTAACGCAGGAGAAATCCTGCAGGCTGATGCAGAGATGGTCGACGTATACAATAACCTGAAGGACATCACCAGGGAGATAGACGCTCTCGAGGACTCGAGGACATACCTTGAGGACAGGATCAAGATGTTCATGGGTGATGCGGAGACGCTCGTCAGTCCAAGCGGAAGTACGATGGCCGTGTGGAAGAGCGCCAAGCCTTCGATGAAGTTCAACGCAAAGGCGTTCAAGGAGGATGATCCTGCAGGATATGCCAAGTATATGGAGCCGTCACCGGGGTCAAGACGCTTCAGCGTCAAGTAGAAATAGATAATATCAGAAATAACGACAATAACGTAACTACGATGAATATGGGCAGTAACGACACTTACGTAGGTCAGATTGACCTTCTCAGCCTTGTGGGAGCAAAGCTCGAGAGAACTCAGGATGGTGAATGCATCGTCATCCCTGTATCGTCCAACCCTTCGATCTACCGCAGGCAGACCCAGAAGGGACAGCAGAAGGCGGAGCTTGACTTCGTCATGCGTCCTACCTCCAACGGTCTGAACGGCAACACCCACTTCGTAAAGGCGAACGTGGGCACGGCCAACCGCGAGAGGATGGGACTGAGCAAGGACGAGGCACAGCAGTACAGCCCGATCCTGGGCAATGCGAAACCTCTTCCAAGGCGTGAGGAGCCGCAGCCGCCGGTATGTGATGATGACGATCTTCCGGAAGGAGAGTTCAAGGGATTCTAGCGGAATGGGGCCAAGTGCCCCTTCCTTGTAAATCATATAACCTTACAGTTATGACATCGACATTACAGACTCCTGACACTTTCCGTCAGGTGATAGCATGGCTCCGCGGAGGAGACGAGACTCCGGACATCCACATGGAGGAGAATTTTCGGCAGATGATAGGCGAGATCGTGATGCAGTGTATCGTGAACAACCGCGAGGAGATCATAAGGATCTACAACGCTGCCGACAGGAGGGCCCGCCGCGAGAGGATGCCAGCCTCGCCGATAAGCATAAAGTCCATCATGGCGCAGTGCGGCATGGAGTACGATCCGAATCTCTTCAAGAGGGTGCCCCTGATGGCCGATCCGCAGCCGCAGGACGACGACATCGGCGATCTACCCTTGGGTGACACTGATACCCCTGTTCATACCCGGAGGCATGATAGCCTGACATTCGCGAAGGCTCTGGTGCATATGGCCGAGATGGAGGGAAGGGGACTGAACATGTCGCAGATCCAGGCCATCCTCTACATAGCCTACGGAGTGTGGATGACGGATCATGAGGACAGACTGTTCGAAGAACATCCGCAGGCATGGCAGTACGGGCCGGTCTTCCCGAGAGTATATTCGAAGATGAAGAAAGGCACGACTGACGCGCAGGAGCAGTACCTGAAGCTGAAGAATGATTCGCCTGAGAGATTCTCCTTCCTGGAGCGATGCTTCAGGAGGTATGCCTGGACTCGTGCGTCCGATCTCTCAGCTCCACATGTGTCCAGTGGAACTCCTTGGGCCTTGACACGTAGGAGTAATCCTGACAGTCCCACAGTCCGTATCGAGGACGACCTTATCAGGGAGTGGTTCCAGCCTAGGGTGTCGCCTCCGGAAGATGACTAATCAGCCATAGAGAAGCAACTGTGCTTCCTGTGGCTGGTTTACCTTTCGGAATATCATGCTTGACTTGCCTTCTGGAATCATATCGGTTGTCTGCCTGAGCTGAGTGACCTTTCTTCAGGCTTGAAACAGTGTGGTCGCCTTTATTTCCGGACGCAAAGGTACTTTCCTTCTGACTTCTGGTTAAAGGACTCTGCGCAATGACACATTGCTCCGATCCGCTGGTACCTCGTGAAAATCTCCACAACCTTCGGGTAGTATTTTCCCGCAGGTATCCTTGAGCCCTTGTCCTCAGGTACTATTGCGGCATCCGTAAAATAAGTTTAACCACCTTAAATCAAGCTATCATGAATACAGGTAACTACATCCAGCTTTCAGGCAGACTTACAGCCGACGTGACACCTAACGAAGGAAAGACATTCGCACGCTTCACTCTCGCGAAGAACTTCACCAAGGACAGCAAGTCCTCTCGCTTCTTCCGCTGCGTCATCTTCAAGAAGGAGTTCGACGACAACCATCAGGTCATCCCTTGGGATCTCCTCAAGAAAGGACAGGAAGTCCTCCTTACAGGAAAGCTTACTCCTAACACGTGGACCGACAAGAACGGTACCGAACATCAGGATATCGAGATTGTCGTGAACAAGATACGCGACCTGGCTGAAGAATAGCCGGGTCGCTATTCCCTCCGGCGGATCTGCCGGAACCTTGCAGCCGATCGGCACTGAGGAGCGTCGTGATGACGTGAACCTCTATCTCCCAAGGCAGCCCGGATGATTTCCGGGCTGCCTTTCTGAGTTTCAGGATATTATCTCAGCGTTGTATGACTCTTCTTAGCTTGCGCTCTAGTTCGTGTTTTGCGTATTTGAGAATGGCTTTGCCTAAATAGTGCATTTGGGTAGAATATAGATCCGGATATCCGTCTGTGTCAGAATAGTTGTTTTCAGAATTGACAATTGCATCTTTGATATACATCGGGTGAACTTCGCAGTTAAACCCGCCTGATATCTTTGCATTTACATACTCTTTCATCGATACATATTCTGATACTTCCTTATGGTCTGGCTTTTCTGAATATACATGATAGTATAGCCATGTTTCCAGGCAAGGATTACTCTGGGCGATATTCCATATCTCGTACCTTTTTCCATTGTTTTGCACGTTGCAAAAATCTTTAAGTATCAAGATCTTTCCTTCTTCCATCCATGTGTCTGTGTCAATAGCAAACCATACAAGGTCACCTTCTGATTCGTCTATTTGGTAGACTGGTGTATCCGATAGAAAAGTTCTTATCGCTTGCTCCATCAGCTTGACGGGATCCGTTCCATTTTCAGGTGGAATGGTGATGAGCTCAAGATTAGACGAAATTCCCTCAAAGAACTCGAAATAGTCTTTCTCCCTTTCTTTCCCCTCGCATATGATATATATCTTTTGGGCGTCCCTTGATGGCGAGGCCTTTTCGTATGTTCTTCTTCTGAGTATCATAATACTACCAGTTTAAGTCTCGAAGATTTGACAAGAATGGTATTCCACCGTATCTGCCGTTAAGGTATCCGTTCTCGATGTTTGCTGTACTATGGATGTTAAAGTCGCTTAGCGGATATAGATGCGTTGATTGTCCGCCATCTTTTTCAGCAAACCATATCTCGTCAGAACGGAGTATCTTCTGGTCAAGGAGACAGGACTCATGTGTCGTGAAGATAAGCTGGCCTTTGGCCTCATTGATGGATGATATCTTGCTGATAATCTCCTTGATAAGGATAGGGTGGAGGCTTCTCTCAATTTCGTCTATGATATATATCCTGTCTTCGTGTATTATGCTGTATATGAATGGAATGTAGTCTATCAGTCTTAATGTTCCGTCTGATTCGCTATATATAGGCATGGTCACTTCGCTGCCGTCTTCCAGTTGGTGTATTGGCTCCAGTGTTTTCATGATGACCTTGCCGTCCTCGTATACTGCAGAGGCTGTAACTCGGTCGTCGAAAGTGTGATACATCGGATATGCTTTGCCCGGATTCTCTTTGAGAATAGGAATGAGTTTCCTCCACTCATCAGAGAGCGTGTGGCTGTTCTCGTCGACAACTCCTTTCCAGATATTCATTTTCGATACTCCTGTTCGCATTTGAGGGAGGAGCGTATTGAGGAGATCGAGCATCTGAGGATTCGAATCGAAAAGGTGTGCGGAAATTCCAGGTCTGCCGCCAGGAAAGACAGTCATCAGATTCTGTATGAACCACTCATGCGCCGATGTCGCGTCATGGAACTCATTCGGATACTTGCTGGCAAGAAAAGATAACAAAACTTCCTCTGGACGGAGAATTCTGTCCTGAAGAACCTCAAGGAATGTCGCGTTTGATGCGCTCTCCGAAAATCCTTCTGCAAATGTGATCTTCTGCTTGCCGTCAATTATCTCTCTTGAAAAAATTCTTACATCATGATTCTCGAGGCTCTGATAAAGCTCCTCATTGGTTATGATGCCAGAAGCGAAAGATATGGTGTAATAGTATATTTTCTCGTTTTTGTAGAACTCTATAGCCAATGAGATAGGATTATTCTTCTCATTTGAAAACCTGAAAGCAAGATCCTGCTGCTGGTTTGATAGGAATTCAATGTTTCCGTCAGTTACTATGACGTCCAAGAGTGTTAACGCTTTTATGAGATTACTCTTTCCGGCGCCATTCGCTCCATATATAGCACTCATTCTAAGGGCTTTTGCGTGACTGCAGCTGACCTTATGGTGCAGATGGTGTGTTGTCCTGCTACTAGGGAATAGATTGAACTCTGTTTCTTCGTTGAAAGAATACAGGTTCTTTGAGATGAATCTTAAAAGCATTGCGTGTCTGTTTATCGGTTGTTCTATGCAAAGTTAGTGCAAATTTATTGGAAATCTGTTTAATATTCAAAGAAAACCGTTAATTTTTAACGGATAGGCTTAAATTTTGGCGTTGCTTGTGAGATTATTGTGACTAAGTCACGTTAAAATCAGTATATCTTGATTGAGTCCATTAATGGACCGAAACATGCTTTTTATTTCTCCCAGCAATAGGCAATCAAACAGCTAGGGAAAAATAAAAGCATGTATTATGATTGGCTTTTCAGCGATTTTAAATGTCCCTTCGGGTCAAAGCTTTCAGCGATCCCGCTCTCTATACCTTCTGCAATAGCCCTCTTTAGGACGGACTCACTGTCATCTTCAACCGGAAGAACTAATGTCCATGTGTCTACTGTATCGCCGCAGCACTCGCAGGGTTCGTCATCACATTCATAGTCGCCATATAATTCCAAAACGAACTGCATGAGCTGGTTGAGACCATCGTTCTTGGTCTTGAGAAATGCAAAAATCTCATCGAAGACCCTCGCTCTCATCTGTTCGTCCATCTCGTGTTCAGCGATACCGTCAGCTCCAAGCCATCCGGCAATACATCCTTGGGTGAGTTCTAGTTTCATAGTGTTATGTAGTATTTGTGGATATTAATCTTATAATTCCCTCTCAAGGGGGAGAGTCAGTTCTTGTGGATCTTCTCGCTTGTCATTTTAGTTGAAAGTATATGTAATGGTCCCGATTGACGTTCTAGGAGCATCAGGGTTATATGCAAAGTCTGTCTTGAGTGCGGCCTCCTTGCAACTGTACAGTACATCTTCGTCTGTAATGCTTGTTCCTGATGCTACTGTCGCCGAACCTACCATTCCGAGCTGGTTCATCTTCACCTCAATGACAACCACTCCTGTGCATCCAGCTTTCGCATCAGGTAGAGTTGCCCTATTCTGCACATACCTGTTTTCTACTCTTACCTTAGCTTCCACTTTCGGCTTTGAAGCAGCTCTTGCCGGCTTGGAAGTAGTAGTGCTCCGGGTTGCGGAAGTTCTGGAAGATGAAATCCGGTCAATCTTATTCTGCTGAGCCATGACTGTACTCTGAAGTTCTGCTACAGTCTCCTCGAGAATTGCGATGCGTGCATATACATCTTCCTCTGGAATCTCCAGGCTGTCGCTCTGGAAGTCAAGAATGGATCCTCTATCTACTGTCTCAATACGATAAGTGTTCCAGATTGCCAGCATTGCTACGAGCAGTACTACCAGCTTAAGTCCTTTACTGTTTTCCATAATGCGTTTTTTATTTAGTTGAATAATTATACCAATCAAGATCGATCTTAGCCCAGAACTGACGACCTTGGAGAGTCTTCTCCCAATCGAAGATCCTGCCGAAAATATATTCGTCCCCTCCAAGGATATTCCAGAGCTTTGCATCTAACCTGTAACCAGGAGCCTGCGCCTGAAATGCTTCGTTAAAGATGTCCTGGCATCCTTTCTCCTGCAGAAAATCTATGAATGTTTCGTATGCTACCATAAT
The DNA here is from genome assembly GCA_017473705.1 of Bacteroidales bacterium. GTDB lineage: Bacteria > Bacteroidota > Bacteroidia > Bacteroidales > UBA932 > Cryptobacteroides. Next base: position 10,070 of record JAFUJQ010000048.1, on the reverse strand, counting down.
GCTATCTATAAATTTCTTCGTTAACTTGTCTGTAAAACTCCATATATACTACCTTGCATATTTTGACGGCAAAGATATCCCCGGTTTTTGACAACTCTTGACAAAAAATAAATTTCTTGAAAAATATTCACTTTTTTCATCTGCTTAAAATCGCTAAATTTGGACAAGAAAATTGAGGATATCATAGTGAATTGGATAAAATAGAGAACAGGAATTAGAATGAAAATAAAGAAGATTTACCCTAAGGATTGGCTTGACTATAAGCCATATGCGATTGCTGATGAGGTGGACAGATATTACTCCACCCTTGCAAACAAGGTTCAGAATATGTTGGCGTCTTCACCTTGGAGCAAGGAGTTTACAGATGCTCTTATGTTGCAGCAGGAGGCGATTGTCATTACCTGCTGGTTTGAGGATATCTGCTCCAACATAGGAATCTGGAGAGTCGTGAATGATGAATGCCTCAAGAGGTATGGTTCACGACTGCCGTTCTACGATATGGAGTCTTATTACCCAGGTGAAGTGAATGTGCAGGATCTTCAGCTTCTTTTGTGGGACTTCCTTCAAAGTGTCAATGACAGAGGTACGCTCATCAACCCTGAGAACCCGTATATCCATGAACTTGCCACGCAACTGGCTGACCTGTTTGAATCCGAGTTTGAATATGCTCCTGAAAATGAAAGGCTTCACTCCTTCGTTCATAATCCAGAGATTGCGACCGACTGGATGCAGTTCAGGGCTTGGCTGATGTGGTTTGAATTCAACTCCTATCTGACCTGTGATAGTAGGGATCAGCTGGAAGACCAGATCTATCAGATGAGTAAGGAAGGAATAAATAATCCTGAAGTTACATACTCACTTTCTGTGGATATGTCATTCCGCGAACAGTCTAACCTTCTCTCTCTCAATCCAGTGAGGTGGTGCAGCAGAATCACCGGCATTGAAAGCCTTGAGAAAGTAGATAGAGTAGTAGCGAGGTATCTTCTCTACCATGACCACGATGGTAACGTCATTGAGGTGACAGACATATGCAGTGGAGAATCATACAACGTAATGGTTGAAAACAATCTCTATGATAAATTCTTAAATACATGTGAACCAGAGAAATCCGTACTTAGTATGGATCTGGCTACGGATGGACAGAAATGGTATCTTACAGGCATTATGTTCGTAATTGGAAATATCACAGACAGGAAGATTAAGGAAAGGGTTGACCAATATAAGGAGAATCAGGAAATTCTTCGTGAACACAAGCAGACCTATGATGCTATGCTGAAAAGGAATAACGGCAGTCCGTTGCTGTTCCTGAAGGATTCCGATGAAGCAAAGAAAGCATACAAGAAATATTTTGACTTTGATGATGCTTCGCTGAAACAGCTTCCTCCTCAATTCTTTTCAGCTAAGAATATGATGGTATTTGCTGACCCAAGAAAGGGAATATGCTTCTCGCCTGGAGCTGCGGAACTCATAGCTCACCCTGATAATCCATTATATGACAGGAAAACCGCGGATGCAAAAGGAATAAGCATCTATGCCAAGACTGACTTCCTCCCTTATTTCCTGGCATGTGATTTCCATGATTCCGGATATTTCAAGGATGCCCGCATCAATAGCGTTAAAGGGGAGGAATACGGAAGGGAGTTCGTCCGTAAGCACGGAGCCTATCTGCTGGATTACTTCTATGCTTTTACGCGCGAATATGATAAGGATAAGTCATAGGAACTAAAGAAGATAGATAACAATATGGCAAAGCCGGTTACAGAAGTATACGAAATGCTGATGGACATGACCAAGGAGAAGATCAATGTCTACAGGAAAACGCTTGACTGCAATGTCAAGGCAACTCTCAGCAAGGCGGACATGGCTGCGGAGGTGGCCTGGTATATAGAAACAGAAGCGGAGTGGTGGCTCAAGAAGATACCTACATGGGAACTGTTCCTGCTGAAAAAACTTGTCAAGCTTGCTCCTGGCGAGAAGTATGATGCGGGATTCCAAGGCATACCGTCAATATTGGAGAGTCTGCAGTTTGTCAAGGTGGAAGTTGATAGGAAACGTCATACCTTATATTCCATCTCTGAGGATATGCATACCATTATCGCCCCCAATATCGATAAGGTGCTGTCCTTTATCAAGAGCCAGCATTATGATAAATTGGATCAGGTGCTGTTCGGAATGCTTAACCTGTATGGCGTTCTGGAGAGGAAGTCATTGGGAGCAATGATGGTGAGGGCTGCAATAATGATAGATTATGAAAATGGGGAACAGAATTCAATGGGATTGAATGCTCTGATGTATATGGAGGATAGCCTTCTTGCCAATTCATTCACATTGTCTGTAGAGGATAAGGATTTCGTGTTCCATCCGTGCCTTCAGAATCCAGGTAAGGTCTTCATGGGACAAAGGATACGCCCGGATTTTGATGACTATAAGCGTTACACGCTTGAACAGGCACGTGATGCCGGCTTAGGATATCCGTTCATCATGTATGCGCATGATGAGCCGTTCGGCCAAGCTGTCTTGCAGGCCATGGAGAAGTTAAAGATTTCCGAGAAGAAGAAGGAGATTCTGTATCATGAACTCTATTTACAGTGCCAGGAAGAACCGGACAAGATAATGGATTTTGTGACTTTTATTGCTTCAGGTAAGCTAGAGTCGATCGAACAGGCGCAGTCTCTCATGGAGATGTGTACGGATTTCTCGAATAATATTCCTCGTTGGGAACTTAGAGGCTTCTCATCTCAGGAGTTCTTTGAGAAGTTCGAGAAGCCTAAGATGAAACCAGCTCATCCTCAGCCATACAATCCGATGAATTTCACTGTAAAGAATGTCGGAAGAAACGATATGTGTCCCTGCGGAAGCGGCAGGAAATATAAGAATTGTCACGGAAAATTGAGTTAAGAATGGTTAACTTAATTGCTTTTAAGTTAAAAATGTTTTACTTTTGCGTTTGACAAAACTGAGACATTATGAACGGACAAACTTTTATATTTGGAAAGCCTGTAGAAGGGGAATTCTTTACGGATCGTGAGGCTGAAACAAAGCGACTTGTATCCAACTTCAAAGGAGGGATTTCCACTTTCCTTCTTTCACCTCGCAGGTGGGGAAAGACTTCCTTGATACAGAAGGTGATGAAAGAAGTTCAGTCGGATTATCTGAAAGTGGTCTTTGTTGATGTGTTCAAATGTAAGTCGCCCATAGAGTTTGCTGAGACCGTTGCCTCTGCCGTGCTGTCTCAGACTGCATCTAAGACAGAGGAGTTTATAGAAAATGCAAAGTCGTTCTTGGGTAGGATCAACCTAGGGGTGAATCTGTCACCAGACCCATTGTCGTCGTTTGATTTAAAGTTAGGGTTATCCGATGATAACGCAGATATATCTAATGCTTTGAGTGTACCGGAGAGAATAGCTTCCAAAAAGAATGTAAAGATCGTTGTCTGCATTGATGAATTCCAGCAGATTAGCGAATTCCCGGAAGCGATAGCTTTTCAGAAGGAACTTCGTACAATATGGCAGCACCAGAAGAATGTCACATATTGTCTTTTCGGAAGTAAGAAGCATATGATGGAAAGCCTTTTCAATACTAATGAGAAAGCGTTTTTCAAGTTTGCTGATATAATATATCTCAAGACGATACCATTGAATTATTGGCAAGACTTCATAACCAGGAAATTTGAAATAGCTGGCAAGAGGATAACCCCTCATCAGATAGAACAGATATGTGAGACGGTTCAATATCATTCATCCTATGTTCAACAGCTTTGCTGGTATGTTTTCTTGGAATCGTCTGATGAGGTGACCACAGATGATATAAATGTTGGAATTGAAGAACTGATATGTCAGAATACCCCGTTGTTTGAGACATGGACAGAAAACCTTAGCGCTTACCAGATGCGCTTGCTTACTGCTGTGGCCGATGGAATACATGACGGCTTGTCGTCAGCAGATGTTATAAGAAGGTATAGGCTTGTTTCATCAGCGAACGTTGTAGCTGTGAAGAAAAGTCTCCTGGATAGGAACCTTATCTATACAGACGACAAGAGGATATATCTAACTGATCCTATAATGGGTATGTGGCTTAGGCGATAGTCACAACGGTGACCGCAGGGTCACCGACAGAATTGCTGCATCTGAGAGTAAGGGCTTCGTCCAGTTCCTTTCGGATTGCAGCTTTTAATATGCCGTCCGGATTACCGCCAGCAGGCAAGGACATCAGAATCAGTCCGTATTGATACTTGGATGCAAAAATAATCTACTTGTCGACCGATTTTGCAGTGGTAGATTTTCATTCGGAATAAAGAGGAGCTATCATGTGTTTTTCTTGAAGCTACAGGCTCCTCCAATCTGCAATGTTCTTGATTTGCATGAAGACTTCATCCTCGAATTCGATGAGGTCTTCGTCTTTCAAGACACCGTCACAATATAGATTGACAACAGTCATGAAATACTTCGAGCCGCTCAATCCGTCGTATCTGTTGGCAATGTGCCTGTCGAACTCGTCCGTCTGTTTATAGATCTCAAGATAACGTTGGTGGTTTGGCTTTGCGAGTCTTGTGTTCAGATGATGCCCTACCAATGTCTTTATTCTGAGGTTGAAGACTGCACACTCACGTTCAAGCGCAGTATCTATGAGCCTTTTGGCAATTTTCTTCTGTTCTTTATTCAGTTCCATCATGTCTCTTGTATTTGATTAGTCATTGGTTTCACCGGCCAGCCTTTCCTTCAGTCTGGTGTTTCTCTTCAGGACCGTCATGTTCCGGATGGCGTACGAAAGTGCTTTCTTGGATCCTATGAGTACGCATATCTTCTTGGCCCTGGTGATTCCTGTATAGATGAGGTTGCGCTGAAGCATCACGTAATGTGTCATCATCACTGGCATGACCACGATAGGGTATTCAGAACCCTGTGACTTATGAATGGTGGTGGCGTATGCCAGAGACAGTTCGTCCAGCTCGGTGACATCGTACTCTACCATGCGGCCGTCGAAGTTCACCTCAAGCGTACGGTCTTCCGTGTTGATGCTCGCGACGTATCCAAGGTCTCCGTTGAAGACATCCTTGTCGTAGTCGTTCTTAAGCTGCATCACCCTGTCACCCGCTCTGAAAGAGTAACCTCCTCTGTTCAGACCTGCTTGAGAAGGATTCAAGGCAGCCTGCAGTGCTATGTTGAGAGTAGATGCGCCGATGACTCCCTTCTGCATAGGGGTCAGTACCTGAATGTTGCTGACAGGCTGTCCGTAGGCCTTTGGTAGCCTGTGATGTACGAGCTCGACTATCTTCTGAGCAACGATCTCCGGATCTTCTTCCGGCATGAAGAAGAAGTCAGTTTGCCTGCCGTTGCTGATGTCCGGGAAATGTCCTTGGTTGATGGCATGTGCGCTCATCACGATGCGGCTGGACTGGGCCTGACGGAAGATGCGGGTGAGCCTTATCACCGGGATCTTACCGCTGTCGATGACATCACGAAGTACATTGCCTGCTCCAACGCTTGGCAACTGGTCGATGTCTCCGACCATGATGAGCCTCATGTGAACAGGAATGGCCTTCATGAGGTTGTTCATCAGAATGATGTCTATCATCGAGCACTCGTCGACGATGAGGGCGTCTCCCTCCAGAGGATTCTCGTCATTACGCTTGTAGCCGTCCTGAGGGTTGAACTCCAGCAGGCGGTGGATGGTCTTGGCCTCCATGCCTGTCGCCTCACTCATCCTCTTGGCGGCACGTCCTGTCGGAGCGGCCAGCATGATTGAAAGTCCCAGTCCTTTGAGTGCCGCTATGATGCCCTGAGTCGTCGTGGTCTTGCCCGTGCCGGGACCGCCTGTCAGAACCATGACCTTGGAGGCAACAGCCTCGCGGATCGCGTCAATCTGCACCTGGTCGTATTGGATTCCCGTTTTCCTGGAGATCTCTTCAATGTCGCACTCCTTGCCGGAGTCCTTTGCATGAGAGTCTCCAAGCAGTGAAAGGAGCCGGTTGGTCGTACCGATTTCTGCATAGTAGAATGGAGGCAGATAGATCGCTTCGCCATCGGTCTTCAGTTCCTCACCTTCTACCATCTCTGCCAGTGCCTGACGGATGGACTGCTCGTCAGCCTCTAGTAGCAAGATGGCTGACTTTACCAGTTGCTCCTGCTCGGCATATACGTGTCCTTCATCACTGAGGGCGCTCAGGGTATAGTTGATCCCGCTCTTGCAGCGGCGAAGGTCATTCTTGAGATAACCCATCTTGGAGGCTATCCCGTCTGCGGTCTTGAATCCGATTCCCCAGATGTCGTCCGCAAGCCGGTATGGGTTTGCCTTGACTGTCTCGATACTGTCCTTGCCGTACTGCTTGTAGATCTTGGCTGCGAATGCCGTGCTCACTCCATAACCTTGCAGGAAGAGCATCACGTTCTTGATGTCTTTCTGCTTCTCCCAGCTCTCGCGGATCTTCTCCACGCGTTTCTTGCCGATGCCGGGCACCTCATAGAGCCTCTCGATGTCAGTTCCGATGACATCAATGGTCTCAAGTCCGAATCTGGAGACTATCGCCCTGGCGTATTTCGGGCCGATGCCCTTGACAAGGCCGCTGCCCAGGTACTTCTCCATTCCGTACAGAGTGGCGGGCATCACCTCCTCCCAGGTCTGAACGACGAACTGGCTGCCGTACCGCTTGTCCACCTTCCAGTCTCCCTCGCAGAGAAGAACGCTGCCTACCGGGACTTCCAACAGATTACCCACGAGGGTGACCAGGTCGGAGTAGTCCTTGACCTTCACCTTCATGATGGAGTACCCGTTCTCGGGGTTCTGGTATGTGATGCGCTCGACGACGCAGCGGATCTTTATCATTGTCTTGTGTTTATGTGATAATGAACATCTGCAGCACCTTCCATGTCGCAATCATATGGCATATGTCGCCGAGGATTACGAATACATGGAACACCGAATGTATGTATGGAATCTTCTTGAAGCTGTATAGGACTGCGCCAGTGATGTATGCAATACCTTCACCAACTACCCAAAGAACTACTGCGAGTCCGCAAGTCTCATAGAACGGCTTGAACGCGATGAGTATAGTCAATCCCATAAGCACATAGCAAGTTGTCTCCAAGTAACTTTGCGTTTTCATCTTGCGGAAGCTCAATCCGGTTCCGATCAGTGCACATAACCATACGAACCCGAAGATCACCCATGCCCACACTGGCTCACCTCCGGTACGCATAGCTATGAGTGTAAGAGGGGAGTAACTGCCGGCAATATGCCAATAAATCGCCGCATGGTCGAACTTACGTGCAGTTTTCTTTGCAAACTCCCTTGATGCCGGTATAGAGTGGTAGATGACTGATGTACCATATGAACTGCACACTCCGATAAGGTACAGCGCAAGGCTGAATGGGGCAATCCAGGAGTCAGAGGCAGATCCTTTTACCAGGAAGAATATGCACACGGCAAGGCTCATTACAAGCCCTAGGCCGTGAGTGACACTGTTAAGGATTTCCTCGGGGAGAGAATATGTGTTTTGTCGTTTCATTGATGCAAAGTTAAATAAAAAGTCCGGCTGTCGATTCTCATCGAAGCAGGACCACTACACAAAAACTAACTATGAAAATTTCAAAAGAGTGTTTTTATTGTTATCTCATCAAATATGCGGTCTGAACCTGATCTGATGATGCCTTAGGTTCGGGCTTGTTTCCGAAAGATGCTATGAGCATTCCTAGCCATAGAACAAGCAGGGCAATCCATAGTGCTTTCTGCCATTTCTTCTGGGAAAGCCACCAGTACTTGCACTGAGCACGGAAGACATACCACTTTGCCTGCATCTTCTCTCCGAATGCCTTCATTCTGACAGATAGCGGAGCTTTTGTCTTCCTGCTTTCCTTACGGTTCCTGATGCGTATTTCGACAGATTCTGTGACTTTCTTTCCGGAGATGACTCCAATAAGAGATATGGTCGTCTTGCCCTTTGATCTGCCCATTGCAAGGCGCGTGCTGCCGTTGTCAGCGACAGCTATGCTGTATTGCTGATATCCGGAATCCACTGACAGGTACAAGGAATCCGGACAGGCATTGCATTCCCATCTGATATCTAGATATTCTCCTTCGGATGCTGACTTTCTGTCAGTAGAAAGAGTCATTTGCTTCTTCATCGGCTTGTATAGTTGTGTATATGTCTATACGTGCAATTGTCTTGCCAAATTCTGACTCTGGTCGTATTGATTTCTTGCAATGAGCCCCATGGTCATCCGGAGATTGATTTCCGAGACAGGTACGAAAACCGGAGAGGCAGCTTGACAGATCATCTGGTCAACGCCAAGAAATCCTTCATAATGACCTACGAGGGTATCCGCCAGAATGGATGTCAGACCCTTGCAGATAGCATTCAGAGTATCCCGCGAGATATATGTGGAAATAATGTCTACGATATCCTCGTTACTTGCAAGGATATTTCTGCTGTAAGCTCCGTTCCTGGATTCGAACAAGGAATAGCCGATGAAATCGATGCCTTCATGATGACATTCAAAGAGCATGGCGCATTCCTTTATTATCTCAAATCGTCGTTCCACTATCACAGAACCTTGTTTGTCAAGGATTCTCCTGCACCATCCTTCGTCGCTTTCGGAAAGCCTTTCCCTGACAAATCGGATTCCTTTCCCGCTGCCTGACAAGGGTGACTTCAGCACTGCACTGCCATTGGCTGATATGAACGCCTCTATCTCATTGACACTTGTAGCGACGATTCTGTAATCCTCTCCGATGACCTGTGAGTCTCCACAGCATAGACGTGAATGGACATCCGAGGCAAACTCACGCCTTGAGTGAGTGCGTATGAACTGCAGCTCTTCTTCTGAAGGCAGGGTATCTGGATCAACGCCTTCATTGATAAGCCGTTTCTTCAGAGAATGATTCCATCCCCAAGGGATTATGTGACGGCGTTGCTTGTTTGGCCGCTTGAGATGTCCGGACAGCTCCAGATTGTCTTTCGCAAATCCCACGGCGGACCTTGGGGGCACGAAGTTCTCGTCCCCATTGGCAATGCACAGGTCGTGTTCCGGATTGAAGATATAGATCTGTTCAGACATTCTTATGGCATCTACGCTGACTTATCCGAGTCTTACGGCAGTTCCGGATGCGGTGACCATAAGCATTCCGCCACCTTCGCCGAGGACTTCATAGTCAATATCAATACCTACGACGGCGTCGGCTCCCATGGCTCTTGCCCTGTCTTCAAGTTCCCTCAATGCCTTGGTTCTGGCTGAGAGAAGTTCGTTCTCGTATGAACTTGAGCGTCCTCCGATGATGTTGCGGATGCTTGCTCCGAAGTCCTTCAGGAAGTTCACGCCGCTGATTACTTCTCCGAATACTATTCCCTTGTATTCAACGATTGTGCGTCCTTCGATGGACTGAGTTGTAGTAAGTATCATATTCCTTGGTATTGAATGAATTGATAAACCCTATGGTAAAAAGGCACCCTTTCGGATGCCTGTAGTTGCAGATTCATAGGGGCGCAAGTGTTATCTTGCCTATCAGTCGATACAAATTTATGCAATCGTGATGACTTATGCAACATTACCCTCTAACAACCTGTACCGTCAAGATTGCAAGCCGCACCTGATGTGTATTCAGGTTCTGATGATGCAGTCTCCGTTGACGCGAGATAATGTTTCATCGAGATGATTACCTCTCCGTCGTCCTTTACAAAGCAGGGGATTCCGATCGTTCCTCTCTCGCGCACCTTATCAAATGCAGGATGATTGTCCCTGAGTGCGAGAAACTCCTTCAGGTTCCTTGCCTGTTTTCCGATATCTATGATCTCATAGTCCGGATTGTCACCATATTGTTGCTTGGCCTGAGCGCAGTCAAGACAGCTTTCCATTACATATATTCTTGTCATGTCTGATCCTTATTTTTCGATTTCACCTTCCCAAGTAATGATCCCCCCGTCCAGCTCGGTCACTTCGAAACCTTTCCCGACGAACCTTTCTGCTGCAATCTTGCTTCTTCTGCCGCCTCTGCAATAGACAGCGATGGGCTTGTCTTTGTCAAGGCAGTCCATCTGCTCGAAGAAGTCCTCCCTGTCAAGGTCGATGTTCACTGCG
>JAFUJQ010000114.1 GCA_017473705.1 Bacteroidales bacterium | reverse complement strand
TATAGAAAAGACAGATTGACGGCAGAACTGTCGGTACTCAGCGAAGCCACCCTTCTGCACGAAGCCACCTCCGCAGGCAACTGGTCCAGATCGGCAATCAGATGACATCCCACCCGTTTGTCGCCGACAGTCACAGCCGCTCCGGTGGCAGCGATGTCCGACAGGACATCTTCACCGCCATCCGTGAAATTCAGATAATCCTGGAGAATGCCCGGAGTCTCTTCATTCCCGAATATGTCCTCTTCGGCAAGCCTTTTCAGTTCCAGTAACGGATTGCTGTTTACCACACTCTCGAACTGTTCTGCCGCCCCAAGCATCCTGACAATGCCCTCGCTGCCCGGAACCTTGCCTGCACCCATCCCGGCAATTCCTGAAGGGCTGCCTTTCACATTGTTCTTGTTCGAGAATGTCACGAACAGCCTGCACCTGTGGTCAAGATACTCCCTGCCGCCAAAATGCCTCTCGTATGCCTCATCCAGCAGCCCTTTCGCCCTTTCAGAAGCATACTTCTTTTTCATATATATGTCCTGCTTATGAACGATACTGTAATCCGGCAGCAATGCAATGGCTGCATTAAGCGTACTTATAATGCTGTCATACTTTTCTTCGTTGCATCTGAAAGCCGGAGGAAGCGACATCTCCCACCCGACACAAATGTCACCCCTCTTCGACAGGATGACTCCATCCCCACCGTTCATCACGGGGAAACAATCTCTGATGTCTATCTTTTCCATACTTTATATTTCATTATGATATGTTTGGGAATACTCAGCCCGGCAATCTTCCTGTCAATGGCCTTTGTCCCGAATCTCTGCTGAATCTCACCGATTGCCATATATCCGGCAGCAAACAGTACGGCAGCCGCAGCCATACCGGTTATGCTCCCGAATACCGAGCCGATGATCATAGCCACCACAACATCAATCACCGCCGCTGCACCAGCGACAATGATATACCTGCCCTTGATCCCGAACAGAGAAAAAGGGCGGTCAAGGTTCCTATAGACCTTGCATCTCATAGTCCTATGAAGTTTTTCAGCACCAGAGCGGCAATGATGCAGAATATCATTCCTCCGCACCATCCCAGTGCCTTGTTTGCAGACTGCTGATCTCCGCTGTAGAGTTTGATACCCACCGTGATCAGCGACACGATTGCGATGATGCTCAGAACTGCAATCACCACCTGATAGATCAGCGAACCGGCAGACCTGATCTGCATATTCGCCTCATTCAAAAACGAAATGGCATCCTGTGCCATCAATGCCGGAGATGCCAGAAACAGCAATCCCAACGCGACATTTCTCTCTCCTCTAATCCTCATCACTAATGTCCGTTAATTACTTCTTGTATTTCATCAAGTTCACTGGTCTTCACCGCGAACTTGTCTATTATTGATTCCTTCCTCTGCTTGACCTTCTTCGCTTCCTTTTCCGATTCATCACAACACACCTTGAACCGTTCCGGCACAACGATAGGCTCTACGCAGACAACAGGCACCAGACCATCAGGAATCTTCTGCCTTTTGAACTCCTCTCTCCTCATACCTCACAATCTCCTCAAACAGGTTAATAATGCCCGGATTCTTCGCTCTTATCTCCTTTTCCGGGAAACATACAGTACTCCTCAGGAAGCCTTTGGCTCCCATCTCTCTCTTCATAGCAATGGAATTCTTCACCATAGCCTCCGACACTCTCACCCCGTGCCTTTCAAACCATTCACGCAGCCTGCCATATAAGGCAGGATCTTCCTTGCCGTGCACTCTGTTGAAAAAG
>JAFUJQ010000113.1 GCA_017473705.1 Bacteroidales bacterium | reverse complement strand
ACAGTCCTCTGCCAATGCCTACCGTGACCTGAATACCACCTTGGGCAGTTTCTATGAGCAACCGAAGGACAATAGTATGGAGGTGGACGAACTGAAAGAGCGTATAGCCATGCTTGAAGCACAGCTTGAAAGCGGACAGAATGCTAATTCCGCTATGGATGAGCAGATGGCACTGATGGAAAAGTCCTACGAGTTGGCCGCACGATATATGGGCGGTCAGAACGGACAAGCCGGACAAGTACAGGCAGTGGCGACACCAAAGCCGACAGTAAGGGCTACATCGGACAAGGCTATGGCAACACCCGTGAAGCAGGTGCATGAGCAGGTGGTATCTGCCTTGTCACAGCCGATGACCAACGAAGAGTTTGTCGCCGTCCATTCACAGGAACGCAACTACGGCTTCCATACGGCGGTGGGCAAGGCAACCGTGACGGACAAGAACACAATTTCGGCTTGTGTGTACGGAAACCAGACCATCACGGACGGGCAGGCGGTAAAACTTCGACTGCTGGAGCCGATGGCGGTGGACGACATGATAATTCCCCGTAATGCCGTGGTGGTAGGTGCCGGACGCATACAGGGCGAAAGACTCGGTATAGCAATTACATCGCTGGAGTATGAGGGTACCATCATTCCCGTAGAACTGATGGTGTATGACAGTGACGGACAGGAAGGAATCTTCATCCCGAACTCGATGGAGCTGAATGCTGTGAAGGAGGTTGCCGCCAATATGGGCGGATCACTCGGAAGCAGCATCAATATCTCCACCGATGCGGGGGCACAGCTCGCCTCCGACTTGGGTAAGGGAGTGATACAGGGAACAAGCCAATATATCGCAAAGAAGATGCGTACCGTCAAGGTACATCTGAAGTCGGGATATAAGGTGATGCTCTATCAGGAGCGTGATTAAGACAGCAACATTTGAAAACAAAACAGAAAACAAACGAAAGAGAAAAGAAACAACAAAAAATCAACCACTAAATCCAAAAGTAAAATGAAAAAGTATCTCATGATTTTTGCCCTCACGATGGGCATTGCAGGTGCAGCAAATGCACAGGTAGCCGATTCATCGGCAGTAGTAAACAATAATGTAACGGAAGAGCTGACCTTGACAAAGGAGGTCTATCCCCAGCAGGAAGAGGACGGCGACATGTATCACGGACTGAGCCGCAAGCTGACTTTTGACCGTATGATACCGCCTCACGGTCTGGAAGTAACTTATGATAAGACGGTGCATATCCTCTTCCCCTCGGAAGTGCGTTATGTGGACTTGGGTTCGCCCAATCTGATTGCGGGCAAGGCTGACGGTGCTGAGAATGTTATCCGTGTAAAGGCGACAGTGAAGAACTTCCAGAACGAGACCAACATGTCGGTCATTACGGAGGACGGCAGTTTTTATACCTTCAATGTCAAGTATGCCGATGAGCCGCTTATCCTCAATGTGGAGATGAAGGACTTTATCCACGATGGCGAGGCTGTGAACCGTCCGAACAATGCACAGGAAATCTATCTCAAGGAACTTGGTTCGGAGAGTCCGATGCTGGTGCGTCTGATTATGAAATCCATCCACAAGCAGAACAAGAGACTGGTAAAGCACATCGGCAGCAAGCGTTTCGGGGTGCAGTATCTTCTCAAGGGTATCTATACGCATAACGGATTGCTCTACTTCCACACGGAAATCAAGAACACGAGCAATGTGCCTTTCGATGTGGACTACATCACCTTCAAGATTGTGGACAAGAAAGTGGCGAAGCGTACAGCCGTACAGGAGCAGGTTATCCTGCCGCTCCGTGCCCAGAACTATGTGACTGTCGTACCGGGCAAGAAGAGTGAACGCACCGTGTTCACCATGTCCAAGTTCACCATTCCCGATGACAAGTGTCTTGTGGTGGAACTCAATGAGAAGAACGGAGGTCGCCATCAGTCCTTCGTGATTGAGAACGAGGATTTGGTATTGGCTCAGACTATCAACGAACTCAGCGTGAAGTAGTATGAAGAAGTACCTGATAATGTTTGTAGCGTTGCTTGCCCTTGTCGGGCAAGCCAACGCCCAACGATGCCTGCCGAAGATGAAGGGCATTGAACTGAAAGCAAATATGGCTGACGGATTCCACACCTCCGACAAGGACAATAGTGCTGGATACAGCTTCGGGGCGGCACTCTCATCCTATACGAAAGGCGGAAACAAATGGGTGTTCGGTGCGGAGTATATGCAATGGCACAGCCCATACAAGGACATCCGCATTCCCGTATCGCAGTTCACGGCTGAGGGTGGCTATTACTACAAGTTCCTCTCTGATGCACGCAAGATTGTATTCTTCTATATCGGAGCATCTGCATTGGCCGGCTATGAAACGGTGAATTGGGGCGACAAGCTGCTGTTTGACGGTGCGACACTGCACGCAAGGGACAGGTTTGTATATGGTGGAGCCGTTACGCTGGATATGGAGATATACATTGCCGACCGTATAGCGCTGCTTGCCAACATCCGTGAACGCTGCCTTTGGGGTGGCGATACCAAGAAATTTCATACCCAATACGGATTGGGAATAAAGTTCATCATCAATTAAACAGTGAAAGGATATGGAAATACAAGATATAAGAAACGTGCCTGTTGAGAACTATTTGCAGGCTTTGGGATATGCTCCCGTAAGAAAGAGTGCCAATGAGTTGTTGTACCACGCACCTTACAGAGAGGACAGACGACCATCGTTCAGGGTGAATGTAGCCAAAGGGCTGTGGTTTGATTTCGGACTCAGCAAGGGAGGTGATATTTTCGACCTTGCAGGAGAGATTATCGGTAGCAGCGACTTCATGGCACAGGCAAGACACATTGCCGATACGCTCAATTCTCCGCTTCCGATGAAGGAGAACAACATGACCTTACTGAAGAAAGAGACGGTACATTACAAGATGGAGGATGTGGAGTTCATACCCATCTGGAGCAGGTTATTGATTAACTACCTCCGAGAGAGGAATATCCCGATGGAGGTTGCCTTACCGAACTGTGAGGAGGTACGATACAAGGCTAACGGCAAGCAATACTTCTCCCTTGCTTTCAAGAATGTGAGCGGTGGTTACGAAATCCGTAACAAGTTCTTCAAGGGGTGTATTCCACCGAAGGACTATTCATTGATAGACAACGGCTCCAAGCATTGCAATCTGTATGAGGGTTATTTTGATTACCTGTCGGCTGTGACACTCGGACTGACCAACGGTGAAGACCAGCTCGTGTTGAACTCGGTAAACACACTCGGTAGAGTGATGGACAAGCTCGGAGAGTATGAGCAGATAAACTGTTACCTCGACAACGACAATGCCGGACGTAGGACGGTGGAAACACTACATAAGCATTTCGGGGACAAGGTAAAGGATT
>JAFUJQ010000112.1 GCA_017473705.1 Bacteroidales bacterium | reverse complement strand
GTAACCATCAGCAGGCCATTGAAGCCTATTGTCGTGATTGGAAACTGTCGGGTATCGACAAGTCATTGCCGTTTGCCCAAAAGGTCAATCAGACCGGACATGTACTCAATTTAAAATCCAAAAATTAAAGCCATATTCAGAATATTCAGATGAAAAGAATCCTACTCATATTTTCGGTTATCTGTTCTGTCCTGATTACAGCCAAGGCACAGGTCAGTGTGAACTACGACCAGAAGACGGTCGCAGCCATGGCCGGTGCATACGCTACCGAGACAGCCGCTGAAGCCTATTACGATGAGCAGGTGAAAGCCATTTTGAAACATTACAATGCGGCAGAAGTGGCAGCTGCAGGAATTTTCACGTCAAAGTTCCTTGACCGTAAGGCTCTGACGGAATTGGGGATATGGAGTAGCAGTACCGAAAACTACTACTATCGCCGCATCTACAACCTTGTCAGTGCCAAGATAATGCCAAAAATTTGGACCGTAGCAGACCTTATGCTTGAAAGTCCGCATACCGCACTCTATTGGGGCAGTTACCTGATGAAGATCTGCACAGAAGTGAAAAGCCTCTGTATGCAGTTCGAGTCCGTTGTCACCAATGGCAGGCTGTCGTTTGCGGACATCGCTTTCCTTGAAATGAATCCGTCCATCGCTCCGCTTTTCAGATTGTCGGAATCAGGAGGCATTGATTGGGAAACACTGATTGATGACCTTACGGACATACCGAACAACTTCACCAAGGAGAACCTGATGGCAGACATCGACAACCTGTATAATATGGGTGTCGGACTGGCTACGGCAGGAACGGAGAATTTCATGAATACACTGATGGGCGGCAGCAGTTTCAACGAACTGTTCCAAGGAAATACAACAGCCATCATCAATACCATTGAAAGTTCCTATCATCTGTATGAACAATTGGACCGTTCTGTCGGCAACACCCTCCTGCAGATGATTGGCGGTAAGGAAAACGTGGCCGGACTGTTTGACATGTCAAACTATAATCTCTCCTCATGGATGACAGACTATCTCAATGAGACAATGGGAAGGTATTATACCCAACGATGGTACATCGCCAGACGTGACCAAGGTTCGGAAGTGCTCTGTGACTATTATCCTCCGACAGACGACAACAGCGTCATCAATGGCGGTGAATGGACACGATTCAACACGTCCGATCCGAGTTTTTATCCCAACTCGTCACAAACGGAGCAGATTCTCCGAAATTCGGAGAACTACGCCGGATGGTCACGGGAAAAGGTCAACCAACTGAACAGGCAGAATGACGGATATACCTATAATATCAGCTATTCACGATATGCCTATGTCATCAGCAAGAAGAACAAGCAGGTCAAGAAATCATACGCCTATTCCATCCGTGTGACAAAGAGCTGGAACCATGTGGAAGAGGTCTATGAAGATGTCTTCGACTCCTATTCCATGGACTTGAACACCTTCAAGAGCGTACTGCAAGCACGTCTGACGGAGTTCAACGAAAACGAAGACGGCTATGTCTATTATATCGGCAGTGATTCCAAACAGTACTATCAGGCAACGGATGAAACCAAGCTGAAGGGGTGTGAGAGTGTCATTGTCAGTGTGACATGCAGTGACGGTGTAACACTTATCACAGGCTCTACACAATACAAATGCCGTACATGTGGAGGTAGTCTG
Organism: Bacteroidales bacterium; assembly: GCA_017473705.1. Classification (GTDB taxonomy): domain Bacteria; phylum Bacteroidota; class Bacteroidia; order Bacteroidales; family UBA932; genus Cryptobacteroides. The sequence continues at coordinate 1,426 of JAFUJQ010000112.1, read as the reverse complement.
AATGCCCATTCCAAGGAATGTGTCATGCATACAACCCTGACAGAAAACGAGCTTGACCTCTCGGAATTGGATGAGTTGGAACAGGAATACAAACAGCAGATAGCTCTTCTTCAAAGCCAGATACTACAGTTGGAAGAGAAAAATGCCTCGCTAATTAAGCAGATAGCAAGTGCAACCATAGAGGAAGCTGCGGTTCTCAGACAACAATACAATGCAAACAAGAACCGCATCACCGAACTGGAAAAGGAACTGTCCGACTGGCAGAAGAAGCTGGAAAACCTGACCGAAGCAAGAGCCGAAGCGGAAAGTGAGAATAGCACACAGACGGATGACTATTATCGTATTCCTGCCATCATGCAGGACTGCAAGACCGCCTACAATCTCACCTGGAACGGTGAAGGATGGTGGTCGGGATATACCTATTACAGGGAGGCGACAGCACCGAACATCAACGGAGTCATCACCTTCAAGGCAACCATTTCGATAGCACGCAAGCCGAAATATTTTCTCGGTATCAAGATACACCGTGCCATCATGCAGATAAGTTGGGAGTTGACGGCAGACTATACAGATACCGAAGTCGTTGACATCATTTCTCTCGATACCGATATGAGCGAACAGGAAAAGACCCGTTTCGTCAACGAACGGCTTTCAGAGATAGCCCGACAATATTCTACTTGTCAGCTCAGTACGGAATATGTACGTAATGAACCGCCGGAAACTGACAACAGCGAAGACACCTATCATCTGTTGTGGTCATCCGACCGAGTGGCCATCGCACGAGGCATTGATGTAAGGCTGACAAAGATATATGCCGACCTGATTTCATTGGAGAAGATGATGCATTACAAACTGTCCATCATCGATGTGTTGAAAGATATTGCACCCCATATCAATGAAGTTCAGGGACGACGGCTGACATTGGTGGAACAATGCAGGAGAAGATGGTTGCGTGGAGCGGCAAACAGCCTGCACTCAATCGAATATAACGGAAAATATGAGGAGGACATTGATGATGAATAGACCATTTTCCATATTGATACTGCTTTTGTTTGTGATGGTGCCTCAAATGACGAAAGCTCAATGGGCTTTTGACTTCGTTTCCGTGGAAGCATACATCAATGACCACAAGAAACAGCGGAGTCTGTTACTGGCCCGTTCCACATTGGAGCTTAGTAACCAGTTGCTGCACGAATACAGCAGTGATGCCACCGTAGAATACAAGACCTTGAACGTAGATTTGGACAAATACACAAGGGCGTTCGATGTGATAGATGTGCTCTACCAGTCCTTGCGTACCAGTCTGAATGTCTATTCCACCTACAATACGGTGAGTGACAGGATAACTGACTACAAGAATTTGCTGGAGGACTATAGAGAAAAAGTACTTGAAAGGAACAAGATAGCCGTTTCCGACACGATAATC
>JAFUJQ010000047.1 GCA_017473705.1 Bacteroidales bacterium | reverse complement strand
AGGCCTGAGGTAGCCAGCGACAAAGACTTCGTTTCCTTTTGCAAGGATGTCGAACGGAATCTTGAATTTCTGATTAGGGAATGCGATACAGTTCATATAGAGTGTATCTTCTCCGACTTTACGGCCGATTGTGAAGGCTGCAAAAGACTTCTTTTCATTGGTGATGACATCCTTTGTAAGGAATCCTGAGAGTTGTACGAGATTGTCTGATTTCATAATTTTGAAATATTAAATGGTTGAACTTAAACTGTTTTTGATGCCTCCTTTGAAACGGACCGGACGTGTCAAGGCATTTTTGGAAAATACTACCCGGAGGGTGGAGATTTTTCAAAAATCTCGTCTTGGCCTTGACTCGTCCTTAGAGGGCCGTTTCCATATTTTTGCATCAAAAACAGTTGGGTTCGACCGTTTGATAATCAATCTCTCTACCATATACCCATAGCCCTCTGTACGATTATAACAATGGTGTGATCGTATCTTAGATTTATAGAGAGTAAGAACTACAGAGCATCTGTTTATATGCTCACAATTGCCTCTTTCCTCTTCCATCATATAGCATTACTGCACGATTTACAAGCTGCTCACGATTATTAGTGGAAAGTTCTGCATAGAAGCGTTCGGCCGCACCTAATAAAGATTTTCCGGCAAGAGAGTTCCATTTCGCCCAGAAGTGTTTATACATTCCTTTGAAGATAATCTTGCATTCCTCTTCGCTCCAAGTATTCCACATATAGTAGAAGAAACTTGAAACTGCATTTTCAGGTAAAATTTTCATAATGATTTGAGTTGTTATGATTGTGATATAATTAGTACTGATATGTGAAGAGATTTGCTTGCATATACGCTATGCTGCATCCTTTATCGTGGTAGTGTCTGGAGTCTGGTCATCTGGACGTGATGGGGCAAGGTCGAGAGAGATTTTCCTGTCGAGTGCGGCAAGTTCTGACTTGAGGGTGCGGAGTTCGTCTTCCTTCTTCCAGGTCTTGGATACGATTTCCTGAAGTGCCGGAATATCCTTGTCAAAGGTGCTTATCCTATCTTGGTACTGGGCAATGACCTGTGGCATCCTCTGAAGTGCGTTCAGGAAATTGACGGTGGCTGCGTGAGTGTCTGCCATTGCTATCCTTCCACTGTTGTAAGTGTGCCTGTACTGGCCCCTCACACAGAACCTGTTGGAATAGACTGGCGTACCTGTTTCATAGGACACATCGGTGATGACCTCTATCGTAAATCCGTACAGGCTTCCTATCTTCTGGAACCTGCCGTCTGTCCGTGCTGTTCTGGCAATGGTCTGAAGTTTTGTTCCGATGACCTTTTCGTCCATTGCATTCACACCGTCTATCCTGACAAGGTTCAGGATGTTTCCTACCGAATCGCATTTCATCTCTGCCTGGAACTGAGCCTGATCTGCAAGGAGTCTGTCAAGGATATCCTGTGCCTGCTGTCTGTCCTGCTGTATCTTCCGCAGTCTTGTTTCCGTATCCCTGCGTCCCTTGTTGAATGATTTGCGTTCGCCTTCAAGGGAGGCAATACGTTTTTCCAGTTTTGCCTTATCCAGCAGGTCTGTGTTGCCGGAAAGTATAGCCATATATTCAGAGTAATTCATTCCGGATTTCTCATCCATCGAGCCCTCATCTATGGTTCTTGCTCCCATTGCTCCGCTCTTGAGTTGGGATATGAAGGTCTGCTTGCAATGAAGGAGATTGAATTTGTAACTGTCGAGAGATTTCTCCACTGCGTATATGATGTCATCTACCGTGTTGTCTGCATATTGTTTTGCTATTTCGTTTCCTGCTCTGACACCTCGTCCGTCTCGCTGCTGAAGGTCAGAAGGTCTCCAAGGTGTATCGAGATGATGTATAGCCACGCAGCGTTTCTGTGCATTCACTCCCGTGCCGAGCATTGATGTCGATCCGAACAGTACTCTTACCTGTCCGGAGTTCATCTGAGCAATCAGTTCCTTTCTGGCTGCCTGGTTCTTACATTCCTGAATGAAACGGATTTCCTGTGCAGGTATTCCATAATCTTCAATGAGTTTTCGCTTGATTTCTGAATAAATGTTCCATTGTCCCGGCTGATATGTGCCCAGGTCAGAGAATATGAACTGCGTTCCCTTCTGAGCTTCGTAACGATGATAATATTCGGCAACCAGCCTTGCACAATGACTTGCCTTGTTGTCTGGATGGTCTTCATACGAAGGATCGATGAGTCTCATATCAAGAGCCATCTTCCTTGCATAATCCGTTGCGATGAGCATCTTCGCCTGTTCTTCGCTTTCAGACAGGGGTTCTCTGCCAAGTATTGTGGCATCTCCGGAATTTGCAAACTCCATCAGTTTCTGAATGAAGGCTTCCTGGTCCGGAGTCGGTGGGATGTTGTGAAGCATCTCCCTCTTGCGTGGGCGGTCAACCCCGACATCTTCTGCCGTGCGGTAATCCGTTATCTCATTATAGAACGCTGCCAGTTCAGGAACCTTGATGAAGTATCTGAATCTCTCCTTCTGGACTATATTGTTTGTGACATTGAATTCAAATTCCGTAGTCTTCTTTGTGAATATGGCAGCCCAGGCATCAAAGCAAGGGATATGCTGTCTTGCCAGTTCGTTAGGACGCAGATACTTGAACAGTACATAGAGTTCTGTAAGGGAGTTGCTGATGGTAGTTCCTGAGAGGAATGTTGCACCAAGGTCCTTTCCTGTACGTTCCTGTATAGTCCTTATGGCATAGAGGAGATTGAGTGCCTTCTGACTGCCCTCTGGGTTTCCAAGACCTGCGACTCTGCTGTGTCTTGTATGGAACATAAGGTTCTTGAACTGATGGGATTCGTCGATGAATATGTGATCGATCCCCATCATCTTGAAGTCCACCACATCGTCACGACGTGAGTTTATGGCATAGGTGATATCCTTAAGTTTCGCCTCAAGGTTCTTCAGCCGCTTCTCAAGACCGCTGAGCATTCGCTTTGATATGTTCCTGCCTTGCTCTCTCAGGAGTTCAAGACTGGTCACTACGCTGTCAAGTTCCGCCTGTATGATGTCACGCTGTATCTCCTGTGACTGCGGTATCTTGCAGAACTGATCGTGAGACATTATCACGCAGTCGAAGTCGTTGTTGCGGATGTCGTTGAAGAAGCGGACCCTGTTGGCCGGAGAGAAGTCCTTTTCTGCGGCATACAGCACTTTCGCATCAGGATATGCGGTCATATATGTAGATGCTATTTCAGCCACATTCGCTTTGAGTGCTATTATCATCGGTTTCTGAGCCAGATGCAGACGCTTCATCTCGTGGGCAGCCATACACATAATGAGGGTCTTGCCTGTTCCGACTTCGTGATCGCAGATTCCGCCACCGTTCTGAAGGAGCATCCACACACAATCCTTCTGGCTTGCATATATGCTGTTGATGCCGTATCGTGCTGAAAGGCTTTCGAGGTCAAGTCCAGGGAAGGTAAGGTGACTGCCGTCGAATGCCGGGCGTACATTGCAGTTGAACTTGCGGTTGTACATATCGGCAAGAGATGTCTTGAACTCCTGAGACTGATTCTCAAGCCACTGGCTGAAGCCGTTCCTTATCTCGTCGATCTTGCTGCTGGCCAGCTGGATTCCCTCACTGTCTCTGACCTTGATGTCATTGCCGTGTTCATCGACTCCGATGCACTTCATCATATTAGGCACCGTATTGTGCAGGGCGTGAATAAGAAGATGCATTCCGTCGTATGTCTTGTAATATCCTCTCACACAGAACTCGTCACCTATCTTTGCTGTGTAGCATCCTCTGTCTGCGGTAAATTCATCAATATCCTCTACATATCGGATTGTGATGTCTGTCTCGTAGAGTTCTGTCATATATCTGGCATATATGTCTGACGGGATCCATCTTTCTCCGAAATTGAAGTCCAGATCTTCAAATGCTATAGGCTCAGGAACCGAAGCCTTCAGAACATCCAATGCAGATCTGGTCTCATCGATATGACTGTCATCCGGATTACATTCAATCCACTGCTCGATCCGTTCGGCCTTTTCGATGACATTGCCTGAAATATAACGGTCTTTGGTCTGATATCCGGTAAACGGGTTGTAGAATATCCTGCCTCGCAGAGCCTTGATGAGTTCTGATCTTGAAAGGGAGGAGATGGATTCCATATATGAGAGGTTCACTTCTCCGTATAGGTTCAATGATGATGACAGAGCCTCTTCCGGTGTGTCTGCGTGTTCAAGGACATCATTTGAAAACGATGTCGGCTTATGGAAGATGTCTGACTTCACGAACGAGCCGTTATCCTCACGTTCCAAAGCCAATGTATCACGACCTGAGATGTCATTAAGAATGAGTTTTCTGTTGCGAGGTGCATTCAGACACCCGTATTTTTCGATGAATCTGTCGTAGAGGTAATTCAGTCTCGTCCTGTCCTTGCTGTTCTCTTGATGGTATTCAGATTCTGTGGAGTATAGTGAGTGATAGACATCCCTGATCATTATATATAGCAATGCCTTCTCGTTATCCGAGTCAGACAGTTGCAATGGGGTGAAGATAGGATCGCTGATGTTGGACAATATGCCGACTGTCCGTTCGCTGTCATATACCATCGAGCCTTCCTTGTGATGGTCGCGGAAGATGCCGTCGAAAGGTCTGGGTCCGTTGTCCGGCAATGATTCTTCAAGTTCATCTTCATCAGAGAAGTCGAAGAGTGAAAGTTGGAGTTCATCTTTAGGCTTGCGGGACTTTGATACCGGCTTGGTCTGCCTTGTCGAAGTCCTTACGGTGGGTAAAACTGAATTTGAGGGCTTCTTTTCTGTTTTCGGATCGACAGGTGCAGGAGTTTGGGGAATAAGGTCTTCAAGAAGAATGGCTGAAAGGTCCTGTGCTATTCCCGGCACTCTACCTTCGTGATGATGGATTATTGCCGGTTTGCCGTACTGGTCTGTAGATATTTGTTTTGATGTATGGATAATATGATCCGGGCGGCTTATGAAATATCTGTTGGTGCAGATTCCGTTTTCGCTGACCGTATTCAAGAAATCCTCTTCCGCATCTGTAAGGGCTTGCTTTGAATTGTTCTTACGAAGTATCACAAGATCGCTACCAACCTGTGTGTTCGCATTTTCGGTAAAGAGATTATTCGGAAACCTTACAGCTGTGATCAGGTCTGCGTGGGAGAGAATTTCACGCCTGACATCTGAATTGCCAGGAGTATCCATAACTCCCTGGGAGGTTATAAAAGCAATGATGCCACCATTTCTGGTGACATCCAATGCTTTGAGAAAGTAGTAGTTGTGGATTTTCTTCGTGACTGATTTCCGTGTCGGATTACGACTCGTAGAGAAGGACGGGTCGAAGACTGCTATGTCTCCGAACGGGATATTGGTCGTGACCAGATCGAAGTAGTTGTCATATCTGTTGCCGATAGTCTCAAATCCATCTATCCGGAGATTGATGAAAGGATGTATGCCTGCGAGGATGTTGCCTGTAATCTTGTCCTTTTCGTAAGCAACCGTTTCTGAGAGTGAGAAACTCTTCCTGAAGGAATCTATGAACACACCTGTACCGGCAGCGGGATCGAGCATCGAACGGAACTCATATCCTTTGGACTTGAATGATTCTGCTATCGCATCAACGATTTCCGCAGGAGTGTAGAAGGCCGTAAGCACAGATGACTTCAGACTTGATATAAACTCGTTGCATTCATTTTCGTTGGATGTTTTCTCTCGGATGAGATCGAAGAGTTCCATAGCCAAAGGATAAAGTCTCTGGTCTGCTTTAGCCCACTGTGATAGATCCGAACTGCCTTTCGTGTAGTTCAGGATACACTTGATGCCGCCAAAACCGGAATACTTACTAAGCACTTCCCGTTCCGGCGGTTCAGATATACGACATTCCTCGACGAGCCAGAACATCGTTCTGACAGCATCAATGTTGTCTTGAAGTTTTTGTTTTATGTTATAAGACATCAGCAAAACACTATTAATGGTTGAACTTAAACTGTTTTTGATGCCTCCTTTGAAACGGTCCGGACGTGTCAAGGCATTTTTGGAAAATACTACCCGGAGGGTGGAGATTTTTCAAAAATCTCGTCTTGGCCTTGACTCGTCCTTAGAGGGCCGTTT
>JAFUJQ010000046.1 GCA_017473705.1 Bacteroidales bacterium | reverse complement strand
TTAAAGAAATTTTAATTACCGCTCAGAGTGGCGTCAGAGGCGTTTCTGAGGAGAAAATAAGGTACTATAACCTGGATGCAATTCTTTCACTTGGATATAGGGTGAACTCCGTACAGGCAACTGCTTTTAGGAAGTGGGCAAGCTCTGTTCTGAAGCAGTATATGATTAAAGGCTACGCCGTTAACCAGAATGTTGTTTCAGATCAGAAGTACGAGGACTTGAAGCGTGCCCTGGGCTTGTTGGAGAATGTATTCGGCCAGAACCTGATTATGGCTGAACAGCAGGCCAAAGAACTGTTTGCAGTCGTAAAGGATTATACCTATGCCCTGGATACTCTGGACGCCTATGACTATCAGAGCCTTGAAATATCTGATACTACCCTTCAGGAGAAGTTCCATGCGACATATGAGAGTGCAATGGATGCAATTCAAAGCCTGAAGGAAAAGTTCAAGGAGAGTCAGTTGTTTGGAGTAGAGAAGGACAAGTCCTTCCATAGCAGCATTGGTCAGATCTATCAGACATGGGATGGTCAGGAACTCTACCCAAGCGTCGAGGAGAAGGCTGCGATGCTTCTGTATCTTGTCGTGAAGAACCATTCCTTTGTCGATGGGAACAAGAGGATTGCTGCGACCCTGTTCCTATGGTTCCTTCAGAACAACGGCATACTCTATCGCCTTGATGGCACCAAAAGAATCGCCGACGGTACCCTTGTCGCATTGACCCTGATGATCGCCGAAAGCCGAATGGACGAGATGGACATCCTTGTCAAGGTGGTCGTGAATCTTATAAACAGGAAGTCTGAAGCTGCAAAATAGCTATATTTGCAGATCAAAGAATAAAGGACACGGAGAAGTAATATAGACATGACCGAAACTAAACCTTCCAGGATCGAGCAGTTCAGGCGGGAACTGAACTGTGTATTTGATGACAACCTGCACACAAAGCAGTGGCATAACTATGTTGATTATGCCATAATCGGACTTATTGTGATATCGACCCTCGAGGTCTTTCTGTCGACATATGACGGGATAGTCGAGAGGTATGGCAAGTGGCTGCATTTCGTGGACTATTTCACTACCATCTTCTTCACTATAGAGGTGTCGCTGCGCATATGGTGCGCCGACCTTCTCGATGAGAAGTATAAAGGCTTCAAGGGACGACTCAGGTACTGCTTCTCGTTCTATGGACTTATAGACATACTGTCTACATATCCGTTCTACCTGCAGTTCTTCATGAAAGTGCCTTACGCTGCGCTCAAGGCCCTCAGAATCGCCCGTCTGCTGCGTATATTCAGGTATATGAAGGCGTTCAGCATCCTCTCTCGGGCCATCAGAGCGAAGAAGCAGGAGATGGTCGTGTCGCTGCAGTTCCTCACCATCGTGACCCTCATACTTTCGTTCATCCTCTTCTTCGTGGAGCATGCCGCCCAGCCTGAGGTATACGACAACGGATGGACATCGGTCGTATGGGCGTTCGCGCAGTACATCGGCGATCCGGGCGGATTCGCCGACACTCCCCCGATCACCTTCACCGGACGCATCATCGCTTGCATCATCGGCGTGCTCGGTATCGCTATTTTCGCCGTCCCTGCCGGACTCATAGGCTCTGCGTTCACCGAGGTCATGGACGAGGACGCCAAGGAGGAGGAGCTTAAGGAGAATGCCTGGAAGATCAATGAGTTCATGCTTGTCAAGAGCATCAAGCGCGGAGGCATTTTCTTCCCGGCCAAGAACATCAGCGCCGGAGACCTGCAGTATGAGTTAGGCCTGACCGATGCGGAGGTCACCAAGGCTGTGGCAAGCGCGAATAACCTTCGCATGAAGAACCTTGCTGCGGCTATCAGCAACGGACCGAAGACGGACATGATTGTGGTCAATCAGTTCTTTGTCAATACCGCATATGGATGTCATATAGAAAGAGAGTCATCAGTCACCATAGTCAATCCTCTCGGAAGGGGCGACAACGGACTGAGCTACTTTGACTGGCACATTGCGCAGCTAGGAGGATTCAACTATGTCGCTAACGAGCTGTTCTCCAGAACAAATCCGAATCCGGACCTGCGCTGCAACTTCTACACAGTCCTTGACGACGAAAACCCTGTGTTCCAGCAGTTTATCGATGACATCACGAAGGGACGCGGCAAGAACGACTGGATTGTCGTCATTGCCGGAGAACAGATCGTGAAGAATTCGCCATACGATTTCCATTTCGAGCTGGGCGGCGAGAAGGGAGAGACGTCACTGGACTTCGAGGGTGCCATACCTAATGACATGGAGACAGTCAAGCGCCTCTTCGCAGACTTCTCCAACACTCTCGAGGAGACCCTTCAGATAAGGACCGACGCTCATCAGATACAGCCGAAGGTCGGCAAGCAGAACATCGCCCGCTACCTCAAGACCCAGACCGAGGCAAACGTCCTTCTCATCACGGTTTCATACGACCTGATGATATTCAACAAGAATGTCCAAGAGGCGATCCTGCAGGCCGCAACCGTCCTCAACAGAAACCTGGAGACCCGCAAGCCACATGAGCTGCACAAAGAGCACTACGGCAGACGCCCTGTCGAAAAGGGCTACTGGAGAAAACTTTACCTGCAGGAAGAATAGGGATGGAACTGCTGAAGCAGCTATACAAGATCGTATCAAAGTCAGGGATGGAAGACAGGATCAAATCTTTCGTGCTTGACCGTTTGGGCGATGTGCCGCTGACCATAGCCACAGACGAAATCGGCAACCTGTTCATCACCAAGGGCACAGCCGACGAATACCCATGCGTGGCGGCCCATCTGGACGAGATCCACTCTCCGTGCGAGCGCGAGATTGTGGTCGAAGGCGACAACGTGTTCGCCGTAGACCGGCTGTGGAACAGGGTCGGGTGCGGGGCTGACGACAAGAACGGCCTGTGGGTCATACTGCACCTGCTGCACAGCGAGCCGGTACTGAAGGCGGCCCTGTTCGTGCAGGAGGAGCGCTCCGGCGACATGGCCGGATGCCGCGGCGCGAGGGCATGCGACCTGTCGTTCTTCAACGACGTCGCATACATCCTCGAATGCGACCGCAAAGGCTCGTCGGACGTCGTATCCATCGGCAAGGGCGACACGGTCCTCTGCCCGCCGGACTTCATCCCGGAGGACATACTCCATAAATACGGTTATGAAATGGTACGAGGCGGCAAGACCGACGTGGTGGAGCTGAAGATGCGAGGCCTCGAAATTCCCGTCTGTAACATAAGTTGCGGCTACTACAACGCCCACAAGAACAGCGAATACACCCGCTTCTCCGAACTCACCAGATGCCTCGCCTTCGTCAAGGAGGTGATGAGGTCGAAGGAGGATCTTGGAAAGTAAAATAGGACAAGGAAGTCCAGGTATTATGCTCTCGGAACATTATGTTATAATTAGAATTAATATATTTGTCCCTAAATTTATAAGTGTGTGGCTATATGTCGAGCGATATACAATACAACAAGGTCTTATCCCAAGAAGAACGCTCAAAGTTTAATCTTCTTGCAGATGAAATGATATCAATCTTCTCAGAATCGATTGATGGGATGTATGAGTTGGGCAAAAGTTACCAAGATATGAACAATATTCATCACAAGGTATCTAAGATTATGTGTGATGTCAGTGTGTTCGTGAGCTATGCTTTTGCTGATTGCATTGTCTTGACAAAGCTCTTCATGAATACACCTGATATGTATGAGAAGAGTTTGTTAAGAGGGAAATTGAAAGTCCACATGAACGAGTCCTTCAAGAAACTTTATGGTTTTACTGAAAAGGCTAGAAAAGAGTCATATACTGCTAAATTGCAGGAAATTATACCTCACTTTCATGGACCAGATAGGGAGTTTGCAGGGATTTTAACAGATTTGGAGGAAATATCTAAAAGGGATTCTTGGTGGAAGGAGATTAGAAGTGCTGAGGTACATTTAGATTTACCAATCTTGTATGAATCAAGGCACGAAGAAATAAATGAAAGTCAGGTTGTGATGGAAACAATGCGACTAATACCTTTTTTCAATCGCTTCAATGACTTGGTGTCGCGTATGAATCAGGCACATATCAATTATATGTTTGAACATCTCAGCGACAAGGATAAAGCTGCTGTGTTAGCTAATTCAAATCTATAGTTTTGTGGTCTTGACACTATCTCAAAAATCCCTACCTTTGCTTCATGTCCGACACTCTAAGTCAAACCCAACGTAGCTACAACATGTCCCGCATCTGTGGTAAGAACACCAAACCGGAAATTCTGGTTCGGAAAGGGCTGCATGCACGTGGATTTCGCTTTCGCTTGCATAATAAGAAATTGCCTGGAAGTCCGGATATTGTTCTGCCGAAGTACGGTGTCGCTATAATGGTGAACGGATGCTTCTGGCACGGGCACAAAGGATGTCGCTATGCGACTAAACCGAAAACAAATATTGAGTTCTGGGAGACGAAGATTGCGAGGAACCGGCATCGGGATGAGGTGACGACTGCGCATCTGGAGGCATTGGGCTGGACTGTGATCACGGTGTGGGAGTGTGAGTTGCGAGGAAAGCTTGAGAGTAACGCCAGACTAGATAAGTTGGCAGATGAAATTCGTTTTATTGGAGAAAGTAAGATACAGCAGGATGCCAGGAGACTTTGTAGTAAAACTGAATTGAAAAAGATGAAACAAGAGATCCTTCGCCGTCAGGCCCAGTTAGAGGCTGAGATTGACCTGTTGTTCCCGATCCCAACAAGAATCAAGAAAGCTTCTTTGGAAGAATAATTGCATTCGTTGTTTTGATAACCAAAACGTCTAAAGAAAATATCTAATGGAGTTAATCAAGAAAGAAATAGATCCTGCATCATCTGAACAGCTGAGCGCATTTCATACGTGCGTGAGCGAATTGGTTAAGCCCGTGTCGGAGAGGTACGTATATCATTACACCACGATTGAAGCATTGTTCCATGGACTCCTGTGTGATTCAAAAAAGCAGATATGCTTGTGGGCTTCGAATGCGTTGTATATGAATGATACAAAAGAGATTCAGACGGGATGTGAATTCATGTATCATTTATTAGAGGACAATTTTGTAGAAATTAATGACGAGAAGGGGCTGGATAATTTAAAGGATGTTGTGTCGGATTATTTCTTGTCGTCATTCTCATTGAGGCGGGATTCTTTATCGATGTGGAGAATGTATGCAAAGAATGCAACCGGTGTATCATTGTGCTTTGATGTTGATCTGTTAAGAGAAAACACTCGGGGAGAGTTCCTCAAATCTGTCTATCTGACAGAAGATATCGAGCAAAGTATTCGTGATTGTTTGCGCGAGGTGAACGTTAAGAAAGTTTCTCAGGATGAGATTCTTATAATATTGATCTTTTTTCTGATAGCTTTGAGTAAGGCAGACAATAAAGAGGAAGTGTTGGCTCGGCTATATCCATATATGAGATTGGTGACCGCCTTGAAACATAAAGCTTATGTTGATGAGGATGAGGTGCGACTGGTTCTTGTGGCTGGAGAGGCTGATAGGAAGTTCCGCTTCAAGGATAATAAGTTTATTCCTTACATTGAACAGTATTTCCCCAAAGAGGCCCTGACGGAAATAATCGTTGGCCCTAATAATGATATGCCAAGAACAGTGTATTCATTGGAAACATACTTGAAACATATTGGTTTTGATCATGTTAAGGTGACAGCTTCTGATATTCCATATAAAGATTGATATATGAATGAACTAGTTGACTTTGGCTTCCTGGCTGCGAAGGTGGCTGCAATCGGAAATGAGAAAGCGAAGATGGCTGTTGATGGCGCTTCGCTGGCATATAATGTTGTTCAGATAAACAGATTTCGATCGATGATGACGGAACTGTATCAGATCAGTAATTATATTGCCTTTAATGCTAGAGTGAGAGGATATTGTACCCAGCAGGAGTATGATCTGGTGATGGAATGTCAACGTCAGATCAATGACTGCCAGAATAGCATAAGCAAGTACGGGGTGATGTCTATTGTGGATGGGGCTTCATTGCTGGTCGGTATTATAAATACAATTAATAGAAAGTAGGGTGATAGATGTAAAGACAATAATATATGGAACAAAACAAAATCATATTATATCAGGATGACAACGAGATCACTCGTGTGGCGGTGAGATTTGCAGATGAGGATTTGTGGTTGTCACAGAATCAGTTGGCGGAGATTTATTGTACTACGCAACAGAATATTGCATCGCATATTGCAAATATTTATAAAGATGAAGAACTGTCGGAGGGAACTCACAAGAAATTCTTGTTAGTTCAAACTGAGGGTACTCGTCAAGTGAAGCGTAATATAGACCACTACAATCTTGATATGATCATCGCTCTCGGCTATCGTGTCCAGTCTCAGGTAGCTGTGCGTTTCCGTAGGTGGGCTACGCAGAGGCTTCATGAGTATATCCAGAAAGGTTTTGCGATGGATGATGAGAGACTGAAGCAGGGCGGGAATCGTTATTTCCGTGAATTGTTGCAGCGTATCAGGGATATACGCAGCAGTGAGCGTAACTTCTATCAGCAAGTGACGGATATATATGCGACTGCTGTCGATTATGATCCTCGCAGTGATATGACGAAGACTTTCTTCGCGACTGTACAGAATAAATTGCATTATGCAGTTCATGAGAATACCGCAGCAGAGGTTATCTATAATCGCGTGGATAATGAGAAGCCATTTGTGGGTATGACCAATTTCAAGGGCAACTATGTGACCAAGGATGATGTGACGATTGCCAAGAATTATCTTTCAGAGTTGGAGTTGCAGAGACTGAATCTTCTTGTGTCCGGATTCTTGGACTTTGCGGAGTTTCAGGCTTTGGAAATGAATCCGATGACTATGAAAGATTGGATTGATGCCCTTGACAGTCAGATTGTCGCACATAAGCGTAAGGTTTTGATTGGTAAAGGAACCGTTTCACATGCACAGGCAATCAAAAAGGCAGAGCAGGAGTTCGAGAT
>JAFUJQ010000045.1 GCA_017473705.1 Bacteroidales bacterium | reverse complement strand
ACAGCTTGAGGTAGAGTGATGTAGCCATAGCTTACAGAAATCTCATGTCTTGATTCATCAGTCTGGGCAAGACATACAAAGCTTGAAATGATCAGTAATGCAACTGAAGACAGCAGTCGTTTCATAGTCAAATCCCGATTTGTCAGCCTAAAGTTAGATAAATTTATGTGAACAGCAATAGTTTATACTTGTGATTCAGTTGGTCGTTTTTATCCATCTGTCATTAATGGCAAAAGAGAAAGCGTCCGGCAGAAAAAAGACTGATTTTATGACGGACGCTGTCTGTTTTTGGGGATTATGCACCATTTTCGGGACCGTCCGACAGTTTTTCAGGCGATTTAGTGATGGACGGTCTGAAAAAGGGCACGTGGCATTCTTTCTGGAAGAGTCAGATTCTTAAGGTTGATGCAATTAGAGAACATATTGGATGCAACTTTGTTTTTAGTAAGCAGATACTCAACGATGAAGTTGTTCCCGTCTTTTATAATTCTGAAACCGTCTCCAATATGCATTCTGTATTTAATTATTTCCTCCCACTGATCCTCTGTCATAAATGTGAAATCATATTCTCGCCGCTCAATCCTTAAAGGCATGCCATAGGACATAACCGGAATGTCACGCCAAAGCTTCACTTTAGACTCATATGCGTTTACTTGCAGATAGGGGTTCTCCTTGTCATTTGTGAAAGTTGCCTGACTGAGGTCGAGATTCTGGAGTGACCCTATCCATGACATGTAATCGCCATCATCCACAGCGCCTGCCATTCTTCGCAGGAGCTTTATGTCTGCCCCATTGAGGCGCCCCGTCACTTTCAGTGAATGGAGGGTTTCCATTTCCGAAATGGTAAGGACATCCTTCAATCTGGTCTTCCTGTCCAGTTTTACAGATTTTTCACTGCCTTTCGAATGATCCGGCACAACTTTGTACATGATTGAATGGAAAAGACCTCTCTTGTTGTCGTCCGAAGGGAACTTCAAAACCTTGAAGTAACCGTTACCTATGCCGTTCCAGCCAAGATTAAAGTGAAGATAGTCATTTTTGAAGCCGTCACATACAAATGCGTGACTGTCATTCATGACAAGGACTGGATTTCCGTGCCGTAGCTCACTTAAGGTCAGTTCAACAAGTCTATCCTGAGGTAAAGTCAGCAATCTGCACTGAGGACTGAAGCCTAATGAATCAACTAAAGCATCACGGTAGCTTAGACTATGTGAAGACGTTGTTGATGCACCATAAATGGTTTCAGTGGAAGATCCTATGCGGGCCAGAAGCGATGCTGGGTCTTCTGAACCTGGTAAACCATGATACTTCATGATCTGTCCTATGGCTACAGGGCCGCATCCTGCTGCTGCACGTACCATGACACTGTCTGAAGCAACCATGGGGCATTCAGAATTATATGGGGCCTTTTGTCCCCATTCAATGTTTTTGAGAAGAGGGGATATCTGATCGCCTGAAATGCTCTTATTAAATCCATTAGACTTAATATGTCGCAATTGATGTCTGTAACAGTCCAGAAACTCCAGAAATTCAGGAATATGGGTCTCAATGTCATGTTCAAATCCGTAAGCCAATATCGGCGTGTCCAGATAAGATGCATAGTCCTCATTAGCGATGACTGCAAAGCAATGTGCTTTACTGCTTGAAACAATAGTGAATTCAGGAGAATTATAAATAAAACGAACGTCGCAGGTATCAGATGCTATTCTATTGTCTAGTAGAAGCGAATTTACGACATCCGCAAGAAACCTGTTTTTATCATCCGGACATACGTATATATCCCTGCTTTGCGAAAGCACCTCTTTCCCTTTTACTATTGCCCGCATCGGTTGAAGATGCATGAGTCCGATGCTTTCGGCCTTCAGACGATAAATGAAAGTACAGCTTCCTTTTGCGATTTCATAGTCCATGTCAATGAAGTCAAAGCCTTCAAATGACGGTGTCATGTAGCGTTCAAGATACTTCAGAGCCAGACTATATCGTACAGTAAAAGTATCTCCTATTGCAATACTGTCTGGAGCATCTGATGTAAAACTTTCATCAATATTCTGCGCACAAAGACTTCTCTGACATAAGCAGACGATTACAGCAGCAAGTATTATTTTAAGAGATACGTTCATGACTGAATTTTAAGAAACATCTTTATTCACACCATTCTTCCATCAGCTCCGCATGGGCTGCTTTGAGGAGCCTTGCTATTTTCGGGGAGCGAGTTTCGTACAACTCGACTAATTTCAGATACTCATTATAGTAGACCGTGTTGTCCGGTTCCGGATGACAAGTGGCAATGGCGCACTTCAGGAAGTCCTTTACCAAGTCATCATCCTTATCCTTCAAAAAAGCCGAGATGAAGTCAGGGTGAGCTTTCAGAATTGATTCTACATGCATGTGTAAATATGTGGCTGCATCAGCCTGCCAGTAAAAGCCATGCGTGAGTTTCAAAAGCATTTCAAGACATTCTGGTTCGAGTATCCTGTCATCACTGAAAAGAAAAGCTATGTGATCATATGCTTCGTGATACAATAGTGACATCTCATTACCGTCATATCCATATAGGTTTATGAATTCATCAAATGATTTTGGAAACGCCTCTACAAAAAGAACCCAGTCTTTTTCGGTATATTCCGGAAGGAATATTTCATAGAATATAGCGAAATAAGCATCTGTGTTTTCATTGCGAACTTTATTCAGATGCATATCGTTCACCAAGTTCTTAATGGCTGACTTTACTTCATCATGACTTAAATGGTCCAGATAATATATGAACGCAACAATATGCTGATTACGGATTACAGGAGTCTCCATCGGCAGGGTCAACGCGTGATACAGAGAATCTTTCCTTTCGGAAATCCAGATTTCTAATTCTGCTGCGATCTTACCATTGTATATCTTGACGCTGTCCTCTTGATCAAGTCTTTCCGCTTTCGCTAACAACAATTCGTTGATGTAAACGCTTTTAGGCCGGAACATATAGAATACTGAAGCCGTGTCCGGTATCATTTCCGCAACTTTCACGGCTTCGTCATATTGATATGAAAATGCCAGAACACTTGATTTGATCATCAATGCAGCATTCCTGAACTCAGGAGAGGACTCGATCAGCAAGTCGCATTTGCTTATGACCTTATTGTAGGCCTCCTCTGAATCACTGCGGCTATACTCAGCATAATCATCGTTTAATGAATCATACACTGCCTTCCAATCTGTCTTGCTTTCCTTACATCCAAAGCATAGGAGAAGGATTGTGCCTATTATAAGGATCCTTTTCATGTCGAATCAAGCCGAATTTAACTGAATCTATAATAATCTTCACCAATCTTGAATCTTAATTCTGCTCCATTGTCTTTGCACCAAGCCGTGCATTTATAAAGCAGGTCAGTGATCAGCACATGCGGTTTTTCTTCAAATGTAACGTCAAGGTATATGGTGGATTGCGGATAATCGCTTCGAAACTGTTCTGACCGTATATGCTTGAGATAACCTTCCATCTTGTCAAGAAGATCTGTCTGATTTTCCGGAGTGCCGTCAATGTATCCTGCCGTAACCAGAACAAGTACAGCGCAATCTTCTTCATATATAGCATACATGAGATCTATCAGTGACAGATCGCCGAAATGCGTTGTGATTCTCTTTGTCATAAATGAAACTGAAATTTATTTACCTGTTAAATTTATAGTATAATCAATTCACCATCAACAAAGCCGAGTGCGATACCCTGTTGACTGCTCAACATTGAAGCATGTTTCCCAATCTTCATATATGTCTCTAAATGAGATCTAACAGATGAGAGTACATTTTTCCATGATCCCTTATACTTCCATTTCAATGGATTGTTTCGAGTATCAAAGACTTCATTACAAGCCCAATCGCTGTCATCCTTGTCAAAACTAGAAGTTCCAACAAGTTCGACAGACCACTGTCCATTGCCATCATCATAGAGATTGAAGCAAAATGCCACAACATCTTTTGGCAGTTCTGTATTCAATGAACAATCCACCCATTTTTCAAATTCCTTATATGATAAGTCTGGGCTAGCGAATAAATTAAATATTCCCGTAATCAGAGTAAGAAACATGTAAATTCGAATTTACAGATGAGTCTCGATGAATTTACTTCTTTCTCTTGTTACGCCAAATCTCAAATATTGTAAACAGTATAGCGAAACCGAATGCTCCTGCGATATACACTATGATATGATTTACTGTCATCATTTCGCTAATGGGAACACCTGTAAGCAGGTCGATGACAACTTCTACGATGGCCCATACGATGAATGCGGCTATAGCAAAGCTGATAGTCTCTTTCTGTAATGCTTTCATAAACTTAAATTTCCGATTTATCTGTCAAATTCAAGATCTAACTACTTAGCTAAGAGGTTCTTAATTGCTGAAATAGAACATTACCGGCATGGTATAGCTTACCCTTACAGGTTTACCATCCTTCTTGGCAGGTTTCCATTTTGGAGATTTCATGACGACTCTGACAGCTTAGGCGTCAAGCAACGGATGAACACTTTCATGGACATGTGCATCTGCAATCTTACCGTCCGTATCAACTACGAAGCAAACCATGACAGTTCCTTCTACACCGGCATTCTTGGCATCCTTCGGATACATGACATGAGTTGAAACCCACGATGCGAATTTATTTGGACCGCCACCCTTGAATGTCGGATGCTCGTCAAGTTCCATATAACGTGGATCTGCATGTTTTGTATCCTGTGCAAAGGCATCTGCACCCTGATTTTCTGTCTTTATAAGATATTTGACAATCTCACGATTTCCAATTATGTCGTGGTCGTTGCCGTACAGTTCAAGTGATATTTCTCTATAACATCTATCCTTAATTGCTCTTAGGGTGGTCTTGAAGTCCGTCTTCCATGAATCGTACACTTTGTAAAAAGCAACCAGGGTATCTTCACTCATCTGCCCTTTCATGTATGGGTAAATGTCACAGCTGCAAAGCGGAGTATAATATTTACCGGCAAAATCGATATTAAAAAACACCTCTCCCTCTGCTATATTCTCCTTCTCTGCTGACATGATGTATGCCTTGATTGCAGAAGGATCAAGATGAATATCTGGCATGAAGTGTTTTACAAGCTCACAAAACTTCATAACGGTAGAATCTACATCTTGAGTCTTATGCCAATGATATAGATATGAATTTCTCACGAATGCCTTGGCCCATTCTGCGGTGAGGTCCATGTCTTCAATGATGATCTTGCTGTCTTTGCTGATCACCTTGATCCTGTTTGTGACTTTCCAGCCCATATCCAAGGCAGTGTAGACATACCAGTCACCGTCAGCCTTGATATCCAGCATCATGGTCTTGCCATCCGAGCCAGGTTTGCTGTCCTGCAGACTGCTTCTGAACAGCCATGTGGCATATGCCGGACCATCCGAGTCGTATGGATATGCATCCTGAAGATTCTGGAGCAGCTCAGGCGAACAATGCTTCTGCAGGAAGTCATAGTCTTCGTACAGTTTATCGTTGTACATCTTGGTGAGGAATGATTTGATTGTATCCTCAGATGTGGTTTCATTATGAGTTTGTCCTATCGCATACGAAATAGACAAGACAAACGTGCTGATAATTAATAGAATAATCCGTTTCATAGTAAATTTATTATTTGAATATCAATGGCCAATTCAGTTGAGCATTTCTTGTCGTTCTCCAGTACCATGTCCCGTCACGCATGAAGGTCTGAAAATCATATAGACATAAGACTCTCGTAACCTCATCAATGATTTCTTTCTTTCGATTTTCCGGCAGGCTCTCTGGACATCTCAATATGGTTATATCCCAATCTGTTATTTTTCCTTCATCATTGAATTCAGAGGCATTGAACTGTACAGTAACACGCCCCTTCACCTCAGAAAACTTATCATAGCGGAATTCTTTGGGCATCTGGTATCGGATATTCTCAAAATGAACAGTGCCTGGAGTATTCCGAATTCTGTTGGTGTATGTGCGTGATGAAACGACGACACCGGCTTCGACAACAAGTTCAGTCTCCTGTTCGTAAACTGCGAAAAGTCCATCCGATTCAATTTGGAGGAGATCTCCTGTCCCGCATATGAGTGTATCTGAAATCCATGACGCGAAGACTCTGCCTTTACTGTCCTTATATTGATCCAACAGACCATTGAAGTCTGTGTGCACCTTAGATGTTGCTATACTATTCAGATATAGTTTTTTGCCCTTGACTTCAAAAGTGGAAACATGTCCCCTCCAGTTAAAGGAGAATGAGGATTTATCGAATTCAAGTTTCTTTCCAAGGGCATCATATGTAACAGAATCAAGCTGGTAAAGAAGAACCTTGTTCAGTCCATGCTCTACCTTGTCAATTATGATGATGTCTTGGACTTGTCTGGTTGCATTCACATTGTGCGAGAATGCGACCAGCAATGCCAGAACCGATAGTATATTTGCTATTCGTTTCATTATAAAAATTCCGATTTGTCTGTGTAAATATATACAAATTTATATTAGCAGTGTGCGGCGTTACATGGAACATTCAATTCATGTCACGCCGCTCTTCTTTTTGCCCGTATTCTGCTTGATTCACCCACCGGCGTGACATAATAGCCGCTTATTATGTCACGCCACTATGGCAAAAGGATTGAAAATCCCAGCTTAATGTTCTTGACGGTTGTTGCGCAGTTCGTCGACATGAGAAATGTGCTGCTTCTTGAGGTCAATCAGAAATTCTGAAGATTGCAGTCTCAAGCCATCAGGGGTTTCCAGAGAAACGATGTCTTTTCAATTGTCAGTTCAACTATCTTGTATACACTCAGTATCTGATCATCCCCATTTTCGGAAATTGCGTATATCAGTCCTTCCCAGTCTCCGACATATTTTTCAGAAACAGATGAAGCTTTCTCGCAAGAACAAAGTAGGGTGATTGCCATTAATATAAACAGTACTCGTTGTATAGGGTTATCAGAATGTGAATGCTATGCCGAAGCCGGATTTTGCAGGTCCAAGGGTCAGTTCCATGACCTTTCCGGTGTCTTTGTTATATGTTTCCGCGATGCGGGCGTATGCGGCATTGCCGTTCCTGGACATTTCCATGGCTATGAAGGTCGGGATCAGACCGACTAAGGAGATGCCGGCATATATCAGGTACGGCTGTGCTGTCAGCTTATAGCCGTATACTGCCGAGCTGACAAGGTCTCCGACCGCCAGGCCCACGCCCGCTCCGATGAGTGTGCCGCCAATGTATCCGAGAGTATTGGCCCCTCTGAGTTTCTTCCTTGCAGGAAGGTAAACATTGTTGAATGTTTCTTCTCCGAGGATGTATCGCAGCTCTCCGTCGTTGAGAGGCATGCCGTCCATGTAGAATGTCTCATCCAGAAGATAAATCTCTCCGGCGTTGCCGTACGTCTGGGCTTTGGCGCTGATGGCGAAGCCTGCCACAGCGACGATAATAAGAAGTAATCTTTTCATGTCTATATGTTTAGTTCTTGAATGGCTTGAACAGGCGTTTGATCTGTTTCTCTATATGCTTCGGCTTCAGAGGGTTGTAGTCGGCGCCGATAATGTTGTTGTGCCATGCGACGCGGTTCTGCTCTGAATCTATGATGAAGACATGTATGTATGACTTGTCCTTATATGGTACGGTATAGACAGTCCCCAAAGTGAGAATAGCCAGTCCCACTCCCTTCGCTATCTCTGCTGCATAGTTGCCTCCTGTGCGGGAAAAACCATAGCTGTACACAGCCATTCCGTATCGGTTGCCGCTCTTTTCTATGATGCTGTCGAGGCTTTCTGGCACCACGAAGCTCATGCTGTCATGTCCATATCCTGTGTTGAGGTACTGCGCGTAGAGATATTCAATGCCTTTCCTGATCTCTTCATCCTCTCCGGATGTATATGTGGAACTGATGTTCATGCCTGTGTCATATGTCATCAGAGTCTGAAGCAGCAGCTCCTGCGAGGCAAGACAGGCGGTGTCGTTCGTTACAGAAATGTTTCCCTTTCCGATAGTCTCGATTTTAGAGACCGGCTCGAAAAGCATGACATTGCGCATTTCTTCCGTATCATATCCGGAAGCAAGATGCCCTGCCGTTCCGCAGGAACTCAGGGAAGCTGCGGCTATGGCAGCGACGAGAATCAAGGTGAGTTTTTTCATAATATAAAAGCGTGGTCTTGACTGTATCCGCTGTTAGAGGTTTTGGCGAACCCTGCTCACGAAATAAGTCAAGCCCACGCAAAGCGTGAGCACTTAACCTATTTCCTTCGAGCTTAAAAATCGCCAAATTCCTAACAGAAGAAAAAAGTCTGTGCAGTATTATTTCAACAAATATAAGAACTTTTGCTTACAATTTAAAGGTTAGACCTGAAAATCAGTGTCTTGCCGCTCTGATCATATCTGAGCTCAGCCCAATCCAGAGGTTTTCCATGGCGTTCAGTGTCGAGCCTGAAGACTCCGTAGCCTTCCGGAATGTTCTGCCTGCTGTTGTGGTAGTTATGCAGCGGTCTGGGATCAGTCAGTGTCATGCTGCCTTCCGGAGTGGTGATGGTGGCCTTGACAGTAGCGTCGGAGTATACGGAAGTCTGTGCTTCGTGCGTGTTGTATGCCTCTACAGTGAAGACATTTTTCCCGCCTTCATTCTGTCCGACGAATGTTACCGTGCTGTTGTAGTTGTAATCGTATATATAGTTCTGTTTCAGCTTCCAGCAGTTGTCTCCGATCCGGGTGACTTCTATGCCGGAATCAAGTGTCCAGTTCGATTGCTGGTCCAGGAAGGAAGTACCGTAGGTGTGTACTGTGCCGAGTCCCCTGACCATGTAAGTTACATCATCTTCGTGGAAGATGTTTTCCCTGTGCCATTGGAACGCATCGCTTCGCCTGTCTTCCTCACTGGCTGATATGTATTGGTCAAGCATGACAAGCATGTTGACGACTCCGGCAGGGAAGACTACATTATTGACGAACATTGTCCTTGTGTATTCCTCAAGGTTATGTGCGGTGTGTCCTGAAGAGTTTCCGTTGCTCAGTGTGCAGGAACATGCAATCAGGCCTGTTGCAATCATAGCTATAATCGATCTTCTCATAGTCAAGTCCTCCTAAAATCTGAATCCGACTCCTGCCATCGCGCCCGTATACATCATTCCAATGCCGATTTCGCAGAACCCGAAGACCTTGCGTCCTATTTCGATTCCGACCGGATTGACCTGGAATACCGGCAATATGGCCATGTCATTATCCATGTCCTTGCCTATTAGACCGCCTATGCCGACGGAGCTGTACATCTTGACAAGGTCACGTCTGACCCAATTGAATCGGCATTCCGGCACTATGTATAGCATACCTCCGGTCTGCGTGCCGCTGCGAAGGCCGGTTACGGCGTCAAAACTGTTCTGCCATGTGATGTTTGCGGCCGTAGTCAATGCGAATGTGAACCAGTCCTTATATAGCCATGCGAACTCTGCGCTGATGGCTCCTGTAGTATACAAAGGTCCTTCGTTGTCCCAGTAGATGTCCTGCAGATTGACGTCTCTTGGTCCGCAGTCGCACCATGACCATGTGTATGCAACCGACTCTGTCACCGGATATCCGCCCCATCCGAAGCGCATCTGATATTTCCATGGCTTTGCCTCTTCCTGCGCATGCACAAGAATCGGCATAAGCGTAAGCAAAAGTATAAGTATCTTTTTCATAGTCTTGTCAGTATTCGTTCCTTCCATATGCTTTCTGCGGCTCGACCTCTCTTGTGGTGCCGTCCGACAGTATGAATGTCTTGCCGTCTTCGTGGAACTCCACTTCGAACACCTTGTCGGCATAGCTGCTGCGGTAACGGATCCGGATCCTGCCGCATGTCGGCTCAAGCTTTCCTTTGCCGTTGCTGCACATCGGCATCTCCATCGGCTCAATGGTTTCGATGGCCGCAGTGCCGAATGTGTCCGACGCGATGCTGACTGTCAGTTCCGAGATGCGGACGGTGAGATCCTGCACTTCCGCCTTTATGTCCCATACGGCGCTTTCCTCTGTGCTCGCGAATGAATAACAATGAGGTGCTGTCGTTTCTATGCGCACCTGGCGGGGAGTGTTGAGGGCAATCCAGAATGAACGCCAATATTCAGGGGAGGCTTTGTATATGCCTTCTTCAACAAGGTATATCTTTCCCCAGTCGTGGATGTGCATATACTCATAATAGACATAGTTGCTGGAGTCGAAGAAGCCCTTGACATAATTGAGGGCCTTTTCTCTGTCTGAGCGGATTTCCTGATAGCCGCTGAATACTTCTGTCAGTTCTACCAGTCTGAAAGATGCGGAGAGCAGGTCGTTCTGCACGATCCTGTAAACGTCTTCTTCTTTGTCAGATGTGTACTCGTCGTGGTACTCGTATTCGATTCTCTGGCACGAGACCATGGCTGCGGCGAGCAGGACAACGGTTATGAATCTGCTGGGGAAGGTTTTTGTCAAGTGCATATGGGTCAGTGTTTATTTGTCAAGCCACTTTAAGATGCAAAACCAGAGTCATATGTGACAGAAAATTGTGATTATCTTCTGAAGTGCTTGTCCGGATGCGGGTCATAATACATCGGCGGTGCGTCCCGCCAGCTGTCGTCGGGCTGTCCGCCCGGCATGATGATGTCGTATACGCCTCCCATCTGGGGAACTGAGTAATAGTCCCATCTCCGCGGCCTCTGGCTCACGCCTCGGCCGAACAGCAGACGCAGGGAGGTCAGCAGCCACGGCTTCA
Source organism: Bacteroidales bacterium (assembly GCA_017473705.1). Lineage (GTDB taxonomy): Bacteria > Bacteroidota > Bacteroidia > Bacteroidales > UBA932 > Cryptobacteroides. The sequence goes on along the minus strand of JAFUJQ010000045.1, from coordinate 2,630 downwards.
TCTTCAGCGGTTTGACATGCTTCATCAGCTCTTCGACGTCTATGGCCGCTCCTGCAACTGCCGCCATCTCCATGGCATGCCGCTTTTCCTGCGGGCTTTCATAGCCTTCAGGCTCGTACAGCTGGTCCGGCAGCATCCGGCTGCCGATATAGCCGGCTTCGTCAATGAGTTTTATGGAGTTGCGGACCATCTCGGCGTATCGGTCGTCGAGCTCGTCCCTGATCTGCTCAAGAGCGCGGATCTTCAGATCAGTTCCTTCGGGGAGCGAATCCCTGACGAAGCCGGTCAGTTCCCGGCTTTCTTCCTTGGTTATGATTCTGTCGCGGACAGCCCTTGTGACAAGTGAGTCTATGTCGACGAGCAGCACCTGCTCGCGGTCCTGCTCCTGGGCATTGATGCCGACAGGCAGCATAAATATCATTATGCTGCCTATCAACCATCTTATGTTGATGTTGGGGGACATCAGAAAGATTGCTGTCTATTTGTTAAGATTTGAAATTCAGTTCGTCCGGGTCTTATTCAAAGCCCGTGCCACAGGCAGTGAAGCAGTGGGGAATCTGCTATCTTGCCCAGATTGTAACGAGGGTAAGCCCTACGGTTGTGCCAATGATTGTTGCTATCATGATTCGTGTCTGTTTATTGTTCGTCTTCATCTTCTTCTCCGGGCTGGTATTCGAGAATGTCCCCGGGCTGGCAGTCCAGGGCCTTGCAGAGGGCGGCCAGGGTCGAGAAGCGTACGGCCTTCGCCTTGCCTGTCTTGAGGATGGACAGGTTGGCGGCCGTGATCCCGACCTTGTCCGCCAGCTCTCCGGAAGACATCTTCCTCTTTGCCAGCATTACGTCTACGTTTACTATGATCGGCATTTCTTCTCTTCTTTAGATTGTCATTTCGTTTTCTTCCTTATATGCTCTTGCCATCTTGAACAGTTCGGAAACTATGATCATGCCTATTCCGAAACACAGGAAGTAGCAGTTAGGACCATCTATGACGATGTCATAATTTTCAAGAGATATGTGGCTTCTGGTCCAGAAATATCCGAATATTTCCAGAGTCCATTGTGCGACGTAAGCGATGATCAGGCATATTCCCATCCTGGCGAATCTGCTTTCCAGACCTTCTGAGAAAAATTCATTCCTGTTGACTCCGATAATGCAGAATATGAGCATCAGCCAGAAATATCCGATGCTTGCTATGTATGTGATGGCGCAGATCGGGCCTGCCAGGGTGTATGCCTTTTGTTCCGCATCGCTCTTCACGTCTGTTCTGACTGCCGCTTCTGCAAGGACTGCATGCTCGTACCTGCCGGTCTTGTGGTTATATAAACTGTCAGTCTGAATATGATAGTCTTTTGCCACAATGTTGACATAATACCATTCCATGTCCTTGCTATCTAGGACCTTCATCGGGCCTTCTGCAGAACTGTCGAATGCAGCGGCGGACTCACGGCCTTGATTGAAGGAAACAGAAAAAGCTTTCCTGTTTGTGGCGAAGTCTATGGCGATGCCGAATATCATTGCTACGGCAAGAAGTGCGCACAGTATGTTGAATCTGGTTTTCATAGGTTCAGGTTTTAGATTGTCATTGCTTCTTCCTTGTTCAGATGCAGGGCTATGTTTATGATTTCTGCGAACAGCAGGAGGAGGAACGGAATGAGGATTTCCTGTATTTCCATTTCAAGAGTTGCTGCTAGCTTTATGTCGGATGACTTTCCATATAACTGTCCTATGGCAATCATGTTGAACTTTATGCACAACTCGTTTGCCAAGGCAAGCAGGAAGCTGATCAGCGCGCTCCAGCGCAGAAGCGCCACCTGCAGCCTGTTGAAATACAGCCCGTTGCGGAAACCTCTGATGGTGCTGATCACGATGCATATGAAACATATGATCATAAGTATGCTCATACAGTAGCTTGCGACACGCATCGCGTTGCTCGCCCCGAATCCCCAATGCTCTGGCATCTGGAAATCTTCTCCTATGCCATATACAAACAGCTGTAGAGGCATTCCCTTGACAGTGGCTTCTCCGTTCTCGCCACGTGCCAATGTGATCGCGTCCTCATCAGCCTCCGGAGTGATGGTGACGCTTTCCCACAATGTAGTCACCTCACCGATAGTGACATTGCCTACGGCATTTCTCCAATGCCTGTGCTCCAGACCCTGGGGAAGAGTCATGGTCAGAGAGATGGTCGTGAAGACCAGAATGATCGTGATGACCGTAAAATAGGCGATGGTACGCCTCTGGATTCCTTTGCTAAGTTTCATGTTTCAATCCGTTTTATTGTTAATCGATATGCAAATATATATACTTTTATCGAAAAACAATAAAACTTTACTAAAATTTGATAAATTTTTATTAAAACTCACTAATCTCCTCCGTACGCTCCTTCCTCTACCATCCATCCTGCCACTCTTTCCGTGGCCACACGCCCTAAATATTCGCTGGCGCTTAACTCGTTGATTATCAGTGCAATCATGAAACCTCGTGCCGCCAAAGGGGAGACCGCTGAAAAAGTCCCCTCAGAACTTGCAGGTCCAGCAATTATTTTTGGATAGTTGCTGGACTTTTTGTATCTTTATATTGCTGATTAACAATAAGATATATGCTACCAACACAAGGTGTGATAAGATTTT
>JAFUJQ010000111.1 GCA_017473705.1 Bacteroidales bacterium | reverse complement strand
GATTTATGGCGAAAGTCTTATCTCCGAAGCAGACTACCTGCCCTATCATGGCAAATGGTTGAACAGAAAAGAAAACGGCATCCTGACAACGGAATCAGACGATTGTCTGCTGAACAACGGACGCAACCATGATTTTCATCTTGTGCCCACGGGAAAGCAGACTCCCATCACACTCTTTGCGAAGGTGAACAAGCGTGACCATGCCTTGAAGACCACCTTACCGCCACTACAGGCAGGAAGTCTGATACAGCTGAACCTCAAAGTCGGCAAAGGCGGTCAGCTACACGTAGAAAGCAGTTGGGTGGAATCCGAACGAACCTTATCCGTTCCGTTCACGGCAAAAGCTGATAGCGTAAGAATAGGCTGTTATTTACAGTATGACGGAACTATCAGTTTGAAGAAAGACAGCCTATCTATTGGCGTAGTCATAGAGACCGACGGCAGACATGGCAAGGCAGTGGCTTTAGAGGATGTAGAAGGGATATATACATTCGGAAACAGAACCTTGTCAAGCGGCAAAGTTTTCCCGACAATTGACGGTAAGCGTACAGAAGGTATCGTAAATCCTACACACGAAAATGCGGCAGATACAGATGAAAGAATCATTTTCAAACCCGAAATGCCATATCCCGACGATTGCGCATTGGGATATACCTATGGAGAGATATTAACGGAGAGACTTGTCGTACATTCCGATAACAATAGTCTGACAGATGCTATCAGCCAGGCACACACAGGATTGTTCAAACCATCCAAACAGATGCTTTCTGTCCTGTCACGCCATAAGGGAAGCTATATCCCCTCACTGGGTGAAATGGTTCATCTGTATTATCTGTTACAGCCTTACAGCGAAATAAAGATGCCCGACAGTCTGATTCCGTTTCAGGGAGAATACCTTACCTCCAGTGAATCTTCCGGAAACTCCTTCTATATGATGGATATGCAGGAAGGTATCATCAACGGAAGTGCTTCCAAATCCTATTCCAGAGGTCGTATCAGACTGTTTTATCTGTTCTGACACTCAAAACTAATCTTATAACCCCATAAAATTGCAAGATGACGTTATATGTAATACTCTTTTTCATCGCCCTGCTGATTGGAATGGCCATATCGGTTGCTGCTTTCGGTACAGGAGGCAAGCGTAAGAAAATCTTTCAGGACATCTATTTCTCCGTGGAAGATACTGACGGTGTGGGTGTCCTCTACACCAAGACAGGCGAATACTCTGCCATTCTGAAGATGGACAATCCTGTACAGAAGTATTCTGCCAATGCCGACAGCTATTATGAATTCTCCCATCTGTTCAATGCCATAGCACAGACATTAGGTGAAGGATATGCCCTGCACAAGCAGGACATCTTTACCCGTAAGCGTTTTGACGTGGAGGATTCTGCTAATCGTGAGTTCCTGTCATCAGCCTATTTCGGATATTTCAAAGGTCGCCACTATACGGATAGCGTTACTTATCTGACTGTAACACAGGAATCCAAAGGAAGCCGTCTGTTCTCCTTTGACAACAAGAAATGGAGAGATTTCCTTGTCAAGATACGCAAGGTACAGGACCAGTTGAAGGATGCAGGTGTCAGTGTCCGTTTTCTCACCAAAGAGGAAGCCGCTGATTATGTTGACCGCTATTTTGCGGTTAATTTCCGTGACAAGACCATATCCATGAGCAACTTCAAGGTTGATGAAGAATGTATCGGCATGGGAAACAAGAAGTGCAAGGTCTATTCCCTTGTGGATGTGGATTGCGTCAATCTGCCCGGTCTCGTGCGACCTTTCACGAACATTGAGGTAAACAATACCAGTATGCCCGTTGACCTGCTCTCACTGATAGACAGCATACCGGCTGCTGAGACTGTCATCTACAATCAGATGATATTCATGCCGAACCAGAAAAGGGAAATGTCCCTGTTGGAGAAAAAGAAGAACCGTCATTCTTCCATACCTAACCCATCCAACCAAATGGCTGTGGAGGACATCAAACGTGTGCAGGAAGTCATTGCCCGTGAAAGCAAGCAGTTGGTCTATACGCACTACAACCTGATTGTGTGCTGTGATAAGGATACCGACCTTCAGAAACCAACCAACTATCTGGAGAACAGTTTCGGCAGAATGGGTATCCACATTTCCAAACGTACCTACAACCAGCTTGAACTGTTTGTCAACTCATTCCCAGGAAACTGTTACGGCATGAATCCCGAATATGACCGTTTCCTCACGTTGAGCGATGCCGCTACTTGCCTGATGTACAAGGAGCGCATCCAGCACAGTGAAGAGACACCGCTGAAAATCTATTATACAGACCGTCAGGGCGTGCCTGTAGCCATAGACATCAGCGGTAAGGAAGGCAAGAACAAGATTACGGACAACAGCAATTTCTTCTGCCTTGGTCCATCTGGTAGCGGAAAGAGTTTTCACATGAACTCTGTAGTCAGACAACTGCATGAACAGCATACGGATGTGGTCATGGTAGATACTGGTAATTCTTATGAAGGACTTTGTGAATACCTCGGTGGCAAGTACATCAGCTATACGGAAGAACGCCCCATCACCATGAATCCGTTCCGTATCAACAAGGAAGAGTTGAACGTGGAAAAGGTCGGCTTCCTGAAGAACCTGATACTACTCATTTGGAAAGGCTCACAGGGAACTGTCACCAAGACGGAGGAAAGACTGATTGAGCAAGTCATCACCGAATATTATGATGTCTTCTTCAACAGTTTCAACGGCTTCACTCCTCCACAGCGTGAGGACTTGCGTAAGAGCCTGACCATCGATGACCGTAACAACAAGGATAAAGCGAATGAGTCACAGAGTGACAAAGCTATTCGCATTGAAAAGGAAATAGATGAGATTGAACGAAGACGCAAAGAACTGAAAGTAGAAACGCTTTCGTTCAACAGTTTCTATGAATATGCCATGCAACGTGTCCCTGACATCTGTCACGAGAACCATATAACCAATATTGACTATTCGACCTTCCGATATATGATGAAAGATTTCTATAGAGGTGGTAACCATGACAAGACACTCAATGAAGACTTGGATAGCAGCCTCTTTGACGAGACCTTCATTGTATTTGAGATTGATTCCATCAAGGATGATCCCTTGCTGTTCCCGTTGGTCACCCTCATCATCATGGACGTGTTCCTGCAGAAGATGCGCATCAAGAAGAACCGTAAGGTGCTGGTCATTGAAGAGGCATGGAAAGCCATCGCTTCACCGTTGATGGCAGAATATATCAAGTACCTCTACAAGACAGCCCGTAAATTCTGGG
>JAFUJQ010000110.1 GCA_017473705.1 Bacteroidales bacterium | reverse complement strand
TCTGAATATGGCTTTAATTTTTGGATTTTAAATTGAGTACATGTCCGGTCTGATTGACCTTTTGGGCAAACGGCAATGACTTGTCGATACCCGACAGTTTCCAATCACGACAATAGGCTTCAATGGCCTGCTGATGGTTACATCCCAATTCTGACTTGTAAAGCTTGAGGGCTTCCTTTTCGGCACGTTCCGTTGTATAGGTCATATAGCATTCCCTCGGCTCTTCCACACCATAGACTCCGCTGACCTGACCACGACGGATGAATACTTCACGGAAGAAACTGCGTCCTTCCTTATTCTCCAGACGGTTTACGGTAAATATCTTCTTGCAGTCCACATCCGTCAAGCCAAGAATGCTCTTGATTCCATCAAATCGTTCACGGAACTTGCTCTGGTCAAGCAGCATCACCACATCGGAGTTGTTGATGATGGCCTCCTTGACGATTTCACTGCCGATGATGTCCTGTATCTCCTGTGTCACAACACCGACAGATGCCCAGAATTTACGGGCTGTCTTGTAGAGGTATTTGATATATTCTGCCATCAATGGTGAAGCGATGGCTTTCCACGCCTCTTCAATGACCAGCACCTTACGGTTTTTCTTGATACGCATCTTCTGCAGGAACACGTCCATGATGATGAGGGTGACCAACGGGAACAGCAAGGGATCATCCTTGATGGAGTCAATTTCAAATACAATGAAGGTTTCGTCAAAGAGGCTACTGTCCAAGTCTTCATTGAGTGTCTTGTCATGGTTGCCGCCTCTATAGAAGTCCTTCATCATATAGCGAAAGGTCGAATAGTCAATATTGTCTATATGGTTCTCGTGACAGATGTCAGGGACACGTTGCATGGCATATTCATAGAAACTGTTGAACGAAAGCGTTTCTACTTTCAGTTCCTTGCGTCTTCGTTCAATCTCATCTATTTCCTTTTCAATGCGCATTGCTTTGTCACTCTGTGACTCATTCGCCTTTTCCTTGTTGTTACGGTCATCAATGGTTAGGCTCTTACGCAAGTCTTCACGCTGTGGAGGAGTGAAGCCGTTGAAACCGTTGAAGAAAACATCATAATATTCAGTGATGACTTGCTCAATCAGTCTTTCCTCCGTCTTGGTGACAGTCCCTTGTGAGCCTTTCCAAATGAGCAATATCAGGTTCTTCAGAAATCCGACCTTTTCCACGTTCAGCTCTTCCATGTTGATGCGGAACGGATTCATGGTGATGGGGCGTTCTTCCGTATAGCTGATGTACTTGCCGCCGAGGTATTCACAAAGTCCTTCATAGGAGTTACCAGTATCTACCATGACCACATCCGTATGCTGTTCATGCAGTTGTCTGACAACAGAGTTCATGTGAAAACTCTTTCCGCTACCAGATGGACCGAGGCAGAAGAAATTGCTGTTGTCCGTAATCTTGTTCTTGCCTTCCTTTCCGCTGATGTCTATAGCTACAGGCACGCCCTGGCGGTCTGTATAGTAGATTTTCAGTGGTGTCTCTTCACTGTGTTGGATGCGTTCCTTATACATCAGACAAGTGGCAGCATCGCTTAGAGTGAGGAAACGGTCATATTCAGGATTCATGCCGTAGCAGTTTCCCGGGAATGAATTGACAAACAGTTCAAGCTGGTTATAGGCTCGTTTGGAAATATGGATACCCATTCTGCCAAAGCTGTTCTCCAGATAGTTGGTTGGTTTCTGAAGGTCAGTATCCTTATCACAGCACACAATCAGGTTATAGTGCGTATAGACCAACTGCTTGCTTTCACGGGCAATGACTTCCTGCACACGTTTGATGTCCTCCACAGCCATTTGGTTGGATGGGTTAGGTATGGAAGAATGACGGTTCTTCTTTTTCTCCAACAGGGACATTTCCC
>JAFUJQ010000109.1 GCA_017473705.1 Bacteroidales bacterium | reverse complement strand
CAGAGCCAAATATCTGCTCAAATATGGCAAGGTACGCAATGTGGTGATACTTGCCCCTGCCATTGCCACCAATATGACCTGGACTCCGTTCCTCGCCATCAACAAGGAGCGATACAGAGTGATACGCACATACAAGGATCTTGAAGATGTGCCGAGAGGTATCTTCCTGCTGCTATCCACCTCTATGGTCGGTAAGCTCAAACGCGACCTTATGCGGTTTGTGAAACTATCGTCAAGGAAACTATGCCTTGTATTCGATGAGTCTGACGAGATTACCAACCCATCATCGCAACGCACAAAGCATATCCTGGCAGTGTTCCGCAGACTCAAATACAAGATTCTCGATACGGGAACAACTACCCGTAACAATATCGCAGAGCTATACAGCCAGTTTGAATTGCTCTATAACAACTCGGTCAATATGACCTGTTGGTGCAGCAGTATCTACCACGAGAACAGAGATAAGGAGATAGAGTGTGAAAGGAATCTCCATTGCGGAGAGCCTTTCCCTGCGTTCAGAGGTCATGTGCTGTTCCGAGCCTGCCACTGTCCGGGTAAGGCTACAGTATTCGGCATAGAGAAGCAGAATCAGGATGTCTATAACAAGGATGAACTCTTCGACCTCATTGGCAAGACCATCATCACCCGTAAGTTCCGAGACTTTGCAGGTGAGAAATACAAGATACGGACACATACTGTAAGCCCCTCAGAGGGCGAGCACGAGGCCTATCGTGTCATCATCGAGGAATTCTGCCGTATATGCGAACTCTACTACAACAGCACGGGTGATACGAAAAAGGATGCAGGACTGAGGCTTATGCGACAGATAAAGCTGCTTATCAAGGCTTGCTCGGTACCACACCTCATATCGGGATACTACGGTGATGACTATCCGAGCAAGACACGATACATAGAATCATTGATACGCAAGATACCGGGCAAGGTAGCCATCGGCTGTACCACCCTTGCTGCCTTTGACCTCTATGAGAACTATATCCGCGAACGCTTCCCCGACAGACCGATATATGTCGTGAAGGGAGATGTGGCTTTCAAGAAGCGTCAAAGCATCGTGACGGAGTTCGACTCCACCATCAACGGCATACTGATATGCACGCAGCAGAGCCTGAGCAGTTCGGTAAACATACCTACCTGCAACGATGTAATACTGGAGTCGCTGCAATGGAACATACCCAAGATGGAGCAGTTCTACTTCCGCTTCATACGCCTCGACTCCAAGGAGATGAAGGATGTGCATTATGTCACCTACGAAGACTCTGTGGAGCAGAACCTGATGGCATTGGTACTTACCAAAGAGCGTCTCAACGAGTTTATCAAGACGGGCGAAGTGAAAGAACAGTCGGAAATCTTCGAGGAGTTCGACATCACCATGTCGGTCATCGACAGCCTGCTGATACGATCTACGGACAGCGAGGGTAAGATACATATTAGCTGGGGAAGCCAGCGAGTAACAAGTTAAACAGAAAGTCTATGGAAAATATGGATTTGAACAATGCCGAGGTTGCCGTAACCACGCAGCATATCTTAGACGGGAAAGAGTACAAGGACTACTGGGTACAGATGTCCGACTACAGCGACATGGGAGAATTCCTCTGTGCCTGCTCCGACCTCTTTCCCGAAGAAGAGGAACCGGAGTACAGATATACCAGATGGGAGAACATACCCGACAGGCTGATAAACCGAGAGTGGATATGTCCCAACTTCTTCGAGATACGCGATGCCATGGAAAGGCTCGACGAGAACGAAAGGGAGTATTTCGTCACTTGGAGCGAACACTTCGGATATGACAT
>JAFUJQ010000058.1 GCA_017473705.1 Bacteroidales bacterium | reverse complement strand
CCTTCTTTGCCTCGGCATACTCGTGGTAGCTGGCGAAGTCCGACTGCTTGAGGTTGTGCAGTCCTCCGATACCCGTATAGCAGTTGTATATACTCTCCGCAGGAATCATATCCTTACCGGAGTTGATGGCAAAGAGAATCTTCTCGTTGATCTCTGCACGCTTGCCTTGCGGTATCTGTTGTGGTATGATGGCATACATGGCTGTAATGATTGAAGTGGATAAAAACGAAAGACACCCCGCAGGCAGTACCTACGGAGTGTCATACATATCGTGTGGTCATCAATTCTCGTCTCTTAGTTTGATTTCATTCAGTCGCAGTCGCTTGAAACAATTCTCGGCAGTTGCACTGTCCTTGAACTTGACATCAATACGACCATTGGCATAGAACTTCATGTTCAAGGCATTGGTGGTGGTCAGGTCATACCAACGGGAAATATCTACATTACGGGTGTCAAGCCCCATAATCATCTCGATACTTCCACAGAGTACATCGTCTGCACCAAAGGCAATACCTTCGCAGAACTGACTCACCTTACGGTCAGAGTCATATTCGAAGTCATATTCCTTGTAATACTGATAGTGAATCGAATCCCAAGTAACAATATCGGGGAAGATGATTCTATCCTTCTTCTGTTCGGGTTTTACCTTACTCCAACATGAAGGTCTGACCGTATTGAGGAACCGCTTGATAAGTTCTTCCTCGGCAGTATCTCGGAAACTCTTGCCTCCAAGATGTTCGATGACCACATCTACATAGGTGTTATATACAGGTCGGAAGTCTATCGGCAGAGTCTTCTCATCAATCTTTGGTGCTTCAACAGAGACGCTGTAGGTGTTGTTGAAATAGCCGATGATGCGACTGATGAAGTTCCTGATAGCGTTATGACGACTATCCACCAACTCATTGATGTTCTTGAAAGGAGTAAACTCGTGATGGGTATAATCCTTCTCATCGTTATTGTACCGATAGTGGAGGTCATAGCTGCTTGTGGTAATCTTACCGTTCGGCTCGTGCTTGAGTTTGATTTTACCTTCATACTTCTCGGCTTCTCTTTTAAAGATGTTGTACCACCAGGCAATCTGGTCGAGCGTCTTGTAAAGCTCGTCCTGCTGATTCTGGCAATAGATACGGTCTTGCTCCGTAATCTTCTCCTCGTTTCTCACTTGTACCTTCAAGATACCTGATAGCAGGTCGGTGTGACCTGTTGATGTTGCTGATATTGTCTGCATAATGATTAGTGTTAAAGGTTAGTATTATCTGATTGCTGTTTGATGCGATAGTAGGTCGTGATATGCTTCTCGCTATTCTTGACTATCTTGACCTGCTCTGGTCGGTATGACAACCTACGCTCTACGGCTTCGATATCTATCTTGTTCCATTCGTCAAGAGGGAGGAACTCGAACTGACGCTTGTAGCACCATAGAACGAACAAAGTAGGATCGGAACAGGTGAATATCGTTCCGTTGTGGTCCTTCACATACTCCTGCAATTCATATTCATCACGGAATGCAATCTGCATCGAGTCGTACAGATTACCCTCTTTACGCTTACGCAAAGTGATCTTCTTCCAATCTTTGGTTGTGAAATCTCCGTATAAGGGATTTGGCTCGGAATAAGCCCATAGAGGAACTTTAGCCTTGAATCTGACGGTTCCGTTTGCTGTTGCTCCACAGTGTCCCCATTCCTTGAAATCAGCTTCAGCCCAGCCGACGAACTTGAACTTGTCGGCATCTGCGTGATAGAATGGGCCACCGCTGACATCCACTTTGATGGCAGTGTCGCTTTCCCATACAAACGGAATAAACGGGTCGAGGCAGACATAGAATTTGTCCTCGTGTTTCTTCTCTATCAGACCATGAGGATGATATTCTCCGCCTTTCTGCGTATAGACAACTCTATCTCCAATCTTAGGAGTATGCTTTGAACGAGTGCTTTCTATTACCTCTACAAGCGAATTGACCATATCGACATCTTCCTGCGTCAATCCGTGATCACTGTCGTATGAAACATTCAGAGGTAGGAGTGTTTCAAGTGTGTACCTTTTAGCTTTT
>JAFUJQ010000108.1 GCA_017473705.1 Bacteroidales bacterium | reverse complement strand
GCGTTAACATTAAAAAATAGTGTTCCTTTGAAGAATCAGACATAAGAAAAGAGGCCCGAAGACCTCTGATACTTAACTCTTTATTCCCGATGGAGGGACTATCGATAACGGAATGACTCTGCCGCTTCTTTCCTCTTCTTCTGACTCCTTGAAGATGCGAGAAAGATTGATGTCAAGTTCTTCTCCGGTTTCTTCAAGGTGCCTCTGCTTCAGGTCGTTGATGATCCTGGTGAGGTTCTTGATGGACTCGGCCTGCATTTGGCTCTTGGACTCCAGCTTCTTCTTGTCTTCAATGGCAGTCATAAGACGGGTCTGAGTAATGGCGTGAGCATCAACCATCCTTTGAAGCTCGGCATTTCTGCTCTTCAGAGCTTCATACTCAGTTACGGGAACGCACTCTTCAATCTTCTTCGGAAAGAAGGTGTCATATATCTTAAGGAGCGCGATGTTATGCGACTCCGAAATTGTCGTACGCTTTAATCCGGCCTCCTGAGCGATGCTTGATTTGGTCGGCTTGAGCGAAGCAATGGACTCTTCGTGCTCGTGAATCTGTGCCAGACGGGCCTCGCATACTGTTATCAGTCTGTCAGCACTCTGCAGCTGCTTATAGTCCAGGATGTCAGGATCTACCCCACAGCCCGTGAGGACTCGTCGTAAACGGGCCCTGAGCTCTTCCTTGCCTTCTTTATAAATAGTGTTCATAGTCCTACTCTCCTAGTGTTTCTATAAATGTGTCAAATTCGTCTTCTGTGTCTGTGCCGGACATGCCCTTCGTCTGCTTGGACCTTCTGCTCCTTTTGAACTCCTCGTCATCGACAGCGTAGTATGAATCGAAGCTGTTGCTCTGAGGCGTATGGCTCATGATGCTCTCAATCAAGTCCAGAGGGAAATCCTGAGCATATAGCGAGGTGGCAAAATGTACCCTGAAGTTGTGGATGGTTGGGATGGAATAAAGGTTCCTGTCCGTGCGGATGGGAAGCTTGACCCTATCAATCCCTTTCCAATCCTGCTCGATCTCGCTCTTAAGGTATGACCCGAAGAACATCTTGTACTGTCTTACGAACGTGTCTCTGTTGACGGGCGGCAGCTCGCTGGCTTTGTTTGATTTCTGTACAATATCCAGTGTGTACAGGAACCGCGACTGCTCGCTGTAAGGGGATTGCTTCCTTAATTTGGTCATGTAACTCCAGGTCTCAAGAAGTAACGGAGTGCAGATGGATTTGACCTGTATGACCTCTACGTCAGCCCTTGCCCCCTTGATGCAGTTATAGGTGGTGAAGTACCGACGCAGGCCGTCCCCGCAGTTGTATTCATGGATGCAGTCCTTCTCGAGTGCGAGGATCTCCAGACAGCGCAGGCCCAGCTGTGTGTTCATCAGGACGATGCCGGCGGTCATTCTCATGTTGAAAGGCTGCGAGTCATCCCTCATCACCCTGTCGGCAGTCTGGAGGATCGAGTCATAGAACGCATCAGGAATCCTCTTGTGGTGGTTGTGCTGGCGT